>DASTKT010000051.1:0-46216 GCA_035715725.1 Longimicrobiales bacterium | reverse complement strand
CGGTACCTATGTTGCTGCCGATTCTTCGCTTACGGTAGCGCCGGCAAGCGTGCCGGGGTCAACCCATGCGGGAGGAACGCAGAATGAGAGCGCTTCTGGGAGCCATCGTCGCCACCGTCATACTCCTCGGCGGCGCCGGGGCGGCCGTGGCTCAGGACACCACGCACGTGCGGCGGGACACCGGCGCCGTGACGACGCCGACCACGCCGCCGACGCAACCTGCGCCGTCCATGGCGCCGAAAGGGCAGCCCCCCGGCCTGCCGCCCGTCCCCTTCGACTCGGCGTACATGACGGCCCGGACCGCCGTCCCGACCGGCGCCGCCCTCTCGGAGGCGGACCTGGAGCGCGAGAACGGCGTCTGGCGCTACGAGTTCAAGTTCAAGGTGCCGGGCCAGACAGGGGACCGCGAGGTGAAGGTGGACGCCACGACCGGGAAGATCATGAAGGCGAAGGGGGAGATGTAGCGGGTCCGGCTTGCGCGGCTACCGGGCCGGGCGGAGTCACGCGCGGATGCGTGGACGCGGGGAGCGACGGACTCCCCGCGTCTCGTGTTTCCGTGCCGCGACGCCGCTACTCCGCCCGCAGCGCCTGCATCGGATCGACGCGCGCCGCCCGCCGGGCGGGCACGAGGCACGCCGCCAGCGCCACGACCGCCATGGTCAGGGCGACGAGCGCGAACGTGGCGGGGTCGTTCGGCCGCACGTGGAAGAGCAGGCCCTCGAGCAGGCGGCTGGCGGCGAGAGCGACGGCGGCGCCGACCGCGAGCCCGGCGAGCGTGAGGGCGAGCCCCTGGCGCAGGACGAGACGCGCGATCTGCCCGTCGCGCGCGCCGAGCGCCATCCGGATCCCCAGCTCGCGCGTCCGCCGCGCCACCGTGTAGGACAGCACGCCGTAGAGGCCGATCGAGCCGAGGAACAGCGCGAGCGCGGCGAAGAGGCCGAGCAGCGCCGTCGTGAAGCGCGGGCGCGCGACCGACCCCGCGACGACCCGGTCGAGCGTCTCCATCCGGGCGATCGCCAGATTCGGGTCCAGCTCCCGGACCACGCGCCGCACGGCCGGCGCGAGCGCCGCCGGCTCGCCGGCGGCGCGCACGACGAACGTCAGCGTCCGCGCCGCCTCCCCGACCGCCCGCGGGGCCTGCGATTCGGCGACGTACCACGCCGGCCGCGGCGCCGCGTCCAGCGCGTTGTGGCGAACGTCGGCCACCACGCCTACGATCGTGAGCCAGGGGGCCGCGTCGTCGCCGGCGGCGCGCAACCGCTTGCCGACCGGGTCCTGCCCCGGCCAGAACAGGCGCGCCGCCGTCTCGTTCACCGCGGCGACGAGCGGGGAGCCGGTCCGATCCCCGGCGTCGATGAAGCGGCCGCGCACGAGCCCCACGCCGAGCGTCTCGAGGTAGCCGGGCAGAACGAAGAGGACGTCGCCGCTCGGCACCGGAGCGCCCGGCGCCGGCGGGGGCGCGCCCTCGACCTGGAAGTCCCAGTTCGACGTGGGATCCAGCAGCGGCAGCGACGAGATCGCGCTCACGCTCCGGACGCCCGGGAGCGCGGCGAGCCGGTCGTGCAGCCGCTCCTGGAACGCGACGACGCGCGCCATCTCGGGGTAGTCGCCCGGCGAGAGGCCGATCCGCGCGACCAGGACGGGACCGCCGCGGAAGCCCGGGTCCACCCGCAGCAGCGCGCCCAGGCTGCGCACCATCAGCCCGGCGCCGATCACGAGCACGAACGCCAGCGCGACCTGGCCGGCCACGAGGACCGCGCGGAAGCGGACGCCGGCGCGGCCGCCCGTCGCCGCGCGCCCGGCCGTCTCCCGCAGCGCCCGCTGCGGGGCCGCGGCGCCGGATTGCAGCACGGGGACGAGCGCGAAAACGAGCGTCGTCGCCACGGCCACGCCCGCCACGAACAGCAGCACCCGCGCGTCCACCGCCACGCCTGCCGCGCGCGGGATCGACGCCGCGCCCAGCTTCACGATCGCGCGTACGGCCACGACCGCCAGCACCAGGCCGAGCGCGCCGCCAACCGCGGACAGCACCGCGCCCTCCGTCACGAAGTGCCGCACCAGCCGCCCCCGGCGCGCGCCCAGCGCCGTCCGGACCGCCACCTCCCGCTGCCGCTGCTCGCCTCGCGCGAGCAGCAGGTTCGCCACGTTCGCGCACACCATGGCGAGCACCAGCGCCACCGCCCCCAGCAGCACGAGCAGCGTCCGCTTCGCGCCGCCCACCACGTCGTCCAGGAGCGGGCGCAGGAAGAGGAAGTGCCCCGTGTGGATGTCCGGGTAGTCCGCCTTCCAGCGCGCCATCAGCGCGCTCATCTCCGCGCCCGCCGCCGCCGCGTCGACGCCCGGACGCAGCCGGCCGATCGCCCGCAGGAAATGCGACTTCCGGTTCGCCGCCGCCGGGTCGAGCGCGAGCGGCGCCCACAGGTCGCGCGGCCCCTCCGGCGTCGAGAAGCCCGGCGGCATCACGCCGATGACCTGCGCCGGCCGGCCATCGAGCCGGATCGTCCGGCCCACGATCCCCGCGTCGCCGCCGAACGCGCTCCGCCACAGCCCGTCGCTCAGCACCACCACGCGCGGCCCGTTCGGCACGTCCTCCGCCGCGCCGTACGTCCGCCCCAGCGCCGGCCCCACGCCGAGCAGCGCGAACGCGTTCGCCGTCGTCAGCCCGCCGCTCACCCGGATCGGCGCGCCGTCGCTCGCGACGATCGTCGCGCCGAAGCCATCCAGCGCCGCCACGTCCGCCATCGTCCGCGTCTGCGATCGATAGTCCCGGTACTCCGGCGGCGACAGCGGAAATGTCGGGAAATCGAAGCCGCTCTCCGGCAGGAACCGGCCCCACACCGCCACCAGCCGGTCCGCCCTCGGATACGGCAGCGGCCGCAGCAGCACACCATCGACCACGCTGAAGATCGCCGTCGTCGCCCCGATCCCCACCGCCAGCGTCAACACGGCCACCGCGGTGAAGCCCGGGCTCCGGCGCAGCGAGCGCACCGCCAGCCGTGCGTCCCCGGCCAGGTCCTCCAGCCACCGCACCCCCCGCGCATCCCGCCCCGCCTCGCGGAAACGCTCCACCCCACCGAACGCCAGCCTCGCCTGCCGCCGCGCCTCCTCCGGGGCGACGCCGCGCCGCACCAGCTCCTCCGCCTCCAGCTCCAGGTGCAGCCGCATCTCCGCGTCCATCTCGCGGTCGAGCTCGCCCTTCCGCGCCAGCGCCCGCACCCGCCGGCGGATCCGCTCCCACGGCCCCATCGTCGCCTCCGCTCAGGTGGCCCCGAGGACCTGCTCCACCGCCCGCGTGAACAGCCGCCACCCCGCCGTCTCCTCCTGCAACCGCGCCTTCCCCTCCGCCGTCAGCCGGTAGAACTTCGCCCGCCGCCCCTCCGGCGAGACCCCCCACTCCGCCGCGATCCACCCCCGGTCCTCCAACCGGTACAGCGCCGGGTACAGCGATCCCTGGTTCACCTGCAGCACCTCGTCCGAGAGCTGCCGGATCCGCTTGCTGATCCCCCAGCCGTGCAGCGGCCCCAGGATCAGCGTCTTCAGGATCAGCAGATCCAGCGTCCCCTGTAGCAGGTCGACCCGGTCCGCCATGCGTGCGTCCTCCGTGCGCGTGAATACCTTGACGTTCGACAACAGTGCGGGGGATGTTGTCGGATGTCAAGGCATGCGGCGCGCCCCCGGCCGATCGGCTCGGCCGGGGGCGTGTGCGGGGCGGCGGCTCGCGGCTACCGGGTCGGGGCCTGGACCACCGTGGCCGTGGGGCCGGCCTTGCCGAGCTTGAAGGTGAGGCCGCCCGTCAGGAGGAGGTCGTGCTGGATCGTGTTGTCGACGCCGCCGAGCTTCGGGTTGAAGCTGGAGACCTGGTCGCGGGCCTCGACGCGGAGCGCCAGCGCGCGGGTGAGCGTGAGGTTCGTGCCGGCGCCGAAGCTGCCGACGAGGTCGGTCTCGCGGTCGGCCGGCGTGCGGTCGAAGTCGTAGGTCTTCACGCCGGCGCCGGCGTTGATGAACGGCTCGAGGCGCATGGGCGCCGGGATGTAGTAGGCGAGGCCGCCGGTGTAGGAGAGGATCCGCGCGTCGAAGGAGGGCAGTCCGTCGGCGGTCACCTTGCCGGGCACGTAGCTGACCGTCCCCTCGACGGCGACGTGCTTCCCGATGCGCACGCCGACGATCCCGCCGAAGGCGGCGGCGTTCTCGAGCTGCGCGTTGACGACCTGGTCCGTCTCGCGCGCATCGAGGGAGAGCAGCATCGGCGTCGGCAGCTTCCCGAGGGGGAGCGCGCCGCCGGCGAAGGGCGTGACGTGCAGTCGGACGGGGATCTGGGCCCGGGCGGCGCCGGCGCCGGCGAGGGCTGTGCTCGCCGCGAGGAGGAAGATCGTCGAGGCTCTCATGGTTCGGCTCCTGCCCGCGTGGGCGTCGGAATCGGCGGTGCGTCGGCGCATGGCGCGGCGCCGCCGGCGCGCGCGCGTCGGCCGGCGGCCGACGGCGCGACCGGTGCGCCGACGCGTCCAGCTTTGCCTCACGGCGGCCCCGCGACTGTAGGGGAGGCGCCGAACTTCGCGGGGGAAACGCCGGACCGGCGTCGGCGGGATCCGGACAGCGGGGTGTGGGCTGCGGCGCCGGCCGGCGCGCGCCGCCGCGGCTCAGCGCGACCGGCGCAGCACCCTGAACGGGACCGACGCGCGCGTGTCTCCCCACCCCATCCAGAGCGTGCCGTCGGCCTGTGGATCGACGCCGACGTCGATGCCGATGGTGAAGCGCTCCAACGGGTTCGGCAGCGTCTCGCGGAGCATGGGGATCCGGGCCAGGTCGCGCGCGGGGTCGTACGTCGCCTCGGCGCCGGTCTCCCGGCTCACGATCAGAGTCCACGCGGTGGGCGTGGGGATCGTCCAGAGCGTGTAGATCCCCGCCGGGACGCGCGCCCCGCCGATCACCAGGTCGCGGTCCGTCCGCAGCCCGGTCGCCGCGCCGGCGCCGGTGCGCCAGACCCGGCTCCACGGCACGATGTTGCCGAAGATGACGCGCCCGCGCCGTGCCGGCCGGCCGTAGTCGATGGCGATGTGGGCGCCCATGACCGTCGCGCGCACCGAGTCCGCCGGGGAGAGCGTGCCGAGGCCGTGCCCGGCCAGCTCGCGCGCGGCGAAGTCGCTCGCCAGCGCGTCGAAGTCGAGCGGACCGGTGCGCTGCGCGACGATGTTCAGGCTCGAGCCGACGCCGTTCCAGTCCACGATGCGCCCGTCGCTGGCGAGCCGGACCCGGCTCTCCCCCTCCGGCGCGACGACGATGGCCGCGTCCGCGCCCGACCGCCGGACCGCGACCGGCGACGCCGCCGCCGGCGCGAGCCCGATGAGGCTCGTCTCCACCGACGACGCCGGCCGCGGCCAGAACCAGCGCAGCAGTGCGTCGTACAGGCCGAGCGCGTAGCTGAGCGACGGGATCGCGCCGGCGCGGATCGGCACGCTCTGCGTCGTCGCGCGAGAATCCCGCGTGACCTCCACGCGCGCGTCGACGCTGCGGTACTCGACCACGCCGCGCAGCACCGGCTCCGGCGCCGCCGGCTCCCGCACGGTCAGCGTGAAGCGCGAGATCGCCCCGTCCGGCGCCAGGTTCGCCGCGTACTCCCGGACCTGCAGCCGCGGCGTGCGCACGACCTGCCGCCCCTCGATCCGGTCGCTCGTGCGCGTGAACTGCTCCACGGCGACCGTGTCGCTCCCCACGCGCACGACGAAGGCCGCCCGCTCGATCCCCGGCGGCTCGCTCGGCGCCGCCGGCGGCGGCGGCGCGAACACCGCGTTTGCCGTCGCGCACGCACCGACGAACACGACCGGCAGGAAGCAGGTGGCGACGCGGGCGCCGCGGACGACGGACATGGACGGGCTCCGGGATGGGTACGACGGGCGAGAATTCCCCCAAAGAGTGGCCCCGGCGCAGCCGGGGCCGCAAGAGGTCGGCCTCCGGCCTCCCGCAAGAGGGCGGCTGCGCCGCCCGCAAGAGGCCCGCTCGCGCGGGGCCGCGAGAGGTCGGGCTTCGCCCTCCCGCGAGAGGCGCCGGGCTGACGGTCGGCGGCCGTCGGGATGTCCGGCCCCGCCCGCGCCCCGTCGACGCCCCGGAAAGCGCACCCGAGGGCGGCCCGGTGCAGCCCACGCCTCTGCGCGGGCGGCCGCAGGCCGCCCCCTTGCGGCCGCGCGAAGCGCGCCCTCTTGCGGGGGCCCGCGCAGCGGGCGACCTCTCGCGGGAGGCGCAGCCGACCTCTTGCGGCCCCGGCTCCGCCGGGGCCTACAGCTCGACCTGCGCCCCCAGCTCGACCACCCGGTTCGGTGGCAGGCGGAAGAAGTACGTCGCCCCGCGCGCGTTCCTCGACATCACCGCGAACAGCCGCTCCCGCCACAGCGCCATCCCCGGCCGGCGCGTCGGGAGCAGCGTCTCGCGGCCGAGGAAATAGCTGGTGCTCATGAAGTCGAAGCTCAGGTCGTCCCGGTCCACGAGCGCGAGCGCGTAGGGGACGTCCACGTCCTGCATGAAGCCGTAGTGGAGCACGACCTGGAAGATGTCGTCCGCGACCGGGCGCACGTCGATGCGGTCGTCGCGGCCGACGTAGGGCACCTCCTCGGTGTGCACGGAGAGGAACGCCACGCGCTCGTGCAACACCTTGTTGTGCTTGAGGTTGTGCAGCAAGGCCGGCGGCGTGCCGTGCGGGTCGCTGTACATGTAGACGGCCACGCCGGGCACGCGCAGCGGCGGGTGGGTGGCCACCTCCTTCAGGAACAGGTCGAGCGGCAGCGTCTGGCTGCGGATGCGCTCCGAGAGGAGCTCGCGGCCGCGCTTCCACGTGGTCAGCAGCGTGAAGACGGCGGCGCCGATGATGAGCGGGAACCAGCCGCCGTGCGGGATCTTGAGGAGGTTCGCGGCCCAGAACGACAGGTCGACGACGAGGAAGAAGCCGACGAGCAGCACGGCGAGCAGCGTGTTCCAGTGCCACTGCTCGCGGGCGACGACGAAGAAGAGGAGCGTGGTGACGACCATCGTCGTCGTCACGGCGAGGCCGTAGGCGGCGGCGAGGTGGCTGGAGGTGCGGAAGCCGAGGACGAGCCCGATGCACGCGAGCATGAGCGTCCAGTTGATGGCGGGGATGTAGATCTGCCCCTTCTCGCTGGCGGAGGTGTGGTCGATCTCGACGCGGGGCGAGTAGCCGAGCTGGACCGCCTGCATCGTGAGGGAGAACGCGCCGGAGATGAGCGCCTGCGAGGCGATGACGGTGGCGACGGTGGCGATGCCGACGACCGGGATCAGCGCCCACTCGGGCGCCAGGTGGTAGAACGGGTTGGCGACGGCGGCGGGCTCGCGCACGAGGAGCGCGCCCTGACCGAAGTAGTTGAGCAGCAGCGCCGGGAGCACGAAGCCGAACCAGGCGACGCGGATCGGCCGCGGGCCGAAGTGCCCCATGTCGGCGTACAGCGCCTCGCCGCCGGTGACGGCCAGGAACACGGAGCCCATCGACAGGAAGGCGTGGCTGCGGTTGTTGGTGAAGAAGCGGACGGCGTGCGCGGGGCTGACCGCCCCGAGCACGCTCGGCTCGCGCGCGATCTGCACGGCGCCGAGCGCGGCGATCGTGATGAACCAGACGATCATCACGGGCCCGAAGACGCGGCCGACCTTCGCGGTCCCGTGCTTCTGGAAGAGGAACAGCGCGACCAGGACGGCGACGGTGATCGGGATCACGTAGGGTCGGAAGAACGGCGTCGCCACCTCGAGCCCTTCGACGGCGCTGAGCACCGAGATGGCGGGCGTGATCATGCCGTCGCCGTAGAGGAGCGAGGTGCCGAACAGGCCGAGCAGGATCAGCGCCCAGCGCCCGCCGCGCATCGCGCCGACGGGCGTGACCAGCGCCGTCAGCGCGAGGATCCCGCCTTCGCCGCGGTTGTCGGCGCGCATGATGAAGGCGAGGTACTTGACCGAGATGATCAGGATGAGGGCCCAGAAGATGAGCGAGAGCACGCCCAGCACGTTCTCGTGGGTGGGCGGCACGCCGTGCTCGGCCAGGAACGACTCGCGGATCGTGTAGAGCGGGCTCGTGCCGATGTCGCCGTAGACGACGCCGAGCGCCGCCAGCGACAGCGACGCCAGGTAGCGTCCCCGCGGCCGCGCGGCCGGGTGGGTGTGGCCCGCCGGACCCTGTTCGCCGAGCTGTGCAGCCACCCGCGTACGTGGAGCGTGCACCGTCCAGTCCCCTCCGTCACCGAATCTCGCGGCGGCGCCGTCCAACCCGCGCGGGAGCCCCCGCACCCCGCTCCCGGTATGCGAAACGCGTACCCACCCGACCTTGCGGCGCCCGGCCGGGTTGTCGATCTTGCGGCAGTCTCTCTCGAACCCGATCCCCCCGAAACCGATGCCCACACAGCGACGGCTGCGGGCCGGGCTGGCGCTCGTCGTCCTTCCGGCGTTGATCCTCGGCGGCTGCGATGGCGGCACGACCAGCGTGCCCGCCGACGCAGACATCGCGCTCACCTTCACGAACCTGCCGGCGCTGGACCCGGCGCGGGACGGCGCGCTGGAGATCTGGCTCGTGGATGCGGCCGGCGCCGCGCACTCGGCCGGGAAGCTGACGGCCGGGGCGTCGGGCGAGGTCCATGTGCGCTCGCCGATCGCTTCGCCGCGGTCGCTCCGCGTCACGCTGGAACCGCCCGGGGATACGGACCCCGCGCCGTCGGACGCCGCCGTGCTGGCCGGCCATTTCTCCGGGCGCCAGGCGCATCTCCGCCTCGACGGCGCGATCCTGCCGGAGGGCGCCGCGCTCGAGCCGGACCCCGGCCAGTTCACGATGTTCACGCCCAGCGACAACTACCTCTACGGCTACCCCTCGCACGAGTACGCCGGCGTCTGGCTCTTCAACGCGCGGCCGCTGACGACGAAGCAGAACGACTCGTGGGTGCGGATGACGCCGCTCTCGCCGGGGTGGGTCTACGAGGGGTGGATGGTCCGGGACATGGGGACGCCGCAGGCCATCTGGCTGTCCTACGGCAAGTTCCTCCCCGAGGCCCACGGCGTCGTCAACCAGAAGGACGACACGGGGTGGGGCCCGTTCTCGGGCGTCGAGGACTGGCGCACGATGGGGGACGACAACTTCCCCGGCGACGACTGGGTGGGCAACCCCGACAACCTCCCCTTCCCCTCCGCGCTGACGCTCCCCGTGAACCTCCAGGAGAAGACGTCCGCCGGCGCGCCGCGCTGGACCCACGTGATCACCGTCGAGCCGGCCCGGGACCGCGGCGAGCCGATCGGCTCCGAGCGGCCGCTCCCGCTCTTCATGCCGTACGTCGATGCGTTCCGGGTCACGAATGCGGGCGAGCCGCAGGCCATGACGTACCACGTGGAGCACCTGCTCTCCGGCGAGGCGGTGATCCGATGAAACGCGGCGCGATCTGCGCGGCGCTGCTCGGCGCGGCGCTGCTGCTCGGGAGCTGCTCCGACGAGACCGGCGATCCGACCACGCCGGCGGCGCGCAAGGAGAGCGGCGCCGGGACGTGGCGGACGTGGATCATCCAGGACGGCGCGTCGCTCCGGCCGCCCGCGCCGCCCGCGGCCGGCTCGGCCGAGGCGAAGGCCGAGATCGCCGAGGTCCTCACGCTCCAGGCGAAGCTCGACACCGCGACGCTCTCCGACATCCGGCGCTGGGATGGGCTGCCGACCTCCGCCTGGACCGCGGAGCTGCTCGCGCAGCAGGAGCACGCGTGGATCCTGCAGCCCGACGTGGCCGCCGGCACGCCGGTCCGCGCCGCGCGCGCCGGCGCGCTCATGCACGCCGCGATCTACGACGCGCTCGTCGCCACCTGGAACGCGAAGTACCTCTACAACCGCGAGGCGCCGTTCCGGGCGGACTCGCGCGTGCGCCGCCGCGCCGGCAACGACGGCGGCATCCCGAGCTACCCGTCCGAGCACGCCGCCGCTGCCGCCGCGGCCGCGGCCGTGCTGGCCTACGCCTTCCCGCAGGCCGATTCGGCGGAGATCCAGGCCCTGGTGCGCCGCGCGGGCGAGTCCCGCATCGCCGCCGGCATGAACTACCGCTCCGACGTGGAGGCCGGCTACGCGATCGGGCGCGCGGTCGCGGCCCGCGCCATCGCGCTGGCCGAGACCGACGGCTCCGCCGTGCAGTGGGATGGCCGGATGCCGAACGGCGCGCAGTACTGGCGCCCGACGCCGCCCCGCTACATCGACCCGCCGTTCGACCCGCTCGCCGGGACGTGGCGGCCGTGGGTGCTGCAGCATGCCGACGAGCTGCGCATCGGGCCGCCGCCGGCCCTGACGTCCGCGCGGTTCCAGGCGGACCTGGCGGAGGTGCGCAAGCTGAACACGGACCGGACGCTGCAGCAGGCGGACATCGCCCGTTACTGGGCCACGGACCCGCCGTCGCTGCGCTGGAGCATGTTCCTGGAGAGCGAGATCGCGAGCCACGGGCTCGGGCCGGTGCACGCGGCGCGGGCGCACGCGCTCCTGAGCATCGCGATGTACGACGCGTTCCTCGCCTGCTGGGACTCGAAGTACTACTACTGGATCCTGCGGCCGGTCACGGCGGACCCGACCGTGAAGACGGTGTTCTCCACGCCGCCCTTCCCGAGCTACCCGTCCGGGCACTCGACGCAGTCGGGCGCCGCGGCCGAGGTGATGAGCTACCTCTTCCCGGAGCGTACCGCGTTCTACCACGGCCGCGCGGACGAGGCGTCCGTCTCCCGCGTCTATGGCGGCGTCCACTATCGCTTCGACATCGAGGCGGGCGAGGAGCTGGGCAAGGAGGTCGGGGAGAAGGTGGTCGCGCACACGCACGGCGACGGCGTCGAGCCCTGACCCGGCCATGGCCACGGCGCCGCACCCCCCCGACGACGCCGGCGCCGAGCGCGGCCTCGACCTGGCCACGTACGGCGACCAGACGTTGGGGCGGCGCCGCACCCGCGCGTGGGCCGCTGGCGACACCGGCGTCCACGCGGTCCCGCTGGCCGACGCGCTCCAGCGCTACCACGCGCTCGAGCGCGCCGGCGAGGACGCCGGCCCCGCCGCCCCCGCCACGCTCTGGATCGACATCGAGGACCCTGGCGCGGAGGAGGGCCGCCTCCTGCGCGACGAGCTGCACCTCCACCCGCTCGCCGTCGAGGACTGCCTGCACGGCCGCCAGCGCCCGAAGCTCGAGCGCTACCCCGGCTACTACTTCCTCGTCCTCTACGCCGCCCGCGTCGGCGAGGAGCGCGGCCGCGTCGCGTTCAACGAGCTGCACGTCGTCCTCGGCGCCGGCTTCGTCGTCACGGTGCACGACCAGCCGGTGGAGGAGGTGCGCGAGACCGTCGCCCGCTGGAAGGCCGCGCCGGACCGGCTGAGGACCTCCGGGATGCTGGCGCACGCCCTCATCGATGCGCTCGTGGATGGCTACTTCCCGGTCGTCGACCATCTCACCGACGAGGCGTCCGTCCAGGAGGCGCGCCTGGCCGAGGACCCGCGGGGCGCCTCCGTCGCCGCGGTGCACCACATCCGCCGCGAGCTCATCGTCTTCCGCCGCATCGTGGCGCCGCTCCGCGACATCCTCGGCCGCCTCATGCGCCGCGACGTCGCCACCGCGAGCCTCGAGCTGCTGCCGTACCTCGAGGACGTACGCGACCACGTCATCCGCATCACCGAGGAGATCAGCACGCTCCACGAGATCGTGACATCTCTCGTCGAGCTGCACGCCGCCGCCGACGCGCACGCGCTCAACCAGACGGTGCGCATCATGACCGCGTGGTCCATCATCCTGATGTCGATGACGCTCGTCGCCGGGATCTACGGCATGAACTTCCGGCACATGCCGGAGCTGGCGTGGCGGTTCGGATACGCCTTCTCGCTCGGCCTCATGCTCGTGCTGGGCGCGATCCTGTGGACGTTCTTCCGGCGGAAGAGGTGGATCTGAGGCGATCGTGATTCCAGCCTCCTGAATCCCCGCAGCGTCCAATCCCGTACGGGTCGACGATCCACTCCGCCCCTCCCCCAACGCGAGCACGCCCATGGACCTCCTGCTGCGCGATGTCCGCTACGCCGCCCGGCGGCTGCGCAAGAGCCCCGGCTTCACGCTCGTCGCCCTCCTCTCGCTGGCGCTCGGGATCGGCGCGAACACGGCGATCTTCAGCCTGGTGAACGCGATCCTGCTGCGGAAGCCGACGCTCGCGCGGCCGGAGGAGCTGGTCGAGCTGCACCAGACGACGGCCGACATCTCGTTCGTCCCCTTCGCCTACCCGGACTACGACGAGCTGCGCCGCACCGCGACGGACGTGTTCGCCGGCATCTCGGCCTCCGGGCTGACCGTCGTGCCGCGCGACGTCGGCGGCCGCGTCGAGAGCCTCACGGCGGAGATGGTCAGCGGCAACTACTTCCCGCTCCTCGGGATCCGCCCGGAGCTCGGCCGGCTGCTCGGTCCCGAGGACGACGTGGTCCCCGGCGGCCACCCCGTCGTCGTGCTCAGCGACGAGTACTGGCGCCGCGCCTTCGGCCGCGACCCCGGCGTGCTCGGCCGGGAGATCCGCGTGGGCGCGCGTCCCTACACGGTCATCGGCGTCGCGCCGCCGGACTACCAGGGCAACCTGAAGGGGCTGGCCCCCGCGCTGTACTTCCCGATCCTGATGGTCAACCAGCTCCAGCCCTCGCCGGACGACGCGCTGAAGACGCGCTCGGAGCACAGCCTGTTCCTGACCGGCCGCGTGCGCCCGGGGATCTCGCTCCCGCGCGTCCGGGCGGCGCTGGCCGGCTTCGACGCCCGGATGAAGCAGCTCGACCTCGCGAACTGGCCGGCCGACCGGCACACGCTGCTCGTGCCGATGAAGGATGTCTACGTCAGCCCGCTGCTCGACAAGTTCCTCGTCCCGGTCGCCGGGCTGCTCCTCGTCGTCGTCGCGCTGGTCGTGCTCATCGTGTGCGCGAACCTGGCCAGCTTCCTCCTGGCCCGGGCGCAGCAGCGCCAGCGGGAGATCGCGATCCGGCTGGCGCTGGGCGCGCCGCGCAAGTCGCTGGTGCGCCAGCTTCTGGTCGAGACCGTCTTCCTCTCGCTCCTCGGCGGCGCCGCCGGCATCCTCCTCGCCCGCCTGCTGCTGCGCGCGCTGCTGCACGCCGACCTGCCGGTCCCGGTGCCGATCACGCTCGACCTCGGCCTCGACGTCCGCGTGCTCGCCTACGCGACCGGCGTGTCGGTCCTCGCCGGCATCCTCTTCGGCCTCGCGCCCGCGCTCCAATCGAGCCGGCCCGACGTCGTCGGCACGATCAAGTCGGAGAACACGGGCGGCGGGCCGCCCCGGCGCATCACGCTGCGCGGCGCGCTCGTCGTCGGACAGGTCTGCGCCTCGCTGCTCCTGCTCGTGGCGGCCGGGCTGTTCCTCCGCAGCATGCGCGCGCGGCAGACCGTGGACCCCGGCTTCGGCTACCAGCCCACCGCCATGGTCACCTGGGCGGTGCCGTCGAACCGCTACGTCGGCGATCACAGCCGCCAGCTCGTGCGCGAGATCGAGGACCGCATCCGCGCCCTCCCGGGCGTCGTCTCCGTCGGCACGATCGCCAACATGCACCTGAACGCGCTCAGCACGAGCACCGGCGCGGTGAACGTCGACGGCTACGATCCGCCGAAGGGGCAGACCGGCTTCGAGATCGACCAGACCGAGGCCGACGCCGGCTTCTTCGACGCCGCCGGGATCCCGATCCTGCGGGGCCGCGACTTCGGCCCGACGGACCTGCCGGGCGGGCCGCGCGTCGCGATCGTGAACGAGGCGTTCGCGGCGCGCTTCTGGCCCGGACAGGACGCGGTCGGCCATGCGTTCCGGACCCGCGAGGGCGAGGTCCGCGTCGTCGGCGTGGCGCGGAACGCGAAGATCCGCTCCCTCGGCGAGACGCCGCGGCCGTTCATCTACTTCCCGCTCGAGCAAAGCTCCCCGGACCTGGTCTGGGTCCTGGCCCGCACGCGCGGCGACGCCGTGCGCACCACGCTCGCGGCCACCGCCGCGATCCACGCGGTCGACCCCGACATCATGATCCTCTGGCAGCGCACCATGGAGCGGCACCTGGCGAACATGCTCCTCCCGGCGCGCCTCGGCGCCGTGGCGTTCACCGCCTTCGCGCTGCTCGCGCTCACGCTCGCCGTCGTCGGTGTCTACGGCGTGGTCGGATTCGCCGTCGCCCGGCGGTCGCGCGAGGTCGGCATCCGCCTCTCCCTCGGCGCCGAGCCGGGGAGCATCGTGCGGCTGCTCATGCGCTCGGGGCTCAAGCTCGTCGGCATCGGCGCGGCGCTCGGCCTCGTCCTCTCCGCGCTGCTGGCGCGCACGCTCTCCGGCTTCCTCTACGGCGTGCCGGCGCTCGACCCGGTTACCTTCGTCGGCGTGCCGCTCGTGCTCCTCGCCGCCGGCGCGCTCGCCGCGTTCCTCCCCGCCCGCCGCGCGGCGCGCGTCGACCCGGTCGTGGTGCTGAAGGCGGAGTAGCGGCCGCGGCCGGCGGCGCGGCGCGCGCCGGCGCCCGGCCGCCGGCGCGCCGGTCGGGTCGACGGGGACGGCCGGCCGGCGCGGCTCGCGGACCCGGCAAACCGCCTGGCGACAAGCACATGGCGCTCCGCCACCGTGGTCCTTGCTTCCCCCGCGCCCGGCGCATAGCGTGCACGCGATACCGCAGGTCCGCCGCGCGGCGGGCCTGCATCCGCGCACCCGGACTGCCCTGATGATCCGCCTGCGGACGCTCGGTGGAACCGAAGTCGACGGAACCGTGGGGGAAGACGGCGGCGAGATCCTCGCCCACCCGGACCGCACCGCGCTGCTCGTCTACCTCGCCGTGGCGGGGCCGGGGACGTTCCGCCGCCGTGACACGCTGCACGGCCTGCTCTGGCCGGAAACCGGCGAGGAGACCGCCCGGGCCGCGCTCGACGGCGCCATCCGCGACCTGGAGCGGTCGGTCGGACCCGATGTGCTGATCGAGCAGGGCGACGCCGAGATCGGCCTGGCCGAGGGCGCCGTCTGGTGCGACGCCGTCGCCTTCGAGCACGCGGTCGAGCAGGCCCGCTTCGGTCAGGCGCTGGAGCTGTACCGCGGCGATTTCCTCCCGGGCTTCTCGCTCCCGGAGTCCCTCGAGTTCGGTCGCTGGATCACGCTGCGGCGCGGGCTGCTGCGCTCCCGCGCGTCCGCGGCGGCGTGGGCGCTCGCGGACAACATGGAGGTCCTCGGCGACCGCGCCGCCGCCGTCGAGTTCGGCCGCCGCGCCGTCGCCGCGGACCCGGACGACGAGACGGCCGTCCGGCGACTCGTCGGGCTCCTGGCGCGCACCGGCGATGGCCTCGGCGCGCTGGACGCCTACGGCGCGTTCGCGGCCCATGTCGCGCAGGCGTACGACCGCGAGCCGGCGCTCGAGACCCAGGCGCTCGCGGCCGCCGTGCGCTCGCGCGTCCACCCGGCGGACTCCTCCGCCGCGGATGGCCCCGCCCCGATCTCTCCCTCCTCCCGCGGTCTCGCCGCGGCGCCGCGTCCGGCCGAGCCGGAGCGCGCGCCCCCGCCGGAGCGCGACGCGTCGCGCCGCGATCCCGAGCGCGGCTGGCGCGGCTGGATCGACCGCCTGCGCGGTCACTGAGTCCGCGCGACCTTCGCGGCACCCGCACGTCCATCAAGTGTCACGCGGAGACACGGGGAACACGGAAGGAGCGGCGGCGGCCCGCCGACGACACCCCGGCCACCTGCGCATGCCGGAGATGACATCCAGGGATCGTGCGTTCCCCGGGGAGTCTCGCACGCGCGGCGATCCTCCGCGCCCTCCGTGGCTCCGTGTGACCCATTTCCGTTCCCGTCCCTGTCCACGCCGCCCCGCGCCGCCAGGCCCTCCACTCGCAAAGGGGTCGAACGACCCACGCCGGCCGCGCGGCGCCACGTAGATTGGCGAGACCGTCGGCGCGATCGGTCGAGCGCCGTTGCGTCCGGTGCGCCGGATGGCGACACGCGGCGCCGAAACCTCGCCTTTTCGGATGGCGTAATGCCCGACGGGCGCGAGTCGGCCGCGAGCCGACGAGCGGCCCGCGCGTCGCCACCGGGGCGGGAGCCCGAGGCGGGCCGCGAGACGGAAGGTCGGGGCGGAGGCGCTCGTCGGCGCAACGCCGCCGTCCGCCGCCCCGGCCGTTGGACCGGTGGAGGTGAGCCATGAAGGATGGATCGAGGAAGACGAAGCGTCGGATCGGGATCGTGATCGGAGCGGTCGGCTTGATGGTGCTCGGCGGCACGGTGCTGGCGGCCGCGCGGAGCGGGCCGGAGCCCGTGCGGGCGGAGGTCGTCCGGCGCGTGGCGCCGGGAGACACGCTGCCTCTCGGGAGCGCCCGGGGCGTCCTACCGGCGACGGGGATGCGCGTTTCCGGGGTGCCGGCGGCGAGTCGGTGACGTGGGCGGCGCCGCCGGGCGCCGCCGTGGGCCGGCCGGCTTCACGATCGAACCAGGTTGGACGGGAGGATAGATCCGTGGGATACCGTGGTGTGGGACTCGGCGTGGCCGCCGCGCTGCTTTCGGCGGCCGGCGCGGTGGCGCAGCAGCCGGCGGAGTACGGGCCGGCGCGGCACTTCGCGGGCGCGGCCGTCATCGTCGCCCAGCCGGTGGGCGCGTTCGCGGACAACGTGGACGTGGGCTTCGGGCTGGGCGGCCACCTGCTGGTCGGCGCCGCGCGGGGCGGCGCGCTGGCGCTGCGCCTGGACGCGGGCGTCGTCAACTACGGGCGGACCACGAAGGAGGTCTGCTTCAGCAGCACGGTCGGCTGCCGCGTGAAGCTCGACCTGACCACGATGAACAACATCGCCTACGGCCAGATCGGCCCGCAGGTGATGGTGCCGACCGGCCGGGTGCGCCCCTACGCGAACGCCGGGATCGGCGTCTCCTACTTCGGCACCGAATCGTCGGTCAAGGGCACGAGCGGCGGGCAGGACGACTTCGCCCGCACGACCAACTTCGACGACGCGACGTTCGCCTGGGGCGCCGGCGGCGGCCTGGTCATCCCGGTGAGCTTCGGCCGCGTCCCGGTCTCGATCGACCTCGGCGCCCGCTACCACGGCAATGGAAAGGTCGAGTACCTGCGCGAGGACGGGATCACCGACAACCCGGACGGCAGCATCTCGATCCACCCCACCCGCAGCAACGCCGACCTGGTCACGTACCAGGTGGGGGTGAGCATCGGCCTCAGGTAGGCGCGCCGCCCGCGCTCACGCCCACCCGCTCGCCCTGGCTCGCCCGTGCCGCGCCGGCCGCGGCGCGCATGACGAGCGCGGCGACGTCGGCCAGGCGGTGCTCGCCCTTCTGCAGCACGCGCACGGCGGTACGCGCCAGGAACTGGCGCTCCGCCTCGCTCAGCGACTTCGCCGAGAGCACGACGACGGGGATGCGGGCCAGGAGCGGGTCGGCGCGCATGGTGGCCAGGACGCCGAAGCCGTCGAGGACGGGCATCATGAGGTCGAGCACGACGACGTCGGGCGGGCGGCGGCGCATGGCCGCCAGCGCCGTCTCGCCATCCGGCGCCTCGCGCACGTCGGCCCGGGCGCCGGCCAGGAACCGGGTGGCGACGCGGCGGGAGTCCTCGTCGTCGTCGACGACCAGGATGTCGTAGCGGCCGGCCGCAGAGCCGGGCTGGGCGGCGCCCCCCCAGACGGCGCGGTGGACCGCCTGCGTGAGCTGCTCGGCCGTGAACGGCTTGGGCACGAGGGCGACCCAGCCGAGGTCGAAGCCGCCGGTCGCCTCGTCGGCGAGCGGCGCCGGGATGGCCGGAAGCAGGAGCACGGCGGTGTTGGACAGCTCGGGCATCTCCTGGAGCGCATGCGCGACGCGCCAGGCGGCCTCGTCGCCGGCCGAGATGTCGAGGACGACGAGCGAAGGCCGCTCGCGCCGGGCGAGCGTTGCGACCTCGTCCGTGGCCGTCGTCCAGACCAGGTGGACCTGCGTGCTGATGCGGCGGGCCAGCTCCTCGAGCGCGTCGGCGGCGCGGCCGAACGCCACGACGGTCACCGGCGCGTCGGGCGCGCCGGCCGGCTGCGCCGCGCGCGCCTCCATCCGCGCGGCGTGAGCGGCCACATCCTCCTCCCGCAGATCGGTGCCGGCGGGGAGCGCCCGGAGCACGATCGTGAACGTCGAGCCCTGGCCGAGGGCGCTCCTGGCGACGACGTCGCCTCCCATGAGGCGCGTGAGCCGCTGCGCGATGGGGAGCCCGAGGCCGCTTCCGCCCCGCTCCCGCGTCAGCCTCGCGTCGGCCTGGTAGAACTCCTTGAAGACGAGCGGGAGCACGTCCGGCGAGATGCCGATGCCGGTGTCCTCGACGCGGACGCGCACCACGTCGTCGTCGTGCTCGCAGCGGATCGCGACGTGGCCGCGCTCCGTGAACTTGATCGCATTGGCGACGACGTTGGTGACGACCTGGCGCAGGCGCTGGAGGTCGGCCTGGACGGGCGGGAGGCCGTCGCCGCAGCGCTCGAGGCGCAGCTGGACGCCCTTGGCCTGCGCCTGGCTCTCCAGCAGCGCGATGACCTCCTCGACCACGGCGACGACGTTCACGGGGCGCAGGTCGAGCCCGATGTCCGCGCCGTCGGCCCGCGCGAAATCCAGGACGTCGTTGATCAGGTCGAGGAGATGGCGCCCGCCCAGGCGGATGCGCTCGAGGTTGCGCCGCTGCCCCTCCGGGAGCTCCCCGCCGATCCCCATGTCCATGAGGTCGGCGTAGCCGAGGATCGCGTTCAGCGGCGTCCGCATCTCGTGGGACATCACCGCGATGAACTGGTCCTTGGCGCGGGTGGCGTGGGAGAGGTCGGCGAGGCGGGCCTGGAGCTCGTCGCGCACCATCTCCAGCTCGAACTGGCGCAGCTCGAGCGCGGCGCGCTTCTCCTCCAGCTCGCGGTGGACGTGCAACCGGTCGATCGCGTTCTCGACCACGCGGACCAGGCCGTAGCCGGTGACCGTGCCCTTCACCACGTAGTCCTGCGCGCCGAGCGCGAACACCCGCGAGGCCACGGCCGAATCCTCCGCGTCGGCGAACACGGCCACGGCGAGCGCGGGGCCGCGCCCGTCGCTCCCCGCCAGGCGGCGCAGGAATTCGGCACCGTCCATGTCCGGCAAGTCGTGGTCGAGGAGAATGCAGTCCGGCCGGTGCTCCCGGCACGCGGCCAGCCCCTGCTCCCCCGTGCCGGCCTCGAGCACGACATAGTCGGGCCGGTCCTCCGCCAGCATTCGCCGGGTGACCAGCCGGCCCGGCGCGTCGTCCGCGACGACCAGAACCGTCCGCGTGGTGCTGCCCATCTGCAACCTCGCTCCTCGATGCGACGGCGGCGCAGTCGGCGCCGGCGTCGGCCGTAGCTCCGGACACCGGCGCCGCGCGCGCCCGATGCTCCATCGGACCGCGCCGCCCCGGGAATTTGCCTCCCGGAAGTCCTGGCAACCGGCGGGCCAGCGCGACGGAGCGTCCGGCAGGAGGTCCGCGGCAGCCGCGGCCTCAGTCCGAGCCCGGCGCGCTCCCGGCGCCGCGCGCCACCGCCTCCCGCGCCTCCCGCCCGGTCAGCGGCCGGTTGTAGATCGGCGAGCCCGGCTGCTGGCTCCGCCCGCCCTCCCGCAGCGAGCCCGTGTCCACCGGCGCGAAGCCGATCTTCTCGATCAGCTCCGCGACCACGCGCTTCGCGTCCGCATCGTCGCCCGCGAGGAAGATGGCCAGCCGCTCCTCGAAGGGCCGGTCCGGCCGCCCCTCCGACGCCAGCGTGCGGTAGTGCATCGTGTTGAACGCCTTGACCAGGCGCGCGCCGGGGAGCCGCTTCTGCACCTCCTCGCTCGACGTCGAGCCGCCGAGGTCGTAGATCCCGCCCGTCGGCGTGTACGGGTTCATGGCGTCGATCACGATCTTCCCCGCCACCGTCTCGGGGCGCGGCATCGCCTCCTGCGCGCGCCACGGCACCGCGAGCAGCACGACGTCGCCGAACGCGGCGGCGTCCTGGATCGTGCCGGCGCGGGCCCGGGGCCCCAGCTCCGCGACCAGCTCCCGCAACGAGTCCGGGCCCCTCGAGTTGCTGACCTCCACGTCGTGCCCGGCGCGCACGAACAGCCGAGCCGCGGTCCCGCCGATGTGGCCGGCGCCCAGGATGCCGATCCTCATGGTTGCCTCCTCGTTGGCGACGTCTCGCCGCCCCGCGCGGCGGCCGCGCCGGCCCCGGGCCGCTCCCCCGCCGTCGCCCAGCCGACGACGGCCGCGGCGACGGCCAGGCCGGCGCACACGAGCGTGGCGGCGCGGAATCCCGCCACGAACGACTCCGCGAGGGCGCGCCGGACCGCCGGCGGAACGCCGGCCGGCGCGGCGAGCCCGGCGAACTCCGAGCCGGCGCGCTCCACGGCCGCGCGCGCGGCCGCGGAGGCGTGTCCCGCCCCCAGCCGCGCCGCGGCCTGCGCGCGGTACACGGAGAGCAGGACGATGCCGACGAGCGGGATCGCCAGCAAGCCGCCGAGGCGGGCCACGGCGTTGTTGATCCCGGACGCCAGACCCTCGTTCCTCCGGTCCACGGCATCCAGCACCGTGGTCGTGAGCGGCGCGACGGTGATGCTCATGCCGAGTCCGAGCACGAACGCCGCCGGGAAGAACGTGGTCCAGTAGCTCCCGCCGAGCCCCGGCCGCGCGTAGAGCGCGAAGCCCGCCGCCGCGACGAGCGGCCCGATCGTGAGCGGCAGCCGCGCGCCGACCCGGTCGAGCAGGCCGCCCGCCCAGCGCGAGAGCGCGGACATCACCACGACGAACGGGAGCAGCGCCGCGCCCGCCTCGGCGGCCGAGTAGCCGTGAACCTGGATGAGCGTGAACGGCAGGAAGAAGAACCCGGCGCCGAGCGCCGCGTACAGCAGCAGCGTGAGCCCGTTCGCGCCGGCGAAGCGGCGGTCGCGGAAGAGGGAGAGCGGCACCATCGGCGCGGGTGAGCGCGCCTCCGTCGCGACGAACGCGGCGAGCGCCAGCGCGCCCACCGCGAGGCTCACCCATACCGGCGCGGCGGCGAGCCCGCGGCGCGGCAGCTCGATCAGCCCGTAGACGATCCCCGCGAGCCCGAGCGTGGCCAGCAGCGCGCCGCGCACGTCGAGCGCCTCGCCGCCGCGGCCGGGCGTCTCCGGCACCCGGAGCGCGAGGATCGCCAGCACCGCCGCGGCGATGGGGAGGTTCACGAAGAAGATCCAGCGCCAGGAGAGCGTGTCGGCGAGCCAGCCGCCGAGGATCGGGCCGACCCCCGTCGCCACGGCCGTGGCGGCCGACCAGGTGCCGACGGCGCGGCCGCGCCCCTCCCCCGGGAACGCCGCGCCCAGCAGCGCGAGGCTGCCGGGCACGAGTAGCGCCGCGCCGATCCCCTGCAGCGCGCGGAAGCCGAGCAGCGCGCCGATGCCCGGCGCCAGGCCGCAGCCGGCGGACGCCAGCGCGAACAGCGCGACGCCGAGGCCGAAGACGCGGCGCAGCCCGAACCGGTCGCCGAGCGCGCCGCCGGGGAGGATCAGCGCGGCGAGGAAGAGCGTGTACCCCTCGACGACCCACTGGAGCTGCGCCACCGTCGCGCCCAGCTCCCGCTCCAGCACCGGGAGCGCGACGTTCACGACCGTCGCGTCGACGAACGCCATGCTGGAGCCGAGCGTCGTCGCGCCCAGCACCCAGCGGCCGGCGCGCGCCAGCGCGGGGGCGCCCGCCCTGGCCGGCGCGGCCGCGCCCTCGCACGGAGCCCGGACGACCAGCGCCATCCCGGCGCCTACGCCGCTCGCTTCGGCGCGGCGTCGAGGATGACCTTCCCGTGCACGTGGCCCTTCTCCACCACCTCGTGCGCATGGGCGGCCTCGCGCAGCGGCAGCACCCGCTGCACCCGCACCTGCAGCCGCCCCTCCTCGACCATGCGGGAGACGAGCGCGAGCCGCTCCGCGTCCGCCACCGCGGCGACGGTGAGCACGCGGATCCCGCGCGGCGGGTTCGACGGCGCGTCCGCCGTCAGCTCGGCCAGGCGGCCGCCGTCGCGGAGCGCCTCGAGCGCCCGCTCCCCGGTCTTCCCGCCGGCGGCGTCGAGGACGGCGTCCACGCCCTCGGGGTGCGCCGCGCGGACGCGGTCCGGCCAGTCCTCGTGTCGGTAGTCGACGATCTCCTCGACACCCAGCTCCCCCAGGTAGTCCCGGCTCGACTCGCTTCCCGCCGTGGCGACGACGTGCGCGCCCAGCTCGCGCGCCATCTGCACCGCCAGCGTGCCGACGCCGCCGGCCGCCGCCGTCACGAGCAGCGTCTCCCCGGGCTGGAGCTGCAGGATGTCCGTCAGCACCAGATGCGCGGTCGTCCCGGCCACCGGGAGCGCGGCGGCCTCGACCAGGTCGAGCCCCTTGGGCGCGGCGGCGAGGTAGCGCTCGGGGAGGAGCACGTACTCGGCGTACGCGCCCTGGTACGGGAGCGGGTAGAGGTAGGCGATCACCGCGTCGCCTTCATGGAACGCCGAATCCTCGCTCCCGGTGCGGAACACGACGCCCGACGCCTCCAGCCCGAGCACCAGCGGCAGCGGTCGCTCCATGTCCCATTCGCCACGCCGCACGCCCACGTCCCAGATGCCGACGCCCGCGCCGTGGACGCGCACCAGCACTTCCCCGGGCGCCGGCACCGGCACCGGCATCTCCATCACCTCCAGCCGATCCCGCTTGCCGTAGTGCTCGATTCCCACCGCCGTCATCGTCTCGGGCAGCCCTTCCGCCCGTTCCATCGCATCGCTCTCGCTCATCGTTCCCACCCCACGTCCTCCCGTCACTCCACCCGCACGATCTCGATGCACTCGCCCAGCGTCTGCTTCACCGGGCATCGGTCCGCGATGGCGAGGAGCCGCTCCCGCTGCGCATCGTCGAGATCGCCGCCGAGCCGGATCTGGCGCTGGACCCGCTGCACGCCGACGCGCTCCGTCTCGCAGCGGGCGCAGTCGTCGGCATACGAGCGATCCTGCCAGAGCCGCACCACGACCTCGCGCAGCGGCCACGCCTTCCGGTCCGCGTACATGCGCACCGTCATGGCCGTGCACGAGCCGATCGCGGCCAGCAGGTACTCGTACGGCGTCGGACCGGCGTCTCGCCCGCCGACGCCCACCGGCTCGTCGGCGAGAAGGACGTGGCCGCGGACCGAGAGCTGGGTGCGGAAGCCGGCGGTGCCGATCCGCGCCTCGACGAACGGCTCGGGAGGCACGGTCTCGTCTCGGGGAGGAAACGCCTGGAACGTCATCAAGCCTCCGTGGCGGGGGTGGGGTGTCACCAACGGAGGAACGCACGGTCCGGGCCGGAGAGATCCCGGGCGGGGCGAGTGAGGAAGGGCCGGGTGGCGGTGAGGGTGAGGGTGCGGCCGCGGGCCCTGCGAGGGGCGGCTGGCGCCGCGCATGGCCGCGCGTGCCTCGCCGCTGGATTCGCTGATCCGACTTCCGTCGGCCTCCCTACGCGGCGCCGGCCGCCGGCGCCTCGAGCAAGGCCGACGCGGGGCCCGGGCGCCGTCGCGGAATGGCCATCAGCACGCTGAGCCCGCCGCCGAGCGGGCGCTCCAGCTCGAAGCGGTGCGCCGGACCGTAGAGCTGGAGCAGGCGGGAGCGCGTGTTGGACAGCCCGACGCCCCGCCCCGCCGGACGCGACGCCTCGCTCAGCCCGGGGCCGTCGTCCGAGACGCGCAGGTACAGCAGCTCGCCCAGGCAGCGCGCCTCGATCGTGACCTGCCCGCCCGCCGCCTGCGGCGCGATCCCGTGGCGCACCGCGTTCTCGACCAGCGGCTGGAGCAGCAGCGCGGGCACCCGCACGGCCAGCGCCTCCGGCTCGACCTCGATGCGCACCGTCAGCCGGTCGCCGAAGCGGATCCGCTCGATGTCCAGGTAACGGCTCGCGAACTCGAGCTCCTCCGCCAGCGGGACCTCCGCCGTCGCCCCGCCCTCCAGCGTCAGCCGCAGGAAGTCCCCCAGCCGCGCGATCATCCGCCGCGCCTCGTCGTTGCGCGCATCCGCCACGAGCGTGGACACCGCGTTCAGCGCGTTCAGCAGGAAGTGGGGGTTGAGCTGGTAGCGCAGCGCCTCGAGCCGCGCCTCGTGCGCCCGCGCCTCCGCCCGCGCCGCCCGCTCCCGCTCGGCCCGCAGCGCCTGGCGGTACTGCACGCCGAAGCACAGCGCGCCCCACGCGAGCAGCGCCGCGAGCAGGCTCTCCAACACTCCGCGCGACAGCGGATGGATGCCCACCCGCGGGAGCGCCAGCGCCGCGCCGAACGCGAGCCAGCCGCCCACCTGGAGCGTCCAGAACAGCGCCGCCGAACGCAGGCGTCGCTCGAGCATGGGCACCTCTTCGCGGTCTACCGGGCGGCGCCGTGTGCGGCGGGCGCGGCCCGCACCGTCGGGATCGGTGCGAGGCGTGCAGCGGCCGTGCCGGCCCGCGACGAACCCGTAATGCTATTTGCCGCAACGACGTACATCGTACGAACGACGTGTCGCGCCGGTGTGCGGCGTGCCGGGAATGGGACGCCGGGTCCCGCGGGCGCGCGGCCCGCCCCGCCGCCGGTCACGATCCGGCCGGCCACCAGCGCATGATCGGGCGCGTCGGCGCGCGGCGGCCGATCTCGCGGAAGCCCGCGCGGTCGAACGCGGAGCGCAGCCCGGTGAACGCGAAGACGTCCGGCACCTCGTCCGTGCGCGGTTCGACCGGGTACGCCTCGACGGCGGGGGCGCCGTGCGCGGCGGCGTAGGCGCACGCCGCCCTCAGCAGTCCTACGGAGACGCCGGCGCGGCGGTGCGCGCGGGCCACGAACAGGCAGACGATCGACCACACGGGCGCGTCGTCCACGGGAGCGAGGATGCGGGAAGCGGCGAGACGGACGAAGTCCGCGCGGGGCGAGACGGCGCACCAGCCGACGGGGTCGCCGCCCTGGAAGGCGAGCACGCCGAGCGGCCGGCCGGCCGCGACCAGCGCACGCAGCGCATTGTGATTGCGGGCGCCCTTCCCCGCCTCGTACTCCCGGGCGGTGCGGCGCCAGTGCATGCACCAGCAGCCGCCGCAGCCGCCGCGCGGGCCGAAGAGCGCCTCGAGGTCCTGGAAGCGCTCCGGCCCGAGCGGGTGGAACGTCAACGTCGCCTGCGCTTGAGAGCTCACGTCGGCCTCGCGGCTGGGGTCCAGCCGAAAGTGGCTCAGACACCGACGATGCTCCCGCTCCGCGGGACGAAGCCGCGGGCTTCCGGGGTGGATGCGCGGCCCGGGCGTGCGAGCGGCGCCGGCGGCACCCGCCGGGCTCCGGCGCGGCCGCCGGCGTGAGCCCCGGTCGGGCGCGGCCGCCGGCATCAGCCCGGCCCCGGCGGGGCCGACGGCGTCAGCCCCGGTGCGGCGCCGCCGCCCGCTCCAGCGCCTCGCCGAGGCGCGCCGTGGCCTCCACGAGCCGCCGCAGGTCCGCCCGGCGCGTGCGATGGTTCGTCAGCGCGACGCGCAGCACGAACGTGTCGCCCAGCACGGTGCTGGACGGCACCGCCTCGCCCGAGACCTGGAGGCGGAGCAACAGCTCCCGGTTCAGCGCGTTCAGCGAGCCGGCGTCCAGCCCCGGCGCGCGGTAGCGGAAGCAGACCACGTTCAGCGGCACCGGCGCCAGCAGCTCGAGGCGAGGATGCGCGTCGACGAGGTCGGCCAGGTAGCGCGCCTGCCCCGCGTTCTGCTCGATCAGCCGGGCGTAGCGGTCCGTGCCCTCCGCGCGCAGCGACATCCACACCTTCAGCGCGCGGAACTCCCGCGTGAGCTGCGGCCCCAGCGTCGAGTACACGTGCGGCCCCGAGGCCGGCCCGCGGTCGAACGTGCTCAGGTAGCTCGCCCCGGGCGAGAACGGCCGGCGGTGCCATTCCTCGTGCCGGACCAGCACGCAGCCGGCCTCGATCGGCACGTACAGCCACTTGTGCAGGTCGAACGCGACGGAGTCCGCCCGCTCGATCCCGCGCACCCGCCCGCGCAGCGCCGGCGAGAGCGCCGCCATCGCGCCGAACGCGCCGTCCACGTGCAGCCAGAGCCCCTCCCGCTGGCAGAAGTCGGCGAGCGCGTCCAGCGGATCGATCGCCCCGGTGTTGACCGTGCCCGCCGTCCCCACCACGCAGAACGGCCGCAGCCCCGCCGCCCGGTCCGCCGCCACCGCGTCCGCCAGCGCGCCGAGGTCCATCCGGAACTCCGCATCCGTCGGGATCTTCCGCAGGTTCTCCCAGCCGATCCCCATCAGCCCGACGGCCTTGTCCACCGAGTTGTGGACCTGCTCCGACGCGTACGCGACGAGCTGCGCCGGCTGGGCCCGGAGCCCGCGGCCGCTCACGTCACCGCCGACCGACTCCCGCGCCGCCGCCAGCGCGACCAGGTTCGCCACCGAGCCGCCGCTCACCAGCAGCCCGCTCGCACGCTCCGGGAAGCCGACCACCGAGCGCGCCCAGCGCAGCACCTCCGCCTCGACGTACGACGCCGCGTGGTCACCCCCCCAGCAGTTCGGGTTCATCCCCGCCGCCAGCATCTCCGCCAGCGCGCCCAGCGTCGTCCCCGTCCCGTTCACCCACCCCCACGCCCGCGGGTGGATGTTGCCGTACGGGTACGGCTGCACCGAGCGCAGGAACGCGTCGTACGCCGCTTCCGCGCCCGCGCCCTCCGCCCCGATGCTCCCCGCCACCTCGCCCCGCGCCTCCCCCGGCACCGGCCGCCACGCCGGCCGCTCCCCGACGCCCCGATGGTAGGCGACGAGGTCGTCCACCATCCGGTGCCCCAGCGCCCGCATCGCCTCCCAATCGGCCGGATCCAGCCCCTCCTCCGGGACGGCCGGCTCCGCCGGACCCGCTCCGCTCACGCGCTCGCTCATGCTCCTCCGCCTTCGCTCCCGATTGAATGCACGCGGGGTCCACGCCCCCGCTCGGCCGGCGCCGAAGCTACCGCCGGCGCGGCCGCCCGGCACCCTGCCCGCCCATCCGGACAACACGCACGAACACCCCTGGCGTTCGCAGCTCCCGGCCACCGAGCGGGGATGGCCGCTGGGTCCGCTCGGTTGCGGCGCTGCGGCCGGCAGGCCATACTCCGATGCTGGACCGGCGTCACCCGGGGATGTGACTCGCGCCCGCCACGCTCGTCTCCTGTCGGGGGCGTCGCGGGACCCAGCGGCCTCCCGAATCCCGAAACCGGAGGGAAAACGCGACGATGCGTATCCGGATCGCCATGCTGTCGACGATCGCCGCGCTCGCGGGCATCGCGCCGCCCCTGCTCGCGCAGGGGGTGGGCGCGTCGGGGGACTCGCTGCTCGGACGGGTCGCCCCGCCACGGGACAGCGTCACGGCGAGAGGCCACCGCTGGCCGATCCTGCGCACGCTGGTCGGCAAGGCGACGTACTACTCCTCCCGATTCCAGGGGCGCGAGAGCGCCAGCGGCGCCATCTACGACGAGCGCGAGCTGGTGGCCGCGCACCGCACGATGCCGTTCGGCACGCTGCTGCGCGTGACGAACCTGGCGAACGGCCGAGCGGTCACGGTGAAGGTGATCGACCGCGGCCCGCACGGCTCGCCGAGCCGGATCATCGACCTCTCGCGCCGCGCCGCCGACGAGCTCGGCTTCATCGCCCGCGGCATCGCCCGGGTGAAGGTCGAAGTCCTGCGCTGGGGCCGGACGCCGCGGTCCTAGCACCCCCGTTCCGACACGCTCGCCGGGCAGCCGGCCGCCGGACCGCCGCGCGGTCCCCGCGAGTGCCGCCTCGATCTCGAGCCCGACTCCACCGGCCTTCATCAGGTTCCGACGCCGCCGCGGGTTCGTGAACGGCGCCTCGCGCGGAGCCGCGGAGCGTGGCCGGGCGCTCGAGATTTGCCGGGGATCGTAGAAGCGCCCGGTGGGAAGCAACCCACCGGGCGCCGTTCGTGCCGGGAGCGGAGTCGCTCTCGATCTCGTGTGTGGGGGGTTCGAGCCCGAGCCCAGCGCCACCGGCGCGGAGCCCGAGCCCGAGCCCGGCCTCACGTCCGCGGGCGGCCCGACCTCCAGAAGTGTCACACGGAACCAGGGAGCCAACGAACGAGCCACGGAGGCGGGCCGGACGATCCCGGCGGCACCCCGAGCCGCCTGCGTTCGCCGGACATGACATCAAGAAACGATGCGTCACCCCGGCGGTTCTCCAGTGCCCGGTGACCCTCTGAGCCCTCTGCGGCTCTGCGGTGAAAAATTCCGTTCCCGACCGCAGCCGAGATCGCGAACGCCGATGAACGCCGCCAGCCGGGCTCGGGCTCAGTACCCCCGCGCCTGCCCGTCATGCCGCGGGTCCGCCACGCCGATCCACTCCCCGCCCCGGCGCACGATCATGTACAGCCGCGCGTACCCCGGCGTCGGCGGCGTCGGCTCGTATCCCATGGCGCGTGCCTCCCGGAGCAGCTCGGGCGTGAAGCCGTGCTCGAGCTCGACGCGAGGCTGGTCCGGGTCGGGGTAAATGCGCGGCATCCGCACCGCCTCCAGTGGGTCCATCCCGTAGTCCAGCGTGTACACCATCGTCTGCGCGATCTCGGTGGGGATCCGCCCGCCGCCCGGCGCGCCGACGACCATGTGCACCCGCCCGCCGTCCAGCACGATCGTCGGCGAGATCGTCGTGGTCCGGATCCGCCAGTGGCTGCGCGATGGCGCCGCGAGCGCCGCGTCGGTGAAGACGAAGCCGGAGTCGTTCAGGTGGAACCCGGCGACGAACGCGCCGGAGCCGAACGTGGTGCTGTTCGTCTGCGTGAGCGAGACCGCATTGCCGTCGCGGTCGACGACGGAGATGTGGGTGGTCTCGCCGCCCCTCCCCGGCGCCATCTCCCTGTCCGCCCGGTCCGCATCCATCCCCGTTCCCGTGCCCGTGCGCGTGCCCCCGCCCATGCCCGCCACCCGCGACCCCGGACCCGTGCCCGCGACCCGGGGCTCGGGCCCCGTCAGCAAGCCGCGGGATTCGGGACCCGTGTCCCCGACACGGGCCCCGCGGCCCGCGCCGCGAGACGCCGAACCTCGGACTCGCAACCCGTCCGCGGCTCCCAATCCCGTCCCCACCGACACCGCCTGCGCCGCTCCGTACGGCTCGTATCTCCCGCACGCCGCCGCCGGCGCCGCGCGGTCGAACGGACGCGCGTCCCCGGGCGCGATCGAATCCACGGCCGTGCTCCGCGCGACGAGCGAGCGCCGCGCCTGCGCGTATCCGGCCGAGGCGATCCCCGCGGCCGGCACCGGCACCCAGTTCGGGTCGGAGTTGCCGTGGGCGTCGGCCATGCCGACGCGGAGCGCGGAGACGAGTGCGTCGAAGGCGGCGGCGGAGCGCGTCGGCAGCCCGAGGCGGGGCAGATCGATCGGCTCGAGCAGCTCGAGCGTGTGCAGCACCTGAAGCCCGGTCTGCGGCGGCGGCGCGGACAGCACGACCCGGCCGTGGTAGTCGGTGCAGAGCGGCCGCTTCCACTGCGGCTGGAAGCCAGCCAGGTCGGCGAGCGTGGCCGGGTGGCCGCCGGCGTTCAGCGTCGCCACGACCTGGCGGGCGGTCTCCCCCTCGTAGAAGCCGGCCTTGCCGTGCTCCGCCACCCGCCGCAGCGACGTCGCCAGCTCCGGGTTGCGCAGCACGGTGCCGGCGGGGAGCGGCCGGCCGTTCGGCCAGTAGCGCGCGAAGGAGGCGGGGAAGCGCGCGAGCTTGGCGGAATCGCCGCGGATGAAGCCGGCCAGGATGTCGCCGATCGGGAAGCCCTGCTCGGCGAGCCGGATCGCCGGCGCCATGACGCGCTCGCGCGGCAGCGTGCCGAAGCGCTCGAGCAGCGTGAGGAGGCCGGCCACGTCCCCCGGGATGCCGACGATGCGCAGGTCGCCCGGCTGAAGCCGTCCCGACGCGGTGTGCCCGCGGAACGACTCCGCGTTCTGCGCCGCGTAGAAGTCGAGGTAGTACGGCTTGCCCTCCCGCTGCACCCACACGAGCGCGGCGCCGCTCCCGCCGAGCCCCGACATCTGCGGCTCGACCACGCCGATCGCGAACGCGGTGGCGACGGCCGCGTCCACGGCGTTGCCGCCCGCGCGCAGGATCTCGAGCCCGGCCTCGCTCGCGAGCGCGTTCGCGGAGCTGACCACGCCGTGCTGCGCGACGACGCGCTTCCCCTCGTCGGGCGGCGGCGTCGGGCCGGGTCGGGTCCGAGCGGCGGACGAGCAGCCGCTCACCGCGGCGAGCAGGAGGAGGAGAGTCGGAACGGTGCGCGCAACGGGCATGGCTGAACCTGGTCCGGATCGCTGGAAATACGGAGGGCGGAGCCGCGATACTACGGCTCCGCCCTCACCCCGGCAAGATGATCCGGGGCTGGCCGGAACGAGGCCGGTACACGCCCCACCGCGCCCGTACCTCGTTGCACGGCCACTTGCGGCGCGCCGCGCCCTGTGCGGGGCGCGCGCGCCAGGCCCGCTACTTCACGACCTCGCCCGACTTCGCGTCCACGAGCACCGTCGTCGAGTGCGTCGCCTTCGCCGGCCGGATCCAGAACGCGTACACCAGCTTGCCGCCGCGCTCCTCGATGCGCTGGCGCGTCAGCCGGCCGGAGACCTCCTTCTCCGCCGTGGCGCGCGCGGCCTCCGGCGTCACCGTGGCCTGCTTGAGCAGCCCCGGCTTCGCCTCGCTCATGGCGGGCGCGTGCGCCGTCGCGGCGGCGACGTGTGTCTTGGCCTTCGCGGGCGCGGCCGCCTTGGCCGGCGCGGCGGCGGCGGGCTTCTTCTGCTGCTGTGGCGCCGGCTGCTGCGCGGATGCGCCCGCGGCGAGCGCGCCGGTGAGCAGCGCGGCGATGACGAGCGTGTGACGGATCTGCATGGTCGGTCCTCCCGGATCACCCTGATCGCGGCCGCGCGCGCTGCGGCGCGCCGCCGTATGAGCGTTGCCGCCCTCGGGGGACAAAGCTACGCGGCGAACCTTACAGCACGGTGACAGGCGCGAGAGGGAGGGAGAAGTGGAAGGAGGTGCCCCCGCCGGGCCGGCTCTCGACCTCGAGGCGGGCGTCGTGGACGCCGGCGATCCAGCGCGCGATCGCCAGCCCCAGCCCGGCCCCGGCCGTCGTGCCGCGCACCGCCTCGCCGCGGTAGAAGCGGTCGAAGATGCGCGGCAGGTCGCCGGCCGGGATCCCCGGCCCGGTGTCCGCCACCGTGACGACGGCGGAGCCGTCCGAGGCGACGACGTCGACGACCACCTCCCCGCCGGCGGGGGTGAACTTCGTCGCGTTGTCGAGGAGGATGAGCACCAGTTGCAGGACGAGGCGCGCGTCGCCTTCGACGGGCGCCTCGTCGTAGCCGCGCAGCCGCAGCGCGACGCCGCGTTCCTGCGCCAGCGCGGCCGCCGTCTCGACGGCCTCGCTCGCGGTGTCGTCGAGGAAGAAGCGCTCGCGCCGCAGCGACCGGTCCCCCGTGTCGGCGCGGGCCAGCGTGAGCAGCCCGTCCACCAGCGTGCCCAGGCGACGCGCGTCCGTCGCCACGCCGCGCAGCGCGGCCGCGTACTCCGCCTCGGACCGCTCCCGCGCCAGCGCCAGGTCGGCGCGCGCGCGCAGCGTGGCCACCGGCGTGCGCAGCTCGTGCGCCGCGTCGGCCACGAAGCGCCGCATGTGCTCCACCGCCTGCTCCAGCGGCCGCACGGACAGCCGCGCCATGCGCTGCCCCACCGCCGCGATGACGAGCAGCACCACGAGCGCCGCGCCGCCGAAGGCGACGAGCACGCGCGTCATCGGGCGCTCGACGGCCGCCTCGTCGCCTACCGCGACGACGGCCCAGACGGAGCCGTCGTCGAAGCGCACCGGGTGGCCGTGCAGCCGCCAGCGCTGCCCCGTCCCGCCGGCGGTGGTCAGGTCCGCCGGCGCGCCGCGCAGCGCCGCCAGCGCGACGGCGCGCACGTAGGCCGGCGCGGCGGTGGGCCGGACCGGCCGGCCCGCGCCGTCGAAGACGAAGAGCGGCCGGTCCTCGTCGTCGATCTCGGCCGCGGCCCCGAGCATCGCCTGCCGCGCGGAGCGCCCCGCCGCCGCCTGGACGCGCGCCGCGCGGCTGAACGCCTCGGCCCCGTCGTGCAGTGACCGGTCCAGCTCGCCCGACACGACCCGCGTCACCGCGGCGTAGAGCGCCCCGACGAGCGCCAGGAGGATCAGCGAGGATGTGGCGGCGTGCCAGAGGAAGAGCCGGCGCCGGAAGACGGCCGGCGTCGGCAGCGGCCCCGCGGGCGCGGGACCGGAGATCGGGGGTCGCGCCGCCGACGGGGCGGCGTCCTCCCGGGGAGCGTGCGTCGCGCTCATGCGCCGAAGCGGTAGCCGGCGCCGCGGAGCGTGTGGATCAGCTTCGGCTCGAAGCCCTCGTCGACCTTCGCCCGCAGCCGCTTCACCAGCACTTCCAGCGCGTTCGAGAACGGGTCGTGGTTGTCGTCCCAGACGTGCGACGTCAACGTGGCCCGGTCCAGCACCCGGCCGGAGTGCCGGACGAAGCACTCGAGCAGCGCGTACTCCCGCGCCGTCAGCTCGATCGTCCGGCCGTCCCGCCGCACGCGCCGCGTGGCCAGGTCGACCTCCAGTCCGCCGGCCTCGTGCACGTCCGGCAGCATCCCCGGCGGCCGGCGCGACAACGCCTGCACGCGCGCCAGCAGCTCGCGGAAATCGAACGGCTTCGTCAGGTAGTCGTCCGCGCCGACCCCCAGCCCGAGCACGCGGTCCTCGATCGCGTCCCGCGCCGTCAGCATCAGGATCGGCACCGCGTTCCCCTCGCGCCGCAGCCGCCGGCACAGCTCCGTCCCCGTCCCGCCCGGCAGCATCACGTCCAGCACCACCACGCCGTACGCGTTGAACACCAGCAGCTTCCGCGCCTCCTCCGCCGTCCGCGCGGCGTGCACCTCGAAGCCCTGCTCCCCGAACCCGCGCTCCAGCACCTCCACGAGCGCGGCATCGTCCTCCACGATCAGGATGCGCATCGGCCCCTCGACGTTGGGATCGCCGAGTGAGACCCGCGTTGCGCCGGCGGGTTCCTCGATTCCATCATCGAGAGAGCGGGCGGAGCTGGCGGCGCATCGGTATCGGCCTACGAACGACCTTTTTTCACAGGGAGCAGGGGAGCATGGGAGGACGCGCGGGGTGGGGCGCATGCCCGGCCAACGCATCACACCGGAAATCTGGATCCGGGGTGCGCCGGCTCCGACGTGGAAACAGCGATTTCGAGTTGGACCGGTGAGCCGCGGATTCCCGGTCCGGCGCTGCAACCGGTGACCCGCCTCACGCCGGTCCACCCCGAAAACAGGAGTCGGACCGGTGACCCGCGGTCCACCGGTCCAACTCGAAAGATGAAGTCGCCCCGGTGACCCGCATACCACCGGTCCACCTCAAGAAAGCATGCGGATGCGACGCCGCTCGCGCCGCCCCCTTGCCGTTCTCTCCAGCTCCCTTGCTCCCTGTGAAAAATGTTGTGTTCGCAAGCCGACGCCGACGCGCCGCCGCCCGCCGCGCCTCCGCGGGGAGCCCGAACTGCCCCGTTCAACGCCCGACGAGCTGAAACCGCAGCGGCACCGCCGCCGGCCGCACCGCCGACGCCGGGAGCCGGCACACGACCTCCACCGCGCACCCCCCACATGGCCTCGCCCGTCGGAGCACGCTCACCCACGTGCCCGGCGCGGACGCCTCGAACGCCCCACCCGCGCCCCGCACGAGCACCGGTCCGGCCACCTCCGGAGCGGCGCTCACCCGCAGCTCGTAGCCGAGGTTCGCCGACACCCGCACCAGCGTCCGGTACTCGACGTACGCCGCCGTGCGCGCCGTCTCCTCGGGCGACGTCGCCTCCTCCACGCGCAGCACCGGCGCCACGCGCAGGGTGACCGGGACGGACACGACCCGCTGCGCCTCCGCCGGCTTCACGCCCACCGCGCACAGCAGCATGGCGGCGAGCGCGGCCAGCCGGCGCGCGGCAGGGGCCGACGAACCCCGGAAGCTGGACGCTGCGTCGCGGCGTGACATGATGGCGCCGGGGCAAGGGACGTGGGGCGGGCGCGCGCCGCGGGACGGCGCCGCCCGGCACGCGGCTGGACCGCGTGCCGGCGCGCCGGGCCCGTCATTTCGCGTGCCAGCCGCCGGGAGGCCTCGCCGACGCGATGTCGGCGCTCCCCGCCACAGTGTCGACGGGCGGCACCATCCTGTTGAGGGCGGCCCCGAAACGACGCCGGGCCAGCCCCGAATCGGGACCGGCCCGGTGTAGACGGCGCCCGGCGGCCGCGCCTACGGCGCCGAGATCGTGAAGCTCGCGACGAGCGTGTAGGTGCCCGGGACGTCGCTCGAGAAGCTCCACAGCGTGCGGTAGAAGAGCGGGCGGGCGGTCCCGTCCGTCGCGGCGCCGGAGTAGACGGTGGCGGCGCTCCCGAGCGTGTTCGGGTACGCGCCATTCGTCGTCCCCCAGCGGAGGTCGGCCGCGGGCTTGTTCGGGTTCGGGAGCGTGCCGGCGTAGCCGAACGTCGCGGTGGCGCCCAGGAGCGTGACCATGCAGGCCCGGTTGCAGCGCACGGTGGCGACGGGCCCGGTGGCGTCGCGATAGCCGGCCGTGAAATCGGCCTCGACGGGGGTGCCGAGCGCCGTGTTGGCGCCGTTCAGCGTGAGGCGCATGACGTCGCCGACGGTCATCGAGAGGCTCGCGTCGCACGAGCCGCCGGCGCACTGCGCGGCCGCCGGGCCGGCCCCGCCGAGGACGGCGAGCGCCGCCACCAGCGACGCGGCGAGGCGCGGCCTCACGGCGCCCCCCGCCGCGCGTGGAAGCTGCCGGTCGCCGAGATGCCGGCCGGACCCGCCACGAGCCAGCCTCCGGCCAGCGAGTCGCCGGCCAGCGTGGCCAGGTGCTGGCGGGTCGCGGCGCCGATCGCCGCGTCGAGGCGGACCGTGCGGGCGTCGACGATCCGGCCGGTGACGGTGCCGTGGATGCGGGTGCCGCCGGCGTCGCCCGTCTCGGCGATGTCGATCTCGCCGGCGATCTCGCCGCACGCCTGCTGCCGGAGGACGAGCGTGCCGTCGAGCGCGCGGCGCTCCGGCGTGTCCTGCCGGCCGACGTAGTGCCAGCTCCCGTCCAGCTTCGGCCCGCTCACGCAGCTCCCGGTCGGCGTGGCGCACGCGCCGGCCAGCGCCAGCGAGATCGGGGCGAGGACGCGCGGAAAGGTCATCGCACATCCCCGCCGCCGTCGAGCCGGCGGATGCGGAGCGGGCGGGCGCGCAACACCAGCTCGAGGCGCACGGGGGCCGCGCCCCCGCCCACGACGAAGCCGGGGAGCGCGCTCTCGGCGCGCAGCGGCTCGGCCGCGTCGGACGCGTCGATCTCGACCGTGTAGCGGCCGGGCGGGAGCGCGTCGAAGACGGCGGTCGTCGCGTCGCTCCGGCGGGCGATCCAGGTCCGGCCGTCGGCATCGCGGACGGTGACCAGCACCTTCTCGAGCGCGCTCGCGGGGACGCGCTCCGCGTCGGCGGCGGCGAGGGCGAGGTGCACCTCGATGGGCGAGACGTCGACGACGCCGAGCTCGCCGGCACGGGCGGCGCCGTGCGGGGCCAGGATCGAGCCGAGCGGCAGCGAGCGTGCGTCGATCTCCGCGGCCGCGTCGCCCGGCTCGGCGAAGCGGAACGCGCCGTCGGCGTCCGTGACCGCGGTCTCCCCGGCGCGCCGCACGACGATGCCGCCGAGCCCCGGCTCGCCGCGGTCGCGCGCGCCGTTGGCGTTCACGTCCCGGTAGACGACGCCGCGGAACGCCCGCTCCCCGAGCCGCGGCAGCCGGAACGCCCGCTCGACGTGCAGCGCGATCATCCAGGCGTCGCCAGTGCCGGGGACGAGAACGAACGGGTCGCGCTCCGCGGCGAGCCCGACCGTGAGCGCCCGCGGCAGCTCGGCGGTGAGCCCCGCGCGCAGCTCGGTGATCGGCGCCCGGTCGCCGAACCAGCTCCGGCGCCGCACCGCCGCCTCGCCCAGCAGGCGGGCGCTCCGGCCGCGGAGCAGCGGGACGCGCTCCGCGCGCGCCGACAGCTCCGCCTGCCACGGCAGCACGCCGATGCCGCCGGCGTTCTGCTCGAGGCGCGCGCCGAGCTCCAGCGTCCCGCCGGCCGCGTCCCGCCCCGCCAGCGCCCAGAGCTGCGAGCGGGGCGCACTCTCGCGCAGGCGCGCGCCGCCAGCCGCGCGGGCGGTCCGCTCGGCCCCGCCCAGGAAGCCGCTGGCCATCCCGTACCACGCCGCGGAGCGGAGGCTCGCGCTGGCGCCCACGCCGCGCTCGGCGCTGCCGAAGCCGCCGGCGTCGCTGGCCGCGTCGAACGCGGAGCGGCGCGTCTCGAGGCCGAGCGCCACGCCCCGTCCGGCCTGGAGCTGGCCGCCCAGGGACCAGCCGTCGGCGGCCAGCGCATGGAACGCGGCGCCGCCCTCGTCGCGGGTGCGCCAGAACGCGCCGTGGACGGACACGCGCCGCCCCAGCGCCCGCCCGCCGCTCGCCGTCAGCTCGTCGGCCGCCCGCGCGAACGCGCCGGCGCCGCCGGGCGCGTGCACGGCGCGCACGTCGAGGTTGTCGCGCGGGCCCCGGCGCGACAGCGTCGCCGCCCACCCCATCCCCCGGCCGCCGTCCCAGCGGCGCTCCGCCACCTCGGCGCCGACCCGCGCGCCGAGCAGCTCCGGCAGCGCCGCGCCCGCGGAGACCGCGTCCAGGCGCCGCGGATCGAACCGCTCCTCGGCGAGCGACGACGCCGCCGCCGACAGCAGCACCGGCCCGGCGCGCACCTCGGCCCGCGCCCCGAGCAACCCGCCCGGCGCCGCCTCGCCGCCGAGGCTCGGCCGCGCCGCCAGCGCCGCCGCGCTCCAGCCGGCGCGCGTCACCTCCGCGGACACGCCCCGGCCGGTGACGACGGGACCCGTCAGCTCCGACAGCCGCGCGCCCGTCAGGCCGAGGCCGAGGCGCCCGCCGGCCGACGTCGCCAGCAGCGACGGCGTGGCCGGGAAATAGCCGGCGCGCGCCAGCCCGTACCGGCTGCCGTCGTCCCGCGCCGGCAGGCGGCTGGCCCGCCCCGAGACCCGCACGCCCGGCGCGGCCTCTCCCTCCAGCGAGGCGGAGAGCGCGGTCACCTTGCCGTCCCATGGCCCCGCCACCGTCGCGGAGCCGAGCGTCAGCACCGGCCCGAGCCCGGCCGCCTCGCGCGGCGCCGCGGCCACCTCCACCGTGACGTCCGCGCTCGCGGCCGGCTCCCCGCCGCGCCGCGCCACCAGCCGCAGCACGGCCGCGCCCGGGTCGGCAGCCGCGGGCACCGCCACGCGCACCGCCCCCTCGGCGACGCCGTGCACGTCCAGCGTCGCCATCCCGGACTCAGACCGCACGCGCCACCGCGCCGGCGCGACGACCTCGACCTCCACCTCCGCGGGTGCGTTCCCCAGGTTCGAGAGCCGGTACGCCACCGCCGCCTCGTCGCCCGCGCGCACGCCCGTCACCGCGCCCGGGACCGCGAGCTCGATCCGGTCCACGCGCGCGACGTCCGCCTCGAGCGGCACGTCCACCGCCGGCGGCGCGCCGGCCCGGAACCGCACGACGGCCACGCGCACCCGCCCCGCGCGGCTTCCCCGCGGCACGCCCAGCGTGAGCAGCAGCTCGGCCGCGCCGTCCTCGAGCGTGCCGGCCGCGGCGCTCAGCATCGGCGTGGCCGCGCCGGCGCGCACCGCGTACGTCACCGGCGCGCGCCGCCGCAGGGAGCCCGGCACCGGCACGGCCACGACCTGGAACGCGCGCGGCTCGGCGGCGAACACCACCGCCGGCGCCTGCGCGTACGCCGGCGCCGCCGCCACGACGCTCGCCGGCGTGCCGGCCAGCGCCGCCGCCACAGCCGCCAGCGCCGCCGCCGGCACGACCGCCCGCCGCGTCGCGCTCATTGCAGCACGCTCACGACGATCGGCGGCGTGTACGTCCCGGCCGGGTATGTCGTGTAGGAGATGCGGATCCGGAAGAAGATGCTGCCGCTCCGGACCTTGTTCTTCGGATGGCTCGCCACCTGGGCGTCGGTCGTGGACAGCGGCGTCCAGGGCCCGCCCGCGGACGTCGCCCACTCCACGTCGCTCGCGGGGCGGCCGTTGAACGCCGAGCCGCGCACACGGATCCTGCACGGCCCCGTGTTGTCGCAGTCGACCGTGTAGGTCAGGCTGGTCACCGCGCTCGCCGTGTTGTCGAACTCCGTGGCCCCGGGCGAGGCAATGGCGAGGGCGGCCGGTGTGATGGAAAGCGACGTCTGCGCGACCGCCGGCGCCGGCGCGAGCAGCGCCCCTGCGACCCCGAGGGCGAGCGCCAGACCCCGCGCCGTCGCCGTCACGCTACCTCGCGTCGTACTCGATCTGCCCGGCGGCCACCTCCTCGCCGCCGTAATCCACGATGGCCAGCGCCACGTAGCGCCCCGGCGCGAGCGCCGGAACCGGCACCGCCACGCGCCGCCGCGCCCCGGGCAGGACGTACAGCTCCGGCAGCTCGACCCGCGCCGCGACGCTGTTGTCCGGCCGTCGGAACTCGACGCGACCTCGCCCTTCCAGGTGCCTCGCGCCGGCGTTGTCGAACGCCACGCTCAGCGTCGCGCCGGGCTGCGTGCCGGCGGCCGGCGCCATGCGCATCTCGCCGACCACGCCGTCGGCCGCGAGCCCCGGCGGGCCGGCGTAGACCTTCACCGCCGTCCGCACGACGTACGCGACCTCCCGTCCGTTCACCGTGCGCGGCTGGACCGTCTCCACCACCAGCGCGCCCCAGCATTCGCGGTCCGCCGGCGCCGCGGGCGAAAGCAGCACGCGCACGCTCTGCGCGTCGCCCGGCTCCAGCCGGATCTGGCGCGGAAACACGTCCAGCGCCGCGCCGCACGAGCCCGGCACCGTGCCCCGCGCGAACCAGCGGTTCGTGCCGTCCTCGCCCCGGTCCCAGTCCTCGATGCGCAATTCGGCCTGCACGGCCGCCGTGCCCTCGTTGCGCACCGCGACGACGCCGGTCCGCAGCGACGGGTCGCCCGGCTCGAGCCCCAGCTCGAAGCGGTCCACGGCGAGCTGCGCCGCGGCCGGCTCGGCCCCGGGGCCGAGCCCCAGGACGCACGCCGCCACGGCGGCGAGCACCGCCCCGGGCACCCCGCCGCGGCCCGCCTCGAGCCTCCTCGTCATGGGGCCGACAGCGTGAAGTTGACCACCAGGCTGTACGTGCCCGGCACGTCCTTGTCGTACGCGAACGCCGTCCGGTAGAACACCTGCTGCGACGCGCTCGACGTCCCCGTCGCCCCCGAGAACAGCACCGCGCTGCTCCCCATGTCGTGCCCGTACGTCCCGGCGGCCGTCCCCCACTGCAGGTCCGTCGCCGGCTTGTTCGGGTCCGTCAGCGCCCCCGCGTACGTGAAGTTCGCCGCCGCGCCGACGACCGCCACCGACCACGGCCGGTTCGCCTTCACCGTCGCCGTCGGACCCGCCGCGTCCTTGTGGCCGGCGTCGAAGTCCGCCTCGACCGGCGTCCCCAGGTCCGTCGGCGAAGCCGTATTGAGCGACAGCCTGAGGATGTCGCCCACGGTCGCGCTCGCCGTGTTCGTGATGGTGCATCCGTTCGTGGTACAGCTCGGCCCCTGCGCGAGGAGCGGCGCCCGCCAGAGCAACAGCGCGGCGAGCACGAGGATCGTGCGGCGTGGCATCGTCGCCACCTCCAGGTTGTAAGGAAGGAACTGCCGGAAGCCCGATCGAACGGGCGGGCCGCCCTGGAAGGATCCGTGCCAATCGCGCCGGCGCGCGCCCCGACCGCCCCGGCGGCCGGCGTGCCATCGGCGCCAACCATCATCGTGACAACGTCTTACGCGGCGCCCCGGGCCGCGACGGCGGCGCGCCCGCGGCGGGCGCAGAACCCCCGCTCGACGCGTCGCGGTGCTCCGAAACGGAGAACGACCTGGAAAAAAGTTCCGACCGCGGCGTCGTTCCGGGGCACCTTCGGCCGGGTCCGCCGCTCGCCTCAGTCGAACGCCGGCCCGGCGGCGCTGGGCGCGCCGGCCACCGGCGCAGCGGCGCTCGGCGCCGGCACCGCCGCCTCCACCGCCCCGCCGTGCCGCGCGACCACGCACGCCACGGTGAGGTTCGCGCTCACGTTCGCGACCGTGAGGAACATGTCGGGGATCATGTCCAGCGCGATCAGCACGCCGATCCCCTCCATCGGCAGGCCGAACAGCATGTAGACCGGCGCCATCACGAGCAGTCCGCCGCTCGGGATCCCCGGGGAGCAGAAGCTGATCAGCGCGAGTGCCCCCGCCAGCGCCACGATCTCGCCCCCGCCCATCGTGATCCCGAAGATCTTCATGACCAGCAGCGTCCCGGCCATCCGGCAGATCGGCGAGCCCCACTTGAACACGGAGACCGCCACCGGCAGCGTGAGCCCGCTCACCTGCGGCGGCAGGCGCAGCACGTTGTCCGCGCCGTCCACGAGCGCCGGCAGCGAGGCCAGCGAGGAACGGCTGCTGAAGGCGACGACCTGCGCCGGAAGCACCGCGGCCGCGAAGCGCCGGAACCCGACCCCGCCGGCCAGCGCCGTGATCGGGTAGAGCATCAGGATCCCCGCGACCAGCAGCCCGCATACGACGAGCAGGTAGTAGCCGATCGCCCCCGCCAGCTCGATCCCGAGCCGCGCCGCCAGCGCGAGCATCAGCGCGAACACCCCGATCGGCGCCAGCGCGAGCACCCACCCCACCAGCACCAGCATCAGGTCGGCCACCGCCTGGAACCCCCGCACCAGCAATTGCCGCTGCTCCGCCTTCAGCCGCGTGATCCCCACCGCGCACACCACCGTGAACACGATCAGCGGCAGCATCGCCCCGTCCGCCGCCGCCTTGAACGGGTTCGCCGGCACCAGGCCGGTCAGCCACTCCTTCACCGACGCCCCCGCCGTCGACGGCGCCACCGCCACGCTGCTCCGCAGCGACGACACCGCCGCCACGTCCAGGTGCAGCCGCGCCATCAGCGGCGGCGCCGCCACCGCGCCGAACGCCGCCGACACCGCGATCAGCGCCAGGAACGCCGCCAGCACGCGCCCGCCCACCCGCCCCAGGCTCCCCTCCCCCGTCGACGCGATCCCCGTCACCAGCAGCGACACCACGAGCGGCATCACCGTCATCCGGATCGCGTTCACCCACAGCGTCCCTACCGGCTCCGCCGCCGTCGCGAGCGCCAGCAGCGCGGGATTCCCCGCCTCCGCGATGCCGATTCCGGCCGCCAGGCCGAGCACGAGGGCGAGGAGCACACGCGTGGTCAGCGACATGGTCGTCCCCCGGGAAGGATGCGTCGGGTGTGGCGGGTTGGGCCCCGAATATCGGCCGCCGCGGGACGCCGCATCAAGGATCACGCCGTCGCCCGGCCCGCGGTACGGGATGCGCCGCGCCGCCGGGAGAGTCGAAAGAAATCCGTTCTCCGTCTCCCCTCATCCCGTCCAATCCTCCGCCGCCCGCGCATACGCTCACATCCCGTCCACCAGCAGCCGGTCCCGGTATCCCCGGCTCAGCTTCAGCTCCGCCCCGCTCGTCAGCACGACCATGTAGTCGCCCTTGAAGTACGGGTGGATCACCTTGATCCGCTCCAGGTTCACGATCGTGCGACGATGGATCCGCGCGAAGCGCTCCGGGTCCAGCCGCTGCTCGAGCTCCGTCATCGTGCCGCGGATCAGATGCGTCTTCCCGCCGATGTGGATGCGGATGTAGTTGTCCGCCGCCTCGAACCAGTCGATGGCCTCCGCCCTCAGGAAGAAGACGCGGCCGTGCTCCTTCACCAGCAGCCGCTGCAGGTAGCGGCCGGGCGCCCGCGTGCCGCCCGACGGGTCGTCCCGCGCCTGCCGGTACTCCTGAAGCAGCTCCACCAGCCGACGCCGCACTTCGCCCTCCAGCCCACCGCCCACCCGCGTGCGCGCCCGGTCCAGCGCCTCCAGGAACGGTTTCTTCTCCACCGGCTTCAGCAGGTAGTCGACCGCGTGCACGCGGAACGCGCGCAGGGCGTACTGGTCGTACGCCGTCACGAAGACCACGGCCGGCACCCGCTCCGAGCCGACCGCGTCCAGCACGCCGAAGCCGTCCAGCCCCGGCATCTGCACGTCCAGGAACACCAGGTCCGGACGCAGGTCCTGGATCGCTTCGACCGCCTCGTAGCCGTCGCCGCACTCGCCCACCACCTCGAACTCCTCGTGGCGGCGCAGGAGCAGCCGGACGCCGGAGCGCGCCAGCGGCTCGTCGTCAACGATGAGCGTGCGGATCTTCGACATGGTGCCTCGCCGGCGACGTCGCCTCGTCCCCGACGCCGGCGGCCGCCGGCCGGAACGGGAGCGTGATGGTCACGAGAAAGCCGCCTCCGGGCGCCGCCTGGAGGTGGAACGAATGGTCCGGCCCGTAGAGCTGCTCCAGCCGCTCCCGGGTGTTGCGCAGGCCGACGCCCTCCCGCACCGCCCCCACCCCGCCCACCAGCCCCGGTCCGTTGTCCCGCACCGACAGATGCAGCGCCGCATCCACCCGCCGCGCCCGGATCTCGATCCGCCCCGGCCCCGGCTGCTGCGCGATGCCGTGTCGGATCGCGTTCTCGACCAGCGGCTGAAGCAGCAGCGTCGGCACCTCCGCCCACCGGCACTCCGGCGCGATGCTCCACCGCACCGACAGCCGCTCCCGGAAGCGCACGTGCTCGATCGCCAGGTAGCGGCGCAGGAACGACAGCTCGCGCTGCAGCGGCACCGTCGCGTCCGCCTCGTCCACCGAGATGCGCAGAAGCCGCGCGAGCCGCGTCACCATCGTGACGACGTCGCTCCGCCGACCGCCCCGCGCCAGCACCGCGATTGCGTTCAGCGTGTTGAACAGGAAGTGCGGGTGGAGCTGTGCCGACAGCGCCTGCAGCTTCGCCTGCGCCAGAGACGCCTCGAGCTGCGCCGCGCGCACGCTCATCCGCGCCGCGTCGACCTGCCAGACCCGGTACCGGCGGTAGTACGCCCACGCCTCGTACGCCACGACGATGCCCCAGTACTCGAGCACCTCCATCGCGTAGAACAGCCCGATCAGCTTCGTCGTCACCAGCCCAACGCCGCTCAGCGGCAGGCCATGCAGCAGCCGGTTCGCCAGCGCCGTCCCCGCCAGGTGCAGCACCGGGAACGCGAGCGAGGCGGCGGCGTGCACGCCGATGTCGCGGGGTCGCGGCCAAGGCATCAGCGGGAAGCGCCCCGCCAGCCAGAGCACCCCCGGCGTCAGCGCCGCCAGCACGTACCACGGCGGCAGCGACCCGAGCACCCCCCGAACGAGCGACGCCAGCGTGTGGTGCTCGACTCCCGCGTTCAGGAGCGACTGCACCCCCTCCATCGTCCCGAACAGCGTCGCCACCCCGAACACCAGCGCCGCCGCCTTCCAGCCGCCGTGCCGCCCACCTCCGTCCCGCCGGTCGTCCGCCGAGCCGTCCCGCATCGTCCCACTCCAGCCTCGAGGATCCCGACGCCGCCCATCCGTGGAGGAAGTCTCCCGCGCCCGCTCGACGGCGCCGCCGGCACGCGGCCGGGACCCACCTCCCCCTGTGGAGGAAGCCATCCCGTCGCCGCCCCGTCAACCCCCGCCCGACCGCCCGGGACCGGCGCGACCGCCCGGCCCGCGCCGCCGGGGCCGCGAGGCGCCGGGACGGCGAAGCTGCCGCTCCCGCGCCCTCGAGGCGATGCGGCCGTGAGCGCCTGCGCCTGGCCGGGGCGGAGGGCGCCCGCCAGGGGCGAACGCCGGCGCGGAGCAGCCGGCGGCGCGCTCGGCCGGTCGACCGATCGGACCATGGTCGCGCCCCGGCCGCCCGCGGACGTTGCGGCCATGACGAACGTCGAGATCCGGCCGCACGGAGACGCCCGCCTCCTCCTCCGCGTCGCCTACGACCCCGCGCTGGCCTCGCGCCTTCGCAACGCGTTCGGCCAGGCCTGGTCGGCGACCGATCGCGGCTGGCTCCTGCCGGACTCCCCGGAGAGCCGCGCCCGCCTCGTCGAGATCTTCGGCCCCGCGATCGAGCAACGGCATCTCGGTGCGCTCCCCTCCGCGCCCGCCCAGCCCGCGCGTCGGACCGAACCGCGGCCCGGTGCGCGGCGAGCAGCGCCAGCCTCTTTCGCGCCAGCCTCGCACCCGGGCCCTCCACAGCGCCCGGATCCCTCGCCGGGCCACGATGCTCTACTCGCCCAGGACCCGCTGGCCCGACGAGCACGGGCGGCAGGACGTCACAACCCGCGGGATGCCAACGCACGCCTCCGGCCGAACCGTTCGGCTCGACCGGCACCGACGCTCCCGGCCGACGGACCACCCCACCCACCGGCTCGGAGCACGGCACCGCCGCAACCCGACGGAGCGATGCACCCGCTCCTCGTCCGGGCCGAGCAGGAGCTCAAGCTCCGCGGCTACAGCCCCCGCACCCGGAAGTCCTACCTCCAACACCTGCGGCGCTTCCTCCGCCACGCGGGACCGGCGCCGGACGCGATCACGGCCGACTCGATCCGCGACTACCTCGTCGGCGTCGCGGACCGCGGCCTCTCCCGCGCCTACCACGATCAGGTCGCCTCCGCGATCCGGTTCCTGCTCCGGTACGTCTGCAACCTCCCGCTCCTCCTCGACTCCGCGCCTCGTCCCCGGAAGCAATCCCGGCTGCCACAGGTCCTGAGCACCGGCGAGCTCCGCGGCTTCTTCGCCGCCATCGACAACCCGAAGCACCGCGCCGCCCTCCTCGTCGCCTATTCCGCCGGCCTACGGGTCAGCGAAGTCGTCCGCCTCCGCGTCGGCGACCTCGACCCCGAGCGCCACCTCATCCACATCCGCTCCGGAAAGGGCCGCAAGGACCGCTACACCCTCCTCTCCGACGTGGCCTGGACGTCCGTCCAGCATTACGTCGCCGCCTTCCGGCCGACGAACTGGCTCTTCCCCGGCGCATCCGAGGCTCGCCCGCTCAACACCCGCACTATCCAGAAGGTCGTCGCCGCTGCACGTAACCGCGCAGGAATTCAGAAGCGCCTGACTCCGCACACCCTCCGCCACACCTTCGCCACTCAGCTCTTGGAATCCGGGACGGATGTCCGCTACATTCAGGAGTTGCTCGGGCATGCCAGCCCGAAGACGACCCAGATTTACACGCACGTCGCCCAGCGCGACCTGGCCCGGATCCGCAGCCCGCTCGACACCCTCTGAAGCCCTTTACCCGAACCGAGGGCCGCCAATCCCCGGGCGTCGACAGCATTAGCGAAATTAGGTTCGGGAAGGCGGAGTTATGCGCCACGTGAAAACGTAATGACCACTCGACTCGTCGCCTGGATGGGTGTGTTGCTCCCGCTTCTGGCCACCCCGTCCGCTGCGGTGGGCCAGTCACTCCCTGGAGGTTGGGCGGATCTCGCATCTGCTGCCGTCGTTCCGTTGAGGAACGGGCCGAACGAGGTCGATCTCGACGGAGACGGACGGCTCGACATGGTGTTCGTTGCGTGGCGTGAGAACTTCAACGCACACGGCTATAGCGTGTTCACGTTTTACCGCTCAACTCAAGTTGCAGGCGCAGAGCGCTGGGAGCTGCTACCGTTCTTTGGATCGACGCGCGAGACCCGGGATTCGTTCAAGACGGAAGAGGGAGCGGACTGTCTGCTGGCGGACATCCAGGTCCTGCAGACCGGCGGTGCGCGGGCTCCAGTGATGGTGGTCATCGGAAGGCGTGACTTCGGACAATCGTTTGCAGACTCAGCGAAGGTCATGTTCACCGTGTACGAGATGGCGGCCAATCCGGACAGCGCATTCGGTTGGCCCGCGAAGTATCTGCAAGCCCGGCGGACGATTCGCTCACGTCGCACGTATTGTGATGTGGAGGACGCGTTCCGGAGCGAACTACACATCCAGGCCGATGATCACGGCCAGCCGCGGGGTGCCGAGTGAGGCGTAGCAGGGGTTCTCCGACCTTGGCAGACGGCTAGGCGGTGCTGGGGCGTTTTCACGCGGCGCATAACACGAGCGTTCACGCTGCGGCGGCTGCGCCGCCTTGCCCGCCGGGTTAACGAGCAAGCTCAGATCCGAGCGCCTGGGCCGGCGGGACAGCCGCTTCGCGGCCGTCGTGAACGCCAAGAACGTTAGGCGCCATGGCCGCGGCCGCCCACCCACAAGTGGACGGCGCCGCCCCGGCCCCGCCCGAAGGAGACTCGCCCCACCCCACCCGGGTGGCCGGTGCCGTTCCAGGTCGGGGATCGGGCTGCGGCCGGGGAGCCCTTC
>DASTKT010000050.1:0-52376 GCA_035715725.1 Longimicrobiales bacterium | reverse complement strand
GTGCGGCATCTTGGCCAGGTCCGCTACGTAGGGCTTCCCCGTCAGGTCCTTGCCGAGCGCGAGCGGGAGTGCGCCCTTCGCCTTCTGGAAGACGCCCGCCTCGAGGATCTCCCGCAGCGAGACGACCTCCGCCTGCGGGTTTGGCACCTCCACGCCGACCGCGCCCTTCCCCGGGATCGGCGCCACGATGCGCACGCTCGGCGACTTCAGCGCCAGCGCCAGGTCCGCGTCGAGTGCCGCGATCCGGTTCACCTTGATCCCCGGCGCCGGCACCACCTCGAACTGCGTGACGACCGGCCCCGTCGTGCGGCCGACGATCGCGCCCTCGACCTTGAACGTCCGCAGCGTGCGGACGAGCACCTCGCCCAGCCGGTCCAGCTCCGCCTCGCTGACGCCTACGTCCCGCGGCGGCGCCGGCGAGAGGAGCGAGACCGGCGGCGTCTCCGAGGACTCCGGGTCGCCGAACTCCGCGAGATCGTGCGCGCTCGGCGCCGCCGCGGGCTCCGCCGGGCGCTTCGGCTTCCGGACCAGGCTGAGGATGCCGGCACCCTTCCCCGGCTTCTCATCGCCGGCCGGCGCCGCCGGCCCGGGCGGCTCCGGGCGGTCCCGCGCGAAGAGGTCCGGCGCCTCGAGCGGCTCCTCCTCCGGCGGCTCGACCTCCGGACCGAGCGGGTCCTCGGCAGCCTCGACGCGCGCCGTCGCGCGGCGGCGCGCCAGCAACCCCGTGAGCACGCCGTGTCCGTGACGGCCGGCGCGGCCGGCCAGCCGGATCGGGTTGTGCCCCACCGTCATCACCGAGGCGACGACGCCCAGGAACGGGAGCAGCAGCGCCGCGCCGAGCCAGCCGATCAGCGCGACGAGCGGCAGCGCCAGCGTCCGGCCGATCCACCCCGCCGCAGTCGGGTCGACGAACCCGCCCCGGCTCGTGAACTCCGGCGTGAACAGCGCCAGGAACGCCGGGAGCAGCACCGCGGCGGCGGAGAGCAGCGCGGCCCAGCGGAACGCCGTCTCCCAGGCCAGCCAGCCGAAGCACGCCGCGCCGAGCAGCCCGAGCAGCGTGGGCAGCACGGGCACGCCGGCGCCGAGCACGGCCGTGCCCACGTGGCGCACGCCGGCGCCGAGCGCGCCCATCAGGTTGCCGGCGGAGAACAGCCTCGCCCCGCCGGCGCCGAGCACGCCCGGCGGAACGAGGCTGAGGAGCGTGAAGAAGCCGACGGCCAGGAGGGAGAGGCCGAGGAGATCGCGGCGCTGCGCAGGATTCAGCATGCGGACTACAGGGTTATCTGGCGATCTCGGAACTTCGGGACGACGGCGTAGCGGTCGACGGAGGCGCAGAACTCGACGTCGGCATCGAAGCCGAGCTCGACGAGCTGGCGCCCGGCGGCCGAGCGGCGGAGCGTGCGCGCGAGGCGCGGGAGGTGCCGGCGCGCGAGTTGGGCGGCGGCGAGCGCGGAATCGCTCCAGTTATGGCGCTTCCCGAGCTTGCGGTAGAGCAGCAGGCACAGGGCCCCGGCGCAGATGGCGTCCTCGAGGGCGAACCGCTTCTCGCGCCCGGCGCAGACGAGCAGCATCGCGTCGTCCTGCTCGAGGAGCGCGGCCGCCGTTGCGCTCACGTTGAGCATCGAGCCGAGCAGCACGCGCTTGGCGCCGGCGACGGCGAGCAGCGCCGCCGTGCCGTTCGTGGTCGACATCACGAGCGGCCGCCCCGCCACTCGCTCCGGCGTGAACTCCAGCGGCGAGTTGCCGAGGTCGAAGCCGTCGATCCGCACGCAGTGGCGCTCGCCCGCGAGCACCGCCTGGTCCCGGCCGATGTTGCCGGCGATGCGCGCCGCCTCCGCCACGTTCTCCACCGGGAAGATCGCGCGCGCGCCGTTCGCCAGCGCCTCCACCATGGTGCTCGTGGCCCGCAGCACGTCGATGACGACGACGCTCCGGTCGCCGACCGTGCCGCCGGCGACCTCCGCCGGCGTGAATGCGACGTCGAGCCTCATGCGGCGACCGCGGCGCGGGCTTCCATCCGGCGCTCGACGAACTTCGTGTCGACGTCGCCGGCGATGAAATCGGGGTCGTCCAGCAGCTCGCGCAGGAACGGGATCGTCGTGTGGATTCCCTCCACGATGAAGGAGTCGAGCGCGAGCCGCATGCGCGCCAGAGCCTCGTCGCGGGTGTGGCCGTGCACGATCAGCTTGCCGACCAGCGAGTCGTAGTTCGGCGGGACGCGGTAGCCCGCATAGGCGTGCGTGTCCAGGCGCACGCCCGGGCCGCCCGGCGGGTGGAAGATCGTGATCGTGCCGGGGCTCGGCGCGAAGTTGCGCGTCGGGTCCTCGGCGTTGATCCGGCACTCGATGGCGTGCCCGCGCAGCTCGATGCACTCCTTGCGCGGCAGGCTGAGCGGCTCGCCGGCCGCGATCCGGATCTGCTCCTTCACGAGGTCGACCCCGGTGACCATCTCGGTGACCGGATGCTCGACCTGGATGCGCGTATTCATCTCCATGAAGTAGAAGCGCCCGTCCTGGTCCAGCAGGAACTCCATGGTGCCGGCGGAGACGTAGCCGATCCCCGCCGCCCCCGCCACCGCCGCCTCGCCCATCAGCGCCCGCAGCTCCGGCGTCAGTGCCGGCGACGGCGCCTCCTCGATCAGCTTCTGATGGCGGCGCTGAATCGAGCACTCGCGCTCGCCCAGGTGGCAGACCCGGCGGTGCTTGTCGCCCAGCAGCTGGAACTCGATGTGCCGCGGCCGCAGCAGGTACTTCTCCAGGTAGACGGACGGGTCGCCGAACGCCGCCGCGGCCTCGTTCTGCGCCATCGCGTACTGTCCCGGGAAGCTGGCCTCGTCCATCGCCACGCGCATTCCCTTCCCGCCCCCGCCGGCCGCCGCCTTGATCAGCACGGGGAAGCCGATCTCCTGCGCCACGGTCAGCGCCTCCACCGCGTCCGCGATGCTCCCCTCGCTCCCCGGCACCGTCGGCACGCCCGCCGCCGCCATGGTGCGCCGCGCCATCGCCTTGTCGCCCATCAACCGGATCTGCTCCGCCGTCGGGCCGATGAAGGCGATGTCCATGCGCTCGCAGATCTCGGCGAACTCCGCGTTCTCGGCCAGGAAGCCGTAGCCCGGGTGGATCGCCTCGGCGCCGGTGATCTCCGCCGCCGCGATGATGCGTGGAATGTTCAGGTAGCTCTCGCGCGCCGCCGCCGGGCCGATGCACACGTCCTCGTCGGCGAAGCGCACGTGCAGAGATTCGCGGTCGGCCTCGCTGTAGACGGCCACCGTCGATATGCCCAGCTCCCGGCACGCCCGGATGACCCGCAGCGCGATCTCGCCCCGGTTGGCGATCAGGATCTTTCGAAACATGAACTCGACTTCGATCTCGTGTCTCCGCCCCCGACACGGCGCCCCCGCTCGGCCAGGGGCCCGGCGGGGGCGGGACGCGGGCCTCGCGCCCGCGTTGCCGGCGGACGTCAGCCCTTCCGCGTCGGCTCGATCCGGAACAGCACCTGCCCGAATTCCACCGGCTCGGCGTTCTCCACCAGGATCTCTCGGATCACGCCGTCCGCCTCGGACTCGAGCTCGTTCATAAGCTTCATCGCCTCCAAGATGCAGAGCGTCTGCCCCCGCGAGACGTGACTCCCCACCTCCACGTACGCCGGGGCCTCCGGCGCCGGCGCCCGGTAGAACGTGCCCACCATCGGCGAGCGGATCTCGATCAGGTCGGAGCGGGGCTCCGCCACCGCCGCCGCGCCGGATTCGGCCGGCGCAGCCGCCGCCGCTCCCGCCGACAGCGCGACGGCCGGCAGCGGCGCCGCGAGCACCGGCGGCAGCGCCGTGACCGGCGCGCCACCCGACGGCGCCGGAGGCGGCGTCTTCGCGATGCGGATCCGCGTGCCCGCTCGCGTGATCTCGAACGAATCGATGCCGCTGGCATCGACCGCGGCGATCAGGCCCCGCAGGAACTCGAGATCGATCATCGGCTGCCCCGTCCCCGCTGTCGGTGTCCTCGAAGCCGACATCCCTGCGGCCATCCCCAGGGTCCGGCCGTTCACGCCATTGGCCGTGCTTTCCTCGGTCCTGCCGGTGCCGGCGCGCTCCGACGCGCGGCTCCGCCTCCGTCCTCCGGTCTCCGCCATTACGGCCCTCCCCGATCGCTACGGCCCGGGCGGCGGCCCTCGCGGAGGTGCAGAGCGAGCCCGCGCAACCCCAGCAGGTAGCTCTCCACCCCGAAGCCGACGACCACCCCCACCGCCCGCGGCGCCAGGAGCGAGCGCCGCCGGAACTCCTCCCGGGCGTGGACATTCGAAAGATGCACCTCGACGAACGGGCGCCCCACGCCCACGAGCGCGTCCAGAAGCGCGACGCTCGTGTGCGTGTAGGCGCCCGCGTTCACCAGAAATCCGTCCACCCGCGCGGCCATGTCGTGGATCCGGTCGATCAGCTCGCCCTCGCCGCTCGCCTGGAACTCCTCGACCTCCACGCCCAGCTCCTCCGCCAGCGCCCGGATCCGGTCGTTCACGTCGGCCAGCGTCGACCGGCCGTAGACCTCCGGCTCCCGGCGACCGAGGAGATTGAGGTTGGGCCCGTGGACGACCCCGAGCCTCAGCGCTTCAGGCTCTGCAGCCACGCGCGGAACATCTCGAGGTCGTCCTCCTCGCCGGGGCTCCGGCCCTCCACCCGCGCATCGGGCCCCGGCTGCGGCGTGTCCGACTCCCGCCGGACCGTGTCCCGGTCGCCCGGCGCGTACAGCCCTGCCACATCGTCTGCCGGCGCCGGCTCCTGCACGGCGCCGCCCGAGCGCGCCTCGGCGTCCCACGGCTCGGCCGAGGAGCGCGGCGGCTCCGCGACGGCCGGCGCGGAGCCGCGCTCCGCAGCTTCATCTCCCGCGCGCCACGCCAGCATCGCGCGGAAGTACTCGCCGATCGTGCGGCCGCCCTCCTCCTCGTCCCCCTCGTCGGACCAGGCGTAGAGCCCCGGATCGTCGACGCGGGCGCCGCTCGGGCCGGTCCATACCGACTCGATCTCCTCGACGGCGACCGGCCGGACCGGCTCCGGCTCCGGCCGCCACGTCGTCGTCGCGGCGGAGGCCTGCGTCGCGTCGACCGGTCCCGCCGCCTCCGTTGCCGCGCCGGCGGCGTCGGCTGGCGCCGCGTCGCGGTCCGGCATGGCGAGGCGCACGCCGTCCAGCTCGGCCTCGACCTCGAGGAGTCGCAGGCCGAGCCGCTCGTCGTCGGGGTGGTCCGCCAGCAGCGCGCGGTAGATCTCGGCAGCGCGGCCCGGGAGCCCCTGCGCGCGATACAGCTCCGCCATCGTTTCCGTGACGACCTCGCCCGCGTCCGTGCCCGCGCCCAGCTCCCAGTCGTAGGCCTGGCCACGCTCCTCGTCGAGCGCCGATGGGAGGGGACGCGCGCTCTCCGGGACGCCGGGCCGCTCGGCGGAGCCGGGGTCCGTCGTCGCGGCGGGCGGCTCGGCCTCCGGCGCGCCGGCCACGTCCACGGCGTCGAGGCGCGGAGCGGCGCTCAGGTCGGACAGCTCGTCACCGCCCTCCGCGGGGAACTCGGCCAGCTCGATGTCCAGCTCGTAGCCCAGCGCCTCGCCCTCGCCCGGCGCGCCGTCGGCCGAGGTCGGCAGCAGCTCGTCCAGCGAGAGCAGACGTCCCAGCTCCTCGCCGGCGGGGAGGGCCGGCTCGACCGGCGGGGCACTCGGCTGCGCCCAGCCGCCGGCATCGCCCGGGAGGTCGACTCCGCCGACCGGAGCCGCCTCGCTCGCCGGCGGCGGCGCGTAGTCTCCATGGAACGGGGCGACCTCGGGCACGCCCGCCTCGCCACCGCCGGCGCCGCGCTGGCGCAGCTCGGCCTCCATGGCGAGCGTGGCCGCCTCGAGCTCCTCGTCGGAGGGGTCGAGCATGCGCAGGTGGCGGTAGTGCTGCAGCGCCTCGTCGAAGCGGCCGCCCTGCCGCGCCAGGTCGCCGAGCGCACGGATCGCGACGCGGTTCTCCGGGTCGAGCTCGAGGACGCGGCGGAAGGCGGCAACGGCCTCGTCGGGGCTGCCGAGATCCTGCTGGACGCGGCCCAGCACGACGTAGGCGCTGGCGTAATCCGGGTGGCGCGTCAGACCGTGCTGCACCACCTCGAGCGCGCGCGCCGCGTCCCCCGCCTTGCGATAGGCCTCGGCCAGATGCGTGAAGGAACGGCCGCCCGGGTTGCTCTGGTAGAGCGCCTCCAGCTTCGCGATCTCGTCACGGTGGGACTCGGCCATCAGCCCAAACTCCAGAGGTCGGCAACTGTATGGGGACCCGGGGGCGAGCGGACCAAGATACCCACGTTTCCGGCCATGTGTCAACGCGGGCGCGCTTTTCCAAGCGGAACCGAGGCGGGGATAGCGGGTTGTATCCTGACGTAGCGACGATTAGCTTTTCCTGCTTCCTCGTCACCCTCTTCACGGCCGGCGCCGGCGGGAGTTGCGGTCCATGATGCGTCAGATGCGGGACAAGATGAAGGTGATCATGATCGTCACGTCGGTCGCCTTCGTCGGTCTCATGGTCTTCGGTTGGGGGATGGACATCACCGGGCGGAGCGGTGGGCGCCCGGGAACCGTCGGGTCCGTGAACGGCGAGCCGATCACCTACGACGAGTTCAACATCGCCTACAAGAATCTCTACGACCAGGAGCAGCGGGCGCGCTCGGAGCCCATCACCTCGGCGGTCACGCGGCAGCTCGAGGATGCGACGTGGAACCAGCTCGTCATGCAGAAGCTGGTCCAGCAGGAGCTGGAGCGGCGCGGGATCCGCGTCTCGGACGAGGAGATCCGCCAGACCGCGAAGGTGGCACCGCCGCCGGAGCTGGCCCAGAACCAGCTCTTCCAGACGAACGGGCAGTTCGACCTGCAGAAGTACCAGCAGTTCCTCGCCTCCCCGGCGGTGGACAACCAGCTGCTGCTGCAGCTCGAGTCGTACTACCGCGACGCGATCCCGCGGAGCAAGCTCTTCTACCAGGTCACGTCGGGGACGTACATCTCGGACGGCGAGCTGTGGCGGATCTGGAAGGACGCGCACGAGACGGCGAAGGCGCGCTTCATCGCGCTGGACCCGGCGCAGCTCGTGCCGGACAACCAGGTCTCGGTCTCGGACGCGGAGATCGGCGCGTACTACAACGCGCACAAGGACGAGTTCAAGCGGCCTGCGCGGGCGCAGATCCAGATCGTCTCGATCCCGAAGGAGCCGAACGCGTCGGACACGGCGGCGGCTCGCCAGGCGGCGGAGAGCGCCCGCCAGGAGATCCTGAAGGGCGCCGACTTCGCGGCCGTCGCGAAGCGGGTCTCGAAGGACCCGGGCTCGGCGGCGCAGGGCGGTGATCTCGGGAACGTGCGGAAGGGCCAGATGGTGCCGGCCTTCGACCAGGCCGTCTGGTCGCTGCCGGTCGGGGAGGTCAGCGCGCCGGTCCAGACGCAGTTCGGCTTCCACGTCATCCAGGTGCAGAGCCGCGACAGCGTCGGCGCCCGCGTCCGTCACATCCTGGTTCCCGTGACGATCTCGGGCACGCACGAGGACGACCTGCTCTCGCAGGCCGATTCCCTCGAGGCGCTCGGCGAGAAGCTGTCGCTCCCGGCCGCGGCGCAGCGCCTGGGTCTCACGCCGCGCTCCGTCGAGGTCGTGAAGGACCTGCCCGTGGTTCCCGGCGTCGGGCCGATCGACGAAGGCGCGGACTGGATCTTCGGCGAGGCGAAGCCGAAGGAGGTCAGCCAGGTCTTCGAGGGCTCGAACGCGTTCTACATGATCGAGCTCGGAGGCAAGACGGAGGCCGGCGCGCTCTCGCAGCAGGACGCGGCGCCCACGATCCGGCAGATCCTGGCCAAGCAGAAGAAGACGGCGAAGGCGACCGAGATCGCCCGCCAGATGGTCGACCAGATCCGCGGTGGCCAGACGCTCGACCAGGTGGCGGCCGCGCGCGGCGTGCCGGTCCGCGAGGCCGGCCCGTTCACCCGCGCCGACATGGTGCCGGGCATGGGCCGGGCGAACGCCGCCGTTGGCACCGCGTTCGGGCTGCAGCCCGGGCAGATCAGCGGCGCGATCCAGGCGAACGACCTCGTCTACATCATCCAGAGCGTCGAGCGCAAGGACGCGGACCGCGCGGAGTTCGACCAGCAGAAGCAGCTCCAGCGGGGCCAGCTGATGCAGGCGGCGAGCGAGGAGCGGTGGCAGGAGTTCCTGACGGCGCTGCGGCAGACGGCGAAGATCAAGGATAACCGCGAGCAGGTGCTGCACCCGGCGAACGCGCAGCAGCCGCCGCAGCAGGCCGAGGTGTTCTGAGCCGACGCCTCCCGCGCCTCGGACCTACGAGACCGCCCGGCGGCCATCGCGGCCGCCGGGCGGTTTTTCGTGTCCTGCCGTCTGTCCGGCCGGGAGCTTCCCCCGGCTCGGTCCGACCGGGCCGTCAGCTCTGCGGGGTGTCGGCGCTTTGCGTCGGCAGCTGAGCCGGCGCGGCGGGCGCCGGGTCGACGGTCTGCGCCGGCTGCGGGCGGGGCGCCTGCGCCACCTGCGCCGACGCGTCCGGGCGGTTGATCTCCTGCTGGATGTCCGTCATCGAGCGCTTGAACTCGCGGATCCCCCTCCCGAGCGAGCTCCCGATCTCCGGCAGCCGCTTGGCCCCGAACACGAGGAGTAGCACCAGGAGAATGAACACCATTTCGCCGGGACCGATGTTGCCGAACATGACGACTTCTCCGGTGTTGGGTGTCAGAGCCAGTAGCGCATCACGACCGCGACGATGAAGACGCCGAGCAGGCTGAGAGCATTCAGGTTGACGGTCAACGGGCCGATCACAAACGCCACGGCGACCAGGTCGATGCTCAGGGGTCCGAGCGAGGCCGACGCGGAGGTCGTGAGGAAGTCGCGGACCGCGCCTTCCGGCAGGTACAGCACCGCGAGCTTGGTGAACAGTGCGCCGAGGAACAGTCCGACGACCACCGTCCACACGGCCCGGGAAAAGCTGCGCCTCCGGGGGCCGATCATGATACCGTCCGCATCTGGGGGGGTTCCATGGGTCTACCGGCGGCGACCGATGACGTAAGCGACCGCGTCGCGGAGCGCCGACTCGGCCGGCCCGTCCGGGAGCGGCGAGAGCGCCTCCAGCGCCCGCGCGCCGAACGCCTCCGCGCGCGAGCGCGCATACTCGAGCCCGTGGTGCTCGCGCACGAGCAGCACCATGCGAGCAATGGCTTCGTCGGACGGCTCGGGGTCGGCGAAGAACGCCTCCACCTCGCGTCGCCCGGCGCGCCCCATGACCGCGAGCGCGTGGATCAGGGGCAGCGTGACCTTGTGCTCCCGAAGGTCGTGCCCGGTGGGCTTTCCGGTCACCGCCTCGCTCTCCGTGTAGTCGATGAGGTCGTCGGCGATCTGGAAGGCCATTCCGAGCTGGAAGCCGTACGCGGCGAGCGGCGCGCGGAACCGCTCATCCCCGGCGACGGCGCCCATCTCGCACGCCGCGGACATGAGCGACGCCGTCTTGCACTGGATCAGGCGGTCGTACTCCGCCTCGCTGTAGCTCAGCGCATCGCACGAGGCGAGCTGGCGCATCTCGCCGATGCTCATCTCGTTGGCCGCGTTCGACAGGATCTGGATGAGCTCGACCCGGCCGAGGAGCGCCAGCTCCATCACGGAGCGGCTGTAGAGGTAGTCCCCCATGATGACCGCCGTCTGGTGGTTCCAGAGGGCGTTCACCGTGGGCATGCCGCGCCGCAGCACCGAGTGGTCGACGGCGTCGTCGTGGACGAGCGTCGCCAGGTGCACCAGCTCGACGATGGCGGCGAGGGTGACGGCCCGCGGGTGCGGCCGATCTCCGACCTGGTTGGCGAGGAGGAGTAGCGTCGGGCGGAACAGCTTGCCGCGCGCCCAGAGCAGGTGATCGTTCACCTCGCCGATCGGCGTGAAGTCGGTGAGGACGATGCGCCGCAATTCCTCGACGACCGTCTCCAACCGTTCGCGTACGGGGCGCTGGATCTGGGCGAGCTTCGGCAGCGTCGTGCGGAGCATCAACTCACTGACCGCCGGGTGAAAATTCGCTTGAACGGGAGGAAGCTACCGGCGGCGCGCGGCCTTGTCAAAGCCGGGCGAGCCGTTCCGCCGCGTCCTCGAAGCGGATATCGAGACCGATGACCCGCTCGTAGGCCTCGCGCGCCTCGCCGGTCTCGCCGAGCGTCTCGAGACACCGCCCGAGCAGGTAGTAGACGTTCTTCAGCGCGGCGATGTCGTCGTGCGGCAGCTCGAGTGCCCGCCGCAGGATGATGACGGCGACCTTGAACTGCCCCTTCTGGATGAAGCACTGCCCGAGCTCCTCGAACACCTTGAGCCGGTCGTCCACGCCGCGCAGCGCGCTCTGGAACTGGGTGATGGCTTCGTCCAGCAGGCCCATCTCCTTGAAGGCGAGCCCGAGGTCGTAGTGGCTGTCGGGGTCGTCCTCGCCGATCGTCTCCTCGATCCTGGAGCGGAACTCCGCGAGGACCTCGGCGAAGTCCTGGTCCTCGTCGCCGGTCGGGACGCGCGCCACGACCGTGAAGCGCGTCGAGCCGGGCTCCTCGTCGTCCCGGGCCAGCAGGTCGCCCAGGTCGACGTAGTGCCCGGCCGGGTCCGGTGGCGGCGAGCCTTCGCCCTCGGCCTCGGCCGCCCCGGGCTCCGCGCCGGCGGCCGGCGGCGGGGCGCCATCCAGCTCGAGATCGAGCCCGCCGTCCACCGGGAACAGCGCGCCGCCGAAGCCGGCGTCGTCCTCCGGCGGAAGTCCGGCGTCGAACGGGTCCGCGGCGGCGGCGGTTGCCGGCTCGCCGGCGCGCGCCAGGTACGCCCCGTGCACCTCGCGCGTCGCCTCGTCGTCCGGACGCAGCCGGATGAGCTCCGCGGCCGCCTCGGCGGCCTCGGCGAAGCGGCCCGCGGCCGCCAGGTCCTCGTGAAGGTCCTTCAGGGTGTCGGCGGCGGCGTCCACCTCGCCGCGACGCTCGAGCATGCGCGCGTACGAGATCGCGCCGTCGAGGTCCGGGACCGCCCCGAGCGCGGGCGCCGCATCGTCCAGCGGCGCCCCGGCGTCGAGGTCGGGCACCTCGAGCATCGGGAGATCGGTCGCATCGCCGATCGCCTCCGGCGCCTGCGCGTCGAACGGCGCCGCGACGTCGGCCTCGAAACCGGGTACCTCCAGGAGCGGGAGATCCTCCGCCGGCGCGTCGTCGGCCTCGTCGTCCTCCGTCCCGGTGGGCGGGCTCACCAGCTCGCCCGCGTCGAGCCCGCTCACCTCCATCGTCGGGAGGTCCGCCCAGGCGGATGCGTCGTCCTCCCCGGCGGCGGGGTCGCCGTCGTCGAGGAGCGGGAGGTCGGTGAGGAAGGACGGCAGGTCCTCGTCTTCGTCGGCCTCGGCCTCGCCGGCGTCCAGCGTGCCGAAGTCGAGGCCCGCGATCGCGGCGGCGGACGCGGCCTCGGGGTCGTCCACATCGTCGCGCTCGAGGTCCACGAGCGGCAGCGGCTCGATCTCGGCAAAGCCTTCACCCAGACCGAGATCCGCGGGCACGCCCTCCAGGTCCGCGAGCGGCGGTGCCTCGACGGGCTCCCGGGCCGGCGCGTCCAGGGCGCCCTGGAGCCGGAACTCCTCCAGGTTGCTCTGGAAGTCCAGCGGGATCGGCTCGACGTCGAGGGAGTCGTCCACCGGGACCGGCGTCGACGGGGCCGGCTCGGCCTTGAACCCCGCGGCATCCGCCGCGCTCTCGATGGCGATGCCGTCGAGCGCGGGCGGCTCGGCCTCCTCCACGGCCGACCCCGGCGTCACCACGGGCACCGGGTCGGCGGACAGCGCCGCGGCGGCCTCCGGGTCGATGCGCGCGATCTCCTCCCGGAGCGCCTCCGCGAGGTCGTCCTCCCCGTTCGCGGTGCGCATCCGGTACGCCCGGGACAGCTCCTGCACGGCCTCGCCGTGCCGGCCGTGCGTCTCCAGCACGCGGCCGAGGCTCTCCCGGACCTCGGCGTTGTTCGTCGTCTCCGCGAACTGCGCGAGCGCCGTGAATGCGGCATCCTGGGCGCCCAGCTTGATCTGCCGCTCGGCGTAATCGAGGTACCAGCGCCGCGCGTCGGGCAGGAAGCCCTGCAACGCATAGTAGTGCCCGAGCTTGCGGTACAGCTCGAGCTCCTCCGGCGCCTGCCGGAGCGCCTTGTTGCACAGGGCGATGGCGTTGTTGTAGAGGCCGGCGGCCGCGTACCGGTCCGCGGCCTCCTGGAAGTACTGGACGGCCTCGTTCGGCCGGCGGAGCCGCAGATACAGGTCACCGACGCGGTTGTAGAGCGAGAGGTCCTGGTCCTCCGCCGCCTCCTCTCCCGCCGCGAGCGCCTGCAGGTAGAGTTGGGCGGCCTTCTCCCACTCCTCCCGCTGCTCGTGGAGACGCGCCTGCGTCTTCAGCTTCGTGATCGCCTTCATGGGAGTCGGGCTACCGTGTGCCGGGGAGGGCGGCCAGGTGGGCGACGAGGCGCTGCGAGAGCAGGCGCTCCGCCGCGGACGGCTCCAGCCGCAGGCGGTCGGCGGCGGCGGGCAAGACGAGGCCATCGGGGACCAGGCCGATGACCTCGGTCTCCACGATCCGCCCACCACGCTCGGCGGCCAGCGCCTCAATACGCTGGTAGACGGCCATCGGCGACGTCGCCGTGAGGTCCTCCAGGTTCATCGAGATCTGTAGCGCGCCGCGGCGGGGGAGCCGCAGCGCGAGGGCCCGAAGGCCCCGGAACCCACCGCCCCGCTCCCGGATCCGGGCCGCGATCTCCGCGGCGTCCGGGAGCGAGATGCCCGTCAGAAAGACGTTCCAGGCCAGAAGCAGGTCACGGGCGCCGACGCAGGTGGCGCCCGCCGTCGGGTGCGCGCCCGCGTGCGGCCAGCCGGCCGGCAGCAGGTCGGGCACTCGCTCGGCCGGCCACCCCGGCGCGAGCGCCTCGAACCCACCCTTCCGCAGCGCCGACAGCGGCCGGCCGGGCGGATCCGACGCCTGGCCGTAAAAGAAAACCGGGATGCCGAGCTCGTCCGCGAGACGGCGCCCGACCCGGCGTGCGCTGCGGCGCGCATCGTCCATGGTTAGACCGACCAGGGGCACGAACGGAAGGACGTCCAGGGCACCGATGCGGGGGTGAACTCCGGTGTGGCGTCGCAGGTCGATCCGCTCGAACGCGACCCGGGCCGCCGCGACCGCCGCCTCTTCCACCTGCTCCGGCGATCCGACGACGGTGATCACGGAGCGATGATGGTCCGGGTCCGCCGACCAGTCGAGAACGTCGGCACCCGCCGCGCTCATGGACTCCGCGATGGTGGCGACGAGGTCGGGGTCGCGACCCTCGCTGAAGTTCGGCACCGCCTCCAGAATCCTGGCGGCCATGGCTCAGGGAAGATACAGGCGAAGCTTCGATCTCACAAGCGCTTCATGCGACGCGGAGCCCCCGCTTCCAGACCCCGGCGACGAGGTTGCTGCCGAAGCGGTAAGGGATCTCCCGGTGGTCGGAGGCGTCCCAGAGCACGAGGTCGGCCGGGGCGCCGGGGACGAGCGTGCCGCGGCCGTCGTCGAGCGCGAGGGCGCGGGCCCCGCCGCCGGTGGCGGCGACGATGGCCTCGAGCGGATCGAGGCCGAGGCTCGAGCACGCGATCGTGAGCACGAGCGGCATGCTCGGCGACGGCGCGGAGCCCGGGTTGAAGTCGGTGGCGAGCGCCAGGACCACGCCGGCGTCGAGGAGCCGGCGGGCGGGGGCGTGCTGCCTCTTCCCCAGGAAGAAGAGCGTGGCGGGGAGCAGCGTGGCGACCGTGTGGGAGCGTGCCAGCGCCCGGATCCCCGCATCGCTGATGGCGCCGAGGTGGTCGGCGGAGACGGCGTGCAGCTCGGCGGCGAGCTCCGCGCCGCCGGAATTCTCGAGCTCGTCGGCGTGGAGCTTGGGCGCCAGGCCGTGCGCCAGCCCGGCCTCGAGGATGCGCCGCGCCTCGGGCGGCGTGAAGACGCCAGGCTCGAGGAAGACGTCGCAGAAGCGGGCGAGGCCGGCCGCGGCGACGGCGGGGACCATCTCGCCGACGAGGAGATCGACGTACTCGCCGCGGTTGCTGCCGCGGTACTCGGGCGGGAACTCGTGGGCGCCGAGGAACGTCGGGACGAGATCGAGCGGCCCCTCGGCGTCGAGGCGCCGGATCGCGCGCAGCATCTTCAGCTCGTCCTCGGTAGTCAGCCCGTAGCCGCTCTTCACCTCGGCGGTGGTGGTGCCGTGGCGGAGCATCTCCTGGAGGCGCGGCCGGGTGATCTCGACGAGCTCGTCCTCGGAGCGCTCGCGCAGGTCGCGCACGGAGGCGTTGATGCCGCCGCCCCTGCGGGCGATCTCCATGTAGGGGACGCCGCGCGAGCGGAGCGCGAACTCGGCGGCGCGCCAGCGCCCGAACAGCGCGTGGGTGTGGGAGTCGACGAAGCCGGGCGTGGCAACGACGGGGCCGCCGCGCACGATCTCGGCGGCGGGGTAGCGGGCGAGGAGCTCCGCGTCCGGCGCCAGTTCGGCGATGCGGCCGTCCTCGACGGCGATGCCGACGCCCGCCCGGAGCCCCGCGGCCGGGTCGGCGGAGGTGCCGGTGACGACCTCGGCCAGCTCGAGGAAGAGGAGCGCGCTCACGCGGCGCCTGCCTGCGCGACCCCGGCGAAGATGCCGCCGCGCACGAGCCCGAGGACGGCGTCGATGTCCGGCGCGAGGACGCGGTCCTGCCCGAGGGCCGGAACGACCTCTCGCAGCAGGAGATAGGCGCGCTCGACACCGGCACCGGGACGCAGCGGCTTCAGGAACTCGAGCCCCTGCGCCGCGGTGAGCAGCTCGATGGCGAGTACGGTCTCCAGCAGGCCGACGGCGTCCCGTGCCTTGAGCGCGGCCGCCACCCCCATGGAGACGTGGTCCTCCTTGTTGGCATCCGTCGGCACCGAGTCCGTGCTGGCGGGCACCGCACGCAGGCGCGCCTCGGTCACGAGCGAGGCGGCGACGATCTGCGCCATCATGAGGCCGGAGTTCACGCCGGCATCCGGGGTGAGGAACGCCGGCAGCCCGGACAGCGCCGGATCGACGAGGCGCGCGATGCGGCGCTCGCTGATGCTCGCCAGGTCGGCGCACGCCATGGCCAGGAGGTCGAGCACCTGCGCCACGGGCTGGCCGTGGAAGTTGCCGCCGGAGAGGATCCGCCCCTCGTCCGGGAAGATGAGCGGGTTGTCCGTGGCGCTGTTGGCCTCGACCTCGAGCACCTGCCGCGCGTAGGAGAGCGCCTGGCGCGCCGCGCCGTGGACCTGCGGCATGCAGCGGAGCGAGTAGGCATCCTGGACGCGCGGGTCGCCGTGGCGGTGGGACTCGCGGATCTGCGAGTGGCCGAGGAGCGCGCGTAGACGCGCGGCGCTCTCGCGCTGCCCCGGGTGGGGGCGGACGCGCTGGATGGCCTCGTCGAACGCGTCCGGCGTGCCGCGCAGCGCCTCGAGGCTCATGGCGCCGGCGACCTCGGCGGTCTCGATCGCGCGCTCGGCGCGGCGCAGCGCGAGGATGCCGATGCCGGTCTGGACCTGCGTGCCGTTGTTGAGGGCGAGGCCCTCCTTGGCCTCGAGCGTGACCGGCTCGAGTCCGGCGCGCCGGAGCGCCTCGCCGCCGGCGAGCCGCTCCCCGCGGAGCGTGGCCTCCCCTTCCCCGATCAGGACGAGCGCGAGGTGCGAGAGCGGAGCCAGGTCGCCGGAGGCGCCGACGCTGCCGCGCTCCGGGATGACCGGGTGCACGCCACGGTTCAGCATCTCGAGGAGCAGCTCGACGACGGCGGGACGGACGCCGGAGTGGCCCAGCGCCAGGACGTTGGCGCGCAGCAGCGTAATGGCGCGGACCTCGTCCTCGGGGAGCGGCGCGCCCACGCCGGCGGCGTGGCTGCGGATCAGGTTGACCTGGAGCTCGCGGATCCGGTCGAGCGGGATGGCCACCTCGGCGAGCGCGCCGAACCCCGTGGTCAGCCCGTAGACGACGCGCCCCTCGGCGACGGCCCGCTCGACGACGGCGCGCGCCGCCAGCACCCGCTCACGGGCGGCGGCCGCGAGATGCACGGGCGCGTACGGCGGCAAGGCGACCGCCTCGACGTCCTCGAGGCGGAGCGCGTCGCCTCGCAATTCCAGGGGAGCCATGGGCGGATAATAGACCCGCCCGCGAGGCGCCACAAGCGGCCCCGCGGGCGGGAATCGAGGCGCCGGATGGCAGCGCTAGAACGGGTTGTTGAGGTCGTTCCGGCCGCGCTGCGCGTAGTCGAACTTCAGGTCCGGGTTGGCCCGCAGGTTCACGTTGAACATGAACGTGAAGTTGCCGTTCTGCGCCTTCACGAAGGAGAAGTGGGCCTCCCAGTCGTGCAGGTCCCGCGTCAGCGTCAGCATGTGGTCGCTGAACTGGCCGAGCGTGAAGTTGTAGCCCGTATTCCACTGCACGCTCCAGTGCTCGGTCGGCTGGAACGAGAGGTTCCCCGTGACCATCTGGCTCTCCTGCGCGCCGCCCGCCAGCTCGTCCGCGCGGGGCCGGAAGAGGCTGTAGGTCAGCGACGCGTTCCAGGAGCCCACCGGCCCGCCGCCGGCGCGTGCGCCGTACTCCGCGTCGCGGCCGTCGCGGTTCGGGATCATCCCGAGGCCGGCGCGCGCCGTGCCCGGGCTGGCGCCGGCGCTGTCGGCCGGCGTCGGCTGCTGCTGCCGCGCCGGCGCCTCGCCGGGCTTCGGCGCCTTCGGGCCGAGGCCGAGCAGCCGGAAGATGCCGGAGTTGTTGCTGAGCGAGAACGAGGCGTTCAGCGCCTGGATGTGGGGCGCCCAGACGTTCTGCCGCACGACCGTCGTGCCGCCCGGCAGCGGCGCCCCGGTGCTATCGCGTCGGGAGACGATCTGCCCGACGCTGTCCTTGCGGAAGATCTCGTGCGTGACGCTGAGCGAGAGGCCGCGCAGCAGGTCGGAGCTGATCGTGTTCGTGACGGTCCCGGTCGTGAAGCCGATGCGGGTCGGCCGTCCGAGCACCGTGGTGAGCGCCGTGTCCCGCGCGAAGTCGTAGACCGGGATCGACGTGGCGAGCGAGAGGAGCGTCAGCTTGCGCGCCTCCTGCCGGCGCCGCGGCTGGTCCGGATCGAGCGAGGCCGTGTCCGCCTGGGCCGCGGAGTCCGGGTTCGGCTGCGTCCCCTTGAACTTGGCCTCGAACGTCTGGTTCAGGCGGAACGTGAGCTGATTCGTCTCGCGGAGCGCCTCGAGGCCGCCGAACGCCTGCTTCTGGCGATCGCTCACGCTCGTCGGCGTCGGGGAGTAGCTGTAGCCGATCCCCGGCGAGAACTTGTGGCGGATCGCGGCGAACGGGCCGACGCCGGGCCAGAAGCCGTACAGGTCCGTCTGGAGGTCGGCGCCGAAGTCGAGGCGCATCGGCGCGGACACCGAGGAGACGAGCGCGAACGTGGAGTCTTTCCCGGTGGTGCTGTCCCGGACGGTGATCGTCTGTCCGCCCATCAGCGTCTGGCCCCGGAGCGCCAGGTGCGGCGTGAAGCTGCTCGTTCCGATCAGGCGCTGCTGGAAGCTGAGCGAGGAGCTCCAGTCCACCTTGTTGTCGAGCTTGCCGGGCGCGAACTCCACCACCTTCGTGGTGTCGTCGGCCATGACCGAGTCGCGCGCGAGGAGGTCGCTGCGGCCGTAGCTCAGCGACTGCGACCAGGACAGCCGGCCGAGGTTGAAGCTGCTGTTCATGCTCCCCGTCACGCCCCGACTTTCCTGGCTCGTCGGGCTGAGCGTGAAGTCCTTGATGTCGACCCGGCGCGTGTCCACGTTCACGCCGCCGGACCAGGTGCCGGCGCCGAAGAGCGAGATCGGCTGGATGTTCAGGCCGACGGCCGGGAGCTGCCATTCGACCTTGCTGTCCGTGATGTACTGCCGGCGGCTGGCCTGCAGGTTCAGCGAGCCCCAGCTGAAATTGTGGCCGAGCGCGCCGTTCGAGTCGATCGTCCGGTTCAGCTCGCGCGGGTCGAACGACTGCCGGCGCACGAACGCGCTCGAGGTGGCGTAGCTCGCCGACAGGCTGACGTTCGTCCGCTCGTCGGGGCGCCAGGAGTTCTGCGACGCCAGCGTGAGCTCGGTGCCGCCGCCCTGCTTCCAGTACTGCTTGGCGGTGACCGCGCCCTGCAGGAACTGGCGCGCGAAGTTGTAGTCGAAGCTGCCGTTCAGCGCCGTGTAGTTGTTGCTGAACCAGTCCATGGACGCTTCCGCGCCCAGGTTGTCGCTGATGGCCAGGTAGAAGCCGACGTCCTGGATGCGGCGGTTGTAGCCGGGGCTGGTCCGGGCGATGTCGTTGATGTCGAAGCGGGGCGGCAGGAGCCCGCTGCGGCGGCCCTGCTTCATGCTCTGCATCATGAAGGGGAGCCAGAAGACGGGGACGTCGCCGAAGTTGAGCGTCACGTCGCGGGCGACGAGGACGTCGCCCTTGACGATCTTCACCTTCTTCGCGGTGAAGTGGTAGTGCGGGACCTTGAGGTCGCAGTCGGTGAACTCGGCGTCGTGCGCGAAGAGGCGCTCGGAGCCGGCGGTGTAGACCTTCTCGCCGTGGACGAACCAGGTCCCCTGCTCGGTGAACTTCGTGCGGGCGCCGAGGGCCACGCCCATCTTCGTGCGCACGTCGAAGCAGATCTGGTCGCTCTCGACGGGCGCGTTCTCCCCGGTCCCGGCAAGGACCGGCTTGCCGTAGCCGCAGGCGACGGCCGCCACCTGGTCGTAGACCAGCATCGAGTCGGCCGTCATGGCCTCCCCGGCCTGCACGACCTTGGCGGGGCCCTTCAGCACGAGCTGGCCGGTGTCGGCCAGGAAGCGCGCGGAGCTCCCCTCGTAGGACGTGGCCGTGAAGCCGGGCAGCTCGCTCAGCGCCTTCATGACGGAGTCCTGCGTGACCGTCACGGTGGTCTGGCGCGCCGGCGGGCGCACGCCGGGAGCGCCGGCCGGCGGGGCGATGGCGTCCGGCGTGACCACGACCTGCGCGGTCGAGTCCTGCGAGACGGCCGTCGCATCGGGCGGCGCCGCCTTGGCATCCAGCGTCTTGAGGCGGTCCAGGATACGGGTGCGCGGGTCCTTGGGCGGCTCCGGCTTCGCGGCCGGGACCGGCTGCTGCGCCGCGGCGGCCCCGCCCACGAGGATCAGCGCGAGCGCGAGCAGGCCGCTCCGCGCCGGCGAGCCGCGCCGCTCGTTCATCGGAAAGCTCATGCAGTCTCGGTCTCCGGCGACGGCTCGGTCTCCGGCGACGGCTCCGCCGCGAGGCGGCGAGCCCGCCGGCGCTCGACGATCTTCGCCAGGACGATGCTCAGCTCGTAGAGGAACATGAGCGGGAGCATCATGAAAATGGTCAGGGAAACCGCGTCGCCGGGCGTGAGCACGGCGGCGACGACGGTGGCCAGCGCGATGGCGTAGCGGCGGGACTTCGCCAGGAACTGCGACGTCACGAGCCCCAGCGTGGCGAGGACGAGCACGACCACGGGGAGCTCGAAGATGGCGCCGAACGCCAGCAACATCTTGACGACGAAGCCCAGGTACTGGTCAACGACGATCGACTGCTCCAGGCTGCCGGTCTGGAAGCTCATCATGAACTTGAGCGTGAGCGGCAGCGCGCCCCAGTAGGCCAGCGCCGCGCCCATGCAGAAGAGCAGGAGCCCGAGGTAGAGCGCCGGCACGATGGCGCGCTTCTCCGTCGGCATCAGCGCCGGGCCGACGAAGGCCCAGAGCTGGTAGACGACGATCGGCAGCGCCATCAGGATCCCCGCCGTGATGGCGAGCTGGATCGTGATGAAGAACGGGTCCGTCGGGTTCAGGTACTTCAGCTTCGTGCCGTGGAGGAACGGCTGGATCGGGCGGATGAGCAGCTCCATCACGTCGAAGTGCGTGACGAGCCAGAACCCGACCAGGGTGCAGAGGAGGAGTGCGAGCAGACTCCAGAGGATCCGCCACCGGAGCTCTTCCAGGTGATCCAGGAAGGGCATTTCCTCGGCGTGAGCGGCGCGCTTCGGCATCGTGGACCCTACAGGGGAAGCTCGGCCTGGTTCTCGTTCAGGGCCGCCCGGGCGCGGCGCACGCTCAGGTCCCGCAGCTCGTCGTAGAACTCATCGAGGTCCTGAAAGTTCCGATACACCGAGGCGAAGCGGACATACGCCACATGGTCGTGCGCCTTGAGGCGCTCCATGACCATCTCGCCGATGGTGCCGCTGGACACCTCGTCCTGGCCGAGGCGGCCGAGCTCGTCCTCGACCTCGTCGACGATCGCCTCGATCCCGGCGATGGGGATCGGCCGTTTGGCGCAGGGGAGCTGGACGGAGCGGAGCAGCTTGGCGCGGTCGTACGGCTCGGTGGTCCCGTTGCGCTTGACGACGGAGAGCGGCCGCTCCTCCACGTACTCGTACGTGGTGAAGCGGCGCGCGCAGGCGAGGCACTCGCGGCGGCGGCGCACGGCGCGGCCCTCGCGGCTGACGCGCGAGTCGACCACGCGGTCTTCGGTCTCGTGGCAGTACGGGCAACGCATCGGCACCCACGGGAACAGGACCGGATCGGCCGGCGGCGGGGAGCCCGCCGCCACCGATCAACGCCGGCTGCTGCTCCCCAGCTTGCGGCGGGCGGAGGCGGCCTCGTCCGACCGGGGGTAGCGAGCGACGACCCGCTGGAAGTACTCGCGGGACTTCTTGGCGTTCCCCCGCTCCTCCTCGAGGATCCCCGCGCGGTAGAGCGCCGCGGGCGCCCGCGCCGAGCTCGGATACTGCTCGACGACGCGCTCCAGCTCGCGGAGCGCCCGGTCGCCCTGCTTCTCGAGCGCGTACGTCTCGGCGATGCCGAACTGGGCCGCGGCCGCGAGGGAGTCCTGCGGGAAGCTCGCGAGGAGCTGCTCGAAGGCACGACGCGCAGTGACGGCGGCGCCGTTCTGGAGCTGGCTCCGGCCGATGTCGTAGAGGTCCTGCGCGCTCGCGCCGCCGCCCGGCTGCGGCGCGGGCGCGGTCCCGGTCGAGTCGACCGGCGCGGTCAGGCGCTGCCGGTTCGCCTCGAGCTGGGCGTTCAGGTCCGAGAGGCGGCGCTGGCTCTGGCCGGCCAGCTCCTGCAACTGCACGAGCTGCTGCTCGACGCTGAGGAGCTGGTGGCCGAGGTCGCCGCGCACGCGTACCAGCAGGTCCAGCCCCTTGGCCACGGAGTCGAGCGACTCGCGGTGCTGGCGCTGCAGCTCGCGGAACAGCGAGTCCTGGCGCGCCTGCAGCGTGGCGATCTGCGCCTGCAGGTCCCGCACGTCCCGCTTGGTCGCGCAGCCGGTCGCGGCCGCCGCGCTCACGAGGAGCGCGAGCGGCGCGACCGTGCGGAGCCGGCTACGGCTCACCGGCCCCCCGTCGCCGGCGGCGTGATGCGCTCGCCGCCCGCCGTGATCTCGAAGTCGTCGCGGCGGTTCTTGGCCCAGGCGTCCTCGTCGTGGCCCGGGTCGGCGGGGCGCTCCTCGCCGTAGCTGATGGTGCCGATGCGGCCCTCGTCGATGCCGAAGCCGACGATGTACTGCTTGGCCGCCTCGGCGCGGCGCATGCCGAGCGCGAGGTTGTACTCGACGGAGCCGCGCTCGTCGGCGTTGCCGGCCACGCGCACGCGGAGGTCCGGGTTCGCGCGCAGGATCGCGACCTTCTGGTCGAGCGTCGCGCGGGCGTCGTCCGTCAGCGTCGCCTCGTCGTAGTCGAAGTAGACGGCCGCCTGCATCGTGGCCTTGGCGCGGGCGGCGGCCTCGGCGGCCGCGCGGGCGCGCGCAGCTTCCTCGGCGGCACGGCGGGCCTCGGCCTCCTGGGCCGCCCGCAACGAATCCTCGCGAAGCGCGCCGCGACCGGCGGTGTCGGCCTGGGGCTGCGGGGGTGCGGGCGGCTGCTTCTTGCCGCACGCGCCCAGCGCGAGGGCAGCGAGAAGCACGGGAAGCACGAGTCGTCGATCCATCGTCGGGTCTCCTGTTGTGTTGGTAGGGTGGGCTACCGTGAAACGGGACCGGCCGTGATCCCCGAACCACCCAGCAGGATCGGGGACCAGTCCGGAACGCGATACCGCCCGCCGACGAGGAGCGGACGGACGCGGCCGGTCACCGTGTCGACAACATACAGCCCGGCCCCCCCATCGCGCACCCCGCTGAAGACGAGGTGCCGTCCATCCGGCGCCCAGCTCGGGTCCTCGTTGCGTCCGCTCGCCGTGATCTGCTTGACCGTGGCCCCCGGCTGCGAGGCGTCGGCGAGCATGATCTGGAACTCGCCCTTCGAGCGGCCGTGGAAGGCGATCTGCGTTCCGCTCGGCGCCCAGTCGGGCGACGTGTAGTAGCCCGGCTCGCCGTAAGTATACGGCGAGAGCAGGTCCGCGTCCCCACCCTCCGCGGACGCGATGTAGATGTGCGGCTGGCCGACGCGATTCGAGTTGAACGCGATTCTCCGGCCGTCCGGCGAGTAGCTCGGCGAGATGTCGTCGCGCGAGGACCGCGTGATGCGCCGCAGGCAGCAGCGCTGCGCCACGTCGTAGTCGTCGATCTCGCTGCCGTGGCCGTTCCAGGCGGCGAAGGCGATCCGCTTGCCGTCCGGCGAGTAGGCGGGCGTGTAGATGAGCCCCTCGCGGGTGAGGAGCACGCGGCTCGAGCCCGTCGCCATGTCGCGCTCGACCAGCTCCCAGCGGTCGCCGGCGGCGCGGCCGAACGCCATGTGCGTCCCGTCCGGGGACCACGCCGGCGACATGAGCGTCGCGCCCGACGTCGCCAGCGTGCGCGCCGCCTCGCCGTCGGAATCGACGGTGAGCAGCGAGTAGCCGCCGTCGTTGTTGCGGCGGACGAACGCGACGCGGGAGGCGGCGATGCCCGGCTGCCCGGTGGCCCACTTCACGACCGCATCCGCGGCGGCGTGGACGGCGAGGCGGAAGTCCGGCGAGCCGGCGGCGGGGAGCGCGAACGTCTGGCTCTTCTTGACGGCGCCGTAGACGACGTCGTGGAGCGAGACCTTGAGCTGGCCGTCCGGCTGGAGCTCGGGCACGACGAGCCAGACGACGCCGAGGTCGTTCCAGGCCTTGTAGTTGACCGGCCCGGAGCGGAGCGCCTCCGGGATCAGGTCGGCGATGACGAAGCGGTCGCTGAAGTCGAGATCGCGCTGGAGGATCTGCGCGATGTCCGCCGCGGGCCCCTCCGCGGCCATGGGCCGCACGGCCAGCTTCGGACGCTGCAGCGTCTGGTAGGTCAGGCCGAGCCGCACGCCGGTCGGGAGCTTCGTGGTGTCCTGCTGCGCCGACAGCGGCGCGGCGGGGAGCGCGAGCAGTCCAAGGAGAAGCAGGCTACGCCGCATCGGTTCTCCCGTCGGTTCGAGGCCGCGCCGCCTCAGCGGGGCGGCTGGAAGTAGAAGCTGATCGGCAGCCGGTCGCCCTGGAAGCCGCGGGGGAGCGGGCCGAAGGCCTTCCGCTTCCCCGCGGCCTCGATGGCGCCCAGCACCGTGTAGTCGAAGTTCAGGTTACCGGAAGATTTGTACACGCGCATGTCGCTGACCGAGCCGTCCCGCTCGATGATGAAGTACGCCTCGGCCTTCAGGTCCGGCGAGCCGGTCCAGCGGAAGTACCGGCTGATCTGCGCGATGATGTTCTCGAGGTAGCCGGGGTACGGAAACGCCTCGCCCTCGAGCTGCACGTTGATGCCGGAGCCGCCGACCTGCGTCCCCTTCTTCGGGTTCCACCCCTTCGCCGGCGCCTCCGTGCCGGAACCTTCCTTCGCGGGCTTGCTGCGCGCCCCGGACTTCGGGTCCGGCTTCGGCGCCGGCTTGACCTCCGGCTTCTTCGCCTCCGGCTTCTTCGGCTCGGGCTTCGGCTTCGCCGTGGGCTTGGGTGGCGCCGGCACGGGCTTCGGCGGCGCGGGCGACGGCGTCTCCCCCTCCTTCGCCGGGTTCGTCACGACCCGGCCGAGCTCCGGCGGTCCGTACGCCTGCGCGGGCGGCTCGACGATGCTCACGCGGTAGACGCGAAACTGCCCTTGCGGCGGGACGACGCGGATGCCGAACCACCAGAACGCGAAGACGCCGAGGCCGTGGACCGCGAGGGACGCGGCGAGCGCGAGCGGCCCCGGCCGGGCGCGGAGCGTGGCGGCCCGCGGTATCACGCGCGCCCCCTCACTTCTCCAGCTCGGGCTCGGCGACGAGCCCGACCTCGGCGACGTTCAGCTTCTTCATCATGCCGAGGACCTGGAGGAAGCGACCGTACGGCACGTCGCGGTCGGCGCGCAGGTAGGCGTCCTTGACGCCCTTGCGCTGCACGTAGTCCGTGTAGAGCGCGCGGAACTCCTCGGGCGAGGCGGCCGGCACCTCGCCGATGTAGGTCTTGCCGTCGTGGGAGACCGTTACGATCACGCCCTCGGTCGAGGCGATCGGCGCGGTCTCCGCCCGCGGCAGCTTCACGTCCACCCCGCCGGCCATGATCGGTGCCGCCATCATGAAGATGATGAGCAGCACGAGCGCCACGTCGATCAGGTTCGTGAGGTTGATGTCGGAGTTGACCGCGAGCTCGCGGCGCCGGCTGCGACGGCGGCGCGCCATTCTAGAGCCTCCCCTCGCGCGCGAGCGTGCCGATGAACTCGCTGATGAAGCCCTCCATCTGGCTCGCCAGCGAGTTCACGCGGGCGACGAAGAGGTTGTAGGCGATGACTGCGGGGATCGCCGCGATGAGCCCGGCCACGGTCGCGACCAGCGCCAGGGCGATCCCGGGCGCGACCGCGCCGATGTTGGCCGCGCCCGAGGCGCCGATGCCGACGAACGAGTCCATGACGCCGATGACGGTGCCGAGCAGGCCGAGAAGCGGCCCGACCACGCCGATGATCGCGAGCCATGTCAGGCCGTGTGAGAGCATCTCGACCTGCTCGTCCTCCTGCTTCTCCATCATCATGCGGAGCGCCTCGAGCTGGACCTCCGAGAGGCCGACGGCGACGGGGCCCTCCTCGCGCAGCGCGCCGGGGCGCAGCTCGCTGAAGAAGTTCACGCCCTCGCGGAAGATGGCCGTGTAGGGGGATTCGGGAAGCCGGAGCACCGACTTGTAGATGTCCTCGAGGCGGTGCGTGCCCTGCATCGCCAGCTCGAAGCGGCGCCCGGCCCGCCGCACCCTGCGGAACTGGCCGAGCTTCCAGAAGATGACGACCCAGCTCGCGAGCGAGAAGAGCGCGGTGATCGCCAGGATCACCTGGGCCGAGAGGTCGCCGCCGAGGATCATGTCGAGGGCGCTATGCGGCGTCTGCCCCCCGATCTGCGCGAAGATGCTCATGCCTCCTGCTGCCCCGCGATGTGGTGGAAGGTTCGGCCGAGCCCGTCCCGCAGGGACGTGGCCGGCGCCCAGCCGAGCGCCCGCAGCCGGGACGCATCGAGGCAGGAGTTGCGCAGCTCGCCGGGGCGTGCATCGGCGAAGCGCACGTCGACACGCCGGCCGCTGACCTCCATGAGCACTCCCGCCAGCTCGTTGACGGTCGTCTCGCGCCCCGTCCCGACGTTGAAGCCGCGGTCGTCGATCCCGGTCGCGGGCGGGAGCGCGATCTCGGTAGCGCGCAGGTTCGCGGCCACGACGTCGCCGACGTACACGTAGTCTCGCGTCTGGTTCCCGTCGCCGAAGATGGTGATCGGCTCGCCGCGGAGCAGCCGCGTCGAGAAGATCGCGACCACGCCCGCCTCGCCATGCGGGTCCTGGCGCGGACCGTACACGTTCGAGTAGCGCAGCGCCACGTACTCCAGGCCGTGGACGCGGTGGAAGTAGTGGAGGTAGTACTCCGCGGCCAGCTTGGTCACGCCGTACGGCGAGAGCGGTCCCTTCGGCGCGGTCTCGGGCGTGGGCCGCTGCTCCGGCTCGCCGTAGACGACGCCGCCAGAGGAGACGAAGACGAACCGGCTGGTGCCGTGGCGGAGCGCCGAGTCGAGGACGTTGAGCAGGCCGTCGATGTTGATGCGGGCGTCGAGGCGCGGGTCCATCACGGACTTGCGCACGTCGATCTGCGCGGCGTGGTGGCTGACGATGTCGAAGCCGCCGACGTCGGCGAAGAGGCGGTCGAGGTCGGGGGAGCCGATGTCCATCTCGACGAACTCGATGCCCGGCCCGACGTTCTCGCGCCGACCGGACGAGAGGTCGTCGACGACCCAGACCCGGTCGCCTCGAGCGTGGAACGCGTCGGCGACGTTGCTGCCGATGAAGCCGGCGCCGCCCGTGACGAGAACTCGTCTCATTCGGGATCCTCGGGAGCGTGAGGCTCGGGTGCGTCGAGCTGGAAGAGGTAGCGCGCGGCCTCCAGCACCTGGAGCGCGCGGCCGTTCGCCGCCGCCTCGCGCAGGCGCGAGGTCGGCGCATGCAGCACCTTGTTCAGCAGCTGGCGGGTGAGCGCGTCGACCGCCTCCTGGTCTTCCGGCGCCAGGTGCTTCAGGCGCCGGAGCAGGCGCTCGACCTCGGCCTGGCGCGTCGTCTCGGCGCGGTCGCGCAGCGCGCGGATCAGCGGCACGACCTCGCGGGCGGCGTACCACGCCCAGAACTCGTCGACCGCGGAGACGACGATGCGCTCGGCCTTCGGGATCTCCTGCTGGCGCCTCTCGAGGTTCTGGTCCACGATCTGGCGCAGGTCGTCGAGGTCGTAGAGGAAGATGTTGTCGATGTCGCCGACGGCGGGCTCGACGTCCCGCGGGAGCGCGATGTCGACGATCAGGAGCTGGTCGCGCGGGCCGCCGGGGAGCACGCGGTCCATCAGCTCCCGCGTCAGCACCGCATGCGGTGCTGCGGTGGCGCTCACGATCACGCGGGCGTCGCGCAGGACGCGGCCGAGCTCGTCGAAGCGCGCCGCGCGGGCGTTCTGCCGCTCCGCCACGGCGCGGGCGCGCTCCTCGGTGCGGCTGGCGATGACGGTGCCGCGGGCGCCGTCGCCCATGAGCGCTTCGAGCGACAGCTCGCTCATCTCGCCGGCACCGAGCACGGCGACCTCCAGCCCCCTAAGCGAGCCGAAGATCTTGCGCGCGAGCTCGACGGCGGCGCCGGGGATGGAGGCCGCGCCGATGCCCAGGTGCGTCTCGCTGCGGACCTTGCCGCCGACGGCGAGCGCGTGCTGGAAGAGGCGCGAGAGGACGGGGCCGACCACGCGCGCCTCGCCCTCGCCGGCGGCGTGGAGCGCGCGCTCGTAGGCGGTCCGGACCTGCCCCTGGATCTGCGCTTCGCCGAGGATCAGCGAGTCGAGGCTGGAGACGACGCGGAAGAGGTGCTCGACGCCGCGCCGCTCGTCGTAGTGGTAGATGAAGCGGCGGGCCTCCTCGGCCGGCATGCCGGCGTGCGTCGCGAGGAGCTCGAGGCCCGTCGTCGCCTCGGCGCCGTCGGCGAGATGGAGGTACAGCTCGGTCCGGTTGCAGGTCGAGACGAGCACGGCCTCCTCGGCGGCGCCGTCCGCGCACAGACGGACGAGCGTCTCGGCCACCTCGCCGGCATTGAAGACGAAGCGCTCCCGCACCTCGACGGGGGCCGTGTGGTGGCTGAGACCGAGCACCCTCAGCGCCATGACGTCGACCTCACCACGGGAGCCTCGTCCGCCTCAGACGCCCACGTGGAAGAGCTGGCCGCCGGTCGGGCCGACCCAGAGCAGGTACGCGACGACGACGACCAGGAAGCCGAAGACGCTGACCAGCGCGCTGCGGCGGCCGCGCCCCGCGCCGCCCGTCCCCGCGACGAGCGCGGCCACGAAGACCGCCCAGCTCAGGATTCCCCAGACGACCTGCGGGTTCTCGATGAAGAGCGAGTTGCGGAAGCGGACGGTCCACGCCCAGCCGAGCGCGAGGTTCAGCGTGAGCGCCGGGAAGCCGACCTGCAGCGCGATGCGCCCGACGCGGTCCAGCACCGCGAGCGGCGGGATGAAGCGGAAGAGCCGGCCGAAGCGCTTCTCCTTCAGCTCGCGGAGCTGGAGGAGGTAGAGGAGCCCGGCCGCGAACGCCACGGCGAGGCAGACGTAGCCGACGAAGCCGAGGACGATGTGGAGCCCGAGCCACCAGCCGCGGAACGCCATCGGCTCGCCGGCCGGGTGGACGCCGACGATCATGGCGACGAGGAGCAGGATCGCGGCGAGCGGCGCCAGCACGAGCGCGAGCGGGCGGGTGTCCTTGAAGACCGTGGCGGGGAGCAGGAAGCCGCCGAGCAGGTAGGCCAGCGTGCACAGCGCGGGCGCCATCCCGACCAGCGGCAGCTCGCGGGTCTGCGCGGTGTAGAGCGCGAGCGCCGCGGTCTGGGCGACGACGGCGGCGGCGGTCACGGCGGCGCCGACCGGCGGCACGAAGCGGCGCGCGCCGACGAGCGACGCGATGAGGATCGCCGCCGTGCCGGCGTAGAGCGCCGCGGCCAGGGCTAACAGGACGTTGATCATTCCCCCAATGCGACGGGCGCCCCGAGGCGCCCGTCGGACAGACCACCGCGAACGATGCCCCGACCGCTCGGCCGGCCGGGGGCCGGCGCGCGGGCTACGGCGCCTTTCGAACGAGCCGAACCTTCAGTCCCGGACGGACCACCGCCTGGTCCAACGCCACGATGCGCGCGCTGGCGCTCCGCTCGTCTACCCGGGCGACGCGCAGGCGTGCCACGGGCTCGTCGGGGAGCTGCGTCGCCGGGCTCTGCTCCGCGGGCCGGGGCGGCAGATAGGCCTCGAGCTCGTCGCCCGGCTTGAGCCCGGTGGACCGGCCGAGATCGACGAAGACGACGTCCGCCGGCGTCGGCAGCGGCCCCGGCCGCGCGACCTCGACGATCTGGCCGGCCGGGCCGTCGCGCACGGGCTGCGTGGCGAGCGGCGCGTCGGCGAACTCCGGCATCGGGATCGCCTTCACGGTCTCGAGCACCGTGCCGAACTGCTCGACGATGCGGCCGGTCATGACGTCCCGCGACGTGCGCTCGACCGCGATGACGCCGACGGGCTCGAGCACGAAGCCCCAGCCGGGCACCGCCGCGCCGCGCCGGACGAGGAGCAGCCGCGAGCCGACGGCTGGACGGGCGCCCCGGCCGTAGCGGAGGTAGACGCGGTCCTGCACCTCGAACTGCTGCGCCAGCTTTCCGCCGCCCGTGCGCGGATCGACGCCGCGCAGGAGCTGGCCGACCACCTGGAGCGACGCCGTGTCGCCGAGCCACGGGGTGGCGAGCATCTCGCGGCGCGTGACCGCGGGCAGCTCCTCGGCCCCGACGGTGGTGGCCTCCCGGCTGCGGCTCGGGAAGAAGCGCGTGCGCGGCTGGCCGTTCGGGTCCATCCCCGTGGCCGGCTGCGCCGCCGGCGCCTCCTTCACGACCTCCGCCGCGGCGGGCGCGGCGTTCGCCTGGACCCAGCCCACGCCCGGGATGTAGAGCCGCTGGTTCGGATAGATCCAGTGCGGGTCCTTGATCCGCGAGCGGTTGGCCTCGTAGATCTTCGGCCACTGGTACGGGTCGCCGAGGTACTGGCGGGCCAGGTCCCAGAGCGTATCCCCCGAGCGCACGAGGTGCTTCTTCTCCGACTGCGCGCTGTCCGGACGCTCCTGTGCCCGGAGCGGGGAGGCGGCGACCGCCAGCACGACGCACGCCGCGCCCGGGACGAGCCTCCGCATCGAGGCCGGCATCGAGATTCTCAAGGGGCTCTCCTACTAGAAGGGCAGGTCGTCCTCTTCATCTCGCGCGGGCCGGGTGGCGCGCGGCGAGCCCGGGCGGCCTCGCCCGGATCCGCTTCCCTGCTCCGCCTCCGCCTCCCGCGGCGGCCAGCTCGCGCCGCCCCCGTCCGGGACGGCCGCCAGCGGCAGCACGTCCTCGGCGATGATCTCGGTGGCGTAGCGCGTGTGCCCCGCGTTGTCCTCCCAGCTGCGATACTCGACCCGCCCCTCCACGTAGACCCGCTCGCCGCGCCGGACGTACCGCTCCGCGGTCTCCGCCAGACGGTCCCAGGCGACGATCCGATGCCACTCGGTCTTTTCCTGCTGCCCCCCGTCCCTCGTGGCGAACCGCCGCCCCGTGGCGAGCGAGAACGTGGCGACACGGCGGCCGCCGGTCGTCGTCCGGAGCTCCGGATCGGCGCCGACGTTCCCGATCAGCATCGCTTTGTTCAGACCTCGACTCATACTGGGCCGCACGGGATGAAGCCCGGGGAGAGGGCCAAGGTACGTCGGATGTTTGGCGGTGTCAATCAATCGCGGCGCCGGAGGCGCGGCGCACGCCGTCTGCGCGGCTGTCGCTCGCCTGGCGGCTCGCGCACGCTCGCTGCGCTCGCTGTCGCGGCCTGCGGCCGCGAGAACGGCCACAGCTTCGGCTGGACCGGCGTTCGGGTTTTCGGGCGGAAGCGGGGCGGCCGAGGTGGACGGCGGGGGAACGGATCGGGTCCGGGACCGGGTCCGGGAACGAGGGCGGAGCCCGAGGAGCGGCGGCACGGCCCGGACGCGCGTGGGCGCGGCTCCGGCGGCCCCGCACCTCGCGCTTCCGGGCCGTGCCGCTACAGCGAGCAACGCGAGCGTGCGCTCGCCGCAGGCGAGCGACAGCCGCGCAGACGGCGTGCGCGGCCGAAGGCCGCGACAGCGAGCGCAGCGAGCGTGCGCGAGCCGCAGGCGAGCGACAGTGCAACGTGCGCGGCGCGGAGCGCCGCGACAGCGAAGCGTGCGTCGCGCCTCCGGCGCGACGGGCGGCGGAGTTCGCGCCTGTCCGGGCGCGCGCCCGCCGACGCCGCGGGACCGCCCGACGGGCGCTACCGCGCCCGCCGGCGGCGCGCGAACTCCGTCGCCCAGTACGTGATGATCATGTCGGCGCCGGCACGCTTGATGGAGGTGAGCGCTTCCTCCATGGCGCGGTCGGCGTCGAGCCAGCCGAGCTGGCCGGCGGCGAGGATCGCGGAGTACTCGCCGGAGACGTGGTAGGCGGCGAGCGGGAAGCCGGTCAACTCCTTGACGCGCCAGATGATATCGAGGTACGCCTGCGCGGGCTTCACCATGATCATGTCGGCGCCCTCGTCGATGTCGAGGAGCACCTCGCGCAGCGCCTCCTCGGCGTTGGCCGGGTCCATCTGGTACGAGCGGCGGTCGCCGAACTGCGGCGTGCTCTCGGCGGCCTCGCGGAAGGGCCCGTAGAACGCGGAGGCGTACTTGGCGGCGTAGGCGAGGATCGCGACACCGGCGAAGCCTTCCTCGTCGAGCGTCTGGCGAATGGCGGCGACGCGGCCGTCCATCATGTCGCTGGGCGCGACGATGTCGGCGCCGGCGCGGGCGTGCGAGAGCGCCTGGCGGGCGAGGAGCTCGAGCGTCTCGTCGTTCTGGACCTCGCCGTCGCGGACCGGGCCGCAGTGGCCGTGGGAGGTATACTCGCAGAGGCAGACGTCGGTGATGACGACGAGCTGCGGCAGCTCGCGCTTGAGCCCGGCGACGGCACGCTGGACGGGGCCGTCGGGCTCGGCGCCGCTGGATCCGGTCTCGTCCTTGTGGTCCGGGATCCCGAACAGGAGGACGGCGGGGACGCCGAGCTCGGCGGCGGCGGCGGCGTCGCGCAGCAGTTCGTCGACGGACGTCTGGAAGACGCCGGGCATGGAGCCGATCGGCTTGCGGACGCCCTCGCCGACGGTGGCGAAGAGGGGAAGGATCAGATCGTCGACGGAGACGACCGTCTCGCGCACCATGCGGCGGAGCGTCTCGGTACGGCGGAGCCGGCGGGGGCGGTACTCCGGGAATTGCGCCATGGTTCAGTCGAGTCCGAAGTGGGGGGAATCCGGATCGAGGTCCTTGCGCATGACGAGCGCGTCCTCGACCGGCTCCATGTAGTAGTTGCGCCGCCGTCCGACCTCGCGGAAGCCGTAGCGGCGGTAGAGGTCCTGCGCCCCGAGGTTGGAGACGCGGACCTCGAGGAAGACCTCGCGGATGCGGCGCTCGCGCGCGCGGGCGAACACGGCATCGAGGAGCCGGCGCGCGAGGCCTCGCCGGCGCCATTCCGGGGAGACGGCGACGTTCCCGAGCTCCCCCTGGTCCAGCACGGACCAGAAGACGGCATAGCCGGCCACCACGCCCGCGGTCTCGATGACGAAGAGGTCGGCGTCGCTGCGCCGGAGCAGCCCCCGGAACGTGCTCTCGTTCCAGGGCATGCTGTAGCACGCGTACTCGATCTCCATGACCCGCGGGAGATCGGCGGTGCCCATCGGGCGGATCCGGACATCCTCCATCAACCGCACGCCGCGCTTCGCTCCGCTCCGGAAGGTCGCAGGTACTCCGGCTCCCAGGTGTCGGGGTGCGCGACCAGGCCGGCGGGCGCGACGTCCGCGAGCCAGAGAAGCGCGCCCGCGCGGGGCGCCGCCATGTGGGCCGGGGCCACGATCCCGCCCGCGCCCTCGATCTCGGCGCGGTGGGCGAGCGCCCCGTCGCCGACGTAGAGCGGGGCGGCCCCGGCCATCAGCTCGACCACCCGGGACAGCGCGCGCGGCGCCGGAGCGAGGCGCTCCTCGACCGCCGCGAAGCCCGGGAATTCGTAACACGCGGAATATACCTCGCCTCTCCGCGCATCGAAGAGCGCGCACACCGGTCGGTCGGCAGAGGCACTGGCCGCCGCGAGCGCGAGGAGCCCCGAGTAGGCGAAGAGCGGCACCCCGAGGGCGCGGGCGAAGCCCTTCGCGGCCGCGCCAGCGATGCGGATCCCGGTGAACGATCCGGGCCCGCCGGCCACGACGATGGCGCCGAGCTCGGCCGGCTGGACGCCCGCGCGCGCGAGCACGAAGTCGACGGCCGGGAGCAGTGCCTCGGAGTGGCGCGTGGCGACGCCGAGCACGACCTCGGCGAGGAGACGCTCGGCGCGGCCGACCGCGACGCTCCCGATCGGCGTCGAGGTATCCAGGGCGAGGTAGGGGACGCCGTCACTCACGGGCGGCTCACGGTCGGCTCGGGGAGCGCGGGTGCCGCGCCGCGGCGCAGCGCGCGCACGTCGCGCACGTCCGCGCCCGGCTCGGGCGCGGCCAGGTAGACGTCCCAGCGGTCGTCGGGGAGGAGCGCCTCCGCGCGCTCCGGCCACTCCACCAGCACGATCTCCGGGCCGCCGGCCAGCTCGGCCCAGCCCAGCTCCCAGACCTCGTCGGGATCGTCGAGGCGGTAGAGGTCGAGGTGCACCACGTCCACGCCGCGGCTCGCCGCGTACCGGTAGAGCAGGTTGAACGTCGGCGACGGCATGTGTCCCCGGACGCCGGCGCCGCGCGCGATGCTGCGGGCGAGCACGGACTTGCCGGCGCCGAGCTCGCCGCGCAACGCGAGGAAGAGCGGCGCCTCGGCGCGGGCGCCGATGCGCTCGCCCCAGGCGACGAGCTCCGGTTCGGTCAGCCGGACCGGTCCGAGCTCCGCGGGCGGCGCCGTGGCCGCGCCCGGCGCGCCGGCGGCGGAGCCGGGCGACGTCGCCCCGGTCATCGGGTGGTGGCGGGGCCGGCGGCGCCGGCGCCGAGCTTGGCCCGCACCTCGAGGAGCTGGTCGCGGAGGAGCGCCGCGCGCTCGAAGTCGAGCATGGCGGCGGCCTCGCGCATCTGGTGCTCGAGGATCTTGGCCCACTCCTCGAGGTTCAGCTCCTCGGCGTAGCTCGGCTTCGGCTCGGCGACGCCGGGCTTGCCCTGCGCGGTCCTCGCGTCCGCGACCCGCGTCGAGAGCGAGATCTCCTCGACCGACTTGATGATCGTCTGTGGGATGATGCCGTGCTCCTCGTTGTAGCGGCGCTGCATTTCGCGGCGGCGGTCCATCTCCTCGATGGAGCGCTTCATCGAGCCGGTGACCGTGTTGGCGTACAGGATCGCCTTCCCCTGCGCGTTGCGGGCGGCGCGGCCGACGGTCTGGATGAGCGAGCGCTCGTCGCGGAGGAAGCCTTCCTTGTCGGCGTCGAGGATGGCGACGAGCGAGACCTCGGGGAGATCGAGCCCCTCGCGCAGCAGGTTGATGCCGACGAGCACGTCGAAGCGGCCGAGGCGGAGGTCGCGGATGATCTCGATGCGCTCGATGGCGTCGATGTCGGCGTGCATGTAGCGGACGCGGACGCCGACCTCCTTCAGGTAGTCGGAGAGGTCCTCGGCCATGCGCTTGGTGAGCGTGGTGACGAGGACGCGCTCGCCCTTCTTCTCGCGCTCGCGGATCTCGGCGAGGAGGTCGTCGACCTGCCCCTTGACCGGGCGGATCTCGACGGCGGGGTCGAGGAGCCCGGTCGGGCGGATGAGCTGCTCGACGACGACGCCATGGGAGCGCCGCAGCTCGTAGTCGCCGGGCGTGGCGGAGACGAAGATCGAGCGCGGCACGAGTTGCTCCCACTCGTCGAACTTGAGCGGCCGGTTGTCGAGCGCGCTGGGGAGCCGGAAGCCGTGCTCGACGAGCGTGAGCTTGCGCGCGCGGTCGCCGTTGTACATGCCGCGGATCTGCGGGACCGACTGGTGCGACTCGTCGACGATGAGGAGGAAGTCCTCCGGGAAGTAGTCGAAGAGGCACGCCGGCCGCTCGCCCTCGGCCCGCCCCGTGAGGTGGCGCGAGTAGTTCTCGACGCCCGGGCAGGTGCCGATCTCGAGCAGCATCTCGATGTCGAAGTTCGTGCGCTGCTCGAGCCGCTGCGCCTCGAGCAGCTTCATCCCGCCGCGCAGCTCGAGGAGCCGCTCATCGAGCTCGGCGCGGATCCGGTGCACGGCGCGCTCGACCGTGTCCTTCTGCGTGACGAAGTGCGTGGCCGGGTAGATGGCCGCGCGCTGGAGCCGGACGATCGTCTCGCCGGTGAGCGGATCGAAGCGGGTGATGCGCTCGACCTCATCGCCGAACAGCTCGATGCGGACGGCCTGCTCCTCGTAGGCGGGGAAGACCTCGATGACGTCGCCGCGGACGCGGAACGTGCCGCGGGCGAACTCGTAGTCGTTGCGGTTGTACTGGATCCGCACGAGCGACTGGAGCACGTCCCGCCGGGAGGTCTGCTGGCCGACGTCGAGCGTCAGCATGAGCTGGCGGTACTCGCGCGGGTCGCCCAGGCCGTAGATGCACGAGACGGAGGCGACGACGATGACGTCGTCCCGCTCCATCAGCGACGACGTCGCCCGAAGCCGCAGCCGCTCGATGTCCTCGTTGATCGAGGAGTCCTTCTCGATGTAGGTGTCCGTCGACGGGACGTACGCTTCCGGCTGGTAGTAGTCGTAGTACGAGATGAAGTACTCGACCGCGTTGTGCGGGAAGAACTGCTTCAGCTCGCCGTAGAGCTGCGCGGCGAGCGTCTTGTTGTGGCTCATGACGAGCGCCGGCCGCCCGTGCTTCGCGATGACGGACGCCATCGTCACGGTCTTGCCGCTGCCGGTCACGCCGAGGAGCGTCTGGTGCTGGTCGCCGCGCGCGAGCCCCTCCGAGAGCTCGGCGATGGCCTGCGGCTGGTCGCCCGCGAGGGGGAACGGGAGCTGGAGATCGAAGGTCGCCATGGTGAGATAATGTACCCCGGAGGGGGCGGGAGGGTCGAGGCCTCTCCAGCCATTCCGGCGCCCCGCCGGGCGTGGCACCCTCCCCCGCGCTGCCACGGAGACGGGCGGCTCTTGCTCTTGCTCCTGCTCATGCTCTTGCTCCTGGGCGCTCGCCGCCCGACCCTCGACCCGCAGCCGGAGAGCCGCCCCATGGCCCACCTCGCCCACGAACGGCTCAGCGCGTACGGCAGTGCCATCGACCTCGCGGTCTTCCTCCACCACCTGACGCCGGAGCTCGGCTCGGCCGGCGACCTGCCCGGTCAGCTCGAGCGCGCCGCTGTGTCGATCCCGCTCTACGTTGCCGCGGGCGCGTCCGAGCCGACCTCGGTCGAAAAGCGCGTGTTCTACCGCATGGCCCGGCATTCCGGGCTCGAATGCCTGGCGATCCTGGACGTGTTGGAAGCCCTGGGCGCCGTCCAGGCCAGTCGTCTCGAGCGCGGACGCCTGCTTCTGGACGAGATCGTGGCGATGCTGGGGTCGATGATCGTGACCAAGCACCGGGAGCGGTGAAGCGGGGGCGGGCCGCAGGCGCGCCCCCGCTAGCTCATGCTCTTGCTCATGCTTTTGCTCCTGAGTTGTCCACCTCGGACCTCGGCCCGGAGCCTCGGATGCCCCAGTTCCACCACGAACGCCTCCTCGTCTACCAGCGCGGCATCCAGTTCGCGGCGTTCGCGGACGCGCTGATCAACGGCGTTCATGGGATCCGCGTCGACCTCCGCGACCAGCTCATGCGCGCCAGCACGTCGATCCCGCTCAACATCGCGGAAGGGAGCGGAGAGTTCGCCCGGGCCGAGAAGGGGAGGTTCTACCGGATTGCGCGGCGGTCGGCGACGGAGTGCGCGGCGATCCTCGATCTCCTCCGGACTCTCGGGGTCGTGGACGTCAGCCGGTTGGAGCCCGGGCGGATGCTCCTGGACGAGCTGGTGGCGATGCTGACGGTGATGGCGATGCCGGAGAGGAGGAAGGAGGGGTGAGGGGTGAGGGGTGAGGAGCAAGAGCAGGAGCAAGAGGGGGAGGGCGCGCCTTCGGCGCGCCCTCCCTACCCCTCCAGATCCTGCTCCCCCAGATGCTCCCGCCGCTCCACCGAGATCACGCCGTTCACCCGCCGGATCGCCTTCATGACCTTCTTCAGGTGGGCGAGGTCCTGGACCTCGACGGCGAAGTTGCCGCGCATGCCGCCGTCGCCGGCGTGGATGTCGGCGGAGCGGATGTTGGTGCCGGTCTCGGTGATGGCGGAGGCGATGTCGGAGAGCAGGCCGCGGCGGTCGTCGCCCTCGACGACGAGGCGGACGAAGAAGCGGTCGCCGGCCTCGGCCTGCCACTCGATCTCGATGCGGCGCTCGGGATGCTCCGCGAGGTTGAGGACGTTGGGGCAGTCGACGCGGTGCACGGAGATGCCGCGGCCGCGCGTGATGTAGCCGATGACCTCGTCGCCCGGGACCGGCTGACAGCACTGCGAGTAGCGCACCATCATGTTCTCGAGGCCCTGGATGCGGACGCCGCGGCCGGTGCCGCGCATCTTCTCGACGAGGCGCTCGAAGGCGGTCGGCTTCGGGACCGGCGCGGTGGCGTCGGCCTCGGGGAACAGCTCCTTGAGGATGGCGGAGAGCCCGAGGTCGCCACGGCCGAGCCCGGCGTAGACATACTCGAAGTTCGGGACGTTGAGCGCCCGGGCGGCCTTCGCCATGCGCTCCTCGTCGGGCTTCTCGCGCCGCAGCTTGCGCAGCTCGCGCTCGAGCAGCTCCTTGCCGAGCTGCATGGAGGAGGAGAACTCCTCCTGGTTGATCCAGTTGCGGATCTTCTGACGCGCGCGGGCCGTCTTGACGAACGCGAGCCAGTCGCGCGAGGGGCGCTGGCGCCCGTCGGTGATGACCTCCACGGTGTCGCCGTTCTTCAGCTCCTTGGCCAGCGGCACGATGCGGCCGTTGACGCGCGCGCCCGCGCAATGCAGGCCGACCTCGGTGTGCACCGCGAACGCGAAGTCGATCGGCGTCGCCCCCTTCGGGAGCTGCTTGACGTCCCCCTTCGGCGTGAAGACGAAGATCTCGTCCTGGAAGAGGTCGATCCGGAGGAACTCCATGAATTCCTCCGGCTCCTTCGTCTCCTGCTGCCACTCCAGGACCTGGCGGAACCAGGAGAGCGTCTCGTCCACCTCGTTGGCGTGACGGGGCGCGCCCTCCTTGTAGCGCCAGTGCGCCGCGATCCCGTACTCCGCGGTGCGGTGCATCTCCTGGGTGCGGATCTGGATCTCGTAGAGCCTGCCGCCGGGGCCGAAGATGGTCGTGTGCAGCGACCGGTACATGTTCGACTTCGGCGTGGCGATGTAGTCGTGGAAGCGCTCCTGCAGCGGCGTCCACTTGTTGTGGATGACGCCGAGCGCGTGGTAGCAGTTCGCGATGCTGTCCGTGACGACGCGGATCGCCATGAGGTCGTAGATCTCCTCGTACGGGCGCCCGCGCTTGACCATCTTGCGGTGGATCGACCAGAGGTGCTTCGGCCGGCCGTAGACCTCGCAGGGGATCCCGGCGTTCTTCAGCTCCTCCTCGAGCGGGCGGCGCACCTCCTCGATCTGCACCTCGCGCTCCAGGCGCTTCTCGGCCACCTTCGCGGCCAGCTCGCGGTACGCCTCCGGCTCCAGGTGCTTGAAGGAGAGGTCCTCGAGCTCCCACTTGATGTGGGCCATCCCCAGGCGGTGGGCGAGCGGGCCGTAGATGTCGCGCGTCTCCTGCGCGATGCGCCGGCGCTTGTCCGGGCGCAGGTGCTCGAGCGTGCGCATGTTGTGCAGCCGGTCCGCCAGCTTGATCAGGATCACGCGGGCGTCCTGCGCCATCGACAGCAGCAGCTTGCGGTAGTTCTCGACCTGCTGCTCCGTGGTCGAGCGGAACTGCACCTTCCCGATCTTGGTGACGCCGTCGACGATGTGGGCGATCTCGTCGCCGAACTCCTCCTGCACGAGGTCGAGCGTCATGAGCGTGTCCTCGACGACGTCGTGCAGCAGCCCCGCGGCGATGGAGGCCGTGTCGAGGTGAAGGTCGGCCAGGATCTTGGCCACCTCGACGCAGTGGACGACGTACTCCTCGCCGGAGGCGCGCCGCTGGCCGACGTGCGCGCGCTCGCTGGCGCGGTAGGCCTTGGCGATCAGCGCGACGTCCAGGCGGTCGGCGTACGGCTGCACGGCCTCCCTCAGGCGGGGAGGGAGCTCCTGGAGCGCGGTACGGACCGACTCGCGGTCGACGATCGACTGCATGACCCTATCCTGGTGCCAGTAGGCCGGCTTCGACGAACGAGACGAACGTCGATTCACCGATGACCACGTGATCGAGCACGGGGATGCCCATGAGCCGGCCCGCTTCCGCGAGCTGGCGCGTCACCTCCCGGTCCTCCGGGGAGGGCGTGGGGTCCCCCGACGGGTGGTTGTGGAGCAGGATCACCGCCGCGGCGCTCTCGACCACGGCCGGCTTGAACACCTCCCGCGGGTGGATCACCGAGGCGTCCAGGATCCCCCGCGTCACCACCACCTCCCTTACTACCCCGTGCTGGGCGTTCAGGAGCAGGACCCGGAACTCCTCCTGCAGGAGGTGACGTAGCGAGGGCGAGCAGAGAGCGAACACGTCGGCGGGGCCGCGGATCCGGCTCCGCTCGAGCGGCGCCTCGCGCTCGAGGCGGCGCCCCAGCTCCAGCGCCGCGGAGACCCGGGCCGCCACTGCAGGACCCACGCCGCGCGCCTTCCTCAGCTCCCCCGGCGGGAGCGATGCCAGCCGCCGCAGCGAGCCGTCCGAGCGGCGCAGCAGGTCCCCCGCCACATCCACGGCCGAGGCACCCTCGGCGCCGCTCCCCACGAGGATCGCGAGCAGCTCGCGCGCGGAGAGCGCCGTGGCGCCGAGCGCCGCCAGCCGCTCGCGCGGCCGGTCGGCGACGCCCCACTCCTTGATGCGATACGCCGCCACCGTCCCCTCCCGAAATGTTGCTGGCCCGGTTTGCGGAGACAAGAACGCGCCCCCGCCGGACACGTGCGGGGGCGCGCCTTGAGGGCGGGGCGCCCCGGAGGGAGCGCCCGGCCGGACCCGGACGCTACCGGATCAGACCAGCCCGGCCCCGTGGCACTTCTTGTACTTCTTCCCCGACCCGCAGGGGCAGGGGTCGTTGCGGCCGACCTTCTCCTCGGCGGCCGCGGCGGCCGGCTTCTTCGCCGCGCCGCCGTCCTCGCCGTGGCTCGTGCTCATGCGGCCGAAGTCGACGTCCTCGGCGGCGGCCAGCCCGGCGGCCGCCGCGGCGCGACGCGCCGCGAGGGGGCTGATGGCGGAGGCGATGAGCGCGCTCTCGGCGTCCTCCTCCTCGACCGGCTGCGGCAACTCCCGGTAGTCACCGGTGGGAGGCGTGCCGGTGCGGGGCGTGTCGCTGGGCCCGCTCAGCATCATGGGCGGCGGCGGCGGGGGCGGCGGCGGCGCGGCCGCGAGCTGCACGCGGTAGACGAGGGACGCCACGTTCTTGCGGATGTCCTTCATCAGGTCGACGAACATCGAGTACGCCTCCTGCTTGTACTCGATGAGCGGGTCCTTCTGGCCCCAGCCGCGGAAGCCGATCGACGCCTTCAGGTGATCGAGGTCGTAGAGGTGGTCGCGCCACTTGTCGTCGATCACGGTGAGCATGACCCAGGAGAGCACCTGGTCCTGGACCTCGCCGAACTCGCGGAGCCGGGTCTTGAACGCCTCGCGGGCGCGGTTCACCACCAGCTCCTCGACCGCGTCGCGCGTGTCGAACGGATGCTCCGGCGAGTTCTGCTGCGGCAGGTCGGAGACGACGAGGAAGTTGTCGACCGCGAGGTGGTGGCGCAGCCCGGCCAGGTCCCACTCCTCGGGATGGACGTCCTCGTCGACGTACTCCTCGACGTTGTCGCGGACGGCCTGCTCGATCATCTCCCAGAGCTCGCCCTTCAGGTCCTCGCCCCCCTCGAGGGCGAAGAGGCGACGATCGTAGACCACCTCGCGCTGCTGGTTCATGACGTCGTCGTAGTCCAGCAGCCGCTTGCGGGCCTCGAAGTTCTGCAGCTCGACCCGCGCCTGCGCCTTGCCGATCGAGCGCGTCACCAGCGCGTGCGTGATGACCTCGCCCTCCTGCGCGCCCAGCCGCTCCATGATCCCGGCAATGCGGTCGGAGCCGAACAGGCGCATCAGGTCGTCCTCGAGGGAGAGGAAGAACTGAGACGCGCCCGGGTCCCCCTGCCGGCCGGCGCGGCCGCGGAGCTGCCGGTCGATCCGGCGCGATTCGTGGCGCTCCGAGCCGATGATGTGGAGCCCGCCGCACTCGACCTCGAAGTCGTCGTCGGCCTCGGCGAGGTCGACGGCGCGGGCCGGATCCGCGGACGGCGGCAGCTCCGCCGGATCGATGCCCTGCGCCTTCAGCCAGCCGACCGTGCGAGCCTCCGTGACGCCGGGCCCCAGCTTGATGTCGGTGCCGCGGCCGGCCATGTTCGTGGCGATCGTGACCGCGCCGGGCCGGCCGGCGCCGGCGACGATCTCCGCCTCCTGCTTGTGGTACTTCGCGTTCAGCACCGTGTGCGGGATGCCGCGGCGCTTCAGCATGCGCGAGAGCGTCTCGGAGATGTCGACGGAGACGGTACCGACGAGGACCGGCAGCTGCATCTTGTACAGGCGGTCGATCTCGTCCATGATCGCGTTGTACTTCTCGCGCTTCGTCCGGTAGACCAGGTCGTGGCGGTCGTCGCGGACGACGGCCCGGTTCGTCGGGATGACCGCGACGTCCAGGTTGTAGATCTGGTGGAACTCGCCTTCCTCGGTCTCCGCCGTCCCCGTCATGCCGGCGAGCTTGTCGTACATCCGGAAGTAGTTCTGGATCGTGATCGTGGCGAGCGTCTGCGTCTCGCCGCGCACGGTCACGCCCTCCTTCGCCTCCACCGCCTGGTGCAGCCCGTCGGACCACCGGCGCCCCACCATCTTCCGGCCGGTGAACTCGTCGACGATGATGACTTCGCCGTCCTCGATGATGTACTGCTCGTCCCGGCTGTAGAGCGAGTAGCCCTTGAGGAGCTGGTGGATCGCGTGGATCCGGCCGCTCTTCTCCGCGTACTCGTGCTCGAGCGCCTGGATCCGGTTGCGCTTCTCGTCGACCGAGAGCTCCGGATCGCGCTCGATGCGGCCGACGACCTCGGAGAGGTCCGGCACGACGAACGCCTGCGGGTCGCCCGGCGAGAGCTCCTCCAGCCCCTGGTCGGAGAGATGCACGCTGTGCCCCTTCTCGTCCATGGCGAAGTAGACGAGCTCGTCGACATCCTGCAGGCGCTTGTCCCGCATGAAGTTCGCTTCGGTCGTGTTGACCAGCTTCTGCAGCGCCGGCTGATCCGCGAAGAGCTTCAGCAGCCGCTTGTTCTTCGGCGAGCCGCGCTTGGCCGCCAGCAGCTTGACGCCGGCGTCGTCCTCGTTGCCGGCCTCCAGCTCCCGCTCCGCCTGGGCGATCAACTCGTTCACCAGGCGCGTCTGCGACCGGAAGAGCGAGGCCACGCCGGGGTTGTAGCGGCGGTAGATGTCGGACTGCTCCTCGGCGACGGGGCCGCTGATGATGAGCGGCGTGCGCGCCTCGTCGATGAGGATCGAGTCGACCTCGTCGATGATGGCAAAGTAGTGCGGCCGCTGGACGCGCTGCTCCAGCGAGTGGACCATGTTGTCGCGGAGGTAGTCGAAGCCGAACTCGTTGTTCGTGCCGTACGTGATGTCCGCGTGGTACGCGTTGCGCCGCTCGAGCGAGCCCGGCTCGTGCAGGTCGATGCAGTCGACGGTCAGGCCGAGGTAGCGGTAGATCGTTCCCATCCACTCGCTGTCGCGCTGCGCCAGGTACGAGTTGACGGTGACGAGGTGCGCGCCCCGCCCGGCCAGCGCGTTCAGGTACAGCGGCATCGTGGCGACGAGCGTCTTCCCTTCCCCCGTCGCCATCTCCGCGACCTTGCCCTGGTGCAGCGCGGTGGCGCCGATGAGCTGCACGTCGTACGGCACCATGTCCCAGGTCATCTGCTGACCCGTGACGACGATGGGCGAGCCGACGAGGCGCCGGCAGGCCTCCTTCACGGTGGCGTACGCCTCGGGGAGGATGTCGTCGAGCGCCTCCTGCGTCGCCTTCTTCAGCTCCTCCTCGACGTTCCGCATCTCGAGGCCGAGCTGCTCGCGCTCCTCGGACGACTCGGTGCGCCGCTTCGTCTCGCGCAGCTCGGCCAGGCGCTGCTCGAGCTCGGCGGTCCGCTCCTGTACCAGGCCGCGGAGCTTTGCGGTCTGCGCCTGCAGCTCCTCGTCCGAGAGCGAGCCGAGATCCTCGACGATCGCATTGATCTCGTCGACGAGCGGCTGGAGCTTCCGGGCCTCGCGCTCGTGGCGGTTCCCGAACAGGTTGGAAACAAGGGATTTGAGCATGTATTCGTCGTCAGATCAAAGAGAGTCGATCTCTATATGTACCCCGGCGCCCGAAGGCTGGTCCAACGGGCGCTGCAGTCGTTCGAAAGCCGGGCGCGGGGCCCGGCCTGGAGTCGTTCGCGCCTCGGCCGCCCGCGCGCTCAGGCGGATGCGCGGTACAGCGCTTCGCGCCGGATGATCTCCTCGACGCCGTCCGGCACGAGGTAGCGGATCGGCTCGCCTGCGGCCACGCGGCGGCGGACGTCGGTGGCGGAGAGGTCGATGCGCGTGACCTCGAGCGTGCGATGCGGGAGCTCGAGGCCCGGCGCCGCGGCGCTGACGCCGGCGCGCGTCAGCATGACGAGCGTGGCGAGGCGCGCGATCTCCTGCGGCTCGCGCCAGGTGCCGAAGTCGCGGAACTGGTCGGCGCCGATCAGGAGGAACAGCTCCGTGTCGGGGTCCCGGCGGCGCAGCTCCCGCAGCGTGTCCACGGTGTACGACGGTCCCGCGCGGCGCAGCTCGAGGTCGTCGACCGCGAAGCGCGGGTCGGCGGCGACGGCCGCGCGGACCATCTCGAGGCGCAGCGGGGCCGGCGACAGCGGCCGGCCGCGCTTGTGCGGCGGGACGGCGGCCGGGACGAAGAGGACCCGGTCGAGGTCGAGCCGTGCGTGCGCATCCTGCGCGACGATCAGGTGCCCGAGGTGCGGGGGATCGAAGGTCCCCCCGAACACCGCGAGCCTCACGACTTGGCCAGGGAGATCTCGGCCGCCTGCTTCGCGGCGGCGCTCCCCGGGAACTCGCGGAGGAGGCGCTCCTTCGCGGACTTGGCCTCGTCCACGTCGCCGATCGAGTTGTACGCCTCCACCATGCGGAGCAGCGACTGGGCCGCGGCGTTGGAGGCCGGATACGACTTGAGCACCTGCTCGAAGTAGATGAGCGAGGAGTCGTACGCGCGCCGGCGGAAGTAGAAGTCGCCGGCGAGGAAGAGCTTCTGGGCGAGCTTCTCGGTGAGCCGGCCCGCGACCTCCTTGGCCTTGGGCGCGAACTCGCTGTTCGGGTAGTACGCGATGAGCGACTGGCAGTGGTCGATCGCGGCCTGCGTGTACTGCTGGTCGAGCTGGACGGCGGGGGAGAGCCGCTCGTACGACTCGCAGACGCGGAAGCGCGAGTCGTCGGCCCAGGGGCCGGCCGGGTAGTCGCTCGAGAGGCGCGAGAACTCGTTGGCCGCCGTGACGTACTCCTTCTTGCCGAAGTACGCCTCGGCCAGCCGGTAGCGGGCCTCCTGCACGCGCGCGTAGCTCGGATACTGGATGACGAGGCGATCGAAGGCCTCCGACGCATCCTGCCAGTGCCGGGCGGACAGCGCTTTCATGCCCCGGTCGAAGAGGGCGTCCGGTCCGAGGTTTTCCAGATGGACGACCCCGGACGCGCAGCCTGCGAAGAGGGTCAGCGCCAGCACCCCCACGAACCTCGAACGCATTCGACCTCGACGAATCCCGAGTGAATTTCTTCCGCGGCGCTGAACGGTACACTCCCCCGGCGGTGGAGGTTTCAAACTCTGTACGCGCCGGCGGGGCGCGGCCATGTCGGCTCGCGCCAGGCTCATGTGCCGAACCGGATCTGGTCGATCCGCTGCTGGGCTCGCTCGACGAGCGAGCCCATCCGGGCCGGGTTCAGGTCGAGCACGCGCTGGTACGCCGCGAGCGCTTCGTCCCTGCGGCCCTGCGCGAACAGCAGCTCGCCGCGGTGGAACCAGGCCTGGTCCTGCAAGTTCTGCGGCACGCCGAGGTCGAGGACCAGCGCGAGCTGGGCGAGCGCATCGTCCGGGCGGCCGGCGGCCTCGAACTGCTTGGCGAGCTCGAAGGCGCAGTTGCCGACGTGCCAGCGCGCCTCCTCGGCGTGCGGCCCGCGTGGCGCGCGCTCGCGGTACTCGCGGAATTGGTCGATGGCCGTACCGCAGTTGCCGCGGGACTCCTCGAGTAGCGCCGTCTCATAGAGGAGCGCGGGCGCGGAGTCGGGCGGCATGGCCTCCAGCGCCTGGCGGTAGTAGGCCAGGGCGCGCTCCGGCTCGCCGCTGGCGCCGTAATAGCGGGCCAGGACCGGCGCGTAGGCGCCGACCGGCAGCCCGGGGCGCAGCGCGGCGGCGGCCTGGTAGCTGGCGGCGACGGAGTAGCGGTCGCCGCGGGCGAGCGCGCCCTCGGCGAGCCCGAGGTAGTCGAAGACGGCCTGCGGCGCGTAGCTGGAGTCGACGGCGAGCAGGCGGCCGTAGGTCTCGCGGGCCGGCGCGAGCCGGCCGGTGACGGCGTAGGCGTGGGCGACGCGGGCGAGGACGGCCGGGTCGTCGGCGCGGCGGCGGAGCGCGAGCCGGTACTCGGCGAGCGCGCCGGTGAAGTTGGAGTCGGCCCAGAGGCGGTCGCCGTTCGTCACGGCGTCCTCGGTGCGGCGGCACCCGGCCAGCGAGAGGATCACGAGGACGAGAGCGCCGAGGCGGCGCCGGCGGAGCTCAGCCACGGTCCTCGGCGAGGTGGGCGGCGCTGCGTCCATGGATCATGGCGAGGTAAGCGCGGGCCTGGGCGTTGCCGGGCGCCTGCTCGAGGCCGAGCTCGCAATCGCGGACGGCCTCCTCGAAGCGGCCGTTCCGGTAGTGCACGAGCGCGAGATCCAGGCGCGCGGCGAGGAAGCGCGGGTTCGATGCGAGCGCGGCGCGCAGCTCGGCCTCGGCCTCGTCGAGGCGCCCGAGGAGGAGCAAGCAGCGGGCGAGGCGGTCGCGGATGTCGGCGAAGTTGGGCCGGAGGCCGAGCGCCGCGCGATACTGGTCGGCGGCGTCCTCGGGCGCGCCCGCCTCGAGGTAGAGGTCGCCGACGCCGGCGTGTGCGTTCGCGATGACGGCGGCGACGGTGGCCGGAAACGGGCCGCCGTCGCGCTTGTCGGCGCGCCATGCGGCCTCGAAGGCGGCGGCGGCCTCCGCCTCGCGGCCGAGCTCGTTGAGCGTGATGGCCCGGCCGAGGTGGGCCTCGACGTAGTCGGTGTTGAGCGCGATGGCGCGGTCGAATTCCTCGAGGGCGGCCTCGGGCTGCCCGAGCAGGCTGAGGCACGCGCCGGCGAGCTGCCGGATGTCGGCAAACGTCGGATGCGCATCGAGGACGGCGCGGAAATCCCGGAGGGCCACGTCGTACTCGCGCGCATGGAACGCCTGGCGTCCGCGGGCGATGAGCTGCTCGAGCTGCAGGTCCATCCGGTAAAGATAAGGGCGCAAGGGCGCCCCCCGCCACCGAGCGGGGCGGCGCGGCGCGGTTTCCCCGGGCCCCGGCCGGCGCTTAGATTCGTGGCTGCGCCGGGCCCCGCACGGCCGGCACGGCCCGTCCCCTGGGAGGAGGATACCGTTTGGCGACGTCGGCGGAGCGCGTGCTCGTGACGGGCGCGGCGGGCTTCATCGGGAGCCACCTCGTGGAGCGGCTGCTGGCCCGAGGCGACGAGGTGACGGGGCTCGACAACTTCGACCCGTTCTACTCCGCCGAGGAGAAGCGGCGCAACCTCGCGGCCGCGCGGGCGCATCCCGCCTTCCGGCTGGTGGAGGTGGACTGCGCGGAGCTCGACGCCGTGGAAGGGGCGCTCGGCGGCGCGGACTTCGACGTCGTCGTCCACCTGGCGGCGAAGGCCGGCGTGCGGCCATCGATCGAGGATCCGATGGGGTACGCGCGGGCCAACCTGACGGGCACCCAGTCGATGCTGGAGCTGGCGCGCCGCCGCGGGATCCGCCGCTTCGTCTTCGGGTCCTCGTCGTCGGTGTACGGCGACAGCTCGGAGGCGCCGTTCCGCGAGGACGCGCCGGCGGACCGGCCCATCTCGCCGTACGCGGCGACGAAGCGGGCCAACGAGCTGCAGTGCCACACGCACCACCACCTGTTCGGCACCGGCATCGTGGCGCTGCGCTTCTTCACGGTCTACGGCCCGCGCCAGCGGCCGGACCTGGCGATCCGGAAATTCGCGACGCTGCTGCGGCGCGGCGAGCCGGTGCCAATGTTCGGCGACGGCTCCATGGAGCGCGATTTCACGTGGATCGACGACATCCTTCAGGGGGTAGTCGCCGCGGTGGACCGGACGCGAGAGGTGCCGGGCGAGTTCGAGATCATCAACCTCGGCGAGAGCCGCACGACGTCGGTCCGGCGGCTGATCGAGCTGATCGCCGCCGCGCTCGGCGTGGAGCCGCGCATCGAGGCGCGGCCGCTCCAGCCAGGGGACGTGCAGCGCACGTTCGCGGACGTCTCGAAGGCACGCCGGCTGCTCGGGTACCGGCCGACGACGCCGATCGAAGAGGGGATCCCGCGGTTCGTGGAGTGGCTGCGGGCCGTGAGATAGGTAGGCGGGTCATCGCCGAGGGGGTGAGCGGGCGAGTGGAGGCGCGGGGGAAACGGAGACAGGCATCCCCCACACTCCCACTCTCCCACGCTCCCACTCGCCCGCTCTGAAGCGAGGTCGGCGAGGTCGGCGAGGTCGGCGAGGTCGGCGAGGACGGCGAGGGCGGCGAGGGCGGCGAGGGCGGCGAGGTCGGCGAGGTCGGTCGGGGGCACGGGCGGGGGCGGGGCGACACCATCAACTGGGCGAGATCTGCATGCGCGTACTGATCACCGGCGCGGCCGGGTTCCTCGGCTCGCACCTCTGCGACCGGTTCCTGGCGGACGACCATGACGTGGTCGGCATGGACAACTTCCTCACGGGAAGCCCGGACAACATCGCGCACCTGATCGGGAACCCGCGCTTCCGGTTCATCCAGCACGACGTGACGAACTACGTGTACGTGGAGGGTGCGCTGGACGGGGTGCTGCACTTCGCCAGCCCGGCAAGCCCGATCGACTACCTGGAGTACCCGATCCAGACGCTGAAGGTGGGGAGCCTCGGCACGCACAAGACGCTGGGGCTCGCGAAGGCGAAGGGGGCGCGCTACCTGCTGGCCTCGACGTCGGAGGTGTACGGCGACCCGCAGGTGCACCCGCAGCCGGAGACGTACTGGGGGCACGTCAACCCGATCGGCCCGCGCGGCGTCTACGACGAGGCCAAGCGCTTCGCCGAAGCGATGACGATGGCCTACCACCGCTACCACGAGGTGGACGTGCGCATCGTCCGGATCTTCAACACGTACGGTCCGCGGATGCGGCCGTACGACGGCCGCGTGGTGTCGAACTTCATCGTGCAGGCGCTGCGCGGGGAGCCGCTCACGGTCTACGGCGACGGCTCCCAGACGCGCTCGTTCTGCTACGTCAGCGACGAGGTCGAGGGGATCTACCGTCTCTTCATGTCGAACGCGGAGGGGCCGGTCAACATCGGCAACCCGGGCGAATTCACGATGGTGGAGCTCGCGCGCCTGGTGATCGAGGCGACGGGGAGCTCGTCCACGATCGACTTCCGGCCGCTGCCGACGGACGATCCGAAGATGCGGCGGCCGGACATCACGCGGGCGCGCCAGGAGCTGGGGTGGGAGCCGCAGGTCTCGCTGGAGGAGGGGCTCGGGCGAACGATCCCCTATTTCCGGAAGCTCGTGGAGGAGCAGGGGGCGGTGGCGCGCGCCCTTTGAGGGCGGCTACTCCGCGGGCACCGGCGTGCGCGGCGCCACGCGCTGGCGGCCGATGCTCGTGTACTCGAAGCCGGCGTCGCGCATGCGCGCGGGCTCGAAGAGGTTGCGGCCGTCGAAGACGATGGGGTGGCGGAGCAGCACCTTCATGCGCTCGAGGTCGGGGCGGCGGTAGGGCTGCCACTCGGTCATGATGACAAGCGCGTCGGCGCCGTCGAGCGCGTCGTAGTTGCTGGGCGCGTAGACGACGCGGTCGCCGAAGTGCTCGCGGGCGACGCGCATGGCCTCCGGGTCGTGGACGCGGACGCGGGCGCCGGCGGCCAGCAGCCCCTCGACGACGACGAGCGCCGGCGCCTCGCGCATGTCGTCGGTCTCCGGCTTGAAGGACAGCCCCCACACGGCGATCGTGCGACCGTCGAGCGACGGCCCGAAGCGGTCGAGGACGGCGCGCAGGATCGTCCGCTTCTGCCCCTCGTTGACCTGCTCGACGGCCTCGAGGATGGACGGGTCGACGCCGTGCTCGTGCATGGTGCGGACGAGCGCCTTGACGTCCTTCGGGAAGCAGCTCCCGCCGTAGCCGGCGCCGGCGAAGAGGAACGCCGGGCCGATGCGCTCGTCGGTGCCGATGCCTTTGCGCACGAGGTTCACGTCGGCGCCGACCTCCTCGCACAGCCGGGCGATCATGTTCATGAACGAGATGCGCGTGGCGAGCATCGCGTTGGCGGCGTACTTCGTGATCTCCGCGGACGCGATGTCCATGAACAGCACGGGGTTGCCCGTGCGCACGAAGGGCGCGTAGAGCTCCTCCAGCACCTGCTTGGCGTAGTCGGAGTCGACGCCGACGACCACGCGGTCGGGCTTCATGAAGTCGTCGACGGCGGCGCCCTCCTTGAGGAACTCCGGGTTCGAGCAGACGTGGACGCGCTGGTCGGTGCGCGCCTGGATCGCGGCCCGCACCTTCGCCGCGGTGCCGACCGGCACCGTGCTCTTCGTGATGACGATCTTCTCGCCGTTCATGTTGTCGCCGATGGTCTCGGCGACGCGCAGCACGTGCTTCAGGTCCGCGCCGCCGTCCTCATGGGGCGGCGTGCCGACGGCGATGAAGATGACGTCGGACTCGCGCACGGCCATGCCGACGTCGGTCGTGAAGTGGAGGCGGCCCTCGGCGAGGTTGCGCTCGACGAGGCGGTCGAGCCCCGGCTCGTAGATCGGGATCTCGCCGTTCTGCAGCCGGGCGATCTTGCCCTCGTCGATGTCCGCGCAGAGGACGTCGTTGCCGGTCTCGGCCAATCCCGCACCGACGACCAAGCCGACGTACCCGGTGCCGATGACGGCGACATTCATCGCCCCACCCCACTGACGTTCGGTCTTCGAGCGCATGACGTAAGTACCTTCGAGGCCGCCGCGAGGCGCAAGGTTAGTACCAGGGGTCCGGAAGAATGGCGGGCGTCGGACACCGCTCAGACGCCGCCGGCGAGGGCCGGGGCGCCGTAGAACGAGGCAACCGCCGTCGCCACCTCGGCGAGCTGCGCGGCGCTCAGCTCCGGGTACACCGGGAGGCTCAGCACCTCGCGCGCCGCGCGCTCGCTCGCCGGGAAGTCCCCGGCGCGGTAGCCGAGCGGCGCGAAGCATTCCTGGAGGTGGAGCGGCACCGGGTAGTAGATGGCGTTGCCGATGCCGCGCTCGTCGAGGCGCCGCTTCAGCTCGTCGCGGCGCTCCGCGCGGATCGTGTACTGGTTGTAGATGTGCTGGTTCCGCGGGAGCGCCACCGGCGTGGCGACGCCGGGGACGCCGGCCAGGCGCTCGTCGTACGCGGCGGCGTTGCGGCGGCGGCCGTCCGACCACGCCTCCAGATGCGGCAGCTTGGCGGAGAGCACCGCGGCCTGGAGCGCATCCAGCCGGGAGTTCGTGCCGACCATCTCGTGGTGGTACATCTGCCGGCCGCCGTGGACCCGGAGCTTCCGGAGGCGGTCGGCGAGCTCGTCGTCGTCGGTCGTGAGGAGGCCGCCGTCGCCGAAGCCGCCGAGGTTCTTGGTCGGGAAGAAGCTGAAGGTGCCGACGTCGCCCAGGGTGCCCGCGGCCCGCCAGTCGCCGCCGATCTCCTGGCGCGCGCCGAACGCCTGCGCGGCGTCCTCGACGATGGCGAGCCCGCGGTCGCGCGCGAGGGCGAGGAGCGGCGGCATGTCGGCCATCTGGCCGAAGAGGTGCACGACGACGATCGCCCGGGTCCGGTCGCTGAGGACCGCGCGCACGTGCTCCGCGGTCAAATTGTAGGTCACCGGATCGACATCGGCGAAGATCGGCCGCAGCCCCGCGTTCCAGACCGCACCGGCGGTGGCGAAGAACGTGAACGCGGGGACCACCACCTCGTCGCCCGGCTGGAGGCGGAGCGCCTTCAGCGCGAGGAGGATGGCGTCGGTGCCATTGGCGCAGCCGATGGCGTGGCTCGCGCCGAGGTACGTCGCGGCCTCCGCCTCGAAGCGCTCGACCTCGGGGCCGAGGACGAAGCGCTGCGACTCGACGACGCGGACGACGGCGGCGTCGAGGTCGGCGCGGATGGACCGGTACTGGGCGGTGAGGTCGAGCAGAGGAACGGGCATCCTGTCACGGGCCGACGACAGCCGGCAGCGGGGGTCCTGATCGACCGGCCCGCAACGTCGTTCGGCGGCTGGCCGGCTGGTAGTCGTTCTCGACGAGGAACGTAGCGGGGAACGAGTGGCGCGGCAAACCGATCCGCGGAAACGACGGCGGGCCGGTCCGGGGAACCCGGACCGGCCCGCCGCGTGCCTCGGCCAGTGCCGGCTCAGCGGACGAGGCCGAGACGCTCCAGCTGGGCGAAGCTGGCGTCCACGCGGTCCTCGGCGCTCTGCCGATCCGACCAGGCAAGGAGTTCGGTCAGCCCGTCCGCGAAGCTCGTACGCGCCTCGAAGCCGAGCTGCTGGCATGCCAGCGCGGGATTCCCGACGCAATGCCGGATATCGCCGGCGCGATACTTCCCGACGAACTGCGGCCGCAGATCGAGGCCGAGCCGTTCGGCGATCGCGCCAGCAACCTCGGCGATGCTGACCGGCACGCCGGTGCAGACGTTGTACGCGCCGCCCTGGCCATTCTCCGCCTCCACGGCCCGCACGACCGCGTCCGCGACGTCGGAAACGTGGATGAAGTCCCGGCTCTGGCGACCGTCCTCGAAGATGAGGGGCGCGTTCCCGTTCTTGAGCCGGCCCATGAAGATGGCGGCCACGCCGGTGTACGGGTTGGAGAGCGCCTGGCGCGAGCCAAACACGTTGAAGAAGCGGAGCGCCACCGTCGGGATCCCGTAGGCCCGCCCGAAGCATAGCGCCATCTCCTCCTGCGTCTTCTTGGTGATGGCGTAGATGCTCGTGGATTGGAGCGGCTTCTCCTCGGTCGTGAGCACCGGCTCCAGGTCCCGGGCACAGACCGGGCACGGCACCTCCCACTCGCCCCGCCGGAGGCGGCCATCCTCTCGTGGGAGCGGCGCCTGCGGGCCGTGCTCGGCGCACCGATACGCGCCTTCGCCGTAGATGCTCATCGAGCTGGCGACGACGAAGCGGCGGAAGCGCGCCGGATCCTTCGCCATCTCCTCCATGAGGACGCCCTGCCCGTCCACGTTGACGGCCGTGTAATAGTGCGGCGCGTACATCGACTGGCCGACGCCGACGGCGGCGGCGAGGTGGACGACCGTATCGACGCCGCGCAGCGCCGTAGCAACCGCCTGGGCGTCACGAATGTCCCCGAGGATGAAATCGACGCGCCGGGCGGTCACGTGGTCGGCGATGTTGGCGGGCGTCGTAGGCGCGGGGCCGTGGACCTGCGGATCGAGGTTGTCGAGGACGACGACCTCGTGACCGCGCTCGATCAGACGATCGACGACGTGCGAGCCGATGAACCCGGCGCCGCCGGTGACGAGGACACGCATGG
>DASTKT010000049.1:0-26997 GCA_035715725.1 Longimicrobiales bacterium | reverse complement strand
TCGAAACGGCGCAGCCAAACCGCCACCGCGGCTCCGTGCTCTCCGTGTGGAACCCTGCCGTTCGCCTGCCGCGCCAACGCCCATCCGGGCCCCGGCTTCGCGGCTTTCCGTGACCCTCCGCGCCTTCGCGTGACATCCGTCCGTTCCCGTCCTCGTCGAGCGGCCGGCCGAACCCGCCGGCTCGTGCTCGGTCGCGGTCCCGGCCTCGCGATCGAGATCCGCGCCCGCGGCGCTGAGCCGGAGACCGGCCGGCCCGTACTTCACATCGCAAAGTACTTGACAGACGCGGCCGCCACGCCTACGCTTGAGCCATGAACGCGCTGCGACCCCAGCAACCCGCGGACGCCGAGCCGCTCGCGCTGCACGACCGCGCCATCGACAACCTTCGCTTCATCCGCGAGACGATGGAGCGGGCGGGGAGCTTCACGGCCGTGCCCGGCTGGGGGGGCGTGGGGATGGGGGCCACGGCGATCGGGGCGGCGGCGCTGGCCTCGCGGCAGCCGACGCCGGAACGCTGGCTCGGCGTGTGGCTGGCCGAGGCGGCGCTCGCCACCGCGATCGCCGCTGGCGCCATGGCGCTGAAGGCGCGCCGGGCGGGGGTGCCGCTCCTCTCCGGGCCGGGGCGGAAGTTCGCGCTCGGGCTGCTTCCGCCGGTCGTGGCGGGGGCGGTCCTCACGGGGGCACTGGTCCGGGCGGGCGCCGCGGGCGCGCTCCCGGGCGTCTGGCTCCTGCTGTACGGCGCCGGCGTGATCACCGGCGGGATCTTCTCGGTGCGCGTCGTGCCGATCATGGGGCTGGCCCTCATGCTGACCGGCGCCGCCGCGCTCTTCTCTCCCGCCGCCTGGGGCGACGCGTACCTCGCCCTGGGGTTCGGCGCGGTGGAGATCGTGTGCGGCGTCCTCATCGCCCGGAGGCACGGTGGCTAGGCACGGCGCGCTGCCCAGCGGACGCGACGACGACGCGCCGGAGCGGCCGGCGGGGAAGGGAAGGCTGACCGGAGTGGCTGGCGGAGCATTGAGCGAGAGCAATCCCCTGGAGCTGGACCGGCTCATCCACGAGCGGGTCCGGCTGGGGATCGTCAGCGCGCTGGCGGTCGAGGAGCCGCTCAGCTTCAACCAGCTGAAGGCGCTCCTCAAGACGACGGACGGCAATCTCAGCGTGCACGCCCGCAAGCTCGAGGACGCGGGGTACGTCGCCTGCGAGAAGTCGTTCGAGGGGCGGATGCCGCGCACGGAGTACCGGCTCACGGAGGAGGGGCGCGCCGCGCTGGCACGCTACCTGGAGCACATGGAGGCGCTGATCCAGGCCGTGCGGGACCCGGAGTAGCCGGGCCCGGGCGCGGGCACGTTCGCGGGACGGTTTCGGGCGCAACGTGGCGTGGCGCCCGTATTTCGCGAGGAGGCGCTTTATGGGACAAAGAGCTTTTGAGGCCGAGGGGCTCCACGTCGCCATCATCATGGACGGCAACGGACGCTGGGCCACCGCGCGAGGACGGCCGCGATCGGCGGGGCACCGCGCCGGCTCCCGCGCGGCGCGCCGGATCGTCGAGGCGGCGCCCGGTCTCGGCGTGCGGCACCTCACGCTCTACGCCTTCTCCGGCGACAACTGGCGGCGTCCGGCGCGCGAGGTCGCGGCGCTGATGCGGCTGTTCGCGGCGTACCTGCGGGCGGAGACGCGGACCTGCGTCGAGCGGGGCGTGCGGCTGACGGTGCTGGGCCGCCGGGACCGCCTGCCGCTGCCGCTGCTGCACGCCATCCGGGCGGCGGAGGAGGCGACGTCGTCCGGCAGCGTGCTCGACCTGCGGCTCGCGGTGGACTACTCCGCGCGGGACGCGATCGCGCTCGCGGCCGCGCGCGGCGGCGTGGCCTCGCCCGACCGGCGGGCGTTCGCGCGGGCGCTGGCGACGCGGCTGCACGCGCGGGAGCCGGTGCCGGACGTGGACGTGCTGATCCGGTCGGGGGGCGAGCGGCGGCTCAGCGATTTCCTGTTGTGGGAGTGCGCGTACGCGGAGCTGGTGTTCACGGACCGGCTCTGGCCGGACTTCGAGCCGGCGGACCTGGAGGCGGCGCTGGCCGAGTTCGGGCGTCGCGAGCGTCGCTTCGGTGGTCTCGGCGAACGGAGGGAGGTGGTGGCATGACGGACAACGCGCGGCGGAGCGCGGTGGCGCTCGTGGCGGCGGTGGACCTGGGCGTGCTCGCGGACCTGTTGCTGCGAGCGCCCGGCGCCCCGGGATTGAACTTCGGGCTGTGGATGCTGGGCGTCGCCGCCGCGCTGGCCTGGGTGGCCGGCACGCGAGGCGTCCTGTCCCGGGAGGCATGGGCGCTGGTCGGCACGGCGCTCGTCTTCGCGATGCTGCCGGCATGGCGGGACGCGGGGCCGCTGAAGCTGCTGGACCTGCTCGTGGTGGCGGTGCTGGTGGGGCTCGCGGCCTACCGCGGCGGGCGGCCGTGGCTGCGCGGCGCCGGCGTGGGCGACTACGCGGGGGCCGCGGCCGCGGCGGGGCTCTCGGGCGCCTTCGGCACGCTGCTCCTGGCCGGGGAGGTGGACTGGAAGGGCGGGGCGGGGGCGGTGTCGGCGTCGCCATGGTCGCGGGTGGGGCTCGCGGCGCTGCGGGGCGTGGGGCTGGCGCTCCCGTTCCTCGTGGTCTTCGGCGGGTTGCTCATGGCCGCGGACGCGGTGTACGCCCGCCTGGTGACGAACGCGCTGCACATCGACTTCGGCCGGGTCGTGAGCCACGTCTTCCTGATCGGCTTCTTCGGCTGGGCGAGCGGCGGCTGGCTGCGCGAGGTGCTGGCGGGAGCGCCGGTCCCGGCGGACCTCCGCCGCATCGCCCCGGCGAGGCCGCGGCTCGGGATCGTGGAGGTGGCCGTCGTGCTCGCGCTGCTCGACGCGCTGTTCGCCTCCTTCATGGCCGTGCAGGTGCGCTACTTCTTCGGCGGCTCGGCCATGGTGGACGTCACGCCGGGGCTCACCTACGCCGAGTACGCGCGCCGCGGCTTCTTCGAGCTAGTCTGGGTGGCCGCGCTGGCGCTCCCGCTCCTGCTGGCCGCGGACTGGGCGCTCGCGCGCGGCCGCCGCGCCGACGAGTGGATCTTCCGCGGCCTGGCCGGGCTCACCGTCCTCCTCCTGTTCGCCATCCTCGGCTCCGCCCTCCAGCGCATGCGCCTGTACCAGGCCGCGTTCGGCCTCACCGAGCTGCGCCTCTACACGACGGCGTTCATGGCCTGGATCGGCACGATCCTCCTCTGGTTCTCCGCCACGGTCCTCCGCGGCCGCCGCTCCTCCTTCGCGCTCGGCGCGCTCGTCTCCGGCGTGGCGACGGTCGCCGCGCTCAACGTCCTCTCCCCCGACGCGCTCATCGTCCGGACGAACGTGGCCCGCGCCGCGTCCGGCGTCCCGTTCGACGGCCACTACGCCTCCCGCCTCGGCGCCGAGGCCGTGCCCGGGATCGTCGCGGCGCTCGACCGGGTGCCCACCGAGGGGCGCTGCGCCGTCGCCGTCGGCCTGAGCCGCCGGTGGGGCCCGAAGGCGCCCGCGGACTGGCGGAGCTGGAGCTGGGGCGCGTGGCGCGCGCGGCAGGCGGTGCGGCACTCCGGCCTGGCGCGGGAGGCGGAAGCGTGCGCGGCGGCGGCGCGCCGGCCCGCCTGAGCGCCGTCGGCCGCTCCTGGCGGGGGATCCCGAACCCGGCCCCGGACCCGGGCTGTTTCCCGGACCCCGACCCGGACTCTTTCCCGGACCCGGTCCCGCCTCCTCCCGACCGAACCGCCGGGTCCGGGTCCGCGGCCGCGGCCGGCGGCCGCGGGTCCGGGTCTGGAAGTGACCCGCTACTCCGCCCGCAGCGCCGTAGCCGGCGGAATCCTCGTCGCCCGCCAGGCGGGTACCAGGCACGCCAGCACGACCACGCCGAGGAGCAGCGCGACGACGCCGACGAACGTGGCCGGGTCCACGGGCGCGACGCCGTAGAGCAGTCCGCTCACGACGGAGCGGGCGAGGAGCGCGCCGGCGAGACCGAAGGCGACGCCGACCGCGGCGGGCCGGATCCCCTGCCAGAGGACGAGGCGGAGCACCTGCGAGCCGCGGGCGCCGACGGCGATGCGCACGGCGATCTCGCGGGTCCGGCGCGTGACGACGAACGCGACGACGCCGTAGATGCCGACCGCGGCGAGGACGAGCGCGAGGCCGGCGAAGAGCGTGAGGAGCAGCATGTAGAAGCGGGGCCGCGCGAGCTGCTGGTCGACGAGCTCGGCGTACGTCCCGGGGAAGACCTGCGGCAGGCGCGCGTCCATGGCCTGCAGCTCGCGCCGGGAGGCGGCGAGCACCTGGCTGGCGGGGCCGCGGCTGCGGAGGATGAACGTCGCGCGGTCGCCGGCGGTCTGGGCGAGGGGGAGGTACATCTCCGGCTCGGGCTCGGCGGCCAGCTCGACGGAGCGCACGTCGGCGACGACGCCGACGACGGTGCGCGGCGCGCCGATGTCCTCGCCGAGATCGAGCCCCGCGACCTGCTTGCCGACGGGGTCCTCGCCCGGCCAGAAGCGCCGGGCCGCGGCGCGGCTGACGATCACGACCGGCGCCGAGCCGAGCCGGTCCGCGCTCTGGAACTCGCGCCCGGCGAAGAGCGGGATGCGCATCGTCCGGAAGAAGCCGGGGTCGGCGCCGCGGATGATGGTGGAGGGCGATTGTCCGGGGCGGGGCTCCGGCCGGTCCGTGCGCCGGAAGCTGAGCACGTCGAGGCCGCGGCCGAGCGGCGGGTAGATGCCCGCGCCCACGGCCTCGACGCCGGGGATCGCGGCGAGCCGCTCGCGGAGCCGGTCGAGGAAGCCGAGCCGGTCGGCGGTCTCGGGGTAGCGGGCCGGCGGGAGCGCGACCGTGAAGGTCGCGAGGTCGCGCGGGTCGAAGCCGGGGTCGACCGCCTGGAGCCGCGCGAAGCTGCGGAGCAGCAGCCCCGCGCCGACGAGCAGCATGAGCGAGAGGCCGACCTCGGTCACGAGGAGCGAGCTGCGGCCGAGTCGCCGCCCCGGCGCGCCGACCTCGCCGCGGCCGCCCTGGCGCAGCGTGCCGGCGAGCGGCGCGCGGGTCAGGTGCAGCGCCGGCGCGAGGCCGAAGAGGAGCGCGGTGACGGCGGCGAGGCCGGCGGCGAAGAGGAGCGTCGTCGCATCGATGGCGACCTCGTCCAGGCGCGGCAGGTTCTCGGGGGCCAGCCCCTTGAGCGCGTCGACGCCCCAGACCGCGAGCGCGATGCCGAGCACGGCGCCGGCGGCCGCGAGCACGAGGCTCTCCAGGACGAGCTGCGCCAGGAGGTGACGGCGGCCGGCGCCGAGCGCCGCGCGCACCGCGATCTCGCCGGCCCGCGCGGCGCCGCGTACGAGGAGCAGGTTCGCCACGTTCGCGCAGGCGATGAGCAGCACCATGGCCACGGCGGCCATGAGGATCAGCAGCGCGGGGCGGACCGTGCCGACCATGCGGTCCTGGAGCGTCGTCGCCGCGGCGGTCACGTCCGTGTTCGCGCCCGGGAACGCCTCCTCCAGGCGCCGGGCGATGCCGGCCATCTCCTGGCGTGCCCCCTCGAGCGTGGCGCCGGGCGCGAGCCGGCCGATGCCGTTCAGGTAGACGCAGCCGCGGCCGCAGTTCCCGTCGTCGCTGCGGACCGGCGTCCAGAGCCGCGCGCCGTTCGGGAAGTCGAAGCCCCGCGGCGCGACGCCGACGATCTGCGTGGGCCGGCCGCCGATCTCGAGCATGCTCCCGAGCACGTCCCGCCGGCCGCCGAGCCGCTCCTGCCAGAAGCCGTAGCTCACGACCACGACGCGAGGCGACGCCGGCAGGTCCTCCTCCTCGGTGAACTCGCGCCCCAGCGCCGGGCTCTCCCGCAGCACCTTGAAGAACCCGGGCGTAACCGCGCCCGTCGGCACCAGCTCCGGCTCGCCCATCCCCGTGACGACGCTGTTGGCGCGCGTGTAGAGCGCCATCCCCTCGAAGCTCCGGGCCTCGCGCCGCCAGTCGAGGAAGTTCACGTGCGAGACCGTGCCGTCCTCGTCGCGCCCCGGCGTGCTCCGGCTCGTCTGCCACAGCGCGACCAGCCGCTCCGACTCGGGGTACGGCAGCGGGCGCAGGAGCACGCCGTGGATCGTGCTGAAGATCGCCGTCGTCGCGCCGATGCCGAGCGCGAGCGTGAGCACGGCGACGAGCGCGAAGCCCGGCCGCCTGGCCAGCGAGCGGACGGCGAACCGGAGGTCCTGCAGCGTGCGATCCATGGGCGTTCCGTGGTCGGGGTGGCGGGCGGTCCGGCGCGACGGGGGCGCGCCGGTGGGTGCGCGGCCATCGCCCCTTCACGCATGGCGAGCCCCGGCGACGGGGCAACGCACGTGCCCCGCGCGCCGGATGCGCGTTCGATGGCGCCGCGGCGCGGAAAGGTTGCTCCGGCCGCCGGCGCGCGGGACGAGCGGAGCCGTCCGCGGGCGGGCGGCCCGGTTCCGCGGGCGGACAGCCGGCATGGCGCCGCGGACGGACGCCGCGTGGCTCGGCGCGCGCGCCCCCGCCCGACGACGCTCGACTGGACGGCGCGGCGGCCGCGGCGCATATAGAGGGCGTGGGGTGGCGACGTCGCGTTCGATCGGGCTCGCCACCGCGCCGCCGCTCGGCGCGCGACACTTCGGACAGGCTCCGGATCCGGACATGCAGGTCTACGAGATTTTCGGCGAAGACGGCCGACTGGTCGGCCTGGAGATCAACCGCTTCCCGCTCGGGCGACGCGGGCTCTGCCGCATCGTCCGCTCGATCCCGCGCGTGCGCCTCCGCAAGACCCCGCGCTTCCTCTCCTGGTTCAGCGAGGAGCCGTTCTGCGTCTTCGAGCTGAACGGCGAGCTGTACGTCGCGTCGAACCGGGCGGGCGAGGAGGGGCGGTACCGGGTGGGCCCGAAGACGCCGGGCGTGTGCTCGCAGATGGAGCATGTGAGGGATGCCTTCTTGAGGCGGTGACGGACACGTCGTAGTCGTTCCCGCTCCGGCTTTCCCTTACGCTCCCGCTCCCGGGACAGCCTCGCGCCGGACCAGCCGACCGCTAGGGACGCCGAGGCGCTCGGGTTTCCCGGGAGCGAGAGCGTAAACGGGGACAACCCGGGCGCCGTTCGCCGCCGGATCCTACAACCTCCAGGGGTGCCGCAATGCGCGAGACCGTTCGCACGGCCCACGTAGCCTCCAGCGTCCTCACCATCCTCACCGCCTTCGCCGCCCCCGCCGCCGCGCAGCAGCGCAAGCCGCCGGAGTCGTTCACCGTGGGGACCGCGACCGCCAGGGCGGGGGAGACGGCGTACGGCGAGCTCCGCGTGCCGGCGGGCGTGGACAGCGGGACGGCGATCGCGGTGGCGGTGATCCGGGGGAGCCGGCCGGGGCCGACGCTGGCGGCGATCTCGGGGGCGCACGGGACGGAGTACGCGTCGGTCGTGGCGCTGTCGCGCGTGATCGCGCGGATCGATCCGAAGGCGCTGGCCGGGACGGTGATCGTCGCGCCGCTGCTGAACGTGCCGTCGTTCGAGCAGATGACGGTGCACGTGAACCCGACCGACCGGAAGGGGATGAACGCGGAGTACCCGGGGAAGGCGGACGGGACGCAGACGGAGCGGGCGCTGGCCATCGTCGCCTCGCAGGTCGTGGACCGGGCGGACGTGGTGCTCGACCTGCACGGCGGCGACCTGGACGAGGACCTGCGACCGTACAGCTACTGGATCCGGGGCGGCCGCGCGTCGCAGGATTCCGCGTCGCGCGCGCTCGCGCTGGCGTTCGGCCTCGACCACGTCATCGTGCGCGACGTCGACCTGACCGCGCCGGCGCAGGCGCGCAGCCTGTCCGGCTACGCCATGGCGAAGGGGAAGACGGCGCTGGTGGCGGAGGCCGGCCGCGCGGGAACCGTGGCGCCCGAGGACGTGGAGGCGCTGATCGCCGGGACGCTGAACGTGCTGGGGACGCTCGGCATGCTGGAGCGCGCCGTCCGGCCCGTCGAGCACCCGGTCTGGCTCGGGAGCGGGAGCCGCGTGCGCGCGGAGAAGGGCGGGATGTTCTTCCCGACCGTCGCGCGCGGGACGTACGTCAGCCAGGGGATGCGCGTCGGCTACACCACGGACCCGGTCGGCCGCCCGATGGGCGACGTCCGCGCGCCCGAGGCCGGCGTGGTCACGTTCATCCGCGGCGTGCCGTCGATGTGGCCCGGCGCGACGCTCGTCAACATCGGGCCGGTGCTGGCGGACCCGGGCTCGTGGGCGCGGCCGACGCTGCAGTAGGCAGACGGCGGGGCGGCCCGGGGGCTTGCGCGGGCGTCGGGCCGGGCTCGTGAACCGCCCAGGGCGTCGCGCGAAGCCGCGGAGGCCCGGCGAGGAAGCCCGCCGGGCGGTGGGGAGATGCGGGAGTTCGCGGCTTCATGTCATTCCGCGAGGACCGGGCGGGATCGCCGTTCGCGGGCGTTCCGATGTCCGGACAGCTCCTACTACCGAGGCCCCGAAATGTCTTTCACCCGCGCCGGGATCCCGATGGCGCAACGGCACGGGGGACCTGGCCGGGCACGCGGGTCAGGAGCGAAAGCGCGATCGTGCCCTCCGTCTGCGCCCGGCGGCGGAGCGCGAGGGTGATCATGGCGAGGCCGACAGGTACGGCTCGCCGTCTACGGCTCACCGGCTAACTCCAGGGGCAGCGACACCGAGAACGTGCTGCCTTTCCCGATCTCGGAATCGACCCAGATGCGCCCTCCATGGGCCTCCACGATCAATCGCGCAATGTAGAGCCCGAGCCCGATCCCTTCGATGCGCGCGCCGGGCTCGACGCGGTAGAAGCGCTGGAAGAGCCTCGAGATGCTCTTCGGCGAGAGGCCCGGGCCACGGTCCGTCACAGAAAGGACGAGTTCGCCCTCGCGCTCCCGGAGCCGGACCGCAACGGGGGCGGTCGGCGCCGAATACTTGAGGGCGTTGGAGATCAGGTTCGTGACCACGCGCTCGAAGCGCCCGTGGTCGATCGACGCCCGCAACGGATGGGCAGGAGCCTCGATGTGGATGCGGCGACGGTCCTCGGGCGAAGGGAGATGCGCCATCGCCTGATTCGTCAGTGCCCGGAGGTCCGCCGGCTCGCGGTGGAGCTTCAATACCCCCGATTCCAGGCGGGTGGACTCGACAAGGTCCTCGATCATGGCGGCCATCCGTTGTGCCGCCTCCTGGATCCGCTCCATCCAGCCTGCGACCTCGCCCGTGGCGCCGCCCTTCAGCACCACCTGAACGAGCTCCGCGTACCCGAGGATGGCGGTGAGCGGTGAGCGGAGGTCGTGCGAGATGAGCGAGATGTAGTCCGCCCGAAGGTCTTCCAGTCGGCGCTTCGCGGTCACCTCGTAGAACACGAGGATCGCCAGGGTGACCTCGCCCGACCCACCGTCCTCGATCGCGCTACCGTTGAAGGCGAAACGCACCGGTTCGCCGTCTGCGCGTCGCAGGCTGAGGTCCAGGTCGGCGAACCGCTCGCCTCGGAGGACCCGCTCGACGGGGCGGTCCCCGGTCGGGACCATGGAGCCGTCCGGGTATCGTAGGTCGAGCTGCTGGAGCCGAGCGGCGAACCCGGGGTCGGCAGGATCGGGGAGCCCCAGCATCTGCCGAGCCGGCCCGTTCGCCAGCACGGCCTGCCCACTCCCGTCGACCACGAGGACGCCCCCGGCCAGGCTCACCAGCAGGTCGTCGATCTGCTGGGCGTGGCGGCGCGCCTGCTCGGCCAGCTCCAGCTGCCGCACACCGGCCAGGAGGAGCTGCTCGTTCGCGGCGCGGATCTGGTCGGCGAGCAGCGAGAGCTGGCCGCGCTCCGGAGCCTGGTCCGTCATCACGGAGATGTGGACGGAAAGGCGGCCCGTGCCGCCCTCGGGATCGGGGACCGACCAGACGGTGCAGTCCCAGCGGACGGGCCCGCGCTCCGGGTGCACGTACGAGACGTCGGCGGCACGGCCTGGTGCCCCCGTATCCCGGGAAGCGCTCAGGGCCGAGCGCACCTTTTCGGCGCCCGAGGCGGGGAGCAGATCCGGGAACGGTCGGTCGAGCAGATCGTCCTGCGCCGCCCCGGTCACACTCAGGAACGCGGTGCTCATGCAGCGGACGGCGAACGTCTCGGGGTGGAGCACCGCCAGGGCGAGCGGCGAGTGCGCGACGATGTCCCACGGGAACGCAGCTCGCGCCCTCTTTCGCCCGGTTCGGGCCGGACCGGTTGTCCTCGGAGAATGCTCTTCGCCCATACGTCCTGTGCTCCTCTGCCAGTGGTCTGAACGCATCCGTTATCCACGAGCCGCGCCGGAAAGCGTCAGGGGCTACGGCTCGCGCAGGGCGTCCCTCTGCTGCGCCTGATCGCGGTACGTCTTCTCGCCGGTCTGGGCGGACTCGGTGATGTAGCGCATCGCCGCCAGGCGCTCCAGGATCGGGAGGAGCTCCGCCTCCGCGATGCCGGTCTGCCCGTGGACCGCTTCCGGGGTCGCATCGCGCAGCTCCATGAGGGACTGCAGGACGGCACTCTCCCGACCGGTCAGGCCCGGGAACGCGGGAGACGCGACCGCACCGCGCTGCACCGGCACACCCGTGATGATGCCGTCGTAGCCGCGCAGCACCACATCCATCCCCAGCCCCTCCGGCGTGATCTCGTAGCGGCGGAGCGCGCGGTTGTGGCTGCCGCGCCGCATCTTCACGACGCCGATCACGCTGTGGATGTACCCGTTCAGCTCGATGAAGCGCTGCGTGACGATGTCGTCCGTGAGGAACGAGACGGCGGGCGCGGTGAGGCGTGGCGGCGCGAACGCCTCGGCCACCTCCGCCGTCATGAGCACGGTGACCCCCGGTCCAGTCAGGGTGGCGATCATGCGGTAGAGCGATTGGCGCATCTCTCCGGCCTCGGTCGCGGCCAGTTCCACCTCGAAGCCCGACAGGTAGTCGATGACGACCCGCGTGGCTCCCAGCTCGCGCACCCAGTCCTGGAGGATCCTGTCAAGCACGCGCTGAAGGGCCTGCTCGAGAGCGAGGTCGCTGAGGTTCACGAAGCGGATCGACTCCCCCACCGCTCCCACGTCGAAGAAGGAGAACTGCTGCTGGTAGCGGAGCATCTCGAGGGTCGGCTCGCCGAGCACCGTGAAGTAGAGAGCCGGGCGATCGGGGGTCGCGTCGGCGAACAGGATCTGCTGCGCCAGCGTGGTCTTCCCGGTCCCCGGCTCGCCCGCGACGAGATTGAACGAGTATTCGGGGATCCCGCCCCAGGACCTGGTCGAGGCCCGGCACGCCCGTGACAAGCCCACGGATGGACACGCCCTGTTCCTCGGTCATCGTGTCTCTCTCTCGCGACTCTCCGGGTCCTTGCCGGGAAGGTCGGGCCGTGCCAGGTGGACGAGATGCGTGGTGAGCTGCTCGCCGAGAAACGTGAACAGCAGCCCGATGAGATGGGCGCACACCGCCTGGAGTGCGTCCCGTGCCTCCCGCGGGTCACGCCCCGCGAGCCCCGCCCGGGCTTCGTCCAACGCACCAGCGCGGCTCCCGCCGTTCCCGCCGCCCCCGAGGAACGAGTAGCGGCGTCGTGCCAGCTCCACGGCCCGCGCCTCGAGGGCCGAGAACCCGTCGGCACCCAGCAGTCGGACCAGCTCCTGCCGGAGCGCCTGCAGGGCGCGCTCGACGGCAGCCGCGAGCGTCTCGGCTTCGTCGCGCCCGCTCTCCTCCTGCTCGATCAGGCGACGTGCCAGGTCGTCCGCCCCCGGCGGGGGACCGTTCATGTCCATGCCGTGCCGCTCGCTGAGGTCTGCCGGACGGCCGGACGAGGCCGGGGCTCGGCCCGCGCGCTCGCGGACCCGGTCCACCGCACCCGTGTGGCGGTTCCGGCGCCCGGCGACGTCTTCGAGTCTCCATTTCGTGAGCGCGCATCGCGGCCAGGGGGATCGGGCCGTGCCTGTGGGATCGGTCGTGCGCCAGCCTCCGCGGGCGTGGCCGGCACGGTGGCGGCCGTCGGCGGCTTCGACGCGATCCGCACCGGCGGCATCCCGCTCGCGCGTCGTCGGAGGACGTATCGTTCGGCGAGTAGCGCGACGGCTACCCACGCCGTGAGCGCGGCGACGGGGACCGTGAGCACCCGTGGCCAGAGCACGGCGACGGCGGCGACGCTCAGCAGGAGGGCGCCCATGCTGGCGGCGGTCGCCGCCTCGGTGGAGACGAGCACGCGCCGATCGGTGGCGGCGGTGCCGTACGCGGCCGCGCGCGCGGCGGCGTGCTCATCGCGGAGGGACGTCCGCGGACCCGGCCGCCACCCGACCCGCGGGCGCGGGATGCTCCAGCTTCCGCTGCCGCTCCGGCTCGAGCTCCTCGTCGCGGCCGTACACGTCGTGCAGGAAGCGCACGGTGCCGTCCTCGTCGACCCATGCCGTGAAGTAGAGGATGTAGACCGGCACGCCCTCGCGGAACCGGATCGTCGTCTCCGCGCCCCCGGCGAGGATCGCGTCCAGCCCCTCCGGCGGCGTGTCGGTGACGCGCCGCAGCAGGGCACGGGCCAGCTCCTGCGGCCTTTCCACGCGGATACAGCCGTGGCTGAACGCGCGGTCGGTGCGCGAGAAGAGCTGCCCCGCCGGTGTGTCGTGCAGGTAGATGTTGTCGTTGTTCGGGAGCATGAACTTCAGCCGGCCGAGCGCGTTGTCCGGGCCCGGCCGCTGCCGGAACCGGTACGTGCCCGCCCTCGAGAGGTCCACCGTGGACGCGTCCACGACGCGCTCGCCCTTCACCACGTCGAAGTGATGGGCGTGGAGGTAGCCCGGGTCGCGCCGCAGCGCGGGGAGCACCTCCGCCCTCGCGATGGACACCGGCACGTTCCAGGACGGGTTCACGATCAGGGACTCCATGGTGTCGGAGAAGATGGGCGTATCCCAGCCCTCCTTCCCGACCACGACGTTCATGATCTCCATCGGCCTGCCGTCCTCGATCATCTCCAGCTCGAAGCCGGCCACGTTCACGACGATGTAGCGCTTGCCCAGCTCGCGCGGCAGCCAGCGCCAGCGGTCCAGGCTCAGCCGCAGGTCGGCGATCCGGTCCTGGACGCTGTGGTTCAGCTCCCGGAGCGTGTTCGCGCCCAGCGCGCCGTCCTCGTCTATGGCGTTGCGGCTCTGGAAGTGCGCGAGTGCGGCATGCAGGCTGTCGTCGAAGAGGTCGGGATGCGCCTCGCCGTAGCGCGCGAGCCGGGACTCGCCCGTGTCATCGGCTACCAGCAGGCGCCGGCGCAACGCGACCAGCGTCGCTCCGCCGGCACGGCCCGGTCGCACGGGGCGCTCCGGCGCCGGCACCTGCGGCCAGCCGCCGCCCGCCTCCACGGCACGGTAGCGCGCCAGCGCCCGTACGAGCCGGCCATAGTACGGCACGGCGGGCCGCAGGCGCGCCACGACGCGATCGGCCGCCTCGGTGCGCACCGCCTTGAGGACGTCCTCCTCGAGCGTGGTATCGCGGGGGATACGCCAGTCCAGGCCGCCCTTCCTCGGGTCGACCGTCCCCTGGATCAGGTCACGGGCATAGCGGCTGAACCCCTCCGTGAGGACGAGATCCAACTCCCCCAGCAGCGCCGCCCTCCGCTCGTCGCTCAGCGTTGTCGAGTCGAGGCGCACCACCATCTCGTGCGCCAGGTCCCAGCCATACGAGCGTGGGTCCAGGCCGTCGTCCCGAGCGCGCCCGATCGCCGCGTAGAGCTGCTCGCCCTGCGGGAGCAGCGTCTCCCCGTCGGTCCAGGCGCTCCGGTACAGGCGCCAGCGGTAGAAGCGACTCGTCGATGCGCTCACGTGCAGCGTGTCGGCGGCAGACAGGCGCACGATCGACTCACGCGGCACGCTCGCGAGCAGCGCCGCCACGCGCCGCAGCACTCCACGGTCGCGCTCGTTCGCGCCGTGGCCGCCGCACCCCGCCAGGCCCAGGCCGAGCGGGAGCAGCAGCGCGCCGAGGGCGAGCTCGCACCGCTTTCCGTTGCGCCGCTTCATGAGTGTCTCCCATCCATCGTCTTCGTGGCGGACCGGAGCGTCACGCGCCCCCGGCCGATCCCTCAGCCGGCGGCGCGCCGGCTCGGACCGGCGGGCGTGCCGCGAGGAGCTGCTCCAGAAGCCGGATTTGCTGCTGCTGCATGAGGACCAGCTCGGCCCAGTCTCGCTCGCGCAGGGCGTCGAGCTTCTCGTGCAAGCCCCGGATCTCGATCTCCGACTTCAGGTTGACCTCGTAGTCATGCGCGGCGTCGAGCCGGTCCTTCGTGTTGTGCCGATTCTGCGACATCAGGATGATGGGCGCCTGCAGGGCGGCCATCATGGAGAGGAAGAGGTTCAACAGGATGTACGGGAAGGGATCGAAGGCCGCGCGGGCGCGTGCGAGGACGAGCGAGTTCAGGCCGATCCACGCCGCGAGGCAGGCGATGAAGCCGAGCACGAACGCCCACGAGCCGCCGAACGCCGCGATCCCGTCGGCCGCTCGCGCCGAGAACGTGCGCGCCTCGCGGAACTCCTCGTTGGTGTCCCGCGTGATGGGCGCGCGATGGAGCACGTGCTCGATCACCCGCCTCTCGCTCGGGGAGAGGTTACTCCACTCCCTACGGAGAACTCGCTTCGCCAGCTCCTGCGGCTCGACGCTCATGGTGGCGATCCAGGTGACGAGATGATGCGCGCCCTACACAGCCGGATCCCGGCGCCCCACGCCCCCGCCGGGCCATCCCCGGCTAAGCGACCTTCCCACCCTCTGACTCCCACGCCCGGATCGCCTCCTGCGCCTGCCGGCTCCCGGCGCCCTCCTCGCCCGGGTTCGCGTGCGCCCCGTCCTCCGGGTCGAGGCAACCGCTCTGGGATCCGCTCCGGGATGGCGCCTCCGACAGGACCGGGAACCCCAGGTGGCGCCGCAGCCCGCCCATCTCCTTCTTCCTCAGCTCGTAGAGCTCGTGAAGCACACGGATGGCGTCCGCCGTCGACAAGGGCGGGCGAGGTTCGATCCGATCGGACATGATGCCTCCACGGGAAGAACGCGACATCGAGATGTCTCGCTCGGACGGTGATCGTGCGATCGTCGTGACACCCGGACAGCACCTTGCCGGGCCCGTGCCCCGTCATCCGGACGGCGGCGGCCGGAAGTGGAGAGGGTCGCGGAGGTTCTGTAGCTCCCGGTAGTAGAACAGGGCCGTCGGACGCTTCCCCTTGAACCTCAGCCTCTTCAGGAACTCCACCTCCTCCTCCGTCGCGCTGCCGCTGAGGCGCGGGTCGGCCAGGAATTCCTTCAGCCCCTCCTCGAGCACGACCTCCTCGGGCTCCCTCTCGACGAACCCAAACTGCTTTACGTGCCCGGGGGCCACCGGGTGGTTGAGCACGATCGTCAGATCGAACGTGGCCAGATCGATGTCCCACGACTCGATCAGCGGCTCCAGGAACGAGACGTGCTCCCCGCCGGAAATCCCGAAGATGTCCGTCTCCAGGAACTCCAGGACCACGGCCCGCATCTCTTCCTGCGTCCGCCCGCTTTCCTGGGCCACCATGCGCAGCCAGTAGGCGTCGTCCATCTCCTCCGTCGCCACCCATTTGGCCACGTCCAGCAGCTTCTGCGTGACCAGCCGCTCCAGCTCGCCGAACGGCTGCTTGTCGAAGACCGCGCGCACGGCCCGCACCTTGTCCCGATTGCACTTGCGTAGGATCAGGTCGCGGACCTCGTGGAACAGCGGCGTCGGCGCCTCGCCCAGCGCCCGCTTCAGCTCCGCCTTCCGCTGGACGTCGGCAAGCCTCGCCAGGTCGCCGGCCGGCAGCTTCAGGAACGCCTCCATCCGCTCGTAGATATCCGTGCGGCTCGGCACGGGCGGCGCCTTGCGCCGCGTCAGCAGCTGGGAGACGTAGGACTCGGTCACGTTCGCCGCGCGGGCGAGGTCCTTCTGATCCAACCCGAGCTCGTCCAGCCGCCGCCGGATCACCAGGGAGACATCCACTCCGACCTCCTCGGGGGCAGCCCTGCCTTCGGTCAACTGCTAGAAGTTAATTAACCACGGATTTCTGCGCAATATCACCGCTGTACTTGACAAGTTAAGTTAAGTGCGGCATTCTCCGGGCACGTCGAACCCATCGGCCGACGCCGCAGCCTCCTCGCCATCGGAGAGGTCCGCCATGGGAGACCGTTCCGGCGATCTGTCACCCGGCGACGGGAGAGGAGGGGGCGGCGACTCTGGACGGCAACCACGCCATCCAGTCATAGCTGCGGGCTCGAGCGTGGGGAGCCGGGCCACCGAGGCCGGGCTCGCGCGCTGGACGAGCATGCTCGTCCCGCAGGAACGAGAGGGGATCCCATGAGACGTTCCACGAGAGCTCTGCTAGCGTTGGCCGCCCTGCTACCGTTCGCGGCCGGCTGTGCGTCGCTCAACCGCAAGGAGAAAGGCGCGGCGATCGGCGCGGGCGCCGGCGCGGTGGCGGGCGGGGTGGTCGGCAAGGTCACCGGATCGACGGTGCGCGGCGCCATCATCGGTGCGGTCATCGGTGGGGCCGCCGGTGCGATCATCGGCCATCAGATGGACCAGCAGGCCAAGGAGCTGGCGTACGAGCTTCCCGGCGCCACGGTTCAACGCGTCGGGGAAGGCATTGCGGTGACCTTCCCCGAGGGGCTGCTCTTCGCGTACGACTCGGAGCAGATCCTGCCGGCGGCGCGCCAGGCCCTCACTCGGTTTTCGGCGAGCCTGGCGAAGTATCCGCAGACCCGGGCCATGATCGTCGGTCACACCGACGCGCGGGGCACGGCCACCTACAACCAGGCCCTGTCCGAGCGTCGTGCACAGTCCGCGGCCGCCTTCATCGCCACGGAGGGCATCGATCGAGCCCGCCTGGGCACCGTCGGCCGGGGCTCTACCGAACCCGTAGCCGGGAACGAGACCGACGCCGGCCGGCACCAGAACCGGCGCGTCGAGGTCGCGATCTACGCGGATGAGGCGTTCCGCCGCCAGGTGAAGACCGGGAGCAGGTGAGATCGAGGGATCCCTCCGCTTCGGCTTCCTGGGCCTGATGGTCGCCGTCGCGCTGCTGGCGACGGTGATCGTGCCGGTCAGGCTGCTCGATGGGCAGGGCGTGGTAGCCGATAGCGTGTACGAGGAGGAAGACGATGGCGAGGCCACCCCGATCGTCGCGGTCTGAACGATCGCCCGTGAGGAGCTGGGTGTCGCTCGCCGCGGCCGTCAGCCTCCTCGCCTGCGGACGCAAGGGCGAGGAGATCGATGCGCCGGCGCCCGCCCTCAGCGCCGATGCCGACAGCATGCCGACGCTTCCGCCGTCGATCATCGATGCCTCCATCACCTACGATCTCACGCCCGTGGTCGCGGCGCTGGAGAAGGCGGTGCCGCGCCGCTTCGGCGACCTGGACGCGCGCCACGAGCTCCCGGGCAACTCCCGGGTGCACTTCGCCTTCGCGGCGCGGCGCGATCCGTTCCGCGTCTCCATCGACGGGAGCACCGCCCGCATGGCCTCGGTGATCCACTACCAGGGGCGAGGGTGGTACGATCCGCCGCTGGCGCCGGAGGTCAGCGGGTCGTGCGGCACCGGCGACGAGGCTGCGCCCCGAGCGCGGGTGGAGCTCTCGTCGGTGCTCAGCCTCACCTCGACCTGGCGGCTTCGCAGCCGCACCACCGTGCGACCCGTCGAGGCGTTCAGCGAGGCCGACCGCGACCAGTGCCGGGTGACGTTCCTCAAGATCGATGTCACCGACAAGGTGATCGGCGCCGCGCAGCAGGTGCTGGAGGAGCACCGCGGCGTGGTCGATGAGCGCGTGGCATCGGTCGACCTGCGCTCGAAATTCCAGAAGTGGTGGGGCGCGCTCCAGCGTCCCATCCGCCTGACCGACAGCGTCTGGCTCAGGATCAACCCGCAGGCGGTGCAGCTCGGGCCCCTCGCCGGCAAGGGGACGACGCTCGTTGCCACGGTGAGGCTCACGGCGGCGCCGCGCATCGTGACCGGGGCGCGCCCCGAGGCGGCGCCGGTCCCGCTCCCCGCGCTCGGGAAGAGCGACGGCGGCGACGGCGGCTTCCACGTGCTCGTGGAGGGCGTGCTCGACTACGACGCCGCCAGCCGGCTCCTGGCCAGGGCGCTGGAGGGGAAGCGGATCGAGAAGGCCGGGCAGGCCGTCATGATCCATGGCGTCAGGGTCTACGGCATCGGGCGGGGGCGCCTGGCCGTGGAGCTGCGCGTCCGCGGCGCCTTCGACGGGACGATCTACCTCATCGGCACGCCGCAGTACAACGGGGCCACCGGTGAGCTGCACGTCCCCGACCTGGACTTCGAGGTCGAGAGCGCGAACCTCCTGGCGGACCGGCTGGGGTGGCTCAAGAAGCTGGGGCTGCGCGAAGAGCTTATCCGGCGGGCGCGCTGGCCCACCGCCGGGCTCCTTCGCCACGGCGAGGAGCAGCTCCTGAAGGGACTCAACCGCAACATCTCCCAGGACGCGAAGCTCACGGTCGACGTCGAGCGGACCCGGGTGGTGGGGGTCCGCGCCCTCCGCAGGGCCATCGTGGTGCGCGCCGAGGTCACCGGACGGGCGCGGCTGGACATCAGCAGGGAGAATCGGCCCCAGGTCGCCGCCATCGCCAATTGAGCCCGCGCGCCGGTGCAGGACGCGCGGCCTTGCGCCGACCCGTCGCGGCGGCGCAAGCACCCCTGCGGCGGGAGCGCGCCCGGCTCGCACCCCGGATCACGGCCGCACGTCCGTCACGACCTCGAGCCGCCGGCGCATGTGCCTGAGCAGGGTGGCCGCCAGCGCCACCGCATCCGGGAACCTGGTGTCGTTCCACCGGTAGTCGTGGCCGAGATCGATCGTGAGCTGATCCCGGATCATCCCTCTCCCCTCGCGGGCGGTCTCCGATCCGGAGCGCGCCTCCAGGTCCGCACGTCGCGCCCGGACGTACATGCTCACGCGGGCCCCGTCGCCGGCGCTCCCGAGCCGGACCCGGAAGCTGCGGCGGGGCTGCCCCGTCACTGCTCCGACCGGGCCCGCGGGCAAGGAGTCGACTCTCAGCTCCGAGGTCACACGGGCGAGGTCCTCGAAGGCTGCCACCAGGCGCTGCAGCCGGTTGGTCTCATCGGTCTCCGTCGTTCCCGCCGTCCCGTGCGGCGGACCCGAGGGCGAGGAGAGAGGCACCCCCGATGGCCCCGACGGTGAGCCTCGCTCCGCGAGCGGCATCGCCTCGGAGATCCGCATCCCCAGTTCGTACCGCAGGCCGAGCATCTCCGGGCCCTCCGCCACGAAGAGGGCGCCACGGACGCCGTCGGGATCGGGCGCCGAGCATGGACGAAGGCCGTCGGGCTCAGGCATGGGTTCTCCAGGGGTGCGGGGGACCGGTCCCGCGGCGCCGCTCCCAACGCGGGGCGCCGGCGACCTCGCGTAGATGCGCGGCGGTCGTTATTGACCATTTGTCCAATACAAGCTAGATTGTATTTACCACCTGGTCAATGAGGACGCACGCACCGGTCCCCGGCTCCGCTCACGCCGCATGGACCAGGCGTTCTCCGTTCCCAGGAGGGTCGGATGCACAGTCATCGATTCGTCGCCGTCGCCGCCTCGGCCATCGTGCTCGCCGCCTGCAACCCGTTCCACCGCACGCCCGCCGTCGAGGTGAGCGCCAAGGACGGGGATCTGAATTCGCGCTGGCACGCCACCCTTGCGAGCCCCGCCTCCCTCGCCGGGGCGGTGCAGATGAGTGGGTCGGCGACGATGGCGCCAGGCTCGAACGATCGCAGCACCACCGTGACGCTGAGCCTTGCGAACGCGTCGCCCGGCGGGGTGCATCCCTGGCAGGTGCACCGCGGGCAGTGCGGCGCCGACGAGGGTGTCTTCGGATCGAGCGGTGCGTACCGGCCGGCCAAGGTCGGTGGCGATGGCCGCGCCTCGGAGTCTGCGAGGGTGCCTATGCAGATGCCGACGGAAGGCAGCTACTTCGTGAGCGTCGCGGCGTCGGCGGCCAACCCGACGACGACCGTCGCCTGCGGCAACCTCGCGCGTCCGACTCCGTAAGCGCTCCGCGGCGGAGCGATCGGTTCCGTCGGGCTCCGGCTCTGTCCGCCCGCGCATGACGCCACGTGTGGGCGGCGGGGCCCGTTGGGTGCATCTGTCGTCCGCCCCGGCCGAGCCGCGGTGTTCGTGCCGACGTCCCCTGCATCGGTGCCCCTATGACACCGCACCCGTCGCCAGCGGCGCCCGCGTCCGCCCCGGTCCCGTCCGGGGTGTCGCCGGGCGCCCCCCCGCTGCCCGCCGGCGGCCCGCGGGGCATGTCGGGACCTCCGGCCGTCGGCGAGCGCCGCAGCCGGGCGCTGGGCTGGCGGAGCCGCGACGTGCTGCGCGCCACCGCGCTGGTGACGGGCTACCTCCTCGCGCTGGCCGTGCTCTGGGTGGCGCGCGAGATCTTGCTCACCGCCTTTCTGGGCGTCCTCTTCGGGCTCGCGGTTGGCGCTGGCGCCACCCATCTGGCGCGGCTCCGCATCCCGCGCGGCATCGGCGCCGCGCTGGTGGTGTTCGGCTTCCTTGGGGCGCTCTACGGCGTCGGTGCCTCGATCGCCCCGACGCTGCGGGAGCAGGGCGTCCTGCTCCGGACCCAGGTCCCCGCGGCCGTCGACCGGATCGAGGCGTGGATGAACGCCCGGCCAGGGTTCGCGGCGCTGCTCCTCGGCGGACGGGAGGTCACCCCGTCGCGTGCCACGGTGCCCAACACCACCGCGCAGTCCCGGACGGCAGGTCCGCCGAGGACGGGGGTGTCCAGCCCGGGCGCGCCCCCCGACAGCGCCGCCGCGCCAGCCGGCCCGACGCTCGGCCAGCGCGTTACCGCGCAGCTGAGCGGCGCGGCGCGCTACCTCTTTCCCTTCCTCTCCTCGACCCTCACGGTCGTCGCGGGGTTGTTCCTCGTCGTGGTGCTCTCGATCTACGTCGGCGCCGATCCGGCGGTCTACCACCGCGGGCTCATGCACCTCTTCCCGCACCCGGCGCGGGACCAGGCGGGTGCGGTCCTCACCCGAATCGCCACGGTCCTGCGCAAGTGGCTCGTCACGCAGCTCGTGGCGATGCTCGTGATCGGCGTCGTGAGCACGGTCACCCTGGCCGTGCTGCACGTGAAGGCCGCCGTCGCGCTCGGGGTCATCGCCGGGCTGCTCGAGTTCGTGCCGACGATCGGGCCCATCATGGCTGCGATCCCGGCCGTCGCGATGGGCTTCCTCGATTCACCGGAGAAGGCGCTCTCGGTCGCGGTCGCGTACCTTGTGATCCAGCAGCTCGAGGGGCACGTGCTCATCCCGATGCTGATGAAGGAGGGGATGGACCTGCCGCCCGCGCTCACCATCGTGACCCAGGGCGTGATGGCCCTCCTGTTCGGCTTCCTGGGCCTGATGGTCGCCGTCCCGCTGCTGGCGACGGTGATCGTGCCGATCAAGCTGCTCTATGTGCAGGGTGTCTTGGGCGACGCCGTATATGACGAAGAGGAGAACGACGAGCCGATCACGGTATGATCGGTGTCATCGCTAACGTTGCATCCGATTGGGATCTCTGAGCCGCTACCGCCGCGCGCGCCTGCCGGCGTGTGACCGAGGCGAGAAGCTCGACGCGCCCGCCGCCGATGCCTGACATCGGCCTCGTCCTCGGCCTCCTGGCGGTGATCGCGCTTCTTGCGGCGATCGGCCGGCGTATGGCCGTGCCCGATCCGATCGTCTTCGCGCTCGGTGGCCTCGTCCTTGCCCTGGCGCCGGGCATCCCTCATCTCGCCCTCCCACCCTCGCTCGTGCTCGTCGTCTTCCTGCCGCCGTTGATCTTCACCGCCGCACAGGACACGTCGTGGGCGGAGATCCGCCGGCATGCCTCCCCGATCCTGCTGCTGGCCGTGGGTCTGGTGCTCGGCACCATGGCGGTCGTTGCCGTAGTTGCGCACGCCCTCGCGCCCGAGCTCCCCTGGGCCGCGGCGTTCACGCTGGGCGCCGTCGTCGCGCCGCCGGACGCGGTGGCGGCCAAGGCGATCGCCGACACGCTGCACCTGCCCCGCCGGCTCGTCGCGATCCTCGAGGGCGAAGGGCTGGTGAACGACGCGACCGCACTCGTGGCATTCCAGGTCGCGAGCGGTGTCGCCGTCACGGGGACCGCCTTCGCTCTCGGGCCGGCGACAGTCCGGGTCCTGTACGCGGCGGTGGCGGCCATCGGGCTCGGGATCGTCGTGGGTTGGATCGGGCACCAGGTGCTGAGCCGGGTCGGCGATCCCGCCGTTGAAAACACCGTGACGCTCCTGCTCCCCTTCGTCGCGTTCCTGCCCGCGGAGCGCGTGCACGCGTCCGGTGTGCTCGCCGTGCTGACGCTCGCCCTCTATCTCAGCCGGTTTAGCGTGCGGGTCGGCTCGTCGGTGAGCCGGCTCGAGGGCCGGGTCCTCTGGGAGATGATCAACTTCCTGCTCACCGGGCTCTCGTTCGTGCTGGTGGGGCTGCAGCTACCGTTGGTCGTGGAGGGCCTGTCGAATCGGCCGGCCGATGTTCTTCGCCTCACGGTCGCCGTGTGCCTCACCGTGATCCTCGTTCGACCCGCTTGGGTGTTCGGTGCGGCCTGGCTGTCCCATGGTGTGCGGAGCGTGCTCGTCGAGAGCACACTGACGCCCAGACCCACGACGCCGGTGCTTGTCGTGCTCGGCTGGGCCGGCATGCGCGGCGTGGTTTCGCTCGCCGTGGCGCTGTCGCTGCCGCTGGTCACCGCGACCGGGCAGCCGTTCCCTGGGCGAGACCTGATCGTGTTCGTCACCTTCGTCGTCGTCCTGGTGACGCTCGTCGGCCAGGGCTTGACGCTGCCGGCGGTCATCCGCCGTCTCGGTGTCGGGGTCGTCGCGAGCCGGGTGGAGGACCAGGAGATCGCCGCTGAGCTGCTCATGGCTCGTGCGGCGTTGGACCGGCTCGATGCCGTAGCCGGTGAGACGAGAGCGTCGCCCGACGTGGTCGAGCGTGTCCGCGGCTTCTATGCAGACCGGATCGAGCGGCTGGAGCGGCGCCGCGAAATGCGCCTGGCCAGTGATGCAGAACAGACCCGCGAGGCTCAGTTTCATGATGCGACGCGCCGGTTGCTCGAACACCTGCTGGAGGTGGAGCACGCCGAGCTTCAACGCATCCGCAACAGCGCGGCCGTCGAGACCCCGGTGGCGCATCGCATCCAAGCACGCCTCGATGTACTGCGACAGCGTCGTGGAGGCTGAGGGGCCGTCCCCGCGCCACTCCCCGCGCGGGGAGTGGCGACGGCGACCGGTGCGGCTCGCGGCGGTGACCACGGCCGCCGCCGCCCGCCGGCGAAGCTCCTACTGCGCCGCCGGACTCGGGCGCCGCGTATCATGGGACGCCATGCCCGGGATGGGAGGGCAGGGACCCGAAAAGCGGGAGAGCTTTCGTGCTCCGAGTAGTACGTCCAGCACCACCGCAGGGTGACACGTCACGAAGCCTACGCGCCGACCGCTACTTCTTCATCTTCTTCTTCAGCTCCTTCAGCGCCTCCGAGTATTGCTTGTTCTTCGGCTCCTGCTTGACGACGTCCTGCATGGTGACGAGCGCCTCGTTCAGCAGGTTCATCTGCACGAGGGCCGTGGCCAGGACGTAGCGGTAGTACGTCATGGTCGGCGCCTGTTTCACCGCCTCGCGCAGCTCCGGCACGGCGTCGGTGAACTGGCCGTTCTCGAAGAGCGCGACGCCGAGCGCGAAGCGGTACTTCGGCTCGTCGGGCGTCAGCTTGGCCGCCTGCTGGCGCTCGGGGAGCGCCTCCTTCTTGAGGCCGGAGGCGTTCAGCGCCTCGCCGAGGTCGTGGTGGAAGGCGGCGACCGTCGCGTCCAGCTTCACCGCCTCGCGCAGCTCGCCCACCGCCTCGAAGCCCATGCCGTTGTCCCGCATGAGCACGCCGAGCTCGTGGTGCAGGCGCGCATCCTTGGGCTGGAGCGCGACGAGCTGCTTCAGCTCGCCGATGGCGTCCTCCGCGCGGTGCTCGGCGACGAGCTCGCCGACGAGGGCGAGGCGGACGTCCAGGTTCTTCGGCTCGATGCGGGCGGCCTCGCGGAACTCGACGAGCGCGTCGGCCCGGCGGCCGGCGTCCCGCAGCGCGCCGGCCAGGTGGACGTGGGCGGCGGCGCCGCTGGCGTCGAGCTGGATGGCGCGGCGGAACTCCTGCATGGCGTCGTCGCGCTTGCCGGCGCCGAGGAGGGCCTGGCCGAGCTCGTCGTGGTAGCGGGCGGTGCCGGCGTCGGCCTTGAGGAGCTTGCGGTACTGGTCGATGGCCTTGTCGTACTGGCCGGCGGTGAGGAGGGCGAGGGCGTAGTCGCCGGCGTAGGCGAGGTTGGCCGGCTCGAGGCGCAGCGCCTGGCCGAGCTGGTCGACGGCCTCGGCCTTCATCCCCAGCTCGCGCAGGAGCACGCCGTAGCCGTTGTGGTAGAGGGAGGAGCGCGGGTCGAGGCGGACCGCGGCCTGGTACTCGAGCATGGCGTCGCGCGTGCGGCCGGCCTTGAGCAGCGCCTCGCCGAGGTTGCGGCGGAAGACGGCGTTGTTGGGGTCGCGCGCCACGGCCTGGCGGAAGGGCGCGATGCTCTCCTCGCCCCGCGGCGCCGCCTTGGTCGGCGTCTCGGGCGACGCCGGCGTCGCGGCGGCGGCGGGCTCGGGCGGCGCGGGCTCCGCGGAGGCGGCGGCCAGGTCCGCGGCGGCGGCCGCCGCCGGGTCGAGCACCAGGCTCATCGGGAGCGCCGGGTCGTACGCGGTCTGGCTGATGCTCGGCGTCTGCGCGTTCACCGTGGCGCGCCGCACCTTGTCGCGGGTGTACTCCATCATCTCGTCGAGCGTGACGATGTGGTCGCCATCCGTGTCGGCCGCGCCCTTCAGCGCCTCCAGCATGTAGTAGGTGAAGACGCCGTGGCCGCCGCCCCACTGCTCGCCTTCCTGCGACAGCTCGGACGCCCGGCTGGCCGTGAAGACGACGAGGCCGCCGGAGCTGGCGTTGAGCTGGTCGAGGAAGATCTGGTTGACCTGGTTGAGGCCGAGGTCGCGCGTCGCGAGCTGGCTCCCGACGCCGGCGCTGTGGCACGCGTCGGTGATGACGACGACGTCGCGGGCGCGGAGCTTCTTCACCGCCTCCGTGACCGCGTCCATGGGGAACGCGCTCCCCGAGATGTCGCTCCCCTTCGTGTCGTACGTGAGGAGGTAGAGGTCGCTCAGGCGCTGCGGGTCGGGCGCGCCGTGGCCGGCGAAGTAGATGACGACCTGGTCGTCCTCCGTCGCGGCCTTCAGGAACGAGAAGAGCGCGCTCCGGATGTTGAGGTGCGTGGCCTCCTGATTCAGCAGCAGCTTCACGTGGTCCGCCTTGAAGCCGCCGAGCCCGACGCGCTCGGAGCGGATCAGGTCGTAGAAGGCGCGCGCGTCCTTGTCGGCGTAACGCAGCTTCGGGATCGCGGAGTCGGCGTACTGGCTGACGCCGACGACGACGGCCCAACGCTCGCCCTTGTAGCCGGCCGGGCCCCGCTCCGGCGCCGCCGCGCCGGCCGCCGTGTCCGTCGACATCGCGACGGGGTAGCGCCGCACGAGCGGCGCCGTGCCCGGCTGCCCCTGGACGACGACCTCGACCTCGTGCGTGGCCGTGTCCGGCCGGACGTAGCCGGTGAAGCGGAACGCGCCGCTCTCGTCCTGCTGCACGGCCGCGCGGTCGCCGTTGATGAGGACGCGGGACACGCCCGACGGCGTCATGGCCAGCCCCATGACGCGGATCGACTGGTGCCGGGCCAGCGGGGCGGCGCGCACGCCGCCGGTCCACTCCCGGGGCTCGCGGATCTGCACGAAGCGCTGCGGCCCCTCGTCCGACGCCAGGGCGGGGGGCGGGGCCTGGGCGGGAGGCGGCGTCGCCGGCGCCGCGGCGGCACTGTCCGCGCCGGGCTCCGCCACCGCGGCGGGCGCGGCAGGCGCGGCCGGCGCGGTGGCTGCGGCCGGCGCGGCGGGCGCGGCGCCCGGGGCGCCCGCCCACGAGTAGTCCTTGGCGATCGTCGTTCCGGCGCCCGTCGTCGCCACGATCGTGACCTCGGAGATCGTATCCGTGAAGACGGTGGCGCTGAAGCGCATGGCGCCGTTGGCGTCGGGCTGGAGCACCGCCGGCAGGCCGTTCACCAGGACCTGCGAGATCCCCGCGGCGTGGAAGACCCGGCCGACGATGTGGAGGTTGCCGGCCGGCGGCGCGATCGTGACGCCGCGCGTCCCCTCCCCGATCCACGTCCTGGGCTCCAGGATCAACAGGTAGCCGGCCGAATCGCCGGTGGGCTGCTGGGCGCGCAGCCCCGGAGCCGCGGCCAGCGCCGCGACCAGCGCGAGTACGAATCGAGCGTGACGCATGACGTCTCTCCCCAAACGGGATGTCCGGGTGACGGAGTCGGTCCTGGAGGCTATTGCAGTGTACGCACGGTGCGGATGCGCCACCCGTCGGCGTCGCGACCGAACGTGATGCGCATGGGCCAGGGGCGGGCGGCGTCGGCGCCGCCCGAGCGGTAGCGGAACGTGACCTCGACGACCGCGCTCCCTTCGTCCCCCTGCACGTCGGGGCCGCTCAGGATGCGGCTCTCCGCGCGCAGCTCGGCCACGTCCGGTCCGCTGATGAACTTCCACCACCGGTCGGTGCCGTCCGCCTCGGCGTCGATCCGCTTGATGCGGTCGAGGTCCCGCGACTCGAGCGCCCGCACGAACCGCCCGATCAGCGGCTCGATCGTGGGGGCGACGCCCGCGTCGGCGGGCGTCACGGCGGACGCCGCCGCCTTCCCGGCCGCGGCTCCCGGCGCCGGGGCGGCGGAAGATAACGCCGGGGTCGACGAGCCGCCTCCCGGCCGGCCCGCGGCCTCGCCCGCGCTCTCGGCGTGGGCCGTGGGCCCGGCCGCGCTCCCGGCGGCCGCTCCCGGCGGCGACGGCGCCGCGCCCCGGCTCGCGGCCGGCTGCGGCGGTGTTCCGCCCGGCGCGGTCGCGGACCCGGCGGGCGTGGCCGC
>DASTKT010000048.1:0-68037 GCA_035715725.1 Longimicrobiales bacterium | reverse complement strand
GCCGCCGCGCCGCCGAGCCGCCGAGCCGCCGAGCCGCCGAGCCGCCGAGCCGCCGAGCCGCCGAGCCGCCGAGCCGCCGAGCCGCCGAGCCGCCGAGCGCCGCGCGACGGGCGGGTTGCGGAAGGCGGGGTGGGCCGGGTGCGGTTCACGGGCGGCTGCCGACGTGATCGCGGTCCCGCCTGCCGGTGCCGTCCCCTGCCTCTCGACCACGCCTGTGCGGCATGCTATGCTTTCCGCTCCCTAATCCCACGACCCCGAGCTGCCGATGCCGATGCGAGTTCGCCGTTCCGCGTTCCTGTTTTCCGTGCTTCCGATCCTGGTGGCCGGTCCGGTGGCCGCCCAGGCGGGGGGCTCGCCGATCCCGGAGTCCACCCGCGCCGCCGCCGACCGGCTGCTCGACGCGGCGCTGGCGGACACCGGCGCCTACGCCCGCCTGGGGGAGCTCGTCGATCGCTTCGGCCCGCGCCTCAGCGGCACGCCGAACCTGGAGCGGGCCATCGACTGGGTTCTGGGCGAGATGAAGAAGGACGGGCTTGAGAACGTCCACGGCGAGCCGGTCAGGGTGCCGCACTGGGTGCGGGGCGAGGAGTCGGCGGACCTGGTCGAGCCGCGGCCGTACCGCCTGCACATGCTGGGACTGGGAGGGAGCATCGGTACGCCGGCGGGCGGGATCACGGCGAAGGTGCTGGTCGTCTCGTCGTTCGACGAGCTGGAGCGGAAAGCCGCCGACGCAAAGGGGAAGATCGTTCTGTTCGACGTCCCGTTCACGAGCTACGGCGAGACCGTGCGCTACCGCAGTGGTGGCGCCACGGCGGCGGCGAAGGCTGGCGCGGTGGCGTCGCTGATCCGCTCCGTTTCCTCCTTCTCCATGCAGAACGTGCACACGGGAGCGATGCGGTACGATTCGACGACGCCGCGCATCCCGCACGCGGCGATTTCTGTCGAAGACGCGATGATGCTGCACCGCATGCAGGACCGTGGCGACCCGGTCGTCGTGAAGCTCGTGATGGGAGCGAAGACGCTGCCCGACGCGCTGTCCCGGAACGTCGTGGCCGAGCTCCGGGGGAGCGAGAAGCCCGACGAGGTCGTCGTCATGGGCGGCCACATCGATTCCTGGGACGTCGGCCAGGGCGCCATGGACGACGGCGGCGGCGTCGTCGCGGCGTGGGAGGCGGTCCGGCTCATGAAGCGACTCGGGCTGCGCCCGCGCCGAACCGTGCGCGTCGTCGCGTGGACGAACGAGGAGAACGGCACCGCGGGAGGCCGCGGCTACGCCGCGGCCCACGCCGCCGAGATCCCTAATCACGTCCTGGCCATCGAATCCGATGGCGGCGTCTTCAAGCCGCTCGGGTTCGGCTTCACCGGTCCGGATGCCGGACTGCCGCTCGCACAGGCGATCGGCAAGCTCCTCGACCGGATCGGTGCCGGAACCGTGCACCGCGGCGAGGGCGGCGCCGACATCGCCGCCCTCGTGCAGCGCGGCGTCCCGGGGATGGGTCTGGAGGTCGACGGCAGCCGCTACTTCTGGTACCACCACAGCGCCGCCGACACGCTCGACAAGCTCGATCCGCACGAGCTGGCGCAGTGCGTGGCGACGATGGCGGTCATGGCCTTCGTCGCCGCCGACATCCCCGACCGGCTACCGGCGGGCGCGCCCGCCGCAGCGACGCCGTAGGGGACCGCGGGCGGCACGCCATACCGCGGCCGCCACGGCGGTTCGGCGGCCGCGACGGGCGCGGGGTTCTTCGCGGTCGAGCCGGCGGGAGTGGAACACCACTGCCACTCGTCCGGCGCGTCGTCGAGGATCTCCGCTATTCGCGATCCAGCAGCCGGGAGTAAAGCACCACCGCGACGGCGGTTGCGAGGTTGAGCGAGGAGACGCCGGCCCGCATCGGGATGCCGACGCGCAGGTCGGCGCGCGCGAGTGTCGTCTCGCTGATGCCACCGCGCTCCGAGCCGAAGACGAGAAGGGCGCGGGCCGGGAGCGCGCCCGGACGGAGCGACTCCCCATCCGGATCGATGGCGACGAGCGGCCGGTCGCAGGCCGGGATCTCGTCGCCCCGCACGACCGGGAGCGCGAAGTGGAGCCCGGCGGACCCGCGCACTGCCTCCGGCTGCCAGGGGTCGTGGGGCCCGGTGGAGAGTAGCCCGGCCGCGCCCGCCGCCGCCGCGACGCGCACCGCGGCGCCCAGGTTGCCGAGGTGCGCCGGGCGCTCGAGCACGACGACCGGCTCCGCGTCGTCCGACGACAGCAGCGCCTCCGGCCGCAGCGCAGGACGGCGCGCCAGCGCAATCACCCCCGTGGCCGGCGGCACCGGCGCGAGGCGCTGGAAGAGGTCCAGGCCGACGGGCCGCGCGCACTGCGCGATCCGTTCGGCCACGTCCGGGGCGAGGCGGTGCGCGAGTGCCTGGAGCCCCTCCGGGTCCGCGCTCGCCCCCTCCAGGATCTCGGCGCCGAAGCGGAGCGCGTGCTTCAGCGCGTGGAATCCCTCCAGTACCACGAGCGACGGATCCCTCCTCGCGGCGCGGAAGCGCTCGACCGCAGCGTCACCGGCAGGCATCGTCGCCATTCCCCGTCGGAAGCCAAGCCGTCCCCCCGCGCAGGCTCCGCCGGATCGCCGCCTGACGGTAGCGGAAGATGCGCCGGAGCTGCAGCGCGACGAGCGGAAACGCCAGCTCACCCACCGGCGAGAACGGGAGCGCGTACCGGACCTCGTCCTCCATGACCGTGCCGCCGCCATCCTCGAAGAAGCGATGCGTGTGGCGCCACGCGCGGTACGGTCCGCGCGACTGTGTGTCGACGAACCGTGCCGGCGGGTTCCACTCCGTGATCTCGGTCGTCCAGGAGAGCGGCACGCCGAAGAGCCGCAGCCGGTACTCGATCCGCGCGCCGCGCCGGATTCGCAGCGGCGTGGGCGTCAGGATCCGGAACCGCAACTCCGGCGGCGTGATGCGCTCCAGGTTGCCCGCCTCGGCGAAGAAGTCGAAGACCTCGGCCCTCGGAACCGGCAGGCGCATGGAGAAGCGGAGCTGATGAGTCATCGCCTTCGCACCGCGCTATCCCGGCCGCCCCGCCGACGCACGCCACTCCTGGCGCGTGATCTCGAACCGGATCACGCCCGGCTCGGAACCCTGGCCGATGAAGCGGAACCCCGACTTCTCCAGCACACCGATGGACGGCGTCAGCTCCGGCAGCGTCTCGGCGATCACGCGGCGGACCTCCGGGGCGGCGAACGCGCGACCGAGGAAGCCGTGCACGGCCTCCGTCGCGAGGCCGCGGCGGCGGTAGCGGGCGAGCACGGTGTAGCCGAGCTCGACGGTGCCGTCGTCCGTCGGGGCGCCCTTGAAGCCGCCGCAGCCGACGGCGACGGGGCCGGCGCCCTCATCGTCGCGCAGCACGAAGTAATAGAAGCCCCAGTGCCGCTCCTCGGGCGGGACGCGCTCGAGGTGGGCGATCGTGTACTCGATGGCGGGGGCGTCGTAGAGGTCGGGCGGCCATTCGGCGGGCACGCGCACGCCGAGCGCCCGGGCGAGCGCCGCCGCGCCCTCGAGGTCCGCCCGCAGACTCGCGGGCGTCCCGGCGCGGAGATCCATCCGCTCGGTCCGGATCGTCTCCCCGGGGTGGGCGGGCTCGCGCTCCACCGCGGCGCTCACCGCCGGTACGCCACCAGCACGCCGTCGCGGATCGGGACGACCGACGCGATCCACCCGGGGTCGCTCTTGATCAGCCGCGTGAACTCGCGGACGCCGGCGGTGGCGGCGGAGTCGTCGCCTTCGTCGAAGATCCGGCCGTGCCAGAGCAGGTTGTCCGTGATGAGCACCCCGCCCGGCCGGAGCCGCTCCTTGATCACCTCGAGCGACGCCGGATAGCCCTGCTTGTCGATGTCGTTGAAGATCAGGTCGAACGGACCGGGCGTCTGGCGCAGCGCCTCGACCGCCTCGCCGACCTGGTAGCGGACGACATCCCCGACGCCGAGCGCGTCCAGGTGCCGCCGCGCCCGCCGGGACAGCTCCTCGTCCCAGACCACGTGGTGGACCTCGCCCGCACCCTGCTCCTTCACCGCGCGGGCGAACCACGCCGTCGAGTAGCCGTAGCCGGAGCCGAGCTCGAAGATGCGCCGCGCACCGACCATCCGCGCGATCTGGTAGCAGAGGTACCCGGCCGCCGGGCCGATGATCGGGAAATCGTGCTCCCGGGCGTACGCCTCCATCTGCTCGAGCTCCCGCGGACGGGGCGGGACCAGGGAATCGAGGTATTCGCCCACGCGGGGCGAGATCAGCTCATCCGCCATTGTTCCTCCCACGACGCTGGGTCACGAGGACGGAAGCGTACCCCGGCGGCCGGCGGCGGGTTTCGGCGGCGCGCCGCCCCCGCGCCGCCGGCACCCGCCCGCGAGGCACCCCCACCCCCCGTTGATGCCCCCCGCCCGCTCCGCGTATCTTCCCGCATCTCCACCCTTCGACACTCCCGAACATGGCGGCCCGACCGCGCACCGGCGCGCGCCGCAAACAGGAGGCCTCATGCAGCGTCGCATGCTTCCGCTCGCCGTTCTCGCGCTCGTGCTGGCCGCCTGCGCCCGCGGCGGACCCGCCGCGCCCACGCCGTCCGGCGGCGCTTACGACCTCGTCATCGAGAACGGCCGCGTCGTGGATGGCACCGGCGCCGCGTGGTTCTATGGCGACGTCGCCGTGCGCGGCGACCGGATCGCCGCCGTGGAGCCGCGCGGCGTGCTGCGCAACGCCTCCGCGAAGCGCCGCCTGGACGCGAAGGGGATGGTCGTCTCCCCGGGCTTCATCGACATCCAGGGGCAGTCCTACGACGCGTTCCTGCGCGGCGACGGCCGCGACGTCAGCAAGGTCACGCAGGGGATCACGACGGAGATCCTGGGCGAAGGCTCCACGCCCGCGCCCGTCAACGAGCGGCGCCTCGCCGGCGATGGGGCCGTCGAGGCCCGCGATCGCCAGCTCGCGAGCCGCTTCACCGGGCCGCGCGGCTTCGACGCGTTCCTGCGCGCCATGGAGGAGCATGGCATCTCGCCGAACGTCGGCTCCTTCCTCGGCGCCGCCACGATCCGCGAGTACGCGAAGGGCGAGGCGATGGGCGATCCGACGCCCGCCGAGCTGGACACGATGCGCGCCGTCGTGCGCCGCGCCATGGAGGACGGCGCGTTCGGCATCGGCAGCGCGCTCATCTACCCGCCCGGCAACTATGCGACGACGCGGGAGCTGATCGAGGAGGCCCGGGCGATGGCGCCGTACGGCGGCGTCTACATCACCCACATGCGGAGCGAGGCCGACAAGTACCTGGAGGCCATCGACGAGGCGATGCGGATCGGGCGCGACGGCGGCGTCCCGGTCGAGATCTACCACCTCAAGGCCGCGGGCCAGGCCAACTGGTCCAAGGCCGCGCAAGCCATCGCGAAGATCGACTCGGCGCGCGCCGCCGGCCTCGACGTGCAGGCCGACATGTACCCCTACACCGCCGGCGGCACCGGCCTGAGCGCCTGCTTCCCGCCCGCGGCCTCCGAGGGCGGCAAGCTCTTCACCCGGCTCGCCGACCCCGCCGAGCGCGGCCGCATCAAGGCCGAGGTGCTGCACCAGACCAGCGACTGGGAGAACCTCTGCACCCAGGCCACGCCGGCCGGCGTCCTCCTCGTCGGCTTCCGCAACCCCGACAACGGCAAGTGGGTCGGCAAGCGCCTCTCCGAAGTTGCGCAGTCCATGGGCAAGGACTGGATCGAGACCGCGATGGACCTCGTCCTCTCCGACCGCTCCCGCATCGGCACGCTCTTCTTCCTCATGGACGAGGAGAACGTCAAGCTCCAGCTACGGCAGCCCTGGATCAAGATCGGCACCGACGCCGGCGGCATGGACCCGGACAGCGCGAAGGGCAACCTGGCCCACCCGCGCGCCTACGGCACGTATCCCCGCATCCTCGGGAGGTACGTCCGGGACGAGAAGGTGCTCCCGCTGGAGGACGCGATCCGGAAGATGAGCTCCGCCGTGGCGACGCGGCTCTCGCTGACCGACCGCGGCGTGCTCCGCCCCGGCATGTATGCCGACATCGTCGTCTTCGACCCCGCCACGATCATCGACCGTGCGACGTACGAGCAGCCGCACCAGCTCTCGGTCGGCGTCGAGCACGTCTTCGTCAACGGCGTGGAGATCGTCAGCGGCGGCAAGCACACCGGCGCGAAGCCCGGCCGGGTCGTGCGCGGACCCGGCTGGCGGAAGTAGCCGCCCTCAGGCGGCCACCTCGACCGGCTCCGCCGCCGCGGCTTCCGCCCCCGGCATCAGCCGCCGCGCCAGCGCCCCGAGCACGAGCCCGGCGATGAAGAACATGATGCTGCAGTCGATCAGGTTGACCAGCGCGTAGCTCGTCGAGAAGCCGTACCAGTTCGCATCGGACAGCTCCTTCAGCGCGCCGGCGGCCAGGCCGATCATCCCGAGCATCGCGCCGGTGGCCATGGCGCCCGCCGCCCGCCGCCGCGCCACGACGAGGCAGAGGATGAACGCCACGAGCAGGTTGATGACGACCTGCCGGGCCATCATCGGGACCATGTCCTTCGTCTTGTCGTGGAGGTCGGGGGCGAACGAGACGGCCGCGAGGATCCCCTGCGGCGCGAAGTAGACGCCGTTCTGCGGCGCCGCCGCGCGCACGGCCTGCACCACGCTCTCCGGGCCCTGGAACTCCCGCATGGTCATCTCGTGCCACGGGAGCGCGGCGTTGGAGACGAACTGCCACACGAACAGCGTGAGCGCGGCGGCAACGGTGCCGAACACGACGAACCGTGTCATGATTCCGCCTCCGGCGATGTGGTAGGGGAGAGTCTTCGGAGCGGGTCCACCGCGGGGCGAGCTCCGGATCGCGCGCGGTGCGGCCGCGTCGAATTCGCGGCGGCGCCCCGGGGATGTCAAGCATCACAGTGCCGTGCGGCCGCCCGGAGCGGCCGAGCCGGCCACGGACCGCCGTGCCGTCCGGCCGCCCCGCACCGGGGCCTCCCGGCACCGCGGCCGGGCCCCGCGCATTCGGAAATCGTACCTGGAACGGACCGGAGGAGACGATGCACCTGGAGACGATCGCCGTGCACGCGGGCCGGCGGCGCGAGACGAGCGGCGACGTGGCGCCCGCGATCCACCTGAGCACCACGTTCGAGCGCGGCGAGGCCGGCGATTTTCCCGGCGGCTACATCTACACGCGCTACGCGAACCCGAACCGCGACACGCTCGAGGAGCTCCTCGCCGCGCTGGAGGGCGGAGCCGCCGCGGCGGCGTTCGCCTCCGGCCAGGCGGCCACGATGGCCGTGCTCCAGCCGCTCCGGCCCGGGGACCACGTGCGCGCGCCGACCGACGGCTACTTCGGCCTGAGCAAGCTCCTCGGCGAGTACGCGCGCTGGGGACTCCGCTCCACGTTCGTGGACATGACGGACCTGACCGCCGTCCGCGCCGCGCTCCGCCCCGACACGCGGATCGTCTGGGCCGAGACGCCGTCCAACCCGCTGCTGCGCATCTCCGACCTCGAGGCGCTCGCCGACCTGGCCCGCGGCGTCGGCGCCGCGCTCGTCGTCGACAACACCTGGGCCACGCCCGTGCTGCAGCGCCCCATCCCGCTCGGCGCCGACATCGTCATGCACTCGACCACCAAGTACATCGGCGGTCACAGCGACGTGCAGGGTGGCGCCCTCGTCTTCCGCGAGGCCGACGAGCGCTTCGACGCCGTCCGCGATGTGCAGCGGAGCGGCGGCGCCATCGCCGCGCCGTTCGATAGCTGGCTGATCGCGCGCGGCGCGCGCACGCTCCCCTGGCGCGTCCGCGCGCAGAGCCGGACCGCCATGGAGGTGGCGCGCTTCCTCACCACGCGCACGGCGGTCCGCGCGGTCCACTACCCCGGGCTCGACACCCACCCGGGCCACGAGGTCGCGGCGCGCCAGATGGCCGACTTCGGCGGGATGCTCTCCTTCGAGGTGAACGGCGGGCGGGCCGAGGCGATGGCCGTCGCCAACGCGTGCCGCATCTTCACGCGGGCCACCAGCCTCGGCGGCACCGAGAGCCTCATCGAGCACCGCGCCTCCGTCGAGCCGCCCGAGACCGGCACGCCCGAGGCGCTGCTGCGCGTCTCCATCGGGCTCGAGCACGCGGAGGACCTGATCGAGGACCTCGACCGCGCGCTCGCGGAAGGAATGCCGTCGCGCTGACCCGCGACCGGGCGGCTCCACCTCGGCCGCGCGCTGGCGGAAGGCGTCCCGGCGAGCCGACGCCCCGCCCCGACCGGCCACGCCCTCCCGGAAGGCGGAGGGCGTGGCCGGACCCGGGCGCCCGCTAGGCCAGCTCCTTCAGCAGCTCGACCATGCGCACGTCCCACGGGTCCGGCGAGGGATCGTCGTCGGCGATCTCCGGGTTCTGCTCCGGCGTCTCCAGCAGCAGCGGCACGTCGGCGCTCCGCCGGTCCTTCAGCAGCCAGCGGAACGCGTCCACGCCGATGTGCCCGTCGCCGATCAGCACGTGGCGGTCGCGGTTCGAGCCCAGCTCGCCCTCGCTGTCGTTCAGGTGGAAGAAGGCGGGCGGCTCGCCGCACGCCTCCTCGAACTCGTCGAGCACGCGCGTCAGCTCGTCCTTCGACGCCGCGATGTCGTAGCCGGAGGCGTACAGATGGCAGGTGTCGAGACCATAGCCGGCGCGACGCCGCAGCTTCTTCGGGATCCGGCGCAGCACGTCCGCCACCTCCGCCGGGCTCCGGCCGAACGTGTTCCCCGCGCCCGCCGTGTTCTCCACCAGGAGCCGCGTCTCGCCCTCCACCGCCCCGAGCGCCTCCGTCATCGCCCGGGCGACGCGCTCCGCCGCCGCTTCCCGCGACCCCTTCGCCGACCCCGGGTGAAAGCACGCGCCCCCGATCCCCAGCGCCGTCGACCGCTCCAGCTCCTTCTTGAGCCCGGCGGCCGCGCGCGCCCACTTTGTCTCGTCGTCCGTCGCGACGTTCAGCACGTACGCCGCGTGCGCCTGCACCATCCGCGGCTGGATGTGCGTCTCGGCGAGCGCCTTCCGGAAGCGCTCGATCCGCTCCGGCCGCACCGACTTGTCGTCATTGTAGAACTTCGGGATCGCCGTGAAGATCTGCAGCGCCGTCATCCCCGCCGCGTGCGCCCGCCGCGCCGCCATGTCGATGCCGCCGTTGTCGATCGTGTGCCCGCCGATGTAGCGCATGCGCCCTCACGCGTCCCGATCCAATGGTTTCGTGAACGTACCCGCACCCCTACCCCTACCCGATCCGGGTCTTCGCCGGCCACCCGAAGCAACGCCGGCGCCGGAAACCATCGCCCACGACCGACGAGTCCACCGGAGGCCCCATGCACCGCCGCCGTGCCCGAACCGCCGCCCTCCCGGCGCTCCTGATCGCCGCCGCCGCCCCGCGCGCCGCGCCGCGCGCCGATTCGGGGACGCGCTGATGGCCACGATCCTCGTCCTCTCCGAGCACGACGTCCGCCGCTTCCTCCCGATGGCGGAGTGCATCGAGGTCATGGCCGAGGCGCTCGCGGAGGTCGCCCGCGGCAACGCCGTGCTCCCGCTCCGCACCGTGGCCTGGCTCCCGGACCGGCGCGGCGCGCTGGCGACGATGCCCGCGCTCCTCCCCGGCATCGGCGCGCTCGGCGCCAAGGTCATCACCGTCTTCCCCGGCAACGTCGGCAGCGAGCTGGACTCCCACCAGGGCGCCGTGCTCCTCTTCGAGCCGGAGCGCGGCCGGCTCCTCGCGATCCTCGACGCCAGCACCGTCACCGCGATCCGCACCGCCGCCGTCTCCGCCGTCGCCACCCGCGTCCTCGCCCGCGGCGACGCCGACGACCTCGCCATCCTCGGCTCCGGCGTCCAGGCCCGCACACACCTCGAGGCCATCCTGGCCGTCCGCCCGGTCCGCCGCGTCCGCGTGTGGAGCCGCACCCCGGAGCGCGCCCGGCGCTTCGCCGAGGACTCCGCCGCCGCGGGTGTAGCCGTCGAGGTGGCGGCTTCGGCCGAGGCCGCCGTCGCCGGCGCCAGCATCGTCTGCACCACCACCGCCGCCACGGAGCCCGTGCTCCGCGGCGCCTGGCTGGCGCCCGGCGCGCACGTCAACGCCGTCGGCTCCAGCGTACCCGCCGCCCGCGAGCTCGACAGCGACGCCGTCGCCCGCTCGAGGCTCTACGTCGACCGCCGCGAATCCACGCTCTCCGAGGCCGGCGACTTCCTCGTCCCCCGGCGCGAGGGCCGCATCGACGACGCGCACATCGTCGCCGAGTTGGGCGAGGTGCTGACGGGTCAGGCCGGCGGGCGGGGCTCGCCCGACGAGGTCACGCTCTTCAAGTCCCTCGGGCTCGCCGTCGAGGACGTCGCCGCCGCGCGCCACGTCTACGAGAAGGCGCTCGCCGCCGGCGGCGGGACCGCGGTCGAGCTGGGCGGAGGACGGTAGGCGGAGTGGGGGAGTGGACGAGTGGCAGAGTGGGGGATCGCCGTTTCCCCCACTCGTCCACTCCCCCACTCTCCCCCTCAGCGGTTGGGCACCAGCGCCACCGCCCGCAGCGGCCCCCCCGACCCGCCGGCGATCTTCATCGGCAGCGCGATCACCAGCGCGCCCACCGCGGGGAGCTGATCGAGGTTCGTGAGGTTCTCGAAGCCCGGCACGTTCGCACCCATCGCCGTCCGGTGCACGATGAAGTCCTTCGACGCACCGTAGTCGATCGAGGCGACGTCGACTCCGATCGCCGCCACCCGCCGCTCCAGCAGCAGCCGCGTCGCCTCCAGGCCGTAGCTCGGGAAGTGGAGCTTCGAGGCGTCGCCCGGCGTGTCGTCCCCGAGGTACGCCTTCTTGTCGGGCCAGCGCGAGCTCCAGCCGGTCCGCAGCAGCACGATGGTGCCCGGCACGATCCGGCCGTGGGCCTTCTCGAACGCCAGCACGTCCGCCGGCGTCAGGCGGTAGTCCGGGTCGGCGGCGGACCGCTTCGTGATGTCGATCACGACCGCCGGCGCGATGAGCCGCTCCAGCTCCACCTGGTCGGACGTGTGCTTCCCCTCCGCGAAGTGGATCGGCGCGTCCAGGTGCGTCCCGCCGTGCTCCGGCGAGGCGAACGCGAACGACGAGTAGAACCACCCCCCGTCCGCCGGCCCGTACGCCAGCTTCTCCAGCTTGAACCCCGTCGGCGACGTCGGCCAGTAGATCGTCCGCTCGTCGAACGCGTGCGTCAGGTCCACCATCCGGTAGCCGCGCAGGTCGAGGCGCTGCGCCTCCGCGCGCCCGGCGGCGAGGAGGGGTGCCAGCACGAGGACGGGCAAGCAGGCACGGAAGCGGCGCATCGGGGCCTCCAGGGATGTCGGGGATCGACCGGGATCGCGAGCTAGACCCGCCCGCGGCTCTCGCCCCGCGCCAGCCCGCCCGCGACCAGGTGGGCCGTGCGCAGCGGCTCCGGGATGCTGCTGTGGACCGCGAAGCGCCGGATCACGCCCTCCGCCTCCGCCGCCGAGAGGCCGGCCCGCTGCACGAAGACGCCGGCCAGCGGCTCCATCGGCCCGAGCCGCTCGATCAGCCGCCATTTGCGCCGGCCGCCGCGCACGCGCCCGAGCAGCGCGTCCCGCATCGCCTCCAGGTCCGGCTGCCGCCTCGCCACGACCAGCACCGGCACGCCGAGCGCCCGGTGCAGCCACGCCACGTCCACCACGTTGAAGCCTGCCAGCGCGATCCCCTGCAGCAGCACGAGCTGGAGGTGGGTCGAGAAGCGCGAGCCGCCGATCATTCGCGCGATCTCGCGCGCCGCGTTCGCGCCGTCCCGCCGCACCCGCCCGGACAGCACCCCTTCCAGCCGCGAGCCGCAGAACACCGCGCCCACGATCGGCACGTCGCCGCGGTGCTCACGGTCGAACGGAGCGTCGTCGATGCCGATGACGTGCGAGATCGACCGCGGACCGGACAGTCCGGGCTCCGTCGGCGGCAGCGCCCCCGGCCACGCCGCACGCGCCGCCGGCGCCCAGCCGCTCAGCCGCCGCGTCGACCGCCGCGCCGGCCGCGTCGCGCCGCCCTCCTCGCTCACGACGCGATGCCGGTGATCTCGAGCACTGGCCAGAGCGCCGGATGCGCGCCCAGCGCCGCCGTCGCCGGATACACCCGCGCCAGCCCGATCCGGTCGTGCCACACCACGTCCATCCCGGCGGCCGACGCGCCGACGATGTCCAGCGGCGAGCCCGCTACGTACAGCGTCCGCCCCGGCTCCACCCCCAGCTCCTGCAGCAGCATCTCATAGGGCACGCCCGCCGGCTTGTACCACCCCGCGCGCTCCGCGGACAGCACCGCGTCGAAGCGCGCCTCCACCTTCTTCACCGCCCGCTGCGCCAGCACCTCCGACGTGTTCGTCACCACGCCCAGCTTGAACCGGCCCTCCAGCGCGCGCAGCACCCGCGACGCCTCCGGCCACGCCTTCAGGTCGTCCCAGCGCGACCGCAGCCCCTTCGCCACCTCGCCCGGCAGCTCCACTTCCTTCGCCGCCTGCTCGACCAGGTCGTCGTACGGCCGGTACCGCCCCGCCGCGTACGTCAGCCCCAGGTAGCGCAGCCGCCAGCGGAGCCCCACCTCCCGGCTCCCGGCCACGTCGCTCCACAGCGACCAGGAATCGAGCAGCGCCGTGAGGAGGTCGAAGACGACCGCCTCGTACTTCTTCTGCATCGCGACATCCTTTCAAGCAACCGGGACCGCGGCGCCGGCGCGCCGCCGGACGCTCCCGGCGCGCGCGGCTCCCCGCCGCGGCCCGCTACGCGCGCGCCGGCTCGGCCCCGAGGTACCGCTCCTGGATCCCCGCCCGGTGGTGCAGCTCGTGCCCCGCCACGATGCACGCCAGTGCGCGCACCGACACCGGGTGGTTGCTCGCCACCCCGACCCGCGTCCACGCCGCCGCCGGCAACCCCGAGAACAGCGCCAGCGTCGCCTGCCGCACCGCCACCAGCTCCGCCACCAGCGACTCCATCGTGCGCTCGCCGAAGTCCGCCGGCGGCACGTACGCGTTCTCGTCGAAGCTCGCCAGCGGCGTCTCGTCCGCCCGCGCGAAGCGCAGCGCCCGGTACGTCATGACCCGCTCCGTGTCGCACAGATGGCCGACCACCTCCTTCAGCGTCCACTTCCCCGGCGCGTACGCCCAGTCGTGCCGCTGCTGCGGCGCCGCGAGCAGCAGCGGCGCCGTCTCCTCGATCTGCGTCCGCAGGATCTGCAGGATGTCGCCCTGCGGGACCCGCTCGATGTAGCGCCCGTAGTACGGGTTGTACTCGTCGGCCCCCGGCCGCTCCCGGTATCCCATCGGCATCGCTCCCCCCCTGTCGCCTGCCGCGTGCTCGTCCGCACCCCACGAACGAAAGCGCGCCGGCTCCTCGTCGGAGCCGGCGCGCCCAAGTTGGGGAACCACCCCTGCCGGGGCAAGCCGAGTCAGAACATCAGCTTCATCGCCGCGGTGAGCGCCACGTTGTTCATCGTCTTCGTCTCCGCCGTCAGCGAGCCCAGGCTCCCGAAGTTCGCCTTCCCCACGTAGTCCTTCGCCATCAGCCGCAGCGCGATCCCCGGCGTCACCACCACGTCCAGCCCCGCCCCCAGGTTCCCCGCCACGTCCGTCGTCCGCGCGCTCATCCCCGACACCGTCAGCTCCCGCCGCACCCCGCCCACCCCCACCTGCACGAACGGCGCGATCGCCATCTCCCGCTGCTGCCGCACCGTCCCGCCGAACTGCACCCCACCGTCGTAGAACCACGCCGTGCTCTTCCCCACGCTCACCCCCGACCCCACGATCGGGATCCCCACCTTCAGGTCCGAGTCCGCGTACCCCACGTTCCCCACGATCGCCACCCCCGACACCACCGGGATCCCCAGCTGCACGCCCCAGAACTGCGCGTTCGCCGGCTTCACGCTCGAGCCCAGCGGGCCCTTCACCAGGTCGTCCGTGATCAGCATCCCGCCGTACGGCGACAGCTCCACCGACAGCGAGCGCTCCCTCCCCACCGGGCGCACCCGCTGGGCCTGCAGCGGCGCCGCGAGCAGCGAAACCGCCGCCAGCACGCCAGTGAATCGAACCAGATGTCGGACCATACGGGCCTCCGTGGCCGGGCGGAATCAACATCGTTTCCGCCGCCCACGAAGGCAGAGACGAGGCCAGCGGGCAGATCGGTCGTAAATTGCTCTACGGCAAGATATTACGATCCATCTCCCGGCCTCGCGGCCGCCGGGCCTGTCCCCGGCCGCGGACGAAGCGCCGTCCTTCTTTGTAGGCGACGGCGGCGCCGTCATTCCACCGGCCGCCGCCGGTTCGGCCGCCCGACGCCGCCTCGTCCACGGGCGCGACTTCGTCGCCGACGCGGACGCCGCCGCCCGTCCCCATGGTGCCGAAGACGCCGGGGCGCCACTCGGTCCCGAGCGCGGCCCGAAGTCCGGCGTGCGCTCCGTCCGTTGGAGCTAGACCGACCCGGCGCCGAACGTGTCGCAGCGGGCGGGCTCGCCCGACTCGAAGCCCCGCCGGAACCAGCGCACGCGCTGCTCCGAGCTGCCGTGCGTGAAGCTCTCCGGCACGACGTACCCCTGGGCCTCGTGCTGCAGCCGGTCGTCGCCGATCGCGGCCGCCGCGTTCAGCGCCTCCTCGACGTCGCCCGGCTCGAGGATGTTGCGCGCCTGCTGGGCTCGGTTCGCCCAGACGCCGGCGTAGCAGTCGGCCTGGAGCTCCGTGCGGACGGAGAGCGCGTTCGCCTCCTCGCGCGAGGCGCGGCGCTGCGCGGCCTCGACGCGGTCGGTCACCCCGAGCAGTGTCTGCACGTGGTGCCCGACCTCGTGGGCGATCACGTACGCCTCCGCGAAGTCGCCCGGCGCCTGGAAGCGGTCGCGCAGCTCGCGGTAGAAGCTCAGGTCGATGTAGACCTTGTGGTCGAGAGGGCAGTAGAACGGGCCCGCGGCGGATTGGCCCGTGCCGCACGCCGTCGCCGTGGCCCCGCTGAACAGGACGAGCGTCGGGTCCTCGTAGGTACGGCCCATCTGGGCGAAGAGCGCGGACCAGGTGTCCTCCGTGTCGCCCAGCACCACGGAGACGAAGTCCGCCATCTCGTCCGTCGGCGCGCCCCCCGCGGGCGACGTCGCCGGCGTCGGCTCGCCGCCGCCGCTCAGGATCACGCCCGGGTCCACGCCGAAGAGCATGGCCACGAGCGCCAGCACCACGACGCCGATCCCGCCGCCGACCAGCGTCGTGCCCATCCCGCGTCGGTCCTCGACGTTGCTGCTTCTGCGTCCGCCGCTCCAGCGCATCGGGTCCCCCTTCTCACGCGTCCCTGCGCGCCGCCTCGGCCGGGCGGCTCCGGCGTGAATGGAGCAATTCCGGGACCCGGCCGGCGCGCTCAGGAAGCGCCGGCCAGCCCCCGCAGCACGCGGTGTGCGACCTCGCGGTCGTGCTCCACGACCTGGTTCGCGGACTCGTAGATGAAGTCCTTCATCTGCGGGAAGCGTGCGGCCATCTCGGCGGGGTTGGCCAGCGTCGTCTGGCCGTCGGCGATCTCGCGCAGCAGCGCCCACGGCCGCTCGAGCGCCGCCGCCGGCGCCTCGATCGCGAACGCGTGCAGCATGACGCGGACGGCCAGCGAGAAGGCGTCCAGCGCGATGCGATCGGGGTCGGTTTCGGGCATGGGGTGTCCCGCGAGGGTGGATGCGAGGTGGTTCGGCGGGCGGCCGCGCCGGGCGGCCACGCGCCGCCCGCTCAGCCGACGAGCGCCACCAGCCTGTCGATCAGCTCCGCCTGGGCCGGCAGGATCCGCCGCTTCGCCTCGTCGACGTCGAACCAGGCGGCGCGGTCGACCTCCGGGTAGACCTGCCACCGGCCGGAGCCCCGGGGCCACTCGACGCGCATCGTGTTGCTCGTGATCGTCGCCGGGTCGGCGTCGCCTTCCCAGGCCCAGGCGTGGACCAGCTTTCCGGCCTTCTGCCGGATGCTGCCCAGCGGCAGGAACGGCCCTTCCGCGTGGATGCCGGTCTCCTCCTCGAACTCGCGCCGAGCCGCCGTGAGCGGCTCCTCCCCCGGCTCCACGACCCCCTTCGGCAGGGTCCACGCGCCCACGTCCCGGTGCGCCCAGAACGGACCGCCGGGGTGCGCCAGGAATACCTCCAGCTTGCCCTCGCGCCGCCGGAAGAGCAGGAGCCCCGCACTCACGTTCGCCCGCTTCGCCATTCTGCCGCCGCCCATGGAATCCGCAACTTCGGGTCCCGTAGTGTAGCGCCCATCGGCGGCGTCGGCATCCCCGGCGGCACAGCGCCGCCGGCGGGCGGCAGGGCGGACGCCCCACGAGGCTCCAGCGCCGGCGGGCGCCGGAGCGGCGCCGGTCAGCCGCCCCGCTTCTTCCGCGCCGCGGCGGCCACGGACGCCTCCGCCCACCGGCGCAGCTCGTCTACATCCTCGAGGACGTCGTCCGGGACGCGGTAGGAAGAGGCCATGACCCGGCCGTCGCCGTACGGGTCGAACGGGCCGGAGCCCCGCGCCTCGTACGCCGGACGCGTCGCATCGTCCACCCGGAAGTAGACCGCGTCCTTCGTCACGATGGCGAAGAACAGCCCCCGGGAGTACACGCCGAGGGCGCCGAACATCTTGCGGCTGGTGATGGGGAGCGCGCGGGCGAGCTGCTCGCGCGCGAAGTCGGGAAACGTGCTCGTCATCGAAGCCCCCTCGCGTCCCGAAGACGACGAAGCCGCGCGTCCGGTACCCGGCCCGCGCGGCCTCGGCTCCTGCGGCCAGCCCTCCTCGCCGCGGCTTACGCCCGCCGGCTCCACACCCAGTAGAACGGCGCACCCACGAACACGATGGCGAGCCCGATCGCCGCGCTCAGCGGCTGCGTCAGCAGCGTGTTCAGCACGATGGCCGCCGCCGCCACGACGAAGAGGATCGGCGTCCACGGGTAACCCGGCACGCGGAACGGCCGCGGCGCGTCCGGCCGCGTCCGCCGCAGCACCAGCAGGCTCGCCGCTGCCAGCGCGTAGAAGATCCACCCCGTGAACACCACGTACGTCAGCAGCCGCTCGAACGTGCCCGTGGCCGCGAGCAGCGCCGCCCACACCGCGCTCGCGATGATCGCCCGGGCCGGCGTCAGGAAGCGGGGGTGCACCTCGCCGAGCCCGCGGAAGAACAGCCCATCCTGCGCCATCCGGAACGCGGCGCGGGGCGCCGTCAGCGTGACGCCGTTCGCGGCGCTGAAGATCGAGACCATCACCGCCGCGGCCACCAGCTTCGCCGCGCCGCCGCCCAGCACCGTGCCGACCGCGTCCGCCGCCACGGCGTTCGACGCCATGACCACCTCCGGCGAGAGCGCCCCCAGGTACGCCACGTTCGCCAGCAGGTACAGGAGCACCACGGCCAGCGTGCCCACACCGATCGACGGCGGGAGCGTCTTCCCCGGATCCTTCACCTCGCCGGCCGAGAACGTCGCGTACTGCCACCCCTCGTACGCCCACAGCACGCCGATCATCCCGGCGCCCAGCCCCGAAAGGAGCCCCGGCGTGAACCGCGCCGGCCACACGTGCCCCGCCGTCTGCGACAGCCCCGCGCCCAGCGCGAGGAGCAGCACCGACATCAGCACCAGCGCCCCGACCTTGACCGCCGTGCTCACGTTCTGCACGCCCGCGCTCTGCCGCGTGCCGCGCACGTTCACCGCCGCGATGACCGCGATCATCAGCAGCGCGACCGCCTTCTGCGCCACCGGCCCCAGCGGCACGAGCCGCGTGCAGTACGCCGCGAACGCCACCGAGAGCGTCGCCACCGCGCCCGAGCCGATGCAGAAGAAGAACGTCCAGCCGAGCAGGAACGCCGGGAACCGGCCGAACGCGTCCCGCACCCAGACGTACATCCCGCCGGCCTCCGGGGACATCGCGCCCAGCTCGCCGTACGTCAGCGCCCCCAGCAGCGACAGCACGCCGCCCAGCACCCACACCAGCAGCATCGGGCCGACGTCGCCGCCGGACTGCTTCAGCACCGTGCTCGGCACGATGAAGATGCCGGAGCCGATGACGCAGCCGATGACGATCAGCACCAGGTCGCGCGTCCCCAGCTCGCGGCGCAGCTCCGTGGGCTTCGTGCCGGCGGCCGGCGGCGTCGTGGTGGTCGTCGGCGTCATGTGCGCTCGCTGCGTTCCGGGGATGGCGTCCGCCGGGACGGCGGACGCCGGGTAGGGAATTACGTTGGAATCACCGCCCGCCTACCCGCCGAGTCTCCCGCTCCCCCTCTCGCCCACTCCCCCGCTCGGCGGTTGGATGCCCGCTCAGCCTTTCAGCCGCTCCGCGTACTTCATCCGGAACTTCGCCACCTTCGGCGCCACCACCATCCGGCAGTACGGCTGCCACGGGTTGTTCCGGTAGTACTCCTGGTGGTAGGCCTCCGCGGGGTAGAACGGCCCCGCCGCCACGATCTCCGTGACGATCGGCGCCTCGAAGACCTGGTCGCGCTCCAGCTCCGCCACCAGCGCCTCCGCCTCCCGCCGCTGCTCCGGCGATTCGTGGAAGATCGCCGAGCGGTACTGCGTCCCGACATCCGGGCCCTGCCGGTCCCGCGTCGTCGGGTCGTGGATCGAGAAGAACACCTCCAGCAGGTCGCGATAGCTCACCTGCGCCGGGTCGTACGTGATCCGCACCGCCTCCGCGTGCCCCGTCTCCCCCGTGCACACCTGGCGGTAGCTCGGATGCTCCACGTGCCCGCCCGTGTACCCCGACTCCACCCGCTCCACGCCGCGGAGCTGCTCGTACGCCGCCTCCAGACACCAGAAGCACCCGCCGGCCAGCGTCGCCGTCTCCAGCCCGGCACCTTCCCGCCGACCGGCCTCGTTCACGTCAGCACCTCCCGCCTCACCGTCAACGCCTCGATCCGGTCCACGTCCACCTCCACGCCGATCCCCGGCCTGTCCCACGGCACCCGCACCACGCCCCGGTCCATCGTCCACTCCGGCGTCACCACGTCCCGCTCCCAGTACCGCGCCGACGGCGACGTGTCCCCCGGAATCGTGAAGCCCGGCAGGCTCGCCAGCGCCACGTTGTACGCCCGTCCGATCCCGCTCTCCAGCATCCCGCCGCACCACACCGGAACGCCGTGCGCCCGGCACAGGTCGTGGATCTGCTTCGACGCCAGGAATCCACCCACCCGCCCCGGCTTGATGTTGATGATCCGCCCGCTCCCCAGCGTGATCATGTCCTCCGCACGGTTCGGACTCGTGATCGACTCGTCCAGGCAGATCGGCGTCCGCAGCCGCTTCTGCAGCGCCGCGTGCCGCACCAGGTCCTCCCGCTCCAGCGGCTGCTCGATCATCACCAGATCGAACTCGTCCAGCCGCGCCAGGTGATCCGCGTCCGCCAGCGTGTACGCGTTGTTCGCATCCGCCATCAGCGGCGCATCCGCGCCCAGCGCCTCCCGCACCGCCCCCACGTACTCGATGTCCTTCCCCGGACCGATCTTCAGCTTCACCTTGTGGTACCCCTCCGCGAGCGCCCGCCCCGCCCGCTCCACCAGCGCCGCCGGGTCCTTCTGGATCCCCAGCGAGATCCCCACCTCGATCGTCTCCCGCTCCCCGCCCAGCACCCGCGCCAGCGGCACCCGCTCCCGCTCCGCCACCAGCCCCCACACCCCCATCTCCAGCGCCCCCTTCGCCATCAGGTGCCCGCGAATGTCCTCCTCCAGCAGCGGAAGCACCGCCTCCGGGCCCGCCAGCTCCCGGTGCGCCAGCCGAGGCCACAACCATTGCCGGATCGCCAGCCACGCCGTGTCGATCGTCTCCGGCGAGTAGTTCGGCTGCTCGTCCGCCACGCACTCCGCCCACACGCCCACACCGTCCGCGTCCGTCAGCTCCAGCAGCGCGATCCGCCGCTCCGTCATCACACCGCTCGAGATCCGGAACGGCTCCTTCAGCGGAAGACGGATCTCCCGCAGCTCGACCCTCTCCAGTCGCACCATCACCGCTCCGCTCTCGTCAGTAGGTAATAGCACCGCCCCGAGATCCCCTCCCGCTCGAATCCGGCCACCGCGTAGCCACGCCCCAGATAATGCACGAACGCGCCCCGCGTACCCTCCCGCCAGCGCGCCGCCTCCGCCGCCGCCACCCCCTGTACGTCCGCCGGCACCTCGATCCGCACCACCGCCGCCTCCACCAGGGCCCCCAGCGCACCCGCCTCGTTCACGACCGGCCCCTCCGCCCACGCCACCCGCCCCCCCCGCCCCCCGTTCGCCCGCGCCGCCGACTCCCCGGAAACCACCCCCGCACCCCCCTCCCCAGCCCCCGCCCCGCCGACCCGCCACCCCACCACGAACCGGTCCGTCCCGAACCGGTGAAGCGTACTGCTCGAGTCGGGGTACATGTCCGGAACGTATTCCCGAACCTGCGCCCCCAGCTTGTTCAGGTTCAGGTGCGCGTTCCGGGCGACCAGCGGGTCGAACGTCCAGTAGATCACCTCCACCCCCCGCGCCGCCAGCAGCTCGCGCTGATACTCCTTCAGCCGCGCGCCCAACCCCGCATCCCGCGCCTCCGGGCGCACCCCCAGCATGTGCGACCAGTGCACCAGTCGCCCGTCCTCCACCCCCGTCAGCCCGAACACGAACCCCAGCAGCCGGGCCCGCTGGAACGCCCCCGCCGTCAACCCCCCGACCCGATTCGCGATCTTCAGGATCGTCGCCGGCACCACCTCGTTGAAATCCTCGCCCCACGTCGCCTTCTGCAGCTCGACGCACGCCCCATATTCCTCGTGCGTGACCAGCGGGCGCAACACGACCTCCTCCGCATCGCTGGGGACGGTCGACGGGCCGGCCTGGTTCTGGGCTTCGGGCATGCGGCGGCGAGGCAAAGGTGTGAGCGGGGCTCGTACGCGAGTCTGGTATGCGATATGGTATGCACAGGCCCCCGCCGCGGCAAGGCGCTCCATTGCGCCAACGACCCCCGCGGCCGGGTTGTATACCTCTTCGGAATGGGCATCCACGAGTCGGCCGACCGATGGAAGTGGAGCGGGTTGGATGATGCGGGCCGCGGCGCGCGCTGCGCGGCCCCGGAGCGTGTTGCGCCCGTGAGCGGCGGCACGGAGCGGCCGGTGTCCGCGGCGGACGGCGCCCGGGCGGTTCCGGCTCGCCGGGCGGGCGGAGCCGCGCCCGACGGCCCGCTCGCCGCGCCGCGGCCGGAGTCGGAGGTGGTCGAGCGGGTGCGCGGCGGGGACGTCGCGGCCTTCGGCGAGCTGGTCCGCACGCACGCGCGGAAGGCCTACGCCATCGCCTACCGGGTCCTGGGCCACCGCGAGGACTCGGAGGACCTGGTGCAGGACGCGTTTCTGGCGGCGTTGGAGAAGATCGGGACGTTCCAGGCCGGGCGGGCGTTCGGGCCGTGGCTGTACCGGATCGTGGTGAATCGGGCGCTCAACGCGCGCAAGTCGCGGGCGGTGCGGGCGACGGAGCCGATCCCGGACGGCGTGGTCTCGCCGGTGCCTTCGCCGGAGCGGGCGGCGGAGCTCGCGGAGGTGCGGGACCGGCTGCGCGGGGCCATGGCGACGCTTCCTGAGCGGCAGCGGGTGGCCGTTCAGTTGTTCGAGCTGGAGGGGTTTTCCGGCGCGGAGGTGGCCGAGATCCTGGAGCTGCCGGAGGGCACGGTCCGCTGGCATCTGCACCGGGCGCGCCGGACGCTCCGAGCGGCGCTGGAGCCCGGGACCATGGAGGAGCGATGAGCGAAGAGCGGAAGCACGATCCGCCGTCGGATCCGCGCCTGGCGGAGGCGCTGCGGCTGGCGTTCCCGCCGCCATCCCTCGATGCGGCGGACCTGGACGCGCTGTCGCGGCGCATCGCGGAGCGGGCGGAGCTGACGCTGGCGCGGCTGCGCGGGCGTGCGCCCTGGTGGGCGTACACGGCCGGCTGGGCGCGGGCCGCCGTGCCGGCGGCGCTCGCGGCCAGCGTGATCCTGGCGTTGCTGTTCGGCGCGCTCGAGCGTGGCCACGTCGGGCGGACGGCGCCGCCGCAGCGGCTGCCGCTGGAGGCGGCGCTCGGCGCCGCGCCCGCCGGCGACGAGGTGACCGCCACGGTCTTCGCCGCGGTGGACCGTGACGACCTGCTGCGCGCAGCGGTGGAGGGCCCATGAGTATCGACAGCGAGGCGAAGGGGCTCCGCCCGAAGGCCGCCGCCGGCTTGCTCCTGCTCCTGGTCTTTCTCGTCGGGGGGCTGACCGGTGCCGCGCTCGACCGGTACGTGCTGCGGCCGCCGCCGGCGGTGGCGGCGGATGCCGCGCCGGCCGCCAGTCCACCCGAGGCTAGCCGCTCTCCCCGTCGGCGCAGCCGCGAGGCGTATGTCCGTCAGCTCCAGGAGGAGCTTGCGCTCACACCCGATCAGGTGGCGAAGATCGACGTGATCACGAAGGAGCGGGAAGCCCGCATGCAGGCGCTCCTCACCGAGGTGCGGCCGCGCTTCCGTTCCTTGATCGAGGAGACGCGGGGCGAGATCGACAAGGTCCTGGACCCGGAGCAGCAGGCCAAGCTGAAGGAGATCCGGGCCCGGGAGCATCGCGAGCATCGCCGGGATCGGTCTCCATCGCCGTGACCCCCGGCCAACGTACTATCGACCCTCGCGCGCGCGGGGGCATCTGGAGGTGTGTCGTGAGCAGCAGATCCGGGCGGATGCTGGTGGCGACCCTTGCTCCCGCGCTGGGGCTGGTGCTCGGCGCGTGTGGCGCCGCGGCGCCAGCCAAGGCCGGGGCCGGCGCGCCGGAGACCGCCCTCGCGGAGCGCCGCACGCTGGACGTGAAGGCCGAGGCGGCCGGCACGGTGCAGCCCATCGTGGTCGTGGAGGTCAAGTCCAAGGCATCCGGCGAGGTCCTCGCACTGCACGCCGAGACGGGCGACGAGGTGAAGCGCGGCACGCTCCTCGCCGAGATCGACCCGCGCGATGTCCGTAACGGCCTCGCCCAGGCCGAGGCGGACCTCGAGGTCGCCCGCGTCAAGCTCCAGACCTCCGTCGAGCAGAAGAAGCGCTCGCAGGAGCTGCGGAAGAGCAACGTCATCACCGAGCAGGAGTTCGAGGCCGCCGCCCTCGACGAGGCGAACGGCCGCGCCCAGCTCGTGAAGGCGCAGACCAACCTGCAGCTCGCTCAGCAGCGCATGGGAGACGTCACGATCGGCGCGCCGATCGACGGCACGATCATCGAGAAGACCGTCGAGCGCGGGCAGATCATCGCGTCCGCCTCCCAGACGGTCTCCGGCGGGACCACCCTCTTCAAGATGGCCGACCTCGCCACCATGCAGGTGCGCGCTCTCGTCGACGAGACGGACATCGGCCGCGTCCAGCCGGGACAGGTGACGCGCGTCTCGGTGGAAGCCTTCCCGGGCCGCGCCTTCATCGGCGAGGTCCAGAAGATCGAGCCGCAGGCCGTCGTCGATCAGAACGTGACCATGTTCCCCGTGCTCATCCGCCTCGACAACGCCGAGCGGCTGCTCAAGCCCGGCATGAACGCCGAGGTCGAGATCCAGGTCGCGCGGCGCGAGAACGCCCTCGTCGTTCCGAACGACGCGGTGCTGAATCCGCGCGACGCCGTCGGCGTCGGCAAGGCGCTCGGCCTGGGCGAGGAGGACGTGCGGACGGCCCTCGAGCGCTCGCGCGAGCAGGCGTTCGCTGGCGGCCGATCGAACCCCGCCGCCGCCGGTGCGGCCCGTCCGGCCGCCATGGCACCGGGCGGAGCCGGAGCCGGCGCGCGCGGCGCGGCCGGAGCGGCGCCGGCCGGTGGCCAGGCCGCGGCTGCCGGGCTCAGCCAGGCCGACTGCACTGCGCTCCGCGAGAAGATCCGCTCCGGCGGCGGCTTCGCCTCCCTGAGCGACGGCGACCGCTCCAAGCTGCGGGAGTGCCGCACGCGCTTCGGCGGTGGGGGTGCGTTCGGCGGCGGCTTCGCCGGCGGTCCCGGCGGCGGACCGGGCGGCCGCTCCGGTCGCGCCTCCGGCACGCGCCCCGGCGTCCTCTTCGTCCAGACCGCGAACGGGCCCGAGCCGCGCATGGTGCTGCTCGGCGTGAACGACTGGGACTACACCGAGGTCGTCCGCGGCCTCGAGCCCGGCGACCGCGTCATCATGGCCGCCGTCGCCCGGCTCCAGCAGCAGCAGCAGGACATGCAGAATCAGATCCGGCAGCGCGCCGGTGGCGGGATGTTCGGCGGCGGCGGCGCGCCTGCCGGCGGCGCCGCTCGTCCGGCGCGCGGAGGACGCGGGGGCTGACATGCTGCTCGGCGAGATCCTGCTCGTCGCCTTCGGCGCGATTCGCGCCAACAAGCTGCGCTCCTTCCTGACGATGCTCGGCATCATCATCGGGATCGCCGCCGTCATCGCCATGGTAGCGCTCGGCGAGGGAGCGCAGCGCCAGGTCGAGGCGCGGCTGGCCACGCTCGGCACGAACGTACTGACGGTCCGGCCCGGGCAGCAGTTCATGGGCGGCGTCGACCGGGGCGACAACAGGCTCGTCGCCGAGGATGTCGAGGCGCTCACCCGTGCGCCCGTCCACATCAAGGACGTCGCCCCCGAGATGCAGCGCCGTTACCAGGTGTCGAATGGCCCGAGCAACGCCAACCTCCAGCTCCTCGGCACCTGGCCGGCGTACTTCGGCATCAACAACGCCCGGCTCGCCGCGGGTCGGCTCTTCACGCGCGAGGAGGAGCGCGGCCGCCGCCGCGTCGCCGTCCTCGGCGCCGCCGTCGGGGACCGCCTGAACACCGACACCCGCTCCCTCATCGGCAAGCGCATCGAGGTGCGCGGCATCCCCTTCGAGGTCATCGGCGTCCTCGAGTCCAAGGGCGAGCAGGGGTGGATGAACCCCGACGAGATCCTCTATCTCCCGCTCGCCACCGCCCAGTTCCGCGTCTTCGGCACCGATCGCGTCCAGCAGATCGACGTCCAGGCCGTCGACGAGCGCTCCCTCGAGCTCGCCACCGCCGAGATCGACCGGGTCATGCGGCGCGAGCACCGCATCAAGCCCGGCGACCCGAGCGACGTCACCATCCGCAACCAGTCCGCGCTCCTGGAGACCTTCCAGGAGACGACGAAGACGTTCTCCTTCCTCCTCGCCGGCATCGCCGCCGTCTCGCTCCTCGTCGGCGGCATCGGCATCATGAACATCATGCTCGTCTCCGTCACCGAGCGGACCCGCGAGATCGGGGTGCGGAAGGCGCTCGGCGCCCGCCGCCGCGACATCCTGCTCCAGTTCATGATCGAGGCGCTCGTGCTCTGCGTCGCCGGAGGACTGCTCGGGCTCGGCCTCGGCGCCGGCGGCGCCTTCCTGCTGCATCGCGTCGCCAACTGGAACACCGCCGTCGCACCCAGCGCCGCCGTCATGGCCGTCCTCTTCTCGTCCGTGGTCGGCATTTTCTTCGGCCTCTGGCCCGCCCGCCGCGCGGCTCGCCTGGACCCGATCGTGGCGTTGCGCTACGAGTAGCCGGGGCCCCGCCGCGCCGCCAACGTGAAGTGGCGCGGCCCACACCGGTCTCCGCCACTTCACGCGCTCACCCCGTAACCGTTCCGCCGACGTCGGGCCGACGGCGGCGAGCGTGGCGCGACCACCGCCGTCCACGTCCGTCCCACCGGGATGCGGCGAGCCCCGCCCGCGGTATCCGACGCGGCGGGCGGGGCTCGATCATGTCGGCCAGCGCCATCCTGCGCGCTGGCTCGTCGGGTTCAGCTCTGGCTCTGATGCCCGCGGCCGCGCTCCCCGCGCGGACCGCGCCGCATCGGCATCAGGTCCCGCATCTTCTTCTGCTGCTCCGGCGTCAGGACTTCGCGGACCTCGTCCATCGCCTTCCGGCTGTTCTCCCGCAGGTCCTCGAACACCGGCCGCAGCTTCTCCCGCTGCTCGTCCGTCAGGTCCCGGAACGACGCGCCGTTCGTCTCCTTCTGCATCTGCTCGCGGAGCGGCTTGTTCTTCTCCTCGAGCTTCTTCTGGATGTCCTGCAGCTTCGTCACCTGCTGGTCCGTCAGGCTCAGGTCGGCCTTGTGCTCCAGGATCATCGCCACCGGGTTGCCGCGCATCATCATGCCGCGCCCGCCCGGACCGCCCGGACCCTGGGCGCTCACCGCCGCCGGCAGCGCCATGAGCCCCAGGACCAGGAGCATTCGGTTCACGTGTCGCATGTCTCTCTCCGTGTCGGAGGTTGCGGGTCGGCAGCGTCACCGCGACGCGATTCGCCGATCCCTGTATGGACGTGCACCTCCGAGCGAACGTTAAGAACCACCGGTGGATACGACCGCCCGCCGGATCGCCGGCACCCCCAGCACCCGCAGCACCTGCTCCGCCTCCGCCCGCGCCGCCTGGTACGCCCGCATCAACGGCGCCGGCCGCGCCACGCTCACGAACACGAAGTGCCCCACCTCCGCCTCCACCCGCACCGACTCTCGCGCCGACCGGAGGTCGATCGCCCGGAACTCGACCGCCTTCCTCCTCCCGGTTCATGGACCGCCGCGAGAAGGTACGCCCCACGCCGTGAACCGGATCGCGCCTGCCGGAACGTGTCGAAGCGGCCCTGGCGCCGCTTGCGCCAGGGCCGCTCGTCCCCCCTTCGGTCGTTGCGCGCCTCAGGAGCGCAGCGTCGTCCCCTCCGCCAGCTCCTTGAACCGCCGAAGGTCCTCCTCCACCCCCTTCGACGGGTTCTCGAACACCTTCGCCAGCAGCTCGCCGACCGGCCCGCCCGGCGTGTGGTACTCCATGTCCACCTCCACGTGCGTCCGGCCGCTCCCGTCCGCCGTGAACCGGACCTCGCCCGACGTTCCCACGCTCCCCGTCGCCTGCCACGCGATGCGCCGGTTCTCGTCCAGCACCGTGGTCCGCGCATCCCATTCCACGGTCCGCCCCAGCGGCGCTTCCACCACCCAGTGCGTCGTCCGGTCGCCCGTGCGCTGCACCGCCTGCACGTGCTCCATGAACCCCGGGAAGTTCTCCACGTCCGACCACAGCCGGAATACGCGGTGCACCGGCGCCTCGACGTCCACCGCCTTCTGGATCTTCGCCATCGTCCCTCCTCGGCTTCGAACGGGTTCGCCGCGAGGATGGCGCAAGCCGCGTACCCCTGCGACCTTCCGTTCCGGCCCATGACGGGCTCGCCCGTCCCGCGCACCGCCCATATCTTCCGCGCCCATGACCAACACGATCCTGCGCTCGACGCGATGCCGCGTGGCCGCGACCGCCGCCGCGCTCCTCCTCCTCGGCGGCTGCGCGCCTCTCGCGCGCGGCGCTCGGCCCACGCCCGCGCGCGGCCTCGCCGCCGCCGTCGACTCCATCGTCGGCGCCGTGCCGCTCGACCGGACCCATTGGGGCATCGCCGTCTACGACCCCGCGGCGGACCGCATGGTCTACGAGCTGAACGCGCGCAAGCACTTCGTCCCCGCGTCCAACACCAAGCTCGTGGCGACGACGACGGCGATGGCGCTCCTCGGCCCCGATTACCGCTATCGTACCGAGCTCTTCACGCTCGGGCCCGGCGCCCGCCCCGGCGACTCCCGGGGGCTGCTGCTCGTCGCCCGCGGCGATCCGACCTGGTCCGCCACGTTCCAGCCCGCCAACTTCGCCGTCCCCGAGGCGCTGGCCGATTCCGTTCGCGCCGCCGGCGTGCGCCGCATCGATGGCGACCTCGTCATCGATGCCAGTGCCTTCGAGCCGATGCTGGTGAATCCGTCCTGGGAGATCGGCGACCTCGTCGCCGACTATGGCGCCGCCACGGGCGCCATCGCCGTGGGCGAAGGCACGTTCGGCCTGGTGCTGCTCCCGGGGCTCGGGGTGGGGCTCCCCGCCGCCGCCCGCTTCCTCGGGCCCGAGCCCGTCGAGCCCGTCGTGACCGCCCTGACGACGAGCCCGAGCGGCACGCGCCGCGATTTCGACGCCGAGCGCTGGGCCGGCAACGACACGCTCTACCTGCGCGGCAGCATTCCGCTCGCCGCCGCGCCGGATACCGTCAACCTCGCGTCGGCCAACCCCGAGACCTACGCCGCCCGCGCGCTCCAGTCCGCCCTCGAGCAGCGCGGCATCCGCGTCACCGGCGCCGTCCGCATCGTCCACGACACGCTCGAGGCCCGGCGGCTGCGTGCTCAGCCGACCCTCGGCCGCATCGCGTCCTGGACCTCGCCGCCCATCGCCGAGATCGTCGCCGCGATCCTCAAGCCCAGCGACAACTGGATGGCCGAGCAGGTGCTGAAGACGCTCGGCCTCGAGAAGGCCGGGCGCGGCGCCTGGTCCACCGGCCTCCGGGTCGAACGCCGCTTCCTCATCGACAGCGTGAAGATCGACTCGCTCGCCTTCTCGCTCCGCGACGGCTCCGGCCTCTCGGCCCAGAACCTGCTAACTCCCGAGACCATCGTCCGGCTGCTCGCCTACGGCAGCCGCGCGCCGTGGGGGGCAACCTACCGCACCGCGCTCGCCCAGCCCGGCGAGCGGGGCACCCTCTCCCGGCGACTGGAGACGCTCAGGGGACGGCTCTTCGCCAAGACGGGGTCCATCGCCAACGTGAACTCGCTCAGCGGAATCCTCCGGACCGACGCCGGCCACGACCTCGTGTTCAGCATCCAGTCGAACGGCAGCGGCGTGCCCTCCGGCCTCATCCGGGCCGCCATCGACCGGATCGTCCTGCAGCTCGCGCGCAGCGGAGCCACGCAATGACTCCGGCTCCCGTGCGCCCGGCGAGGAACCCCCGCCCACCATCCGCGAAGGGCTGAGCCGTGGAGCGCGGCGGAGGCGGCCGCTCCGCGATCGGGAGACTGCTCCGCGAGCTCGGCCGCCGGGCCGCCGAGGGATGGCGCGCCGTGCCGCCCGCCGCCCGCAGGCGCTGGCTCCTCCTCGTCGGCGTCGGCGCCGTCGCCATCGTCGCCTTCCTCTTCCTGCTCATCCGGCTGATGCAGCATGCCGTCGCCGACGGCTCGCTCGCCTGGGAGCCCGCTTTCGAGCTCCGCGCCATCGCGGACTCCGGCATCTCCATCTCCAGCGCGATCTGGTTCCAGACGATCGGCACCGACATCACGCTCTGGATCCTGGTCGGCCTCACCGCCGGCATCGCCGCCTGGAACCGCCGGACGTTCCGCGCCCTCAGCCTTGTCCTCGCCTACGTCGTCCTCGACCTCGTCGTCCGCATCGGCTGGGCCGCATGGCCCCGCCAGAGGCCCAGGCTCGTCCTCGACGGCGCCATCGCGCCCGGCTTCTCCTCCTTCCCCTCCGGCCACACCGGCAAGACCCTCGTCGTCTACGGCATCCTCGCCTACTTCCTCATCCTCGCCAGCCGGAGCTGGATCGAGCGGCTCGCCGCGCCCCTCGTCGTGCTCGGCCTCACGTTCCTGACCGCCCTCGGCCGCCTCCGCATGGGCGCCCACTGGCCGACCGACCTCCTCGGCGGCTTCAGCCTCGGGCTCTTCTGGCTCCTCTGTCTCATCGTCGCCCTCCGCGCCAGCGGAGTCGACCGTTAGCGGCGCGTAGCGCCGCGCACGCTCGCGCTGTCGCTCGCCTGGCGGCTCGCGCACGCTCGCGTTGCTCGCTGTAGCGGCCTTCGGCCGCGCACGTTTCTCTGTCGCTCGCCTGCGGCGAGCGCACGCCGCTGCGCGGCTGTAGCGGCGCTGCGCGCCGCGAGAACGACAACGACCCTGGGGCCGTGCGAGCCTGCGGGTCCTCGCGCCGGCGTCGGCGGCCGAGGCCCACGACAGGTGAACCGATCGGGTACGGGTACCGGTAGGGGTACGGATACGAAGGTCGGGGCACGAAGGGCAGCGGCACCGCCCGGCCGCGTGACGGCCCCGCGCCGGAGCGCGTGAGGGCCCGGTAGCGGCGGCCCCGCACCTCGCGGCGCGCAGCGCCGCTACAGCCGCGTAGCGGCGTACGCTCGCCGCAGGCGAGCGACAGCGCCAGCGTGCGTGGCCCGCAGGGCCACGACAGTGAAACGTGCGCGGCGCTACGCGCCGCGAAGGCTACGCGGACGTGCGCCGCACCTCCGGCACCGCGAACGGCGCCAGCGCCCGCCTCGCCGCCCGGTACCCCTCTTCCAGGAAGTACTTCGTCTGCGTGAAGTCGAACGTCGAGTGACCCTCCAGCTCCGGCCGGATCCGCACCAGCCGGGGACCCGCCCACGCCGCGAGCTGCGCCTGCCGGTGCGCGTACGCCATGATGTCGAACGCCCGGTGCTGCACCGCGATCATCCCCTTCGACAGCGTGTCCAGCGAGTCCTTCACCTCCCCCGCCGCGACATCCACCGCCACCACCAGCTCCGCCCCCCGCTCCGCCGCCCGCTCGATCGGTAGCGCCGACCGGACCCCGCCGTCCACGTAGCACCGGTCCCCGATCCGTGCCGCCGGAAAAAAGACCGGCAGCGCGCACGAGGCGTACACCGCCTCCGCCAGCGCCACGTCCGTCCGGCCTCCCGCGCCGAACCACTCCGTCCGCCCGTCCTCCAGGTCCACCGCGTTGATCGACAACGGGATCCGCAGCTCCGAGAAATCCTTCGCCGGCAGCGTCCGCTCGATGTACGCCCGAAACGGCTCCGCCCGGAACACGCTCTCCTGCCGGATCCCGTTGATCAGCAGCGCCCGCCCGTTCAGCGACACGATGTCCCGCTTCTGCAGCTCCAGCGCCCGCGGCGCCATCTCCGCCCACCCTTCGCCCGCCGCGATGCATGCCCCCACCAGCGCGCCAATGCTCGTCCCCACGATCTCCGTCACCTCGAGCCCGGCCTCCTCCACCGCCTTCCACGCGCCGACATGCGCCAGCCCCTTCATGCCGCCGCCCCCCAACACCAGGATCACTTTCCTCATTCGGGACTCCGTTTCAGGTGCCGCCCGCCGGGACGCCCACCACGGGCTCGTGCACTGTCGCCTGAAGGACCCGCCGCCCGCGTCCGGCGGCCCCCGGAAGGGCCACTCCCGCCGACGCCTGGGCTCCGGCGCGAGGGACCCCAACCTGCCCCCGCCGCCCCGCCCGCGGCAACGAAACCGTTCCCGCCGCCCCTCTCTCCCGCCCCCCTTTCCTACCCCGCCCGAACCCCCTAAAGATCCCGTAACCACGCCATTTTTCGACTCTTGACACTGTCTCTCGCGGGCGGTACGTTTCTTTGATATCGAGAATCATTCTTGTTCGCCCGCCCCGCGGCGGAGCACGGCACGCGGGCGGTTCACGGGAAGGGATCCAAATGAGCGAGCCGCTCCTCACGATATCCAATCTTCACGCCATCATCGCCGAGGACGGCACCGAGATCCTCAAGGGTGTCGACCTCGAGATCGCGCCGGGCGAGATCCACGCCATCATGGGCCCGAACGGGTCCGGGAAGAGCACGCTCTCCAAGGTGCTGACCGGGCACCCCGCCTACGAGGTGACGGAGGGCGAGGTCGTGTTCAAGGGGCAGAATCTGCTCGAGATGGAAGTGGATGATCGGGCGCGGGCCGGGCTGTTCCTGGCGTTCCAGTACCCGGTCGACATCCCGGGGGTGAGCATCGCGAATTTCCTGCGTGCCGCGGTCCAGGCCCGCAGTGAGGAGGAGGTCGACATCTTCGACTTCCAGGAGGAGTTGGTGGACCGCATGCGGCTGCTCGAGATGGACCCGGCGTTCGCCAGCCGGAACGTGAACGAGGGCTTCAGCGGCGGCGAGAAGAAGCGCAACGAGATCCTCCAGCTCGCGATGCTGAAGCCGGATCTGGCCATCATGGACGAGACGGATTCGGGGCTGGACATCGATGCCTTGAAGATCGTCTCGGATGGTGTGAACACGCTGCACCGGGAGCGGCCGGAGGCCGCGTTCCTGCTGATCACGCACTATCAGCGGATCCTGAACTACATCCAGCCGCACGTCGTGCATGTGATGGTGCAGGGCCGCATCGTCGAGTCGGGCGGTCCGGACCTGGCCCAGCGCCTCGAGGAGCAGGGCTACGAGGCCTGGCGCACCGAGCCGTCGCCGGCGTAGCGCGGCGGCCGTGCCCGGCGCTCGCCGGCACGATACCGGCCGCGACGGGAGTGGGTGGGATCGCGTGGACGGGGTATCACGGCAGTATCAGCGGGTGAAACGAGGGAGTGGAGAATCCCGGGAGCGGCGGTCCGCCGCCGTTCTCGCCCAGCACGATCGAGGCTCCTCGCGGCGCGCAGCGCCGCGGCCGTGGGCCGGACGAGCGTGCCGATCACGCGGCGGGCGGCGCCGCGATAGCGAGCGCAGCGAGCGTGCGGACCGCACGCCGCCGCCGCGCCGGAGGAACTGAGGATATGCCATATAACGAAACCGCCTCGAACCTCGGTCTCGACGAGTACAAGTACGGCTTCGTCACCGAGGGGCAGCCGGTGTTCAGGGCCCGGCCGGGGCTGGACGAGGAGATCGTCCGGCAGATCTCGGCCCACAAGGGCGAGCCCGAGTGGATGCTGAAGTTCCGGCTGAAGGCGCTGGAGGTCTACCTCTCGAAGCCGATGCCCGCGTGGGGCGGCGATCTCTCGCAGCTCGAAGCGGTCCTCGACGAGATCTACTACTACGTCCGCCCGCAGGAGAAGATGGAGCGCTCCTGGGAGGACGTGCCCGAGGAGATCAAGCGCACGTTCGAGAAGCTCGGCATCCCCGAGGCCGAGCGGAAGGTGCTCGCCGGCGTCGGCGCGCAGTACGAGTCGGAGATGGTCTACCACTCGCTGAAGAAGGAGTGGGAGGACAAGGGGATCATCTTCGAGTCGATCGAGGACGGGCTGCGGAAGTACCCGGACCTGTTCCGCGAGTACTTCGGCACCGTCGTGCCGCCTGCGGACAACAAGTTCGCCGCGCTGAACTCCGCCGTCTGGTCCGGCGGCTCCTTCGTCTACATCCCGCCGGGCGTGGAGATCGAGACGCCGCTGCAGGCCTACTTCCGCGTCAACCAGGAGAAGATGGGCCAGTTCGAGCGCACCCTCATCATCGCCGACGAGGGCTCGCGCGCCCACTACATCGAGGGGTGTACCGCGCCCGTCTACTCGACGGAGTCGTTCCACTCCGGCGTCATCGAGATCGTCGTGAAGCGGGGCGCGCACTTCCGCTACACCACGATCCAGAACTGGTCCCACAACATGTACAACCTCGTGACGCAGCGGGCGCTCGTTCACGAGGACGGCAAGATGGAGTGGCTCGACGGGAACCTGGGCTCGAAGCTCACCATGAAGTACCCGTCCTGCTACCTCGTCGGCGAGGGCGCGCACGGCTCGATCCTCTCCATCGCCTTCGCCGGCAACGGGCAGCACCAGGACACCGGCGGCAAGGTCGTGCACGCCGCGCCGAACACGACGTCGCAGATCATCTCGAAGTCGATCTCCAACGGGACCGGCCGCGCTTCCTACCGGGGGCTCTGCAAGGTCTACGACGGCGCGAAGAACGCGCGGTCCAACGTCGAGTGTGACGCGCTCCTGCTCACCGATACGTCCCGGACCGACACGTTCCCCTACATCGAGATCGAGGAGAACAGCGCCAACGTCGGCCACGAGGCCACGGTCTCGAAGATCGGCGAGGAGCAGCTCTTCTACCTCATGAGCCGCGGCCTTTCCGAGGAGGAGGCCAGCGCCATGATCGTCCGGGGCTTCATCGAGCCCATCGCCAAGCAGCTCCCGCTCGAGTACGCCGTGGAGCTCAACCGACTCATCGAGCTGGAGATGGAGGGGAGCGTTGGCTGAGGCGACACTGGCCGCGGCGGAGCGCACCGGCGCCGCCTTCACGCGCGACGCGCTCGAGCAGCTTGCCGAGGGCGACGCCCTCTGGCTGCGCGCGCGCCGCTTCGAGGCCTGGCATACGTTCGAGGACCTCCCCCTCCCATCCACCCGGATGGAGGAGTGGCGCTACACCGACGTCCGGCTCCTCAAGCTCGACGCCGTCGCGCTGGCCGAGCCGAAGCCCGGCGCGCAGCTCCCGCCGGCCGCGCTCGAAAGCATCGAGGGGAAGGAGCACGCCGGCCGCGCGCTCCAGGTCGGCCCGTCCATTGTCCTCGTCGAGATCGACGACGAGCTCCGCCGCCAGGGCGTGATCCTCGCCGACCTGCGCGCCGCGGCCCGCGACCACGAGGCGCTCGTCGAGCCCAACCTCGCCGGCCGCGCGCTCCCCGCCGCCGCGGGCAAGTTCGCCGCGCTCAACGCCGCGTTCTGGCAGGCCGGCGTCTTCCTGTACGTCCCGCGCGGCGTCCGCATCGAGAAGCCGATCCGCATCCTCCGCTGGATCGATGAGCCCGGCGTCGCAGTGCTGCCGCGCACGCTCGTCGTCGCCGAGGAGGGAAGTCGCGTCGCCGTCGTCGAGGAGTTCGCCTCGCCGGACTTCGACCGGCCCACGCTCTCCATCGGCGCCGTCGAGCTCTACGCCGGCAACGCCGCGCAGCTCCATTACGTCGCGCTCCAGCGCTGGGGCGGGGGCGTGCGCCACGTCTCCACGCAGCGCACGATCGCCGGCCGCGACGCCGCGCTCGACACCATGGTCGTCAACCTCGGCGCCTCCGTCGCCCGCGTCGACCACGCCGCGGCGCTCGTCGGCCCCGGCGCCCGCAGCGACATGCTCGGGCTGTACTTCGCCAACGGCGACCAGCACTTCGACATGAACACGCGCCAGGACCACACGGTCCCGCACGCGTCCAGCGACCTGCTCTACAAGGGCGCACTCTACGACAAGGCGCGCACCGTCTTCCGGGGCATCATCAAGGTCTTCCCCAAGGCCCAGCGCACCGACGCGTACCAGACGAACCGCAACCTCCTGCTCTCCGAGCGGGCCGAGGCGACGTCGCTCCCCAACCTCGAGATCGAGGCCGACGACGTCCGCTGCTCCCACGCCTCCACCGTGGGGCACCTCGACGACGAGGAGCTCTTCTACATCATGAGCCGGGGCATCCCGCGCGCCGTCGCGGAACGGCTCGTCGTCTTCGGCTTCTTCGGCGAGGTGCTGGACCGGCTGCCGCTCCCCTCCGTCGTCGACGAGCTCCGGACGGCGATCGAGCGGAAGATCCGGTAACGTGGCCGACGAGTGGATCCGGGTGGCGTCGCTCGACGACGTCGCCCCCGGCACGCTCCTCGGTGTCGAGATCGGCGACGAGCGCATCTGTCTCGCCAACGTCGACGGCGAGATCTACGCGCTGCGCGACAACTGCTCGCACCAGGACTTCCCGCTCTCCGCCGGCGAGCTCGATGACGCCCGGCTCGAGTGCGCCTGGCACGGCGCCCGCTTCGATGTCCGGACCGGCCGCGCCCTCTCGCTCCCCGCCATCCGCCCCGTCCGCGCCTACGAGGTGAAGGTCGAGGGGGGCGTGATCTTCGTCTCGGTGTAGTATGTTCGGCCCGGCGCCCCGCGCGCCGGCATTCCGCTTGTGGGGTTCTCTATGGCGACCGTCACACATCCCGGCCTCGATCTCGCCGCCCTGCGCAAGGAGTTCCCGGCGCTCGCGCAGGACGTCAACGGGCGCCCGCTCGTCTACCTCGACAGCGCCGCCACCGCGCAACGCCCGCGCGCCGTGCTCGACGCGCTCCGCACCTTCTACGAGCGCGACAACGCGAACGTCCATCGCGGCCTCTACGAGCTCGCGCGCCGCGCGACGGACGCCTACGAGGCCGCCCGCGCCGCCGTCGCGCGCTTCCTGAACGCGCCGTCCGCCGCCGATGTCGTCTGGGTCCGCGGCACGACCGAGGCGATCAACCTCGTGGCCGCGAGCTGGGGCGGCGCCAACCTGCGCCCCGGCGACGAGATCCTCGTCACCATCCTCGAGCACCATTCGAACCTGGTGCCCTGGCAGCTCGTCGCCCAGCGCACCGGCGCGGTGCTCCGCTCCGTCGACATCGACGACGAGGGCCGGCTCCGCCTCGATCAGCTCGACGAGCTCCTCACCGACCGGACGCGCATCGTCGCCGTCGGCCATGCGTCGAATGCCCTCGGCACGATCAACCCGGTGCGCGAGATCGCCGATCGCGCCCACGCCGCCGGCGCGCTCGTCCTGGTCGACGGCGCCCAGGGCGCCGCGCACCTCCCCGTCGACGTGCAGGCCCTCGGCTGCGATTTCTACGCGTTCTCCGGCCACAAGGTCGGCGGGCCCATGGGGATCGGCGCGCTCTGGGGCCGCCGCGAGCTGCTCGAGGCCATGCCGCCGTACCAGGGCGGCGGCGAGATGATCGCCCGCGTCGAGCTCGAGCACTCCACGTGGGCCGAGCTGCCGCACAAGTTCGAGGCCGGCACCCCGGACGTGCCCGGCGCCGTCGGGCTCGCCGCCGCCCTCGATTTCTGGGACGCCGTCGGCCGTGACGCCGTGCAGGCCCACGAGGACGCCCTCGCCCGCTACGTCTTCGACCGCCTCCTCGACGTGCCCGGGCTCCGCATCCTCGGCCCCCGCTCTCCGGAGGGGCGGACCGCCGTCTTCTCGCTCGCGCTCGACGGCGTCCACCCGCACGACATCGCAACCATCCTCGATGCCGAGGGTATCGCCATCCGCGCGGGGCACCATTGCGCGCAGCCGCTGATGCGGCGCCTCGGCGTCCCCGCCACGGCCCGCGCGTCCTGCTTCGCCTATACGACCTTCGAGGAGATCGACCGCCTCGCCCTCGGGCTCGAGGCGGCCGGGAGGATCTTCGCGTGACCGACGACCGGCCGACGCCGCAGCTCGCCTCGCTCTACCAGGAGCTGATCCTCGAGCACTACAAGCGCCCTCGGCGCCAGGGCCGGATCGACGATCCCGACGTCGACATCCACATGATGAACACGAGCTGTGGCGACGAGGTGCGCCTCCAGCTCCGCGTCGTCGACGATGTCGTCGCGGACGCCCGCTTCCAGGGCACCGGCTGCTCCATCTCGCAGGCCTCCCTCTCCATGATGGCCGACCTGCTCGTCGGGAAGTCGAGGGCGGACGCGCTCGCGCTTACCGGCCGCTTCAAGGAGATGATGCACGGCGACGCCGGCGCCGCCCGCGACAAGCAGCTCGGCGACCTCCGCGCCCTCGCCGGCGTGGCCGCCTATCCGGTCCGCATCAAGTGCGCGCTGCTCGGCTGGAACGCTCTCGAGGAGGGGCTCCGGAAGCTGGCGGAGGAGGGGAATGGTGCGTAGCTCCGGTCGCTCCGCGGCTGCGGTAGGGGGTTCTCCGATTGCGCCGGCCCGCCCCGGGGCCTAGATCACCTCGGCAATCGCGGCTTCGGGAGGCTCCATGGCTCACGGATATGGCGGGCGGCGCGTCGCCATCGTGGAGGGGGTCCGCACCCCCTTCGCCAGGTCGGGCACCGCCTTCAAGGACATGACCGCCATCCAGCTCGGCACCATCGCCGTGCGCGAGCTGCTCGACCGGGCCGAGCTCGATCCCCACGCGATCGACCAGCTCGTCTACGGTACCGTCGTGCCCTCTGTCACGGCGCCGAACATCGCGCGCGAGGTCACGCTCGGCGCCGGGCTCCCGCCCAGCGTCCCGGCGTTCTCCGTCGCCCGCGCCTGCGCCTCCGCCAATCAGGCCATCACCTCGGCCGCCGAGACCATCGCCCTCGGCTACGCCGACACCGTCGTCGCGGGCGGCGCCGAGGTGCTCTCCGACATCCCGATCCTCTTCTCCCGGAAGATGCGCAACGCGTTGGTCGCGGCGTCCCGCGCCAGATCGGCCGGCGCGCGCGTCGGCGCCTTCGCCGCGATCCGACCGAAGGACCTCGCGCCGCTCACGCCCGCCATCGCCGAGCCGACCACCGGCGAGTCCATGGGGCAGAGCGCGGAGCGCATGGCCAAGGAGAACCACATCCCGCGCCAGGCCCAGGACATGTGGGCGCTCCGCTCCCACCGTCGCGCCTGGCAGGGCACCGAGGACGGCCGGCTGACCCGCGAGATCGTCCCGGTCTTCGTCCCGCCCGACTACGCCCAGGTCCTCACCAGCGACAACGGCATCCGCGCCGACACCAGCCTCGAGAAGCTCGCGTCGCTCCCGCCGGTCTTCGACAAGCGCTACGGCAGCGTCACGGCCGGCAACGCCTCCCCGCTCACCGACGGCGCCTCCGCTGTCCTGCTCATGAGCGAGGAGCGCGCGAAAGCCGAGGGACGCCGCCCGGCCGGCTACATCCGGAGCTGGGCCTACTCCGCCCTCTCGCCGGCCGACCAGCTCCTCCAGGGACCCGCCTACGCCGCGCCCGTCGCCCTCGACCGCGCCGGCGTCTCCATGGACGACATCGACCTCATGGAGATGCACGAGGCCTTCGCCGCCCAGGTCCTCTCCAACCTCCAGGCCCTCGACTCCGACGCGTTCGCCCGCGAGAAGCTCGGCCGGGACCGCCGCGTCGGCATCCCGGACGAGAACCGGATCAACGTCATGGGCGGAAGCATCGCCATCGGCCACCCGTTCGGCGCCACCGGCGGCCGCCTCACCATGACGCTGCTCCGCGAACTCGAGCGCACCGGCGGCAACCTCGGCCTCATCACCGTCTGCGCCGCCGGCGCCATGGGCTTCGCCATGGTCGTCGAGCGCGAGTAGCCGCGGTCGCGCCGCATCAGCCGTCCACCCGCCGCAGCGCCTGCTGGATCTCCCGGAACCGCGGCAGCAGCTCCGGGTCCGCCGACACCCACGAGTACGCGATCCGGCCATCCCGGCCGACCACGAACGCCGCGCGCTCCGACACGCCCCGCAACCCGTTCAGCTCGTCGCGCAGCACCCCGTACGCCGCCGTCGCCTCCCGGTTGAAGTCCGAGAGCACCGGGAACGGCGCGTGGCAGGCCTCCGCGAACTTCTGGTTCACGTACGGCGAGTCCACGCTGATCCCGAGGACCTGCGCCCCGAGCCGCTCGTAGATCCCGTAATCCTCCGCCACCCCGCAGATCTCCTGCGTGCACACGGACGAGAAGGCCAGCGGAAAGAACAGGAGCACGACCGGCTGTCCCGCGAAGTCTCGCAGGCTGACCGGCTCGTTCGGTCGCACGAAAGCCGTGAAGTCCGGGGCCAGATCCCCGACCTGAAGCGCCATCCAATCCTCCCTCCGGCAGGCCGGCTCCGGCCCGCTCCTCCCTGATGCTAGACCCCGGTGCCCGGGTCGTCCACCCCGGGTGTGTAACGCCGACCGCGCGTGGCCGCCCGATCGTCGCCTCACGTCGCCCGATGCAGAGCGCCCCGGCGGCCGTGACGGCCGCCGGGGCGCTCTGCGACTGGTCACCGGCCCGTTCAGTGCGCGTCCACCGCCAGCGGCCCGCTCGCCGGCCCCACTCCCGCCTGCTGCGGGCGCACGTACACGATCTCGCCGCCGATCACCGTGTAGTCCACCCGCGCCTCGGGGATCCGCGTCGGGTCCATCTTCAGGATGTTCTGCGAGAGCACCACCAGGTCCGCCCGTTTCCCTTGCTCCAGGCTCCCCAGCTCCCGCTCCATGAACGCGCCGTACGCGTTGTTCGCGGTGTATGCCCGCAGCGCGTCCTGCACCGTGACCTTCTCCTGCGGCTGCCAGCCGGTCGGGTAGCGGCCGTCCAGCGTCCGCCGGGTGACCGCCGCGTAGATCCCGAGCAGCGGATCCAGCGGCGCCACCGTCCAGTCGCTCCCGAACATGAGCCGCGCCCCGCCCTTCAGGAGGCTGCGGAACGCGTACGTCGTCTTGATCCGCTCCGGACCGATCCGTTTCTCCGCCCAGCGGCCGTCGTCGATGGCGTGGTACGGTTGCATCGACGGGAGCACGCCCAGTTGCGCGAAGCGCCCCACGTCGTTGCGCAGCAGATGCTGCGCGTGCTCGATGCGGAAGCGACGATCCCGCTTCCCGTTCTGCTCCGCCACCCACTCGTACGTGTTCAGGATCCAGTCGTTCGCGCGGTCGCCGATCGCGTGCACCGCCACGTGCAGGTGCGCCTTGTCGGCGCCCAGGATCCACTCCCGCATCTTCGCCGTGTCCGTCACCATCAGCCCGGACGTCTTCGGCGCGTCCGTGAACGGCTGGAAGAACCACGCGGTCGTCGAGCCCAGCGACCCATCCACGAACCCCTTCAGCCCGCCCCAGCGTAGCCGGCTGTCGCCCGTGCCGTTCCGCGCCACGTAATCGCGCAGCCGCTCCCACGACGACAGCGGCACGAACGAGTAGACCCGCAGCTTCAGCTCGCCCGAGTCCCGCGCGCGTCGGAACGTCTCGAAGTCGTCCCAGCCGTTCCCGCCCATGTCCTCGATCATCGTCACGCCCAGCGACAGCGCATGCGCCTGCGCCCGCCGGAACGCATCGTCGTACTCGGCGTTCGACACCTTGATGAGCGTGGTCACCAGGTCCATCGCGCCGTCCTTCAGCACCCCCGTCGGCTCCCCCGTCCTCGCATCCCGCACGATCGTGCCACCGACCGGGTCCTTCGTCGCCTTCGTGATCCCCGCCAGTTGCATCGCCTTGCGGTTCGCCAGCCCCATGTGTCCGTCCAGCCGGGTCACGAACACCGGGGTCTCCTTCGTCACCGAGTCGATCCACTCGTGTCGAGGGAGCACCCCGCCCGCCCACCGCTCGTGATCCCAATCGCCGCCCGTGACCCACCGGCCCGTCGGCGCCTGCCGCACGAAGCGCGCGATGCGCGCCGTGAACTCCCGCGGCGACGACGCGTCCCGCAGGTCCACGCTGCCGAGCTGGAAGCCGCCCGAGATGAAGTGCGTGTGGTCGTCGATGAAGCCCGGAACGACCAGCCGGCCCCCCAGCTTGATCTCTCGGGTCGCCGGGCCCACGAAGCTCCGCACCTCGTCGTCCGTCCCGACGCGCACGATCCGACCATTCCGGATCGCCACCGCCTGCCCCGTAGGTGCCCCGACCGCGCCCGTCCATACGACGCCGCCCGTCAGCACCAGGTCCGCGGGCTGCGGTACCACGGCACAGCCGGCCACCACCGCGACGACCAGCGGGCTGATCAATCTCCTCATCCGTCCACCAGACCTGCGATTGGGCCCCGGCGCCACCAGGGCGGATTCGTGCCGTCGCGGCGCTCGCCACGCCGCCCCGGGGGCCGGGCGACGCCCCCGCTCCGTTCTCCCTCCACTCCGGCGGCCGCCGGCCGACCGGAGGCGGTGCTCGTGAAATCGTACACCCGATCGATACTTCTTGTCACAGGATGGCGACGCCGCGCGTTCAATAGACGGCCGCAACTCCGCGCCAGTGCGCCGATTAGCCTCCAAGCGCCACCAGGCACGGAAGATGCACTCGGCCAGTCCCGACCATGCGTCCCCGGTCGAGCTTCATCACACCTCCAGCGCGGGAGGAGCCATTCGCACCTTGAGTGTCAGCCTTTTGGCCGTCGCAGCCGTCGCGGCCAGTCTCCTGCTCACGCGCCGTCCCGAGCAGCCCGTCAACGGGCTCGTCCCGGCCGGCGAAAATCTCCCCGCCGAGCAGTCGCTGGACGCCATTCGCGCAGCCGGGCTGTAAGGACCCAGCGGTCCGTCGAACGCGGCGCGCTCGCCCTCCCCGGGCGAGCGCGCCGATGCGTTTGGGCGCCCTGCGGCCGCCCGCAAGAGGCCCGCTGGCGCGGGCCGCAAGAGGTCGCGCGGCGCAGCCGACCTCTTGCGCGAGCGCGGGCCTAGCTCGAATGGTCGTGCACGATCTTCCAACCCGCCGGCGTCCGGCGCAGCACCAGCGAGAAGTTTCCGCTCGGCCCGGCGGCGCCGGTCTCCCGGTCGCTCAGCACGTAGCGGCCGGTCGCCAGCGCGTAGTCGGCGCCGAGCGGCCGCACCACGAGCTGCTCGAACCGGAGCAGTTGCGCGGGGCGCCCGCCCTTCCAGTAGCTTCGGAGGTAGCGTTCGCGGATCGGCGCGATGCCGTGGATGAGGCCGGGACCGGTGACGAACGTCGTCTCGGGCGAGTCCAGGTAGTCGTCGAGGAAGCCGTCGAGGTCGCCACGGTTCCATGACTCCGCCGAGGATCGGAGCATGGCCGTGACGTCGGCCGCCGCGGCCTCCGGTCGCGGTGAGCGCTGCGAGTGGATGGCGCAGCCCGTGACCAGCAGCACCGCGGCGATCAGCGTGCCGGTGCTACTCGAAGTGCGCGCGGTTCTTCTCAATGTACGACGACCACTCGGGCGGGACGTCGGTGTCCGGGAAGATCGCGGTAACCGGGCACTCCGGCTCGCACGCGCCGCAGTCGATGCACTCGTCCGGGTGGATGTAGTACTGGTCCTCGCCTTCATATATGCAGTCCACCGGGCAGACCTCGACGCAGCTCGCGTCCTTGGTCCCGATGCACGGCTCCGCGATCACGTAGGGCATTCCGGTCCTCCGCCGGGTGAATCGGGTGTGTCGGTACGCTGGAAAAAGTGTGTCGGCGCCTGCGGGGTCGCAAGGGGTGGGGCGCCACGAGGTTATCCGCGCCCGGCTAGGTAGCGCGCGGCGAACCTATCACACCACCAGCGTAGCCGCCGGGCCAGCAGACCGCACGTCCGCTCCGCCACCGGCAAGTATGCGGCGCGGGTCAGCGCGTGCGTCTCCGCCCACTCCGCCGATGGCCGCAGGTGCAGGTGCCGGACCAGGTCGAGCCGGTCGGCGAGGGCGAGCAGCCGCACCGCTTCCTCCGCCACGAGCAGCCCCTCGAGCAGCGCGTCGGCCGCGGCCGGGACCGGCACCGCCGCCACGAGCGCGGCCTCCGCGGCCCCGAGGTCGTGCTCGATCTCCGCCGTTGGGACCGCGAGCCCCGGGTTGGCCGCGTCCACCAGCGTGCCGGCGGCGAGGACCGTCTCGTCGCGCACCGCGGCGTCTTCCAGCAGGATGAGCGCGGTGCGTCCCGGGTGCAGGTAGCCCGGGTCCTCCTCCGCGAGACCGCGGCGACTCATCGCGAGCTCGAACGCACGCGCGACGTGTCCGGCACCCGCCTCGTCGATGCCCCGCGCCCGGGCCTGCGTCGCGAGCCGCGCCGCCATCGCGCCGGCACGCCCCCCTCCGCTCATCTCTCCTTGCGCGGCTCCCAGCGCGGCTCGGGCGTCCCGCTGCGGTGGTTCTCCAGGCGGGCCAGGTCGAAGAGGAGGTCCGACAGCCGGTTCAGGTAGGTCAGGACCCACGGCTCGACCGGCTCCTCCGCCGCCAGCGCGGCCACCCGCCGCTCGGCCCGCCGGCAGACCGTCCGCGCGAGGTGCAGCGCCGCCCCCCCGGGCGAGCCGCCGGGGAGGATGAAGACGTCCAGCGCCGGCATCGCGTCCTCCGCCTCGTCGATCCAGCGCTCCAGCTCCTCGACGCGCCCGGCGGGCAGCTCCGGTAGCCATGGCCGGCGGCCGCGTCCGGAGGTCGGCGTGGCCAGGTGCGAGCCGACCACCAGCAGGTCCGGCTGCACCGACGCGATCCACTCCCGCACACGCGCATCGGCCACCAGCGTCAGCGCCCACCCGAGCTGGGCCGTCAGCTCGTCCACCTCGCCATAGGCCTCCACCCGCGGGCTCGCCTTCGAGACGCGGCCCCCGCCGAACAGCCCCGTCTCCCCCGCATCGCCGGTGCGCGTGTAGATCCGCTCGACCACTTTGCCTCTCCCGGAAATGACGCCCTGGTCGGCTCTGCTGCTCAGAATCGCCCGCTCACCGCGGGCTCCACGAGTGACAGCATCCCGGCCCCCGCATCGAGCCGCGCCCGAACCCCCAATGGAAGCGTCCAGTTGTCGGCCACGTGGCCGATCGGCAGCCCGAGGACCGCCGGGACGCCGAGCGACTCCGCCACCTCGCGGAAGACCGCATCCACCGGGCGGTCGTTCGTTTGCGGCTCCACCTCCGTGAAGCGCCCCAGCGCCAGCCCCACGGCGCCGTCGAGCGCGCCGGCCAGCCGGAGCTGCATCAGCATCCGGTCCAGCCGGTAGGCCGGCTCTCCGACGTCCTCCAGAAAGACCACCTTCCCCTCGGACGTCATCGCCGCGGGGGTGCCACACGCCGCCGCGGCGAGCGCCAGGTTCCCCCCGACCAATGGGCCTTCCGCCACGCCGGCGACCAGCGTGCATACCCGCGGTGCAGCCTCCGGCAGAGGCAGTGGTCCGGCGGCTTCCGGCTCGAAGAGGACTCGCCGGAAGCATTCGTCGGTCACGGGAGTGACGCTCTCGCCGGGATGCGGACCGTGGTACGACGCCACGCCGAGACGCGCCAGCGCGAGGTGGAGCGTGGTGTTGTCGCTGAAGCCGATGAAGGGCTTCGGCCGCTCCGCCAGCGGCCCGAGGTCGAGCAGCGGCAGCAGCCGCATCGTTCCGTAGCCACCGCGAAGTGCCCAGATCCCGTCCACGCCCGGGTCGTCGATCGCGCGCTGCAGGTCCGCCGCGCGCCGCGCGTCGTCCCCCGCGAGATAGCCGTTTCGCTCGAGCGCCGCGGACCCCAGGATGGGCTCGAGTCCGAGCGCCCGGCAGCGCGCCAGTGCGCCCTCGGCGCGCTCGGCGCTGACCGGCCCGGCCGGCGCCACCAGCGCTACCCGTGCGCCGGGGAACAGGTGTGGCGGAAGGATCATCGTGCGGTCTCGCTCCGGTCCCGAGGCGTGGTCGGGGGAGCTTATCAGCCCGCCGGGCCCTCCGCCACCGGTGCGGCCGACGCCGAGAACGGCAGCCAGTAGCCGTCGAACACGGGAACGAGCAGCGTGTCGCGGCCGCGGCCCTTCGCAGCGTACACGTCGACGCCCTGATAGTCGCCGACGCGCTCGAGCTCGCGGAACGGCACCGGCTTCGGCCCGCCGGCGAGCCCGTACGCTCGACCGTCGAGCATCAGCGGCTCGCCCCGCGCATACCAGCCGTACGCCGTCAGGTTGAAGAAGACGCGCGCCGGGCCCGCCGGCTCCGCTCGCCCGGCCCGGCCCTCGTGGTGGACCGACTCCGCCGAGGCATTGCTGGGCGCTGGCCCGGCATCGCTACAGGCGGAGAGCGCCAGGGCGGCGCACAACGCGGCGAGCGACGGTCGCGGGCGAGTCATTGGCGGCGTCCCCGTAAGTCCCTGGAAACACTCTCGATTCCAGTCTCACAGGGTGCAACGCCCGTGCCCGCTCCGGCTCAGAGGAGTCCGTCGAGGTAGAGGTCCAGGCGCCAACCGGGAGTGCCACGCAGCGCGCGCGCCAGGTCGACCCGCAGAAGGCCGTCCAGGAAGCTCGCGCCCGCGCCGGCCGAGAGCAGTGGCCGCCCGGTCGTGAAGCCGCCGCGCTCGCCCGCCCACCCCGCGTCCCCGAAGACGGCCAGCCGCGCCGCGGGGAGGGAGGTGGCCAGCTCGGCGCGGCCGCGCCAGAACGCCGGGCCGTGGATGGCATCCCCGCCGTAGCCGCGCAGCGTGGCCGGACCGCCCAGGAGCCAGAGTCGCTGCGTGGGCAGCGTCCCCACGGATGTCCCGGCCGCCCCCTCCACGGAGCCGACGAGCCCAAACGGCATCGGGAAGCCGAGACGCGCCGTGGCCGCCGGCCGGAGGTACTCGAACGTCCCCGCGGCGCCCTCGGCGGCGAGGACGAAGCCCCACCGGATGCCGCGCGGATCGAGGCCGCGCTCGATCCGCAGCGACGCTTCGGCGCCAGCCTGGTCTGCGCGGTCCGCACGCAGGTTTTCGCGGAAGCGCTCGTCGGACCCGAACAGACGGGGGATGCTCCAATCCGTGTTCCGGGTCACCGCCCCTTGCCGCTCGGCGAACAGTCGCCACGAAAGCCGCTCCTCCCCGACCGGCACGCCGCGGCGCGTCAGCTCGAGCCCCGTGGCGCGGAAGTAGTCGCCGTCGTCGCGGCCGAGCACGAGCGCGGACAGAGAGTTGCCGATCCCGAGCGCGCGCGTGGCCGGATCCACCACCGCCAGCCGGCGGTAGGCGGCGAGCCGGAACGTCGACGACGACGTTTCGTGCGTGATCCCGAGCACCACATCCGGCGAGAGCTGCGCACCGCGGTGGCGTCCGGTGCCGGGATCGTCGGCGCCGGCCGCGAAGCCGAGCCGTACCGTGCCGTCCACCGCCAGCCGGCCGAAGTCCTCCTGCGCCCGCGCTCCCACCGAGATCCCCTCGACCCGGTTGAAGCGCACGAGCCCGGCCCGCCCCAGCCCCCAGGCGAGCGTCGGCCGGTCCGCGCGCCACTCCGGCGCCGGCATCCGCCCGAGCTGCTTGGCCACGTCCCTCAGCTCTGCCTCCGTCACCAGCGCCTCCCCTTCGGCGAACGGGGACGCCGGCAACTCCGCGCTGGCCAGCAGCGCCGCACTGTCTGCCGGTATGACGACGTCGTAGTAGCGGCAGCGGCGCTCGTGGCACGTGCACACCGGCCCGAAGCCGGCGCCGCGCGCCCGCGAGCAGACGCGCCCGTCGATCGGCCCCGGCGGCGCCTCCGCGCGCCGGATCGCGCCCACGGCCGTGTCTCCCGAAACCTCGTAGGCGCTGTAGCTCCGCTCGAACCGCAGCGGGAACCGCATGAAGCTCCCCAGCTCCGCCCAGCCGTCCACCGCGATGGTCCGCGGCAGCCACCAGCGGAAATCCACCAGCCCGTAGTCCACGGTGAGATAGCGCAGATCGGCCCGGATCGGCTTCAGCACCCCGGGGATGTCCTTCGCGTCGTCATCCGGATCGGGGTCGTCCCGCTCCAGGTCGAAGGCGTCCGCCAACCGCACCACCGCCCGGACGACCGCGGCGCTCTCGCCGTCCAGCCAGAGCGAGCCCCGCAGCAGGTGCGGATCCCGCCGCCGCGGCGTCACCCGCAGCTCGATCAGTCGCAGCGTGCGACCGTCGGGGAGCCGCAGCGTCGTCGTGTCCCCGACGGCGAAGCGGTAGTGCGCTTCGGCGCCCGAAGCCAGCGGGTGCCGCAGGAAGCTCGAGTCGCTGCCCATACCGAGCAGCAGGCGATCGTCCGTGGGATCGAACGCCAGGTCCGGCGCGGCCCGCCGAAGGTCCTCCGGGACGCGAACCCCGTGCAGCACCGCCGGAATCGCCTCTCGCGCGCCCACCACCTCGACCCGGCCCGGCGCGTCCCGCCGCCACGTCACCCGCGCCGCCAGTTCCCGCCGGTACAGCAGCCGGTCCCGGCGCAACGCCTCGATGCCCAAGGAGATGTGCTCCCGCGCCAGCGCGGAGTACGTCCGGATGGAGGCGTCCGTGACCTCCCGACGGGCCCGCGCCCGGGTCACCAGCTCACGCGTCCCCGCGTTCGCGTACGCGGAAACGGTGTCCGGTGGCGGGCTCTGTCCGATCGATGGGGAATGCTGCAGCAGGACGGCGACGGCGACGATCCACATGCGACCTCGGTGGCGGGGGGTCGGCCTTCTGTACGCCGGCCACCCCCCGGAGGTTTCGCTGCCCGGGACGCTGGTCGCACCGAAAGCCCGGCGCTATCTTGCGCCACCGACAGCGAACGGAGGCCGGGATGACGACCGACGACGCCCTTCGGGCCGAAGCCAACCGCCTCTACTGGGAATCTGATGCGTCGGTGGGAGATATCGCCGACCGCCTCGGCCTCTCACGCCGCGCGCTCTACGAGGCGCTCGAGCCCGCCACCACCGGCGAGCCGTGCCGCGAGTGCGGCACGATCCTCGTCTTCCACAACCGGCTCGCCCGCTCCGGCGGCGAGGCGCAGTGCCCCGGCTGCGGCCTCGAGCAGAGCATCGCCGCCCTGCGCCAGGCTACCGCCGACGCGGGCTCCGCCCTGCGTGACCACATCGCCGAGCTGGCCGCCATCCCCCCGACCGAAGCGGAGCCCCCGCTCCCGCCCGGATCCGCCGCCGCCGCGCCCGGCGCGCTCGCAGCGACGGCCCCGCCCGAGGCCGCAACCGCCGCCGCACCGCCACGAGACCGCCTCGTCGCGCTCGGCGGCGCCATGCTCGCCGGCGCCGTCGCCGGCGCCGTCACCGTGCTCGTGCTCCGTCGCCGTTGACCGGCGCTCTCTCCGCCCGCCGGGAGCGCACCGCGCCGCGCTCCCGGCCACCCCGCGATCACTCCTCGTCGTACCACGTCGGCTTCGGTTCCTCGTGCGGAATGCCCGACCCGGGCTGCTTCCGGTTGTGCTTCGCCACCAGCGTCTCCGGGTAGTCGGCATCCACCTCGCGCCGCTGTTTTGAGGACCCCAGCGTCGCGCCCGCCTGGCTCGGCAGCACCCCGCGCCGCCGCGCCGCCCGCGCCCGCTTCCGCCGATACCGGTTGTCACCTTCCATGTCGCGCCCGCTCATGCCGCCTCCCGTTCATGGCGCGCCGCCGCCCCGCGCGTCATATTCGCTCCTCGCCGCCCCCGCCGGATGTTTCGTGCAAGCCACGGTCCAGGCAGGGGATGCGCGAAATGGCCGCGAGGCGCGCCGGCAGGGCGTCGGCGCGGCGAACCCACCCGCCGTGGCCGGACCCGTTCGCCGGCCGGATCGAGTGTCATGAGCCTGACGGGCGACGAGCTCCCTCGGTTGCGGACCGCCATCCCCGGTCCGGCCTCGCGTGCGCTCGCGGCTCGCCTCGCGGTCGTCGAGTCGCGCAACATCACCCGCATCACGGACAACGGGCCGATCTTCTGGTCCGAGGCCCATGGCGCGAACGTGACGGATGCCGATGGCAACGTCTACGTCGATCTCACGGCGGGCTTCTCCGTCGCCGCCACGGGGCACGCCAACCCCCGCGTGGCGGCGGCCATCGCCTCGCAGGCCGCGCGGCTCCCGCATGGCCTCGGCGACGTCTACCCCCCCGACGTCAAGGTTCGCCTGCTCGAGCGCCTGGCCGCCATCGCTCCCGGCGACCTCTCGGTGGCCATCCTGGCGAGCGCGGGCGCGGAGGCGGTCGAGGCGGCGCTGAAGACAGCGCTCCTGGCCACCGGCCGCCCCGGCATCCTGGCGTTCACCGGTGGATACCACGGCCTGACGTACGGGGCACTCGCGTGCACGTGGCGTCCCGAGTTCCGCGAGCCGTTCCGCAGTCAGCTCTTCGCCGGCGTGCGCTTCGCGCGGTTTCCGGACCCGTTCCGCTGGGAGGGCTCCGGCGACGTGTGCGCCGAGGCGCTCGCCGGCGTGCGCCGGCACCTCGACGAGGCGGAGCCGTCGGCCGCGCCGGTGGGTGCGATCCTGATCGAGCCGGTGCAGGGGCGCGGCGGCCTCGTCGTGCCGCCGGCCGGCTTCCTCGCAGGGCTGCGGGAGATCTGTGACGAGCGCGGGATCGTGCTCGTCATGGATGAGATCTACTGCGGCATGGGGCGGACCGGGCGCTGGTTCGCGTGCGAGCACTGGGGCGTCACGCCGGACATCCTCCTGGTCGGCAAGGCTCTCAGCGGGGCGTTGCCGCTGTCGGCGGCGATCGGGACGCCCGCGGTGATGGCGGCGTGGCCGCCGTCGACCGGCGAGGCGATTCACACGAGCACGTTCCTGGGAAACCCGATCGCGTGCGCCGCGGCGCTGGCGCAGCTCGACGAGCTGGAGGAGAAGGGCCTGCTCGCACGCGCCGCCGAGCTCGGTGAGCGCCTCCGCGCTCGGCTCGAGGAGTGGGTCGGCCGTTACGAGCTGGCCGGGCAGGCGCGTGGGCTGGGGCTCTTGCAGGGGCTGGAACTCGTCGAGCCTGGACCCGAGCGCCGCCCCGCGGGCGCACGCGCCCTCCGCATCGCGGATGCGGCGCTCCGGCGTGGGGTGCTGCTGCTGACCGAGGGGGAGCACCTCAACACGCTCGCGTTTACGCCGCCGCTCGTGATCACGGACGCGCAGCTCCACTTCGCACTGGACGTCATCGAGCGGGAGCTGGCCGTCGAATCCCGCCATTGACGCCATGGCCACCCTCCGCATCGCCGGAGCGTTGCGGCAGGTCCGATCGGGAGGATGCTGGGATGGAGCGCAGCGAAGTGGTGCGTCGCCTCGGCCTCGACGACCTCGGCGAGGAGGCGTTCCTCACGCTCACGTTCGCGGAATGGAGCGCCGTGATCCGCGCCGTCGCGGCCGGGGACTGGGGGCGCGCCCGCGAGCTCCTGCGGCAGGCACGTCGCAACGCGAAGGTGCAGGAGAACTGAGCCGCGCCCCCTCCGACCCGCTCACGGCGCGTAACCGATCGGCTCCGCGTTGTCCAGCGTGGTCTTCGCGTGCGACAGCGTCGCACCCATCGAGTTGCGCATCGCCACCATCACGCCCACCAACCCGACGGCGATCAGCGCGACGATCAGCGTGTACTCGGTGAGCGCGTTGCCCGACTCGTCGGCGAGAAAACGCCCCAGGACTTCCCTCATGCTGGCTCCTTCGGCCCTGCGACCGTTGTTGGCGGCCCACGCGGTCGGGGCCGCTGGAAGAGTGTGAAGCGGCCGGTGCCTACGGCTTGCCGCTCCGAAGCTGCGTCGGCCTGCGCTCTCGCAGTACGGCCAGAACGCACCCGATCCCCGCGAAGGCGACCGCCAGGGCCACCCCGCGTACGACGTACAGGAGGACCATGTCCCGACACCTCGGTCGAGAGATTTCGATGTGCTACTTGCGCAGGTTGAGTATCGGCAGGGTGCAGCGGGGGCTTTAACGTCCCGGTCGCGACGTCAGTGGTGCAGAACCAGCAGGCGAATGACCTGGACCGCCGCGAGAGCGATCACGGCCATCAACGCGGTGAAGAATACGCCGACGATCCCCGTCCCGATCTTCTGCCAGCCGCCACGGGCCGGCCGCGTCATCCAACTTCCCTTCGACATCCGTATCCCATCCTTCTCCAGTGACGCTGCCGGTCCGGGGGCGCGAGGTCCGGCGCCGGCCCACGAGCACCGAAAACTCGCCGGTGCGCCCGCCGGAATCAATGCCGCCCCCGCGCCCCGCCCGGCCGCCCGCGTCGAGGCCTACATGGCCATGATGTTGTAGCCGCAATCCACGTACATCACTTCGCCGGTGATCCCCGCCGCCAGCTCGCTGCACAGAAACAGCGCGGCGTTCCCCACGTCCTCCTGCGACACGTTCCGCCGCAGCGGCGCCCGCTGCTCCGCGAGCGAGAGCATGTCGCGGAAACCCTTCACGCCGCCCGCGGCCGCCAGCGTGCGGATCGGTCCGGCACTGATCGCGTTCACCCGCGTCCCCGTCGCTCCCAGGTCCGACGCGAGGTAGCGCACGCACGCCTCCAGCGCCGCCTTCGCCACCCCCATCACGTTGTAGTTGGGGACCACCTTCTCCGCACCGTAGTAGGTCAGCGTGAGAATGCTCCCGCCCCCCTCCGGAAAGAGCGGCTCCGCCTCCCGCGCAAGCTCGACCAGCGAGTACGCGCTGATCTCCATCGCCTGGAGGAAGCCGGCCCGCGACGTGTCCACGAACCGGCCGCCCATGTCCTCCCGCGTCGCGAACGCGACCGAGTGGATCACGACATCCACCCCGCCCCACGCTTCCTTCGTCCGCGCGAACACCTCCCGCACCTGCTCCGAGCGCCCCACGTCGCACGGCAGGATCAGCTCCGCGCCGACCTCCTCGCCCAGCGGCCGCACCCGCTTCTCCAGCGCCTCGTTCAGGAACGTCAGGCCGATCCGCGCGCCCGCCGCCCGCATCGCCTGCGTGATGCCCCACGCGATGCTCCGCTCGTTCGCCACCCCGAAAACCAGCACCCGCTTTCCGGCGTAGAGATCCTGCCTGAGTGCCATGTCGCTCCCTCGCGTCGCTTGCCGTGTGGAACCGGCGGGTCAGGCCGCCAGCGAATCGGCCGCCTGGGCCAGATCGAACCCCGGTCCGTCAGTCCGCCGACGCTGTGCCGCGTTCGCACCAGCGTCATGGTAACATCTCCTCGCGCTGCGGGTAACTTGGCGGCCGCCCACACTGGCGGCAAGCTGTCCCGGACCGGCCAAGGGATTGCCTTTTCCTGGCTGGGAGCGCACCTTAGAGGCTGTCTGGAAACGCACACTTTGCAGGTTCTGGTCACGGGGGCCACGGGGTTCGTTGGCTCCCATTTCGTCGAGGCGCTGGCGCGGTCGGGTTCGCGCGTGCGCGCGCTCGTACGCGCCTCGAGCCGCACCGATACCCTGCGCCGCACCGGCGCCGAGATCGTCTGCGGAACCCTCGACGACCCGGCGCTGCTTCGGCACGCGGTCGACGGCGTCGACGTCGTCTACCACCTCGCGGCGCTCACGAAGGCCCGCACCGCCGACGAGTACCGGCGGGTCAACGTCGAGGGTTCGCGCGCGCTGGTCGAGGCGGCCGCCGCCGCGTCCGCGCGGCGGTTCGTCTATCTCAGCTCGCTGGCCGCCGTCGGCCCGAGCTACGACGGTCGGCCCGTGAGCACCGCCGATGTGCCTCGGCCGCTCACGCAGTACGGCCGCACCAAGCTGGCGGGCGAGGAAGCCTGCCGGGCATTCGCGGACACGCTCGAGGTGGTGGTGCTGCGCGCAGCGGCCGTCTATGGCCCGCGCGACCGCGACCTCTATCGTTTTTTTTCCATGGCCGCGCGGGGTGTCCTGGCGATCCCCGGCGGCCCCGACCGGCCGACGCAGCTCGTCCACGTGCACGACCTCGTGGATGCACTGGTCCGGGCGGGTAGCGCGCCCTCCCCCACAGAGGGCGTGTATCACGTGGCGGAGGCTCGGGCGTATCCCTCGGTCGAGGTCGCTCGTCTCATCGCGCAGGCAGTCGGGCGGCCCGTCCGGCTCCTTCGTGTGCCGCCGCGGATGCTGTCCGCAGCAGCAGCGGTCAGCGAGCTTGGCGCCGGCCTCGTCGGACGGGCGACCATCTTCAACCGCGACAAGGCGCGAGAGCTCCTCGCGCCGGGGTGGCTGTGCGAGACCCTCGCGGCCGAGCGCGATCTCGGCTTCGTCGCCCGCACGGCGCTGCCGGAGGGACTGAAGGAGACCGCGGCCTGGTACCGGGCGAGCGGCTGGCTGTGATGAGTCGGTCAGACTGTGGGGAAGAATGAGCATATTCGAGAAGTGCCAACGCTTCACCCGCGCGCGCGAAGTCCAGGCCGCCGGGTATTACCCCTATTTTCAACCCATCGAAGCGTCGTACGACACCGAGGTGGTGATTCGCGGCCAGCGCAAGATCATGGTTGGCTCGAACAACTACCTTGGGCTGACGCATCATCCGAGGGTGCTGGAGGCGGCCGGCAAGGCACTGCACCGGTACGGGAGCGGGTGTACCGGTAGCCGGTTCCTGAACGGCACGCTCGATCTGCACGAGGAGCTGGAGGAGCGCCTCGCGCGCTTCATCGGCAAGGAATCGGCGCTCGTCTTCAGCACCGGTTACCAGACGAACCTCGGCGTGATCTCCGCCCTGGTGGGGCGAGACGACCACGTCTTCTCGGACAAGCTGAACCACGCCAGCATCGTCGACGGGACGAAGCTCGCGTACGGGGTGGTCCACCGCTATGCGCACGGCAACCTCAAGGCGCTCGAGCGGGAGCTCTCGCGGACGCCGTCGGAGGCCGGGAAGCTGATCGTCACGGACGGTGTGTTCTCGATGGAGGGCGACATCGTCGATCTCCCGGCCCTCGTGGCGCTGGCGGAGTTCTACGGTTCGCAGGTGATGGTGGATGATGCCCATGCCCTCGGCGTGCTCGGCGAGCGGGGCGGCGGCACGGCCCAGCACTTCGGGCTCGAGGCGAAGACGGATCTCGTCATGGGCACGTTCTCGAAGTCGCTGGCGTCGATCGGCGGTGTGATCGCCGGGCCGGAGACGGTGATCCATTACCTGAAGCACCACGCTCGGGCGCTGATCTTCAGTGCGAGCATGCCGCCGGCCTCGGTGGCGTCGGTGCTGGCGGCGCTGGACGTGATCGAGGAGGAGCCGGAGCGGCGGGAAGCGCTGTGGCGCAACACCCGGCGCATGCAGGACGGGCTCCGGTCGCTCGGCTACGACATCGGGAAGAGCGAGACGCCGGTGATCCCCGTGCTGATCGGCGACTTCGAGCGGATGCTCGTCTTCTGGAAGGAGTTGTTCGAGGCGGGCGTCTTCACGAATCCCGTCACGCCGCCGGCCGTGCCGGAGAACTCGTGCCGGCTGCGCATCTCGCTCATGGCGACTCACAACGACGACCACATCGACCAGGTCCTCGATGCCCTGGCACAGGTCGGCCGGCGCATGGCCGTGATATGAGCACTTCCGCTCCGCTGGACCCCGAACGGGGCACGCGGACGCCGGACGGGGTGAGTGGGAGAGGGGGAGAGGGGGGCGACCCTTTCTCCCCCTCTCGGCCAGTCGCCCCCGGCTCGTCCGCCGGTCTGGATGTCGTCGTGCGGCCGGTGCGTGGCCGCCGCGACCTCGACCGCTTCATGAAGCTGCCGTGGTCGATCTACCGGGATGATCCGAGCTGGGTCCCGCCGCTGCTGATGGACCTGAAGACGGCGCTCACCGCGGGAAAGCATCCGTTCCACGAGCATGCCGACGTCGAGTACTTCCTGGCCTGGCGGCACGGCCGGCCCGTCGGTCGTATCGCGGCCGTCGTCAACCGGCAGCACGTCGACTTCCAGGGCGAGAAGCTCGGGTTCTTCGGCTTCTTCGAGAGCATCGACGATCGTGGAGTGGCGGATGCGCTGCTCGGTGCCGCGGAGGCGTGGTTGCGTGCGCGCGGGATGGAGCGCGTCCAGGGGCCGATGAACTTCTCGACGAACGAGGAGTTCTGCTCTCCCGGCGTGCTCATCGAGGGCTTCGAGACCCCGCCCCGGGTGATGATGACGCACACGCCGCCGTACTATGCCGGCCTCCTCGAGGCCGCCGGGTACGGCAAGGCGAAGGATCTGCTGGCGTACTACCTCGACGGCCCGACGCCGCCGGAGCGCCTGGTGCGCGGCGTCGAGCGGCTGCAGAAGTCCGAGGGCATCACGATCCGCTCCCTCGACATGGGCGACTTCGACACCGAGGTCGCCCGCATCAAGGCGATCTACAACAGCGCCTGGGAGCGGAACTGGGGCTTCGTGCCGATGACCGAGGCGGAGTTCGACCACATGGCCCGGTCGCTCAAGCCGGTGGTCGAGCCGCGGCTCGTCCTGATCGCGGAGGTGCGCGGGGAGCCGGTCGGCTTCGCCATCGCGTTGCCGGACTTCAACCAGGTCCTGAAGCGGATCAACGGCCGGCTCTTTCCGTTCGGCCTGATCAAGCTCCTCTGGTACAAGCGGAAGATCGACGAGGCGCGGGTCCTCACGCTCGGGCTCAAGCCCGGCTTCCGTAAGCTGGGGATCGACGCGATGCTCTACCTGCGCCTTTTCCAGGACGGGCCGAAGCTCGGGATCCCTCGCGCGGAGTGCTCGTGGATCCTCGAGGACAACTGGGAGATGCGGCGGGGGCTCGAGCGGATGGGGGCCCGGGTCTACAAGACGTATCGCGTGTACGAGCGGGAGTTGTAGGAGCGCGCCGGACGGGTGTGGTGCGCTCAGGGGCCGACGGCCGGTGGCGCGATGTCCGCGCGCAGCTCGGCGACCGACCAGCTGCTCGTCGAGAGCTGGTTCTCGATCACGAGCTCGACCTGCTGCCCCGGGGAAACGAGGATGTTGCCCGTCCGGAACGTCTCCCGCGAGCCGATCGGGTCGACGAGCAGGGACATCACACCGTTCGGGGTGTAGTTCAGCGGAAGCACGAAGTCGGCCTGTTGCCCGGTCACGACGCTGCCGAGGCGGATCCGCGAGCCGGACGGCAGCACGTAGATCACCACGTCCGACCAGTTGTGGTTGGTCACGCGTAGCGTGATCGGCTCCGGTGCCGGCTCTTCGGACTGGTCCTCATTCTTCCTGCCGAACGGCCACACGCATCCGCCGGCGAGCAGGGCCACGACGAGCACCGAGGCGACGGCGCGCGGGGACATAGGCGACCTCCCGGAAGGGGTAGAGCGCCGCACGGCCACGCGGCGCACCTCGATCAATATTATACGCGCAAGATGGCCGGTTCGAGGGTGCTGCGCGGCGGCGTCCGTGGGCGGTCTCAGCGCTTTGCCATAGAGACGATGCAGAGGCAAGCCGAGGTGAAGGCCGGTACCCGCCGTGCGGTCCGCGGCGGGGATCGGGCCGATGCGGGTCTGGATGACGTCCGTGCGATGTCCCGCCTCTTCGCGGTCTACGCCGCGATTTCCGGTGCGGCGTTGTTGTTCCCTCACCGTCCCGGCGGCTGGCCGCTCCTCCTGGCCGTGCACCTCCTGGTCGTGATGCTGGGATTCGCCTGGGGGCCGGCCGCGACGGCCGCCGCCACGCTCGCCGGCCGGTGGCCACGAGCCTGGGAGGTGCTCCGGGACTGGTATCCGCTCCTGTTGATCCCGGCACTCTACAAGGAGCTGGCCCTCCTCAACGTGGCGGTCTTCGACGGCCGCTACTTCGATCCGGCGATCCTCCGCGTCGAGGAGGCGGTCTTCGGCCAGCCGAGCCAGGAGCTCGCCCGGGCGTTGCCGTACCTCCCCCTCTCGGAGCTGCTCCACGCGTCGTACCTCTCGTACTACCTCATCATCTACGGGCCGCCGCTGCTCCTTTATCTGACGGGCCGTCGAGCGGACTTCCGGCGCGTGACGTTCGCGGTGATGCTCACGTTCTTCGTCCACTACATCTTCTTCGTCTACTTCCCGGTACAGGGGCCGCGGTACCTGTTCGCCGCGCCTGGCGGAGTGATCTCGGAAGGGCCGATGTACCGGCTGGCGCACCGGGTTCTGGAGGCCGGGTCCTCGCGCGGCGCAGCGTTCCCCTCGTCCCACGTGGGCGTCTCCGTCGCGCAGGCCGTGATGGTGGCGCGCTTCCTTCCGGCCTTGGCGCCGTGGGTCGGAGCCCTCGCCGTGCTTCTCGCGCTCGGTGCCGTCTACGGCGGCTTCCACTACGCCACGGACGCGAGCGCCGGCTTCCTCCTCGGCCTCGCGGCCGCGCTCGCGGCTCCGGCCGCCAAGCGCCTGCTGCTCCGTCTGCCCGCCGGCGGGACCGAGCGTTGATGCGGCGCCAGGCCCTCTTCTGGTTGGTCTTCCTCGCCGCCGCGGTCGCGGCGTGGTCGGCGACCCGGGCGCTTCCGACCGCTGCGCGCGCCTTCACCGTCTTCCTCCTGGTGCCGCTCCCGCCGCTCACCTGGTGGCAGGCGCGGCTGGCCGAGGCGGCGCCGGAGGCGGTCTCGCGACGCGCACTGTACCTCAGCTCCGCCGTCGCCCTCTGGGGCCTCGCCGCCGCCACGGTCATGGCCGCGCGCGCCAGCGCGATCCCCCCGGACGTCCTCGGAATACGGCCCGTGCCGCTCGGCGCGGCCATCGGCTGGGCCGCCGGGGCCACAGTGACCGGGCTCGCCGTGCTCGTGCTCGCCCGTGCGCTGAACGTCCGGGAGACCCGCACGGTGGCCTATCTGATCCCAGTCACCCCCCGGGAGAAGGTCGGCTTCGCGTTCCTCTCGCTCACGGCCGGCGTAACCGAGGAGCTCGTCTTCCGCGGCTTCCTGTTGTCCGCGCTGCAGCGCGCGGCGGGATCGCTGCTCCCGGCGCTGCTCGCCACCTCGCTCGTCTTCGGCCTGCTGCACGCGTACCAGAGCTCGTCGGGCGCGCTCCGGGCCACGTTGCTCGGCGCGCTCCTGGCCGCGCCCGTCGTCGCTACCGGGAGCATCTATCCCGCCATGGCCGCGCATGCCGCCATCGACCTCGTCTCCGGGTTGATCCTCGCCCCGTACCTCGTCGATCGATGACCGCTGCGTCGCATCACGTGCCCGGTGGCGGATTCCGCAACCCCTGGCCCACGGCCGAGGGCGACCGGCACACGTTCGCCGACGCCCTGCGCTGGCAGTGGCAACGGCTTCGGCATGGCGTTCCGCCGAACCCGCCGTCGGCGCTGCTGCCGCTGGCTCCCGGCGCCGTGGTCCACCCGCGCAACGCGGCCGCCGATCTTCATGTCACCTGGGTAGGACATGCGACGTTCCTCGTTCAGGTCGGTGGCTGGAACGTGCTCACCGACCCCATCTGGAGCGAGCGCGCCTCGCCGGTGCAATGGGCCGGTCCGACACGACTGGTCCCGCCGGGACTGCGTCTCGAAGAGCTGCCGCCCGTCGATGCCATCGTGCTCTCCCACGACCACTACGACCACCTGGACGCGCCGACCGTGGATCGCCTCCGCGACCGGTTCGGCACCGCGCTGCGCTGGATCACGCCGCTCGGCTACCGGGACTGGTTCCGGAGCCGCCGGGTGGAGGTCACGGAGCTGGACTGGTGGGACCGCGTGGTGCTCGAGGACGGTGGACGGCGTCTCGAGATCCACGCCGCGCCTGCCCAGCACTGGACGCGGCGTACCCCGCTCCAGCAGTTCGACCGGTTGTGGGCGTCCTTTGCGCTGCTCGCCGGGTGCGGCGCGCGCGTATTCTTCGGCGGAGACACGGGTTACTTCCCCGGCTTCCCCGAGATCCGCGAGCGGTTCGGGCCATTCGACGCGCTGTTGCTGCCGATCGGCGCCTACGAGCCCCGATGGTTCATGCGCGCGGTGCACATGAATCCCGAGGAGGCGGTTCGGGCGTATGGTGAGCTGGGGGGCGGCGGCGTCCTCGTCCCGATGCACTGGGGAACGTTCCGCATGACCGACGAGGATGTGCTCGAACCGCCCAGGCGGCTCCAGGAGGCTGCCGCACGGGCGACGCTGCGTCCGGAAAATGTTGCACTGCTGCGGCACGGCGAGACGGCCCGCGTGCCCGTGGCCGCGCGGGCCGGCGATAGGGGAAAGGACGGTCCGGCGCCGGTTTCCGGCGCCTGATCCCGCCGTGCCCGAGGCCGGGGGGTGTCCGGAACGTCCCTTGCAAAACGTTGCTTGACGAAAGGTGTATGCTACATCGGGCGGCACGAAGCCGACCCGTGATCCGAAGGGGGTTCGAAGTGTTGGTCCGGTGCTCGTTCGAGGAACTCGCCGCGCTGACCGCCGGGGCCGAGCGCACGGTGCAGACCGCCACGCTGGGCGGAGCCGGCGTCGTGGCGCCGCCGCAGGAACTGGTCGACGTGGAGGCGCTCCTGCCCCGCCTGAGCGGTGACCTCGACGTACGCACCCTCGCGGAGCAGCGCAGCCTCCGTCGCGCCGTCGATCTCATCCTCGAGACCCTCCGCGCCCGGATGGACGAGACGATCCTGGAGCAGTACGTCGGAGCCGAGGATGCCGTCGTCGCCTACTTCGACTACGCCCACGTGCTCACGATCCGTGAGCGGATCCGCCGCGTCGGCAAGGAGATGGAGGCGCTCATCGAGCTGATCACCGGAGCCCCCGCCTCCGACGACAGCGCTCGCCAGGTCACGTTCCCCGAGTAGGCGCCCCAGCCGTCGGGCTGCGGCCCGCGCGGACCGCGGGCCGATCGAAGCCCCCGGCCGGTTTTTCACCGGCCGGGGGCTCTTCTTCGCTCGGCGATCGGGGAGCCGAGCCTGCTGCTTCCGGTAACGAATTGTAGCGTAAGGGGTTCCGCCGCCATGCCCCCCGGACTATATTCAAACGTCTACTGAACCGGTGGGGTGTCCGGGCCGCCGTGGGCGAGCCCGGATGACCGGCTCGCAGGGGGCCACCGACACACCCGAGAACCCTGGGAGGACGTGGTGTTGTCATTCGTCCCCGAGTTGCGGGCGCTGTGGGAGCGCGGACGGCGGCCGGCCAGGATGTTCGCGATCGGCGTGGGTTTGGCCACGCCGGCGAGCGCGTTCATCATGCGACAGGATGCGGCACAGGCGGCGGACGGGGTCGTGGCCTCGACGCCGGCCGCCCCGGTCGCGGTGAGCGCCACGGAGCGCCAGGCGGCGCTCTCGACGTTGAGGATGGCCCAGCTCTTCGATGTGCCGTTGGGCGTGGCGACGCAGATCCACGTGGCGGCGGAGTCAGCGGGCATTCCGCCCCGCCTCGCGTTCGGGTTGGTGCGGACGGAGTCGCGCTTCAAGCGGACGGCAGTTTCCCCGGTGGGCGCGGTCGGATACACGCAGGTGATGCCCGCCACGGCGCGGTGGCTGGAGCCGGGGACGACGCGGGGCGACCTATTCGAGGGATCGACGAACCTGCGACTCGGCTTCCGCTACCTGAAGAAGCTGATGGACGTGTACGACGGCGACGTCCGGCTGGCGCTGACGGCATACAACCGCGGTCCGGGCACGGTCGATCGGCTGCTGAAGCGCGGGCGCGACCCGGAGAACGGCTACGCCGACATGGTGCTGGCGGACCCCATGCGGCTGAAGGCGGATGCCGCGTCGGTGAGGGTCGCCTCGAGCGCGCCGGCGAGGTCGACGGTGAAGAAGGCCGGGAGGCGGGTCACGGCGACGGGCGCGTCCGTCCGGCGCGGCCGCTCATCCAGGGCGTCGGTGAGCCGGCACCGGTCCCGCACGAGCAGCGCATCCGTGAGCCGGCACCGGTCCCGCACGAGCAGCGCGTCGGCGAGTCGGCACCGGTCCGGCATGAGCAAGGCGTCGGCGACGCGGCACCATGCCAGCGCGAAGCGCGCCACCTCGCACCGGAATCGCGCCACCGTGCACTCGGCGCGGCGCAAGAGCGGCCGGTCGACCGCGAGGCCCAGAATTGCGCACCAGAGCTAGCGCCGAGCGAGGCGTGAGTGGGATACGCCCCGGAGGAAGAGCCTCCGGGGCGTTTCTCTTGGCGGTTGCCCGGCTGCCGGCTAGCTCCCGTCGGCCTTGGAGCGGGCGGTGCCGGGCAGGTAGGTGTCGAACAGCGCGAGGATCCGGCGATACTCGTCGGCCCACGAGGCGGGCTCGATGAAGCCATGGCTCTCGACCGGGTAGACCGCCATGTCCCAGTTGGTCTTGTGGAGCTCGATCAGGCGCTGGGCGAGCCGCACGACGTCCTGGAAGTGGACGTTCGTGTCGACCATCCCGTGGGCGATCAATAGCGGCCGCTCGAGCCCCTCGGCGAAGTAGATCGGCGAGGACTGGCGGTAGGCGAGCGTGTCGCCCTGCGGCAGGTTGAGGATGCGGTGCGTGTACCAGTGGTTGTAGTGCGCCCAGTCCGTCACCGCCCGCAGCGCGGCACCGGCGGCGAACGCCTTCGGCTCGGTGAAGAGCGCCATCAGCGTGATGAACCCCCCGTATGACCCGCCGTAGATGCCGACGCGGCTCACGTCGACGCCCTCGTGCTCCCCGAGGTAGCGGAGGCCGTCGAGCTGGTCGGTGAGGTCCTTCCCGCCCATGTGACGGTAGATGGCGGTGCGCCAGGCGCGGCCGTACCCCGCCGAGCCGCGGTAGTCCACGTCCAGCACCGTGTACCCACGGGAGGCGAGGAGGTGGTGGAACATGTACTCGCGGGAGTACGTCGACCACCCGCGCGTCACGTTGTGGAGGTACCCGGCGCCATGGACGAAGATGACGCCGGCGCCATTGGGCCGGGCGCCGACGTCCCGCGGCCGGTAGATGCGCGCGGGGACCTCGACGCCGTCGCGCGCATTGAACGTCACGATCTCCGGCTCGATCCAGTGGTACGACAGCCAGGCGGCCGTGGGCGACGTCGTCACCTGCCGCAGCGGGGCTCCGGCTCGCGCCTCGGCGAGGAAGAGCTCCGGCGGTCGATTCGCGAGCGAGCGGACGAGGGCGAGGCGTTTGCCGTCGGGGGCGACCGTCGCGTCGCTCAGTCCGCCGGCCGGCGTGATGCGGGTGCGCGGCCCGCCGCGCAGCGCCATCGTCCAGACGTGCTGCTCGAACGGTGAGCCCTCGCTGGTCGTGAGGAAGAAGCGGTCGCGGGCCGGAGAAACGACCGCGCGGACGACCTCCCACGCTCCTCTGGTGATCTGCGCGAGGCCCTGTCCGTCCGCGCCGACCTGGTACAGGTGCGAGTAGCCGTCCCGCTCGCTCAGGAACCAGATCGTGCGACCGTTCGGCAGCCAGCCGGCGCAGCGCTCCGCCCATGTCTCGCACGGCCCGCCGATCCAGGCGTCGTCGTGGTCGTGGGCGACGACAGTCACCTTACCGGTCTTGGGATCGAGCACGCCCAGCCACTGGTCCTTGTAATCGTAGGACACGGTGGCGACGAGGCCGAGCGCCGGCCGCGCCGCCCCGTCCGGGTCCGGCGCCGGCGTCCACCCCAGAAAATGCGCGGTCGCAAAGCGACCGTGCCGGGGCCGGTCCGCCGTGTCGGCGGCGGGCGCGTCGGCGGCCGGGTCCAGCCAGGTCACGGCGCCCGTGCCGAGGTCCACCAGACCGAGCCGCCCCTCCTCCTCGGCGTCGCCGACCTTCGTGCGGACCTCCTTCGGCTCGGTGTACCCGGAGAGCGTGACGTAGTCCGGCACGATGGCCTTCCGGGCATCCTTGGCCGGCTTGCCGATCTCGACGGCGGCCCAGCGACCCGACGGATCTACGGCCAGGCCGAGCACCCGCTCGTCCTTCTCGAGGTACGTCGTCTTCGGCTCCCGCGCCTCGCGGGCCTTCTTCAGGGAGTCCTCGTGGGCCTTGCGGGCGGCCTGGAGGCGCAGGTGCTCGAGCAGCTCCTTCTGCTCCTCCTCCAGGTACTTCCGTTGGCCCTCCGGCTTCTTCTCGTCGGGCGCGGAGCCGACCCGGAGGTCCGTGAGCTGGCGCAGCCCACCATCGCGCAGGCCGAGGGCGAAGACGTTGCCCGGCCCCTCGCCGCCACGCAGGAAGTAGACGGTTCGACCGTCGCCCGAGAAGACCGGGTCCGACTCCGTGGCGCGCGTGTCGGTGAGCCGGAGCACGGCGAGGCTGCGCCGGTCGATGCGATACAGATCGCCTCGAAACGCGCTGACGCGCCAGCGTCGATCGGCGGAGATGTCGCCGGGCTGCGCGAGGATGCCGAGCGAGTCGGCCGCGGCGTCGGAGAGACGCTCGGGCGCGCCGCCGGCGGCCGGCGCGCGATAGAGCGCGGGCTCCTCCGACCACGGACGACCGCCCGGCTTCCAGCGGAAGAAGATCCAGCGCCCGTCGTCGGACCAGGCCACCTGCTGCGGCGGTTCGCCGACGAGCTCCGGGCCGCGCATGATGTTGAGGACGGAGAGGTCGAAGGCAGGCGGTGCCTGCGCCCGCGCGGCAGCCGGAACGAGGGCGGCGAGCAGGGCGAGGGCCGGGGCGGCGCGGGACGGAGCCGGCATTGTCAATCGCCGAACGACACGCCCATGTCGCGGGCGGTGCGGACTGCGTCGCCGTTCGGGTCGACCCGCTTGATCTCGGCGATGGCGCTCTCGATGGGCACCGCGACCACCTCGCCGTTCTGGAGCGCCACCATCTGACCGAAGCGGCCCTCCTCGATCAGGCGGACGGCCGCCCCCCCGAAGCGGAGGCCGACGTAGCGGTCGTAGGCGATCGGCGAGCCGCCCCGCTGGAGATGGCCGAGCACGAGGGAGCGAGTCTCCCGCCCGGTCCGCTCGTAGATCTCGTGGGCGAGCCGCTCGGCGACGCCGCCGTAGCGGGCCGCGTGTCCCGGCTGCGCCTGCTCGACGAGCGTGACCTGACCGTCGCGAGGCCGGGCGCCTTCCGCCACCACGACGATGGCGAAGCGGCGCCCCTCCGCGTAGCGTTCGTCGATCTTCTCGCAGATCCGGTCCAGGTGGTACGGGATCTCCGGGATGAGGATCACGTCGCACGTCCCGCTGATCCCCGCCTCCAGCGCGATCCAGCCGGTATGGCGCCCCATCACCTCCACGACGAACACACGCTCGTGGCTCTCCGCCGTGGAGTGCAGCTTATCCAGCGCCTCGGTCGCCGTCTGGACGGCGGTCTGGAAGCCGAACGTCACCTCCGTCACGGCGAGGTCGTTGTCGATCGTCTTGGGCACGCCGACGACCGGGATCCCCTTCCGCATCAGCCGGCCCGCGATCTGGAGCGACCCGTCGCCGCCCACGGCGACCAGGGCATCGAGGCCATGGTTGCGGAACGCCTCGACCACCTCGTCGGAGCGGTCGAGCGCGGCGAGCCCGCCGTCGGGCCGTTCCACGGGCCACTCGAACGGATTGCCGCGGTTGGTGGTGCCGAGGATCGTGCCGCCGAGGTGGGTGATGCCGCGGACCGCATCGCGGCCGAGCGGCACCATGACGTCCTCCCCGAGTAGACCGCCGTAGCCCTTGCGGATGCCGTAGACTTCCCAGCCCCGGCGCGCTGCGGAGAGGACGACCGCGCGGATGACGGCGTTCAGCCCCGGCGCGTCCCCCCCGCCGGTGTTGATGGCGATCCGTCGGATTGGCCGGCTGCTCACGCCAGCTTCCCGCGGATCTCGTCCCATGTGGGGTGCCGGCCCGTCTGCTTCTTGGAGTAGATCAACTCACCATCCTTGGAAACCTCGAACACGCCGCCGGACGACTCGATCAGCTCGATCTCGGCGTCGGGGAACTCCGCCCGGATGCTTTCCTCCAGCCTGGAGGCGCGGGGGAGGTAGTTTCACATCCCGCAGTAGACGATCGTCACGCGCATCGGGCTATCCTCGTCGGGGGTCGGACAAGCGTAGCCCCCGCGCCCTGGCGCTGTCAACGCGGCCGCACGCGGCGTGGGTGACCGCGCACGGCTCGTTATCACCCGTGGCGAGCGGGACGCCGAGCCGCTCTCGTGCGACGGCGAGAGGTTTCGCTTGGCCGGCTCGCTCCCCGCCTGGGTCGCGTTGGAGTCGGCGATCGCCATCGCCGGCCGTCCACCCGCACCTCGTTGGGCACGGCCATCGCCGGGCATCACGAGACCTACGGTGCCCGCACCGCGCCCCTCCGCCCGTGGCCTTTTCGGTCCCCACGGCGACCTCTAGATTCCGATATCCGGACGCGGCGCCCGGATGGGGCGCGCGGTCCGGCCGCAACGGAGGAGCGATGGTCAGCGAGAAGGACGTGCGGAAGGCGCTGCGCAAGGTGAAGGATCCCGAGCTGAACCTCGACATCGTCGTGCTCGGGCTCGTCTACGGCATCGACATCCAGGACTCGCACGCCCGGGTCACAATGTCGCTCACGACGCCGTTCTGCCCCGCCGGCAACCAGATCGTCGAGGAGACGAAGGCCGCGGTGGAGGCGGTGGAGGGGATCGACACGGCCGAGGTCGAGCTCACCTTCGACCCGCCGTGGTCCCCCGACCGCATCGACCCCATCATCCGCTCGGCGCTGGGGATCTGATCCCCCGCGCGGAGGCCGAGCGAACCCAGCGCACGACACATGGAATGGCGTGAGAACGGGAGCGGGGAGGCCGTGCTGCTGGTGCACGGCTTTCCTTTTTCCGCGGAGCTGTGGGACGATCAGCTCCGCGACGTGCCGGGCGGGTGGCGCTTCATCGCGCCCGATCTGCCGGGCTTCGGCGCCTCCCGCCTGGATGTCGCCGGGCCGCTCACCATGGACCTCCTGGCGCAGCGCCTCGTGATGCTGATCGAGGAGCTGGGCCTGCGGCGTGCCGTGGTCTGCGGACTCTCGATGGGGGGTTATGTGGCGCTGGCGATGTGGCGGCGGCATCCGGCCCGGGTCCGGGCGCTGGTGCTCGCGAACACTCGTGCCACCGCGGACACGCCGGCCGCTCGCGCGGGCCGGCTCGAAGACGCCGACCGGGTGCGCCGCGAAGGTACCGGCGCGCTCGTCGAGGCGATGATCCCGCGCCTGCTGTCGGAGGCCGCGCGCCGCCAGAAGCCCGAGCTCGTCGAGCGGCTACGCGCGATCATGCGCACGGCGTCGCCCGAGGGCGTCGCCGCCGCGCTGGAAGGGATGGCCCAACGCCCCGACTCGACGCCGCTCCTCCACACCATCGAGGTGCCGGCACTGGTCGTGGCCGGCTCCGAGGACGGGATCGTGCCGTTCGCGGATGCGCAAAGGCTCGCCGACGGCATGCCGTCGGCGAGCCTTTGCGTGATTCCCGGTGTCGGCCATGTCTCGAACGTGGAGGCGCCGGAGGAATTCAACCGCGAGCTGCACGCCTTTCTGCGCGGACTCTCGCCGCGCGGGTAGCCGGGCGGCGGAGCGTGGCTCCGCCATCCGGCGGCTCGATCACTCCTCTCCTGCGGCCGCGATCAGCTCGAGCTGATCGTCTTCGCCCTCCTCGCCGCCGCCCGCCGCGCCATCCTCCCGCTCCTTCGCGACGCGGGCCACCTCGACGACGCGGTCCCCCTCGATCGGGGTGATCACACGCTTCCCCTGCGTGGTCCGGCCCTGCTCGGGAATGTCCGCGGCCGCGACGCGGGACGCGCCGCCGCCGGCGGTGATGATCATCAGCTCGTCGCCTTCCAGCAGCTCCTTCGCCGCGACCAGCTTGCCGCTCTTCTCCGTGACCTCGAGCGTGAGCGTGCCGATCCCGCCACGCCGCTGGACCGGGTAGTCGGTGACTGGCGTGCGCTTGGCGTAACCCTGCGTCGTCACCGTGCAGAGCGACGCCTCGCGGCGTACCACCACCATGCCGACGACTCGGTCGCCATCCTTCATCTTGATCCCGGCAACGCCCTGCGTGACCCGCCCCATGACCGGCACTTCAGTCTCGGGGAAGCGGATCGCGCGGCCGTTCCGGGTGACCAGCACGAGGTCGTTCGTCCCGTCGGAGAGCTGCACGTCCAGGAGGCGGTCCCGCGGCTGGAGCTTGATCGCCGCGATGCCGCCGCCCCGGATGTTGGCGAACTGGTCGAGCGACGTCCGCTTCACCGTGCCGCCCGCCGTGAGGAAGAGGAGCGAGCGCTCGGGCGAGAATTCGGTCACCGAGACGAGTGCCGCGATCTCCGTGGCCTTGTCCAGGTTCAGCAACTGGTAGAACGCCTTCCCGCGGCTGGCGCGCCCCGCCTCCGGCACCTCCAGCACCGGAAGCGCCAGCGCCTGCCCCTCCGTGGTGAAGAACACCAGCGTCTCGTGCGTGTTGGCCACGAAGACGTGCTCCAGGAAATCGTCCTCGTAGCGGTCCATCCCCGCCAACGCCTTCCCGCGCGTCAGCCGCCGGCGGTACAGGTCCATCGGGACGCGCTTGATGTAGCCCTGGTGGCTCATGGTGATGACCACGTCCTCCTGCGCGACCAGGTCCTCCATGGCCAGCTCGGCGTCCCCCTTCAGGATCGTCGTGCGCCTCGCATCCCCGAACTGCGCCACGACCTCGTCCAGCTCGGTGATCAGCACCTCGAGCTGCCGCTTCGGGCTCTCCAGGATCTTCTCCAGCTCCGCGATCCGCGCGCGCAGCGCCTCGAGCTGGTCCCGGAGCTCCTGCGTCTCCAGCGACGTGAGCTTGGCCAGCCGCATGTTCAGGATCGCATCCGCCTGCGCCTCCGACAGCTCGAACCGCTTGCGCAGCTTCGCCGACGCGTCTGCCCGGTCCTTCGACTTCCGGATGATCGAGATCACGGCATCGATGTGATCGAGGGCGATCAGCAGCCCCTCGATGATGTGCGCCTCCTCCTTCGCCTTCTCGAGCTCGAAGCGCGTCCGCCGCCGAATCACCTCCAAACGGTGATCCCGGTACCGCTCCAGCATCTCCTTCAGCGTCATCTCCCGCGGACGGCCGTGATCGAGCGCCAGCATGATCGCGCCGAACGTCGCCTGGAGGTACGTCTGCTTGTAGAGCGTGTTCAGGATCGGCTGAGGCTTCGCTCCCCGCTTCAGCTCGATCACGATGCGCATCCCGTCCCGGTCCGACTCGTCGCGCAGGTCCGAGATGTCCTCCGTCTTCCGCAGCCGCACCAGCTCCGCGATCTGCTCGATCACCTTCGACTTCGAGACGCCGTACGGCAGCTCCGTCACCACGAGCTGCTCCTTCCCGCCCCGCTTCGTCTCCTTCTGCACCCGCGCCCGCATCACGATCCGGCCCCGCCCGGTGCGGTACGCCTGGTGGATCCCCTCGATCCCCAGCACGAAACCGCCCGTCGGGAAGTCCGGCCCCGGCAGGTAGCGGAACAGGTCGTCCACCGTGCAGTCCGGGTGCGCGACCAGGTGCCGCACCGCCGCCGCCACCTCCCGCAGGTTGTGGGGCGGGATGTTGGTGGCCATGCCGACGGCGATGCCGGAGCTGCCGTTGATCAGCAGGTTCGGCAGCTTGGCCGGCAGCACCACCGGCTCCTGCAGCCGGTCATCGAAGTTCGGCGAGAAATCGACCGTGCCCCGGTCGATGTCGGCCAGCATCTCCATCGCGAGCCGCGTCAGCTTCGCTTCCGTGTAGCGGTAGGCCGCCGCGTTGTCCCCGTCGATGCTGCCGAAGTTGCCCTGCCCGTCCACCAGCGGGTAGCGCAAGGAGAAGTCCTGCACCATGCGCACGAGCGCCTCGTAGACGGCCATGTCCCCGTGCGGGTGGTACTTGCCCAGCACATCCCCCACCACCGTCGCGCTCTTCTTGTAGGGGCGCGTCGGACTGAGCCCGAGCTCGTACATCGAGTAGAGGATGCGCCGGTGCACGGGCTTGAGCCCGTCGCGCACGTCCGGCAGCGCCCGCTGCACGATCACGCTCATGGAGTAGTCGAGGAAACTCTCCCGCATCTCGTCTTCGATCAGGCGGGGA
>DASTKT010000047.1:0-4393 GCA_035715725.1 Longimicrobiales bacterium | reverse complement strand
CCGTCGCCGGGCACGCCGCCCCCGCCGGCGCCCGCCCGGCGGAACCGCGTGGCGGCCGTCCTTCCGGCCGCGGCCGACCCGCCCCGCGATCCCGTTCGTCCCGCCCGTTCCCGGGCCGTCGTCCGACGCGATTCGGGGGGTAAGAGGTTGCAAGGAGCATTCCGGTAAGTCATTGATACTACGGCAGTTGCATCTCGGACTGGCGAGGTTCGGTCGGCGCAACGTTCGTGGGCGTCCCCACGTCCGTTTCTGTCACGCGAAGACGCGGAGCCAATGGAAGAGCCGCGGAGGGCGGCCGCCTCAGGTCGGCACGCGCGAAGCCCGGCCCTTCCGAGGCGCACCCGCCGGTTCCACGTTCTCCCGCGCGGTCCGGGCGCCGGCGTGCAGGCCGGCGAAGAAGCGGCGGGCGTTCACGCCGAGGCTGCGCGTGCGGTATCCGCCCTCCTGCACGACGAGGATCGGCAGGCCGGTGGCGCCGATCATCTGCCCGTTGCGCTCGAAGTCCTCGGCGCGGAGCGCCCAGGTGCCGGTGGGATCGCCCCGGGCGGGATCGAGGCCGAGGGCGACGACGAGGAAGCGGGGGTCGAAGTCGGCGACGGCGCGGAGCGCCCGGAGGAGCGCCGCGCGGAAGCCCGCGCCGTCGAGCCGCTCGGGCTGCGGCAGGTTGAGGTTGAAGCCGACGCCGCGGCCGGCGCCGGTCTCGTCGGCGAAGCCGGCGAAGTAGGGGTAGGCGAAGCGGGGATGCCCGTGGATCGAGACGGTGAGCACGTCGTCGCGTTCGTAGAAGATCTCCTGCTGGCCGTTGCCGTGGTGGTAGTCGACGTCGAGGATGGCGACGCGCCCGTGGCGGCCGAGATAGTGGGCGGCGATGGCCGTGGAGTTGAAGTAGCAGAAGCCGCCGAAGGCGCGCCGCTCGGCGTGGTGGCCGGGCGGGCGGACGAGCGCGTAGGCGAGCCACTCGCCCTGGAGCACGGCGTCCGCGGCGGTGAGAGCGCAGTCCACGGCGGCGCGGGCCGCCGCGAACGCGCTGCGGCTGAGCGGTGTGAACGTGTCGATGCAGTAGTAGCCGGAGCGGATGGCGAGGTCCTCGGGGAGCCGCGCCTTGTTGCGGATCGGGAAGACGTAGGGGTACACCAGGTCGTCGGGGGCCAGCTCGGTGCCGATGCGGCGGAGGTAGCGGACGAAGTCGGCGTCGTGCACGGCGAGGATGTGGTCGTCGCCGAAGTGGCGGGGCGCGATGCGCTCGAAGAGGCCGGTCGGCTCGATCTCGCGGAGGATGGCGGAGATCCGGACGGGCGCCTCGACGTAGCCTCGCTCGCGCACGTGGTGGATCGCGTGCCCCTCGTTCACGACGAGCGGGATGCGCATGGGCTGCGGCTCGACGCGCACCGGCTCGCCTCGCGGGCGGGTGTAGCGCGGCGGCCGCAGGCGCACGGGATCGTCGCGGATCGAATCGACGACGCGCTCGACGTACTCCGGGGGGCAGATGCCCGCGTAGCGGCGCTCGAGGATCGCGCGCACGATCCGGCGCGCGGTGTCGCGGCGGAGCGGCCGGCCGCTGCCGAGGTCGTCGAAGACGAGGAGCGGCGGGCACTGGCCGCCGGGCGCGAGCGGCGTCTCGTACGCCGTGCCGACGATCGGGTAGGCGCCGAAGCGCTCGTAGAAGCGGAGGCGTGCCGCGTTCTGGCGGACGACGTCGGGGTTCGGGCAGAGCGCCGGGTCGTCCGGGAGCGCCTCGAGGAAGATCCCCACGCAGCCGAGCGCGCGAGCCTCCTCGCGGACGCGGGCGTAGAGCGCGCCGCCCACGCCGCCGCCGGTCCCGCCCGTGGCGGCCGCGATGAAGTCGAGGTAGCAGAAGCGGAGGTCGGGCGCGTGGTGCAGCAGGGCGAAGCCCTGCACCCGGCCGCGGAGCGATTCGGCGACGAAGAGGATCGAGCGGAACGCCGAGCGGAGCGGATCGCGTAGCTGCGCGGCGAGCCCGCTGACCACCGCCTCGTCCACGCCCGGGAACTGCGCCCGCAGGATCTGCTGTGCCGCCGCGATCGCCTGGCGGTCGTGCTCGTTCACGTCGTCGTAAATCCGACGGATCCTCACCATGCGCAAAAACTAGCGGCATGGCGCGAGGAGGTCGACCCATCGCCGCCCGGGGCGCTCGCACGCGGCGTCGCCGGCGATCCAGCAGAGCACCGCCACGTTGCCGCGGGGACGGGGGTACGGACCCTCGAGCCACGCGACCGGCGGGCTCCGGGCCCGGGTGGCGGGATACGACGCCGCGGGGAGCCGAACCTTCGTTTCGAGCGCGGTCCGGTGGACGGACCGGGGAGCGGACGATGCTCGAGGGGCGGAATTGCGGGGCCTTCGACCGGGAGCGGATCGACGCCGTCGTCTCGGCGGCGACCGCCGGCGAGCGCGGCGATGCGACGGCAAGCCTCGCCATCCAGGACGGCCACAGCCACGATCTGGCCGAGATCCGCCTCCACGACGGGCGGCGCCTCATGTTGAAGCGCGGCCGCCACCCGTGGTCCGCCGGCGGCTTCGACCGCTCCCGACTCGCCGCGGCGCTCCTCCGGGGCGCCGGCCTGGTGGCCCCCCGGCACATCGACCTGCCGGCGGAGCTCCGGGCGGAGGCGCTGGAGGCCTACTGGCGGATCCCGCTCCCGACGCTTCGCGACGTGTGGCCCCGGTTGCCGGAGCCCGCCCGGATCGAGGCGCTGCGGAGCTGGGGCGCGCTGCTCCGGCGCGCGCACGCCGTGGAGACCCCCGGTCACGGCGCGCTCGACGGCGCGGCGCGCGATGGGCATCCGCTCCAGTGGTTCCTGGCGCACGAGCTGGCCGTGCGGCTCTTCCCGGCCACCGCCGCCGTCTGGCCCGCCGGCCTGGGGACCGTGGAGGGACTGCTCGAGGCCATCCCGGAGATCGCGGCGCTGGTCGGGGACCGGCCCGGCGCGCTCCTGCACGGGGACCTCCACATGGCGAACGTGCTCTGCGAGGAGGATCGCGGCGGGGTCCGATGCGTCGGGCTGCTCGACCTGGAGGAGACGTTCTGCGGGCCGCCCGAGGCGGACCTCGCGCGCGCCGAGCTCCTGCACGGGCCGCTATTCGGTCGGCCGCTCGACGGCGGGTGGTTCGACCGGTTGCTGGAGGGCTATGCGCGGCCGGTGGACCCGCTCGTGCTCGGCTACTTCCGCGCCTATCACCTCGTGAACCTCGGGTATTTCGCCGCGCTCACGGGTCTCGACGCGCACGCGGCGGGGCTGGCCGTGGCGGCGCAGGCCGAGTTGGAGCGGGTTCACGCGGCCCTCCGCCGCGCGCCCGCGCCTCAGCCCGCGCGCCGGTGTCGCGGCGTGCGTGGCGGATGCAGGGCGACGCCCTCGCCCGAGGGGGTCGGCGGCGCGCTCCGCTTCGGCAGCTCCGCGGCGGCGAGCCGGTCGAGCAGCAGGATGTAGAGGGGATCCTCGAGCCGGGTGGGCACGCCGGCCATGCTCGCATAGAGCCCGGATGCCTGCGCCACGGAATGGGTCTCCGCGAGGTCCCGCGCGAACCGGATCGCGTGACGCACGTGCAGCTCGAGCAGGCCGGCCTGCGTCGCGCCCGTCGCCAGCTCGATCCACCGCCGCAGCTCGTGGTGGACCCGGCCGCGCAGGCGCTTACGGACGCTCCCGAGCAGCGAGCTCGGGTCCGCGGGCGGCGCCGGCTCGCGCTCGACGAAGTGCGCGGCGCCGTCGGGCGCGCGCTGCCCCAGCGCCGCCAGCACCCGGTACGCGAGCAGCTCGGCGTGCGCACCGGCCATCCCGTGCAGCCGGAGGTAGATGTCGAGCATCCGCTCCGGCGGGACCTTGTCCCCTCCGAGCCCGATGAATCCGAGCGCGCTGGTCACGTGGAACTGGACGGCTTCCTCGCGCGCCACCGCCGCCGCGAGCTCCAGCTCGCGACGCTTCGAGACGGACAATTTCCGGGATCGACGTGGGCTCATGGGCACTCCGACGGCTCACCTGGTGGGACGGGCGGAGGCGCCCGTGCGTGCAAGCGGCGTTCCCGGTGGCCGCCGGCTCCGACGACCCGGTGCGCGCCGCTCGCCGCCGCCGTGGAATCGCGGTGGTGGCGCGCTTCGGCCGTGGGGCTTGCGCAACGGCCGGCATGGTCCCGGCGCCACCAATTTGCCGTGGGCGACAATTTTTTTCCGGGCCGCCGGCCATGGACGACCGTGCGGAGCGCGTGTATAGTCGGAGCGCGATCCTCACAGTCGCCGGGAGTGACCCTGCGGAGTCCGTGTCCCGGCCGGAGCCACGGAAGAATGACGGGACGACTACGAGCCGGCCGGCGGATGCCCCGCGGCGGCCCGGCGCCCGCGTGCGCTTCGAGTCCGCCGGCAACCCGTACCGGATCCGGAAGC
>DASTKT010000046.1:0-6092 GCA_035715725.1 Longimicrobiales bacterium | reverse complement strand
CGAGCCCCGCGGCCGAACCCCGCGGCCGAGCCCCGCGGCCGAACCCCGCGGCCGAACGCAATCGGCCAAGCGCGAGCGGTCGCGGCACGGTTGGCGGGTTGTGTTCGCCAGGCGCACCGAATTCGCCACGCGCACCTTGGCTCCGAGCGCCGTTGGCGGCTTGGGTTCGCATACCGCACCGAATCCGCCACCCGCCTCGTCTGCCTCCGGCGCGTGGCGGCTTCGCGCCGGGGAGCGCCGGGTACGCGGCGGGCCCTGACGCAACAGGCCAGAAACCGCAGAGCCGTTGTTAGGAGATGCCGTTCAAGGCCTCAGGGCGTCCCCGAAGGTGGATCGACGCCGGCGCGCTCGGGCGCGAGATCGCGCTCGGACCCGAGATCGGGCTCGGGCTCGCGATCACGCTCGGACCCGAGATCGGGCTCGGGCTCGAGATCGCGCTCGGACCCGAGATCGCGCTCGGGCTCGAGATCGCGCTCGCACTCGAGATCGCGCTCGCACTCGAGAGCGGGCGCGGCATCGAGATCCGCGTCCGCTGCGCCGGGCTCGAGCTCGCCGCGGCATCTCCCCTACGGCACGTTCACGATCACCGTGTAGACGTACGCGGGCGGCGAGTCGGGGTCGGTCGGGCGGTGATAGATCAGGCGGAGCTGGGAGCGGCCAGGGCCGACGCCCTCGAAGCGGAGCGTCTGGACGACGCGGGCGTCGGGGCGGTCGCCGAACTGCACGTAGGTCGGCTTGCCGAGCTCGCGGACGACGCGGGGATCGATCTGGTCGACCTCCCAGCGGTAGCCGGCGGCGAAGTCGGTGGTGAGCGTGACGGAGAGCTGCTGGCCCGGGACGAGCGTGCGGAGCTGGCCGTCGTCGCGGACGCCCACGCGCACGGTGTACGGCGGTGCGGGCTGGGCCGGCGGTGCAGGGAGCATCGCGGCGGTAGGTGGTGGCGGCGGGGCCTTGTGGTTGGCGCACGCGCCGAGGGCGATCAGGGCCAGCGGGAGCAGGGCCCGGCTTCGGATCGGAAGAGGCACGGGGACCTCCGGGGTTCGGTGCGCGACCGTCGCGCCGGTGGCGCACGGTCCTGACCGGATGCTCGCGGTGGGGCCGGTGCCGGGCCATTGGACGATGGGGCACGAGCGGCCCCTGCTGGCGCGGCCCGGCCACCGGCGCCTACTATGCCGGCCGATGACGAGCCCATCCCCCGAACCGCCGAGCCGACCGTGAGCCGTTCCGTCCCCGCCGGCGCCGCCCGCGCCGAGCTGCCTCGCTTTCCGTTGCTGCACGGTCCGACGCCGCTGCACGAGCTGCCCGGCGTGCGCGCCGCGCTCGGCGGACCGGAGCGCTGCCCGCGCATCCTGGTGAAGCGCGACGACCTGGCGGGGCCCGCGCTGGGCGGCAACAAGGCGCGGAAGCTGGAGTACGTCGTCGCGGACGCGCTCGCGCGGGGCGCGACGCACCTGGTCACGGTGGGCGCGGTGCAGTCGAACCACGCGCGCATGACCGCGGCGGCCGCCCGGCTGGCGGGGCTCGGCTGCGTGCTCGTGCTGACGTCGGAATCGGGATCCCCGACGCCGGAGGGGAACCTGCTGCTGGACCGGCTGCTGGGCGCGGAGGTCGTGATCGTGCCGCCGGGCCCGCCGGGCGCCGCGGACAACCCGCACGAGGCCGCGGCGGTGGCGGAGGCGATGGAGCGGCTCGCGGCGCGAGGCGATCGGCCGTACCACATTCCCGTCGGCGCGTCGATGCCGCTGGGCGTGCTCGGCTACGTGGACGCGGTGGCGGAGCTCGAGCGGCAGCTCGCCGCGGGCGGCATCGCGCCGGCGCGGCTCTACTTCGCGGCGGGCTCGCGCGGCACGCAGGCGGGGATCGTGCTCGGCGCGCGGCTGCACGGCGCCGGCTGGACGCCGCACGGCGTCGCGGTGAGCCCGGGGGACCCGGAGAAGACGGGGCGCGCCGTGGCGCTGGCCGCGGCGGCCGCGGAGCTGCTCGGGAGCGATGCGCGGATCGGGCCCGAGGACGTGGTCACGCACCAGGAGATGATCGGCCCCGGCTACGCCATCCCGACCCCCGAGAGCCGCGCCGCGATCCGCCTTCTCGCCGGGGCCGACGCGCTCCTTCTCGACCCGGTCTACACCGCCAAGGCGATGGCCGGGCTGCTCGGCGACATCCGGGGCGGCGCGATCGACCCCGGCGAGACCGTCGTCTTCCTGCACACGGGCGGCGTGCCCGCCCTCTTCACGGCCGCCGCGGCCCTGGACCTGACCTGACGATGCCGTTCGAGACCGACGCTGGTCGAGTGGGCGAGCGGGCGAGCGGGAGACCGCCCGTTCCCCCAGCTCCTGCACCCGCGGCCGGTGCGCGGGCGCGCGCCGACCGCCGCGTTCCCGGCGCGCGCCGGCCGCTGGCGGCCGCCCTCGTCGCCTGCGGCATCCTGCTGGGCGCCGCGCCGCTCGCCGCGCAGCGCCCGCCGGTGCCGGGATGGAGCGACTTCACGCGTCGCTTCGACGCCTACGCGGACAGCGGCCGGATCGTCGGCGCGAGCGCGCTGCTCGTGCGGGACGGCCGCATCGCCGCGCGGCACCACTTCGGCTTCGCGGACCGCGCGCGCAACCAGCGCGTGGACGACAACACGCTGTTCCACTACGGCTCGATCACGAAGACGTTGACGGCGATCTCGGTGCTCCAGCTCCGGGACCGCGGCCGCCTGGCGCTGGGCGACCCGATCGTCCGCTGGGTCCCCGAGCTGCGCCAGGTGCACGACCCGTACGGCGCGATCGACAGCGTCACGCTGCGGATGCTGCTCTCGCACTCGGCCGGCTTCCAGAACCCGACGTGGCCGTACACGAGCGGAAAGGCGTGGGAGCCGTTCGAGCCGACGACGTGGAACCAGCTCGTGGCGATGATGCCGTACCAGGAGCTGCACTTCCGCCCCGGCTCCCGCTTCGGCTACTCGAACCCGGGCTACATCTACCTGGCGCGCGTCATCGAGCAGCTCTCGGGCGACCCGTGGGAGGCGTACGTCCAGAAGAACATCTTCACGCCGCTCGGCCTCGGCCGGAGCTACTTCGGCGCCACGCCGTACTGGCTCGCCGCCGACCGCTCGAACAACTACAGCGTGCTGCGCGACTCGGCGGGGAAGGAGGCGATCCGCGAGAACGGCCGCGACTTCGACCCCGGCATCACGATCCCGAACGGCGGCTGGAACGCGCCGCTCGAGGATCTGGCCACCTACGCGCTCTTCCTGCTCGGCGAGACCGGTGGCGACGCCGCCCGCGCCCGCCGCTACGACATCGTCCTCCCGCGCGCGACGCTCCAGGAGATGTGGCGCCCCGTCGTCCCGACCGACTCGACCGGCACGCAGTCGCTCGGCCTCGGCTTCTTCATCCTGCGCAGCGGCGCCGACACGTTCGTCGGCCACACCGGGAGTCAGGCCGGCTTCCGCGCGTTCCTCTGGCTGAACCCCGCGAAGCGCGCCGCGGCGATCGCCGTCGTCAACACGGAGAACGAGAATCCGGGGGCGTTTCCGACGCTGGGGAGGATGCAGGAGGCGATGCTGGAGCTGATCCGGTAGGCGGGCACGCTGGGACGGGAACGGATCAACGGCGGTTTCACCGCAGAGGCGCAGAGGGCGCGGAGAACGGCAACGGAAAGCCGGGCGGCGAAGCTTCGTCGGCAACCGAACGAGTCTTCATTCACAGGGAGCAGGGGAGCTGGGGAGACCCGCTGGGGGCGGCGCGGGGGTCGTCGTAGCGGAAGCCTCCTTTTTGGGGTTGGACCGGTGAAACGAGGGTCACCGGTGCAACCGCAACTTCATTCAGTGGCGTCGGAGCCGGCCTAGCCCGGTTCTAACTTCAAGATGGAGGCATGCGTTCGCCGCGGATGCTGCGCCCCGCCGGCATAGGCCGTCCTCCCAAGCTCCCGAGCTCCCTGTGAAAAATTCGTTCGGTTGCCGGCGAAGCTTCGTCGCCCGGCTTTCCGTTGACGCTCTCCGCGCCTCTGCGGTGAACGAAGCCGTTGATCCGTTCTCTTCCTCACCCCCGCACGAAGTCGATGTACCCCCGCTCCGGGTCGAGCTGGACGAGGCGCACCCGCACGTGGTCGCCGACGTCCATGCCGCGCTCGCCGCGTACGACCTTGCCCTCGATCGCCGGGTGCCGCACGCGCACCCAGGTGCCCTTCGCCGAGGCGCCGGTGACGATGGCGTCGAAGACGTCGCCTACGCGGTCCTGCACGAGGTCCATCGCGGCGAGCTTGCGGAGCAGCCGCTCGACGCGGCGGGCGCGGTCCTCCATCTCGGTGCAGTGGCGGGCGGCGTAGTCCAGCTCGGCGTCCGTGTACGGGACGCGCGTGCCGGCCAGCACGGCCTTGACCAGCCGCTGCGAGACGAGGTCCGCGAAGCGGCGGTTCGGCGCCGTCGAGTGCGTGTAGTCCTGCACGGCCAGCCCGAAGTGGCCGGCCAGCTCCTCGCCGCGGTGCTCGACCACGTAGCGGCCCGCGCCGAGCAGCTTCACGACCGAGACCGAGAGGTGCGGAAAGCCCGCCGGATCGGCGGCCCGCCGCTTCCGCAGGAATGCCGCCAGCGCGGGGCGGTCCGGCTCCGGCGGCAGCGTCTCCCCCAGGCGCCGCGCCAGCTCGACGATGCGCGGCCAGCGCTCCGGCGGCGGCACGAGCCGGCGGATCCAGGCGACGTCGTGCTCCTCCAGGAACCCGGCCACCGCCGCGTTCGCCGCGATCATGAAGTCCTCGATGAGGTCCCGCGCCCGCCCCTTGTCCGTGACCTCGATGTCCACCACGCGCCCGTCCTTCAGCACCGGCCGCGCCTCGATCGTCTCCAGCTCCAGCGCGCCGCGCGCCTCCCGCTGCTGCCGCAGGCGACGGGCGGCGTCCCCTTGCACCCGCAGCTGCTCCGCCATCCCGGCCGCCGCCGCCTTCGCGGGGAGCGGGCCCGTGCCCGCCAGCCACGCGCCCACCGACTCGTAGTCGAGCTGCGCCCGGTTGCGCACCAGCGCGCGGTACACGGCGCAGCCGCTCGTCCGCCCGTCGGCGTCCACCACCATCTCGGCCACGAGCGCGAGCCGGTCCGCGCCCTCGACCAGCGACGTCAGGTCCGTGGACAGCCGCTCCGGCAGCATCGGCAGCACCGTGTCGCCCGCATAGACGGACACGGTGTTCCGCGCCGCGTGCGCGTCCAGCGGCGAGCCCTTCGGGATGCGCGAGTCCACGTCCGCGATCGCGACCCGGATGCGCGTCGCGCCGTCGCCCAGCGACTCGGCGGCCTCGACCTGGTCGAGGTCGCGCGTCGTCGCGTTGTCGATCGAGGACCACGGCAGCTCGCGCAGGTCGCGCGCATCGTCCGCCGCGAGCGGCTCCGTCATCGCGTCGAGCTGGCTTCGCGCCTTCCCGGAGAGATCGACCTCGAACCCGCTCTCGCGCAGGACGGAGCGGGCGGCGGCCGTGAGGTCGAGGTGACGGCGGGCGGTGTGGGGCATCGTCGTCCTGGACGCGGGAGGGTCGGGCTCAGGAGTGTCGGGCGAGGATAGCCGGCGGGGGAGGGGGGCGCAATGCGGGGCGGGGACGGATCGACGGCGCTTTCACCGCAGAGGCGCAGAGAGAACGGCAACGGAAAGCCGGGCGGCGAAGCTTCGTCGGCAACCGAACGAATGTTTCACAGGGAGCTCGGGAGCTTGGGAGGACGGCCTATGCCGGCGGGGGCAGCGTCCGCGGCAGCCTCATCCACTCTTGAAGTTGGACCCGGGCTACGCCGCCTCCGACGCCACTGAATGGAGTTGGGGTGGCACCGGTGACCCTCGTTTCACCGGTCCAACCCCAAAAAAGGATGCTTCCGCTACGACGACCCCCGCGCCGCCCCCAGCGCGTCTCCCCAGCTCCCCTGCTCCCTGTGAATGACAATTCGTTCAAACGCCGACGGAGCTTCGCCGCCCCGCTTTCCGTCGCCGTTCTCTGCGCCCTCTGCGCCGCTGCGGTGAAAACGCCGGTGATGCAGGTGAGGCCGCCCGCGGATGCTACCGCTCCGCTTCCTCCTGCAGCTCGGTCGCCGTGCCGAGGCCGGCGGCGACGGCGGGGAGGATGCCGCGCTC
>DASTKT010000045.1:0-7133 GCA_035715725.1 Longimicrobiales bacterium | reverse complement strand
CGGTCTGGCGGGCCGCGGCGCTGCTCCCGGACGAGGGGGCCGAGGGGCTGCACCGCGCCTTCGCCGACCTTGGGACGGCGCTCGCCGCAATCACGTCGTTCCTTGAGCGCCGGGGCTTTCCGGCCCCGCCGCCGACGTTCGACACCGGCCGCCCCACGCCTGGCGGGGTGAACTAGTTGGACCAGAGACGGATGTCCACGATGATGAGACCCGATGCAGACCGTACCCGAACGGCTACTCGCGCCCGGCGCAGCGGCGCTGACGCGGGGTGTCGGAATTTTCAGGCTTGCGAAAAGTGGCGCCAGAATTGGGCTTCTGACGGATGGCAACGCGGATGGCAACGGCTGAGCGTGCACCGCGGACCCTGGCCGAGCTGCGTGACTGGCTCGCCGCCGCCCCGGTCGGGACGATGCTGCCGGCCGGCGCCGTCCTGGAGCTGCTGGACGATATCGCCGCCGCGCCTTCCGTGCTCACCCGTGAGACAGCGGCGCCGGCGCCGGAGAGCTGGCGCGTGAAGCTGTGGACCGTGCCGGCGGAGACGCGGCTCGGTGTCGCCGAGGTAGCGGAGGCGGCGGGCAAGCCCAAGAGCTGGGTCTACCGCCACACCGGCCCGGCGGCCGAGAAGCGCATCCCGCACCGGAAGCTGGACGGCGAGTTGGTGTTCGTGGCGGGCGAGGTCCGCGCCTGGCTCCGCGACCACGAGCACATCGTGGAGGCCGGGCCGATCTATGATGGTGACGGCCGCCGGCTGCGCGCCGTGTAGCGCCAGGAACGAACCCCAGGCGGCTCTCGGCCGTCAGGGGCTCGGACCGGCGCCCGGAACTATCAACAAATACGCCCGGGAGGCCGATACCAATGAGGTAGACTTCACGGCCGGCCCCGAGGCATTCCTCGCGATCGCCTCCCCACTACCCGCCGGTTGTCCACAGCACGCAACCGCCAGCCGAAGGGGGCAGCATGCGTCGGGCGTTGATAGGGCTCATCCTGGTATACTTTGGTGGATCGGGCTGCGCAACATCCAAGGTGACGGCATTCCGCGATCCGGTGTACGCGAACGCGCAGTTCTCGAAGGTCATCGTGTTCGGGCGCGGCATGCACCTGGAGGCCGCCACCGAGGTGGAGCGGCAGCTCTGCCGGAAGCTCGCGCCGACGCCGTGCGTTCCGGGGACGTCGGTGCTACCACCGACCAGGGCGTACAGCGCGGACGAGGTGAACGAGCGGCTGGCGTATTCAGGCGCGGACGGAGTGTTGATCGTCTCGCTCGTGGCGGATGCGGCGGACACACGATACGTGGGCACGTTGACCAACTCATCGGCGAGCGCGACGGGGACCTCTTCCGGCACCGCGAACCTCTACGGCAACACCGCCTACTGGCGCGGGACAAGCTCGGCGTATGCATCGAGCAGCACGGTATCCACGCCGGTCTACAACTACAGCCGCGAGGCTCGGGCGCTGCTCGCGTTCTACGAGCGCCGGAACGGGAGCATGGTGTGGAGTGGTGAGCTGAGGACGTCCGGCAAAGGGATTCTCAGCGTCAGCGACGGCCAGTTCATCAGGTCGGCGACGAGCAAGATCGCCTCGGACGTGAAGGCGGCGCGACTCCTCCGCTAGGCGGCACCTCGGCTCGGAACCAGCGCAAGGGCCGCGGTCGTCCCGGCGCAAACCGAGGAGTCCGCCGACCCGGGGGGCGGGTACTGGGGAGGTAGGGACCCCCTCAGCGCCAATTCGCAAGGGCGCCGTTCGGCGGACGGGTCCCGTATCCGGAGGTAGGGTCCCACCGGATGCGTTCCGGCCACCGCGGCGCGCCATTAGAAGAAGAGCCCGGAGACTCGGTTTTCCGAATTTCCGGGCTCTCGTGCTATCTGCCGTTGCCAAAGCCGTTGCCAAACGGCTGTCGTACCCTTCGAAAAGTCAAGAGGCGCCGGGCGGATTCGAACCGCCGAATCGAGGTTTTGCAGACCTCTGCCTTACCACTTGGCTACGGCGCCGACCGCGGCGTGGTGTGCCGGGGAAGAGCGGGAAACCGGACTCGAACCGGCGACCTTCTGCATGGCAAGCAGACGCTCTACCAACTGAGCTATTCCCGCGAAGCAATGACGACCAGCCCAGACGGCTACCGGCGCCACCGGTAGCTTGGGCCTGCCTGCGAAGTCGCCGCAGGCAACTGAGCTATTCCCGCGCGGCGAACCAATGCGTCCGGGGCCTCGTCGAGGCCGCCGGCAGCTCGGAACCTCCGGCGAAGTCGCCGAAGGCAGCGGAGCTATTCCCGCGAAAGACCACGAATTCTAGCGGAAAACGGCCCCGCCGTCAACCGCCGGCGGGGGCCCGCGCGCAGGCGTAGACCTCCTCGTATTCGGCGGCGGAGCGCTCCCAGGACCAGTCGAGCTCCATGCAGCGGCGGCGGATCGCTTCGACGGAGCCGTCGTGCCAGGCGCGCCGGGCGCGGTCGACGGCGGAGAGGAGGCCCGCGGGGCTGGCGTCGTGGAACGCGAAGCCGGTCACGCCGTCGACGACGGTGTCGACGAGGCCGCCGGTGTGGCGCACGACGGGCGGCGTGCCGTACCGCTGCGCGATCATCTGGCCGAGGCCGCAGGGCTCGTAGCGCGAGGGCATGAGGAAGAAGTCGCCGCCGGCATAGAGGCGGCGGGCCAGGCCGTCGTCGAAGCCGAAGCGGACGGCCACGCGGTGGGGCGCGGCGCCGGCCATGGAGCCGAGCGTCCACTCGTACCCGGCGTCTCCGCTGCCGAGCACGGCCACGGACGCGCCGCTCTCGACGATTTGCCAGATCGCGCCGAGAATCAGGTCGATCCCCTTCTGGTACGCCAGTCGCGTGACGGCGACGAAGAGCGGCCCGTCCCCGGTCAGCCCCAGCTCCGCGAGCAGGGCGGCGCGGTTTTCCTCTTTGAGTCCGACCTGCTCCGGGCCGAACGGCCGGGTGAGCGCGCCGTCATGCGCCGGGTCCCAGACGCGCGGCTCGATGCCGTTCAGGATCCCATGCAGCACGCCGTGCCGGAAGCGGAGCAGCCCGTCGAGGCCGGCGCCGAAGTCCGGCGTGCGGATCTCGGCGCCGTACGTGGGCGACACCGTGACGAGCCGCGCCGAGAGCGCGAGCCCGGCCTTCATGAACGACGCCTGCCCCCAGAACTCGAAGCCGTTCTCCGGCCGGTAAAGGCCCCAGGGCGCGCCGATCTGCGGAACGAGCGCGGGCGGGAAGTTCCCCTGGTACGGCAGGTTGTGGATGGCGAAGACCGTCCCGGCCTCCAGCCCGTCCACCAGCCCGTAGACCGGGACGAGGCCGGTCGGCCAGTCGTTCAGGTGCACGATGTCCGCGCCCCATACCTTGGCGTAGGCGACGACGGCGCGGCAGAAGAACGCGAACCGTCGCCCCAGGGCCAGCACGTCGCCGAAGGGCGCGCCGTACGGGTCGTCGGTATCGAAGAAGTCCGGTCCCTCGACGAGCACGCCCGGCGCGCCATGCGGCGGCCGATGCAGCAGGAAGCGGGTGGGCACCGCGTCGCCCGGCCACGGCACGTCCAGCACGGCCGATTCCTCGAGCGGGAACCCGCGATCCCGCACCGGGCGATAGAACGGCAGGATGACACGCACGTCGTGCCCGCGCTCCACCAGGGCATCGGGGAGCGAGCGCGCGACATCGGCCAGGCCGCCGGTCTTCCAGTACGGGTTCGCCTCGGCGGACGCGAAGAGGATTCTCACCCGGTCAGTAGTGTCCCGTCGAGATGTGGTGGACGTCCGGCGTGTCCCGGTCCAGCTCGAGCAGATCACCGTCGCGAAGCTGATCGCCGGCCGGGTGGTCGAGGATGACGTTTCCCTCGCCGCGCCGTGCTCCCCTGTGGCGGAGCAGGAAGTCGCCCTTCTCCTCCGGGTCGATGCCGAAGTGGTAGACGCTGCGCAGCAGGAGCTCGTCGGCTCGCTCGTCGGGCCTCACCACGGTGGGGAACGCGCGGTCGCCGTGGTACACGATCACCTGGATCTGATCTGCCATGCCGGCCTCCCGTCGGGACTGTTCGACCCCGGAAGGTGCAATCTCCGCTCCATTACCGGCCGGGCCCGCCCGCCTCGAGCGCGCCCCACAGGCCCCACGAGAGGAAGCCCGCGAGCGCGGCGTAGTGGCGGCCGACGGCCGCCTGGCCCGTGTCGGGGTCGTACGCCTCGCAGGCGAGCCCGCCGTCCAGCGGCAGCCGCCCGAGCAGCGCGAGCGCCTCCTTCCGCCGGGGGCCGAGCAGGTCCGCGCACAGCGCCGCGAGCGCGCAGGCGCGCGGATGCCGCCGCGCGCCGAGGCCCGGGAACCGGTGCTCGCCCAGCCAGAAGGGGTAGCGCTCCGACCGCAGGAACTCCAGCGTGTTGTGCCACAGCGGGTCGTCCGCGTCGCAGAACCCGAGGTGCGGCAGGAGCGCGAGGCTCCCCCCCGGGTCGTCGTAGACGGCCGCCTCGCCCTCGAGGTCCACCGACCACGCCAGCAGCGACACGCCTTCGGTCTCCACCGTACAGTGCTGCCAGACGGCGGCCGCCGTCTCCTCCGCGCCGCCGGCCATCCGGGACGGCTCCTCCCCATCCGCCGCGATCCAGACCCGCGGCAGCGCCTCGCAGAACGCCCGGACGAAGGCATTGTCGTACGTCACGTAGGGGTGATCCGCGGGGTCGCCCGACGGCAGCACGTCCGTCGACGCCAGGAAGATCTCGGGGTGCAGGCGGGAGAACAGCAGGTCGTCGAGCTCGCGGAGCACGTCCTGCACGACCGGCTCGTCCAGGATCGTCTCGTCCTTCGCGTCCCGGACGTAGCGGTCGAGGGCGACGACGTAGGCGCACAACCCGTCCAGCGCGAGACCGGGGGCGAGGACGCCGCCATCGACGTAGTGCACGTTCTCGCCCGCCCGGTGGCCGAACTGCTCCAGGCAGCGCAGCAGCAGCTCCCGGGCGAGCGGCGGGTCGGCGAGCGCGACCGCCGGCAGGCTCCAGAGCAGCGCCTCGCGCTCGCGGAACACGGCCGTCGTGGGGGCGAGCGGCGAGCGCGACACGACCGGATAGAACCGGTCGTCGTCCACGGCGCGCGCCACCGCGAAGAAGTAGTTGAAGAGCAAGTTCCGGTTGAACAGCGCGGCGAGCCCCTGCCCGGCCGGCTTGCGCGTGAGGCGTGCGAGCTCGAGCCGTCCCTGGCGCAGCAGCTCGGTCGGCCCGGCCCGGCGGAGGTTGAGGGCGGTGGCGAGCGCGCCGTCGCGCTCGGCCCCGACGCCCAGGAAGAATGCGGCCGTGGACCGGCGGCCGGCCGCGACGCGGAGCCGCCGCGCGGCGCGGAGCGCGATCGGCTCGCCGTTCGGCACGCCGAGCTCGGTACCGCCGTCCTCCTCGAGCGGGCCGCGCCGCGCGGCGTAGCTCCCCTCCTCGCCCCCGCCGCCGACGATGGCCAGGGCGGGCCCCGCCCCGTCGCCGGTCTCGAGCACGAGGCCCGTGCCGGCGCGCCAGACCACGTTCTCGCGCCCGAACGCGCGCGCCGTGACGAGCCTGCGGGCGGTGTGCCGCCAGACGCCCTCGAGCGCGACCTCGACGTCCCGCGGCCCGCCGCCCCGGTTCTCCAGCTCGAAGGCGTAGACGGCGCCGCGCAGCGCCGGCTCGTGCCCCGCCGGGGCGAGGAGCGTCCCGCGGACGTGCAGCCCGCCGCCCAGGGATGCGCGGAAGCGCGGGATCCAGTGGTCGAGCCGCTCCCACTCGAGCGAGGCCGGCGCCACCGCCTCTCCGTCCACGCGGAAGCGCGGGGCCAGGAACGGCTCGTCGTCGCCGCCGAGCCACTCGACCAGCCCCGTGCTCGCGCGGTGGAGCACGTTGAGGCACGCCACCGCGCCGTCCGCCGGCGAAACGAGCGGGAACGCGATGGCGTGGTTCCCCGTCAGCTCCCACCCCGTCCTGGATGCCGGCATCTGTCGGCTCGTCACGTGTCCGCTCTCCAATGGGTTGCGCGCGGAAGTATGCCGGCCGCGGCGCGGGCCGTCAATTCGCGCCGACTGCCGGCCAGCGCGTCATGGCCGGCCGCGGCCGCGCGTTTTCTTGACGCGCAGAAACGCGGAGGAATATACTCCACCGTAATCCATTCCGAGGTTCGACGGCTTCCGACAGGGGACCCGGGGCGCAGTCGCTCGCCTCTCCGACGTCCGTGCGCGAGTGCGGCGACCCGCGGGCCCGATCCCCAAAATCCGACGCGACCGCGTCCATTCTCAGTCGAAAAGGCGGTGGAACCGCAGTGAAGCGGGAGAGGGGCAGGAGCGTGCTTCCCGGGCGCACGGGCGGTCCGCCCGTCGCCGCAGGCCAACCGAACGGACGAGGTGTTGAATGACGCGAAGTCTCCATCGGCCGCTGTTCGCCGCCCTCGCGCTGGCCCTGCTCGGAGCCGTGCCGGCGGTCGCGCAGACGGGCGCCATCGGCGGGCGGATTACCGACGCGGCGGAGGCGAAGCCGGTCGTGGGTGCCGCCGTGCTCGCCAGCAGCGCGGCGGGCACGTCGAACAGCGCACTGACGGACTCGGACGGCAGCTTCCGCATCGCGAACCTGCCGGCCGGCACGTACGACGTGGTCGTGTCCAGCGTCGGCTACGAGACGCGCACGGTCCGCGGCGTCCGCGTCGCGGACGGCCAGACGGCCGACGTGACGATCGGCCTCAACTCGGTGGCGTTCCGGCTGAACCCGGTGGTCGTGACGGCGTCGAGGAAGGCGGAGAAGGCGGTGGACGCGCCCGCCACGGTCTCGGTCGTCGACACGCGCACGATCGAGGAGCGGCCGACGGTGACGCCCGTCGACCACCTCCGCGAGACGCCGGGCGTCGACATCTTCAACTCGGGGATCCAGTCGACGAACGTCGTCGTCCGCGGCTTCAACAACATCTTCTCCGGCGCGGTGATGGCGCTGACGGACTACCGCATCGCGGGCGTGCCGTCGCTGCGGGTGAACTTCCTGCACTTCATCCCCTCGAACGACGACGACATCGAGCGGATGGAGGTGGTGCTCGGCCCCGGCTCCGCGCTGTACGGGCCGAACACGGCGGACGGCGTGATCCACATCATCACGAAATCCCCGCTCGACCGGCAGGGCACGTCGGTGTCGGTGGGCGGCGGCACCCAGAGCGT
>DASTKT010000044.1:0-17382 GCA_035715725.1 Longimicrobiales bacterium | reverse complement strand
GCGCTCACCCGGTGGATGCCTTGAAGCCGCCTCGCGTTCCCCTGCTCCCGTTCGCGGCCGCCGCGTTCGCCGGCTCGGTGCTGCTCTTCCTCGTCGAGCCGCTGGTCGGCCGCATGCTCCTCCCGCGCGCCGGCGGCGCGCCGGCCGTCTGGCTGGCGTGCATGCTCTTCTTCCAGGTGGTGCTGCTGGCGGGGTACGTCTACGTCCACGTCGTCGCCGCCCGGCTCGCGCGCCCACGGCAGCTCGTGCTCCATGGCGGTGTCGCCGTCGCGTCGCTGCTCGCCCTGCCGATCGCGCTGCCGACCGGCTGGGCGCCGCCTCCGGGTGCCTTCCCGGTGCCGTCCATCCTCGGGCGGCTCCTCCTGACGGTCGGGCTCCCCTTCTTCCTGCTCTCGACCACCGCACCGCTTGTGCAGCGCTGGTTCGCGGCGACGCCGCACCCGGCGGCGGCCGACCCGTACTTCCTCTACGCGGCAAGCAACCTCGGCAGCTTCGCCGGGCTGCTCGCCTATCCGTTCCTGCTGGAGCCGTTCCTCGGCGTGCGCGCGCAGGGCCGCCTGTGGGCGGCGGCGTACGTCGCGTTCCTGGCCGTCCTGGCCCTGTGCGCCTGGACGGCCCGGGCCGGCGCCGGGACCGAGCCGCGGCCGTCGCGCGCGCTCGAGCTGCTGCGCGTGGACCGTCGGGCGCTCCGCTGGGCGTACCTCGCCGCCGTGCCGTCCGCGCTCCTGCTGACCGCCACCGGGTACCTGACGGGAGAGGTGGCGCCGGTCCCGCTCCTCTGGGTGGCGCCACTCGCGCTCTACCTGCTCACCTTCGTCGCGGCGTTCGCGCGGCGGCTCCGCCTCGAGCCCGGCACGCTCGCCGCGGTGCAGCGCCTGCCCGCCGCCCTCGTCGGCGTCTCCGCGGCCCTGGCGCTGACGAGCCCCCTCGTGCTCCTCGCGCACCTCGCGTTCTTCGCCTGCACCGCCCTTCTCGCGCATGCCCAGCTCGCCCGGAGGCGCCCGCCCGCCGCCGAGCTCACGCGCTTCTACGTCTGGGTCGGCGTCGGCGGCGCGGCCGGCGGCCTTTTCTCCGCCCTCGCCGCGCCGCTCCTCATGCCGCCCGAGGTCGAGTACGCGCTCGTCGCGCTGCTCGTCGTATTCACGCTGGCGCGGCCCGCGTGGGCGCTGCGCCCCCGCGCCCGCCGCATCGCCGCCGTACTCACCGCCGCCGCGGCGCTGCCCTTCGTCTCCGGCGACCCGGCCGTCGCCCTCCTCCTCGGCGCCGTCGCCTTCTCGCTGCTGCTGCACGGCAGCCGCGTCGGCTTCGCGCTCGTCTGCGCCGGCGCCGCCGCCCTCGCCGTAGCGGCGTTCGGCGACATGAAGCTCGAGGCCCGCCGGCGCAACTTCTTCGGCTCGCTCGTCGTCGCCCGGGAGGATGGCTTCCGCGTGCTCCGTCACGGGCTCGTGCTCCACGGCGCACAGGCCCTGACGCCCGCCCACCGCCTGGAGCCGACCACCTACTACAGCGCCGCGGGCCCGCTCGGCGACGCGTTCCGCGCCTGGCGCCGCCACGCCGGCCGCGGCCCCGTCGCCGCCGTCGGGCTGGGCGCCGGCACGGTGGCGTGCTACGCCGCCCCCGGCGAGCGCTGGGACTTCTACGAGATCAACCCCGCCGTCGTCGCGCTCGCGACGGACCGCCGCTACTTCAGCTTCCTCGAGGGCTGCGCCCCCGACCGCCGGATCCTGCTCGGCGACGCCCGCCTCATGCTGATGCGGGAGAGCAGCCGCTACGGCCTGATCCTGCTCGACGCGTTCTCGGCCGAGACGATCCCCGCCCACCTGCTCACGCGCGAGGCGCTGCGCCTCTATCTGGATCGCCTCGCGCCCGGTGGCCTGATCGTGCTACACCTCTCCAACCGCCACCTGCAGCTCGAGCCGCTCGTCGCCGCCCACGCCCGGGAGCTCGGCCTCCACGGCCGGGTACGCCGGGATCCGGTCGAAGGCGGCTTCGGCCGCTACGCCCGCTCCGCCTCGACCTGGGCCATCCTCACCGCGAATCCCTCCATCGCCGACGAGCTCGACCGCACCGGAGGCTGGCGACGCCTCGACGCCGGCCATGCGGTGCCCGTCTGGACGGACGACCGGTCGGACGTGCTCCGGTCGATCCGCTGGCGGTGAGCGGGGCCCGGTGCGGCTGGGTGGCGGACACCGGCGGGCGCGGCCGCTTCAGCGTCGGTCACGAGGCCTGACCGACGACGCAGTCACCTGCCACGGCGCGATCATCACCGGGCCACCGCGAGCGGCGGTGGGGCTGCGGAGAGCGAATGGACCCGGGCGATCATGTCCCCGAGCTGTTCCTTCTCGGGCTGCGTGAGCGAGTCGGCGAAGCGCGCGGAAAGCTGGTCGAGGGCCGCCGCTCCCGCCGAGGCGGCGGCCATTCCGGCTGCCGTCAACGCGACGTTCGCCGGCGATCCCGCCGGGGCCGGGTGGTCCAGGACGATCAGCCCGCGGGTCGCGAGGCCTTCCACGCCGCGCGGCGCGGCCACGGAGGAACCTGCGTGCCCGTCGGCGAGAGCGGTCACGTCGAGGGGCGCTCCGGCGGCGCGCAGACGGGCGAGGATCCGATACTCGTCGTACGCGAGCCCGGCGTGGGCAAGCGCCGTCGAGATTCGCGCGTAGAGGCGTCGGGCCACGGACAGGAGCCGTCCCATGTCGTCCCCGTCGTCTACGGCCTCGATCGTGGTCGAGATGCTTCGGGGCGACGTCGCCCGCGCGGGGTCGTCGTCGCGGTGCCGCTCGAGCAAGCGGGACGGAAGCGATTCCGCCCCGAGAGATGCGTTCACGTTCATTTCGTTTCCCTCCTCTATACCCTGGACGAACCGGCGGCGCCGGATTCGACACCCCGCCGGCTCGGTCGCGAGGAACCCTGTACGAACGCGCGCCGCCGCGTCGGAGGTTTCGCGCGAGGCGCGGCGCTCCGAATGGTTGACGGGAGAGGGGCCCCAACTGTGACAGCACGAGAGCGGTGTGGCTGGGTTGTCCGAACGTGCCGTGGACGCGGGCTCAACGCAGATGTGGCAACAGCAGTGTCACGAACGCGTCCCCACCGTCCATCAGCCAGTGAGCAATGATGAACGGCAGCAACCGCCGAACGCGCAGGTACAACACCGTATCGAACACACTGTGCGGTATCGGCGCCAGGAAGCGGTACAGCATGAAATCAGGGTCGAACGTCAGCGGTTGGAAGGCATGCTGCAACGACCAGGGGAACGACACGAGCGCCACGGCGATGATGCTACCGCATAGAACCTGGATGCGAGGTAGGAGGTAGCCGTTGTACGTCATCTGCTCGGTCACAGCCCAGACCAGCGGGAAGACGAGCACCGCGTAGAGCGCCGGCAGCAGTGGAAGCGGCCGGAAGATGTCCGGCGCGTGGGTAGTGCCGTAGACGAGAACGCTGCTGATCGTAATCCCGCCGAAGATGAACAGCAGACTCACGGGGACGAGGCCCAGGCCGAGCAGGACGTCGCCGCGCCACCGCCGGCGATCGAAGCTGATCAGGTCGAAGAGTCTTATGCCCTCCCGCCGTGTCAACGCCCAGAGCATCGCGAGGCAGCCCACGTCGATCAGCGTGGCATAGACGGGCAGCCAGCGCGCCGCGGCCAGCCAGGGCGTGGGCGACGATCGCAGCGCATAGACTCCCGCGACCAATCCCTGCGCCAGGACGGAGAAGACCGGGCGCGCGAACAGCATCGGCGCCGGCCCCGACCAGGTCAGGAGACCCATGGCTTTCCGCCGGGCGATCTCCCCGCGCGAGTTGGCTGCGACCTCTCTCATTCTCGTTCCCGGTGATCACGAGGCGGCCGGTCACGCCTGCATCCGGACTCGAGCCGGGACTCCTCGAGCTCGTGAAGCCGCGAGCCTCATACCAGAACGGCTTCGCGTCGGCGACGGGGAGACGGCGCCACCGCCGGGCGTGGGGCCGCGGCTTCGTCGTCGTAACGGCGACGCCTCCCTTGTGGGTTCCCCAAAGGACGCCTACCTTTGGGTTGGCCAGAGGGGAGGCAGACCATGGGCGACGAATCGCTGCCGATCATTCCCGGCACGCTCGAGATGCTGGTGTTGAAGACGCTGAGCCTGGAGCCGATGCACGGGTGGGGGATCGGCGAGCGGATCCAGCAGCTGTCGCGCGACGCGTTCAGCGTGAACCAGGGGACGCTGTACCCGGTCCTGGAGCGGCTGCAGCAGCGCGGATGGGTGACCGCGGCGTGGCGCGCCTCGGAGTCGAACCGGCGTGCGAAGTACTACACGCTGACGGCGGCGGGCGCGCAGCGGCTCGCGGAAACGCAGCGCGAATGGGAGCGCTCGACGGCGGCGGTGAACCTGATCCTGCGGACGGCGTGGTGAGCCATGTCTCGATTGGCTGGGCTGAAGCACATCGTCTGGTCGGCGCTGCACCGGCGCGCGGCGGACCGTGACACGCGGGAGGAGCTGGCCTTCCACGTCGAGCGGCAGATGGCGAAGCACGTAGCGGCGGGCGTGCCCCCGCGGGAGGCGCGGCGGCGCGCGGCCATCGAGCTCGGGGGCGTCGAGCGGTGGCGGGAGCGCACGGCGGACGTGCGGCGCGGGCGTCTGCTGGAGGACCTGGTGCGGGATGCCGCGTACACGGTGCGCGGGCTGGCCGCGCGTCCGGCGTTCGCGCTGTCGGCGCTGGCGACGGTGGCGATCGGCATCGGCACGGCGGCGACGATCTTCGCGGTGGTGGACGGCGCGCTTCTGAGGCCGCTGCCGTTCCCGGGTGCCGCGCGGGCGATGAGCGTGACGCTGCGGATGCCGATTCCGGCGGCGGCCCGGGTGATCGACATGACGTGGTCGTACCCGAAGTACGAGCTGTTCCGCGATCGGCAGCGCGCGTTCTCGGCGCTCGCGCTGCACGACGACGAGACGATGGTGCTGAGCGGCCCCGACGGCGCGGAGCGCGTGTCCGGTGAGATGGCGGGCGCCGCGTATTTCGCCGTCCTGGGCGTCAGGCCGGCGCTGGGGCGCACGTACACGGCGGCGGAGGACGCCGTCGGCGCGCCCGGTGACGTGGTGGTGGTGAGCGACGATTTCTGGCGCAGGCGGCTGGGCGGCCGCCCCTCGGCCGTCGGCGAGACGCTGCGCATCGACGGCCGTCAGCGGACGATCATCGGCGTCATGGCGCCGGGATTCCGCGGGCTGAGTGGCGACGCGCAGCTGTGGCTGCCGGTTCCGGCGAGGCGCAGCGCCGCGGTGCTGGCGCAGGCGGGCGCGCACAACATGGAGCTGGTCGGGCGGCTCGCCGACGGCGTCGGCGCGGCCGAGGCGGGCGCCGCGGTGGCATCGCTCGGCGCGAGCATCGACGAGGCGTACCCGGCCGACGAGGGGCACTGGAGCGCGGCGGCGTACACGTTCGCGGAGCTGCGGGTGAATGCGGCGATCCGCCGCTCGATCGAGCTGCTCGCGCTCGCGGCGGGGCTGCTGCTCGCGATCGTGTGCGTGAATCTGAGCACGCTGCTGCTGACGCGCGGCGCGGCGCGGAGGCAGGAGCTGGCGATCCGGCTCGCGCTCGGTGGGAGCCGCGCGCGCGTGGTGCGGCAGCTGGTGACGGAGTCGGCGGTGCTCGCGCTCCTCGGCCTCGCCCTCGGGCTCGCGATCGCCTTCGTCGCCACGCGCGAGCTCGCGACGATGCTGCCGCAGTCGATGCCGACGACGGGATCGGTCAGCGACCTGACACGGCTGAGCTTCCTCGGCGTGCGGCTGGATGCGCGCGCGGTCGGCTTCGCCGCGCTGCTCGCCCTCGCCGTCGGCGTGGGCGTCGGGCTGCTCTCCTCGGCGCGCGTCGCGCGGCCGGCGATCGTCGGCGCGCTGCGCCAGGGCGGCGGCTCGACCGCGCGCGACGGCGCGGCGCCGCGCATGGCGCTCGTGGGCGCACAGGTCGCGCTCGCGCTCGCCTTCCTCGTCGCGTCCGGGCTCACGCTCGAGAGCTTCCGCCGCACGCTCGCCGTGCCGCTCGGCTATCGGCCGGACGGTCTGCTCGCGGTGAACCTCACGCTCGACCCGATCCGCGCCCGGAACGAGCCGGTCGACGCGCTCTGGAGGGGCGTGCTGGACGAAGTGCGCGCGGTGCCCGGCGTGCGCGCCGTCGCCCTCGGCGAATGCTCACCGCTCGGCGACCACTGCGACGGCACGGGCATCGAAGTCGCGGGCCGCGTCGGCAGCACGCACGTGATGCTGGCGAGCGCGGCGCCGGGGTACTTCGAGACGCTGGGCACCCGGTTCGTGCGCGGCCGGGACTTCCAGCTCACGGACGGCACGAGCGCGGAGCGCGTGATGATCGTCAACCGGGAAGCCGCGCGCCTCGGCTGGGGCGGTGAGGACCCCCTGTCGACCCCGGCGGTCTGGGGCGGCGGCACCGTCCGCGTCGTCGGCATCGTCGAGGACGCCCGCTATGGCGACGTCGAGGAGCCGGCGCGCCCGGCGATCTTCCTCCCGTTCGGCGAGCGCACGCGCGGCGTCGTCTTCATCCGGACGGATCGCGACGCCGCGTCGCTCGTGGCACCGGTGCGTGCCGCGATCCACCGGGCCGGCGCCGGGAACGCGCCCGGCGAGGTCCGGACGATGACGTCGCAGCTGCGCGAGGCGACGGTACGCGAGCGGCTCGGTGCGCAGGTGTTCACGGGCTTCGCGCTGTGCGCGCTGCTGCTCGCCGCGATCGGCGTCTACGGCACCGCGGCGCTCGCGGTGCTCCAGCGCGGCCGCGAGTTCGCCATCCGCCGTGCGCTCGGCGCGAGCGCGGCTTCGCTGGTGCGCGTCGTCGCGCGAGACACGGCGCGCGTGATCGCCGGGGGCGGTGTGGCGGGCGTCGTGCTGGCGCTGGCGGTCGGCCGCGAGCTGAGCGGGGTGCTGCACGACGTGAGTGCGGGCGAGCCCCGCGTCTACGCGACGAGCGTGCTGCTCCTGCTCGCCGTCGTGATCGCGGCGTCGGCGGTACCGACCGCGCGGTCGGTGCGCGTGGACCCGCGCGTGGCGATGAGGGCGGAGTAGCGATCCGGCCGCGGTCGCGGCGCTGCTGGCGGGAGTCCCGGGCAACACCGTCCAGGCCCGCCACGACGTGGACGTCTACGCCGTGCGCTGCCAGACGGTGGACGTGAACGGCCGCGGCACTCTGCCCAGCGGCGCGGTTGTCCTGCCCACCGGCGCGCCGGCCGTGCCCCTCGTGTCGTACTCCCACGGGACGGTCACGCAGGAGGCCGATGTCCCCTCCAACCCGCAGAACGTGGAGCTTCTCGGGGCGGGGATCCTGAACGGCTCGCAGGGCGGGCAGGCCGCCATGGCGCTGGTGCGGGAGATCGAGCAGCACGCCGCCGACGAGACCGTACCGCCCCGGAACACCCTCACGGCGGCCGCGCGGATGCAGGAGGTGGGAGCGAACGTCGAGGTGGTGGACCTCGGGCCCCTCGGGCACGCCGACGCCGCGATCCCCGCGTTCGTCGCGGCCCGGAGCTGGTTGACACCTTCGTGAGGTAGCGCGCGGTTCGCGGCACCCGGGGCGGTTCACGGGCGCCTTACGGGACGGCCCGAGGGGGCAGTCCGCCGGCGCCCTGGCGGCCTGCCCCTCCCCGATCGGCCCTACGGCTACGGCCCGACGGCCGTGAGCGTGAACGCGATGCTCTGGGTGGTTGCGAGATCCACGCTCTGGGCGCCGGCAGGCGTCGTCTGGAGCGTGATGCCCGCCGGAGCGACCAGGGAGATGCTGAAGGGCCCCGCCGCGGGCAGCAGGTAGCGGAAGCTGGCCGAGGCGCCTCCGCCGGTCGTCACGGCGAGCGCCTGTTCCCGCGTGTTCCCGCTCTGATCGGTCAACCGGACCTTGACGGCGGACAGCGCGAAACCCGCGGGCAGCTCGAGGCCGGCGGACGTGTTCACCGTCACGGCGAGCGTTTCCGCGCCGTCCACATCCGAAGCCCGCACCACCGGATGCAGGACCCACTGGCCGGAGGCGCCGGTCGCGTGGCCGAAGCTCTGTGCGACGTCGAAGTCGAGCACGAGCTGGACGTTCTCTCCCTCGCCCACCTGCAGCGAGCCACCGGGGAGGACGATCTTGAGCCCGCTCTGTGCGTAGCTCGGCGCCTGCAGCGCACCAGACACCTGGGCGCCGGACGGCAAGCCTGCGTAGGTCGGGCTCGTCGCGTAGATCGCGCCGCTGCCCGTCTCCACGTACGCGCCCGTCACGACGAGCCGGAGCTGTCCGTAGCTGCCCGCCGGGACGGTCTGGTTCTGGACCAGCGCCGAGAGGCTGTCGCGCAGGGTCAGCAGGTCGACGGTGCGCTCGCCCGTGAACAGGTGCACGCGGCTGCTCTCCGACAGCGTGTCGGAGCCGGACTGCAGGTAGACGTCCGTGACCGTGACCACCGCGGCCGCGATGCTGTCGCCGGGGGCGTCCGTCAGGAAGAGCGAGACCTTCCCGTCCCCGGCGACGTCGTTGCCGTTCTCGCACGCCGCCAGGGGCAGGGCACCCAGGAGCGCCACGAACACCCATCGTTTGGTTCGCTTCATCACGTCATCCTCCGCACCTTCAGGGGAACGGCTCACGCGGGCACGTGCCCGTGTGCTATGCCTCCGTGTTAGGGACGACACCGCCATCGCCGGCGTCACCTGGGGCTCGTGGAGGCCGTGGCGCCGTCAGGAGCCCACGCATCCACCTCCTGGATCAGGTCCCCGAGATCGTATGCGAGCCGCGACCTTCGGAGATTGCGGCGGAAAGGAGGCGGCTGCGGGCGACCTCTTGGAATCGAGCCCCGCCTTCGCCGCGGTGCCGCCGCGGCCTTGCGCTCCACGACCGCGGCCTTGTACTTTACCTCGCAAAGTGCCTTACGTCGATGAACCGGGTCGGGTGCTGGCGGCGGGTGGCTTCGACACGAGCGCGAGAGGAAAAACGTGAAGAAGTGGCTGCGACGGATTCGCGGCGCCCTGGGGATGGGCGTCGCTTGGGGCCTTGCCTGGTTCAGCGCGGGGATGGTCCTCCGGCTCATCGTCGGCCCCGGCGCCGCCGATGTCCCGTTCCCCGTCGGCTTCGGCATCCTTGGCTTCCTCGCCGGCGCTCTGTTCTCGGGGATTCTGGGGCTGGTCGCGCGTGGCCGCCGGTTCCACGATCTCTCGCTCCCGCGCTTCGCCGGCTGGGGCGCCGCGGGCGGCCTCCTGTTCTCGGTTCTTCTCGTCCTCACCGCGACGTCCACCGGGGCCGGCGCGCTGCTGGACGACCTGTTGGTCCTCGGCCCCCTGCTCGCCGCCGCCGGCGCGGCGTCCGCCGGGGGCACGCTGTTGCTGGCCCGGCGGGCGGAGGACCGGCCGCTACCGGACGCCGGGTTGGACGAGGGCGAGCCGGAGCTGGGGGAGGAATCGCCGCGGAAACGGCTCCGCGGCCACTGAACGACCCGCACACCGACCGACGCGTGGCTCAGCCCGGCGGCAGCGCAGAAGGGGAGACGGCTCGCGTTGCCGCCTCCCCTCCCCACATCGGCGCCCACTGAGTCAGGCGAAGCTACGATAGAAGTTGCCGCGTTCTACGACAGAAGGCGTGTGGACTTGCACGCTGTCTCGTATTCCTGGAGTGGCTTTATCGTAATCTGGGCCGCCACGCGCCTCTCCGACTCTCGTAATCCTACATAAGCCGTTTCTTGGCATCGCCTTCCACCGAGACCATCCTTCTGCCGCGGCCCCAAAGCGCTCCACATGAGCATCGAGTGAAGCACGTCCGCCCAACCGGACTACTCCAGTCGCCGAGCCCCACCGAGCGGTTCGACACCGTCTCCCCGAGTTCGACTGGCGACGGGAACGCTCAGGGGAACCGTTCACGCCCCCTCGTGTGCGGCTGGGGAAAGTCTTTCGTACAACGTCGGCGCGTTCTATCGTGACGGGAACCGACGCCTATCTGGGCATTCCGGCTTACAGCGCCGCTCACCAGGAGGACACGGTGCCTGACCGCTGTCTCCGGTCGATCCTGTTGGCCAGCATCGGGCTCGTCCTTTCGCTGGCTCTAACGGCGGCCACGCTGCACGCCCAGACCGATGGGCATCCGGACAACCGGTCGTCCGAGGCGTCGCTGCGGAGCGGCCATTTCCGGACGAGCGACGGCGTGCAGCTCCACTATCTGGAAGCGGGCTCCGGTCCGACCCTCGTCTTCGTTCCCGCCTGGACGCTGCCCGCCTGGATCTGGCGGCCCCAGCTCGAACATTTCTCCGCGAGGTACCACGTCGTGGCCCTGGACCCGCGCGGGCAAGGAGACTCCGAGAAGCCGACGGAGGGGTACACGACCGCTCGCCTCGGCCGCGACATCCATGAGTTGCTCGAGCACCTGGGCGGCGGCCCCGCCGTCCTCGTGGGCTGGTCCCTGGGGGTGAACGAGGTCCTCGGATGCGTGAGCCAGTTCGGAACCGGGGACATCCGAGCCCTCGTGCTCGTGGACGAGCGGCTATACCTACCCCGCGACTCCAGTTTCTCGCGGGGACGGAAAAGCGGTTGGACGCCGTACAGCGGAGCCGGGCGCAGTACACCCGGGCCTTCGTACGGGCGATCCATGCTCGGCCCCAGCCGGAGAGCTACCTGGACAGTCTGACCAAGGCCGCTCTCTCGATGCCGACCACGGCCGCCGCCCTCGAGCTCGCCAACCTGTATTTCGAGAGCGACCTGCGTCCGATCGTCGACTCGCTCGACCGCCCGGTGCTCTTCGTGTTTTCCTCGGCACCCTGGACGATGGCAGCGGCCGAGGAAGGGCGAGAGCGCTGGCCCGGCGTACCCGTGCAGGCTATTGACGGCACTGCGCACGCGCTTTTCCGGGACAGGCCGGAGGAGTTCAACCGCGTGCTCGAAGCCTTCCTGGCTTCCCCGCCGGAGGCGCCGGCGGCGGCCGCCAATTCCACAGGCGCCGCGGCGTCGACTTCGCCGGCAACACCGTGGTGAACGTGGTGCGCCAGCCCTGTGCGGCCGCAGCGCTGACTGAGCCACGCGTCCGACGGTGTACGGCTGGTTCAGCCGCCGCCGAAACCGGCGAGGCGTGAGCGAGACGGTGTGCGCCGATCCTGGCGGGGAGGCGAGGGAGGGAGGTCGCGGCGGGGTGGCCTCCCCGATAATTGGGACGCGCCAGCGCGCCGCATCAATCCTAGCTAGACGCCCGTCATCAGGACCATGAGGAAGATGATCACGTCCTGGGCGACGTGGAGGAGCCACGCCCAGGTCCAGCCCCGCGTGTCCAGCATGCTCCGCGCGACGATCCAGGCGAAGAAGGTCGCCATCGCCACGCCGCTGAGTCCGGATGGGTGGCCGCCGTAGTGGGCGAGCCCGAACAGGAGGGACGAGGCTGCGACCGCCTGCCCGGGGCCGAACGCGCGTGCGCCGCGGGCGAGTAGCACGCAGCGGAAACAGAACTCCTCCCAGCTCGCGTTGACCACCGCGAACAGCAGCGCCGCGGGCAGTCCCCAGACGAGCACGGCTGGCCGGAAGTATTGCGCGGCGTGGGAGACGATCGCGAGCTGTACGACCAGCACGACCGAGGTGACGGCCAACAGGACGGGCCCGATGACGCTCCAGGGTGCGCCCCGGACGAGCGGGAGCGACGTGGGCGCACGGGGATCGCCCCGGGCCAGGAAGAGGTCCCGACGCGACAGGTCGCTTCCGACCAGCGTCGACGCCATCAAGGCGGCCGGGATGAGATTGACGAAGACTCGCGCGAGCATGCCCTGCGCGCGCGGCGCCACCGCGAACCAGTGGACCTGGCCCTGAATCACCGCGACGATCCAGCCGCCGACGGTCATGGCCGCCAGCGCCAGCATGAAGCCGCGCGCATGCGAAGGGCGCGCGGCACGCGGGATCGTGACGGCGAGCCCCACGATCACGGCCGCGCGGGCGAGCGCGTTCCACGTGGGCAGCTCATGTCCGTGGAGCTCCGAGACGATCGCCGCGACATCGCTCGCGAGGAGGACGGCGACCCAGGCGGCAAGGAGAGCCCACCGGCGATCGGTGCCGGCGCCAGTCGCGATTCCCCCGCCGAGTCCACCCGCCTTCGCCGGCGCCGCACTTGCCATCACCCTCCTCCGATCCGTTGGGGTCGAGCTACCGTTTCGACGTTCCGTACCGATCCGCCCCGCTCAGGCGCGCACCCGCATCACCGCCGTCGTGGCGGTCTCGATCAGCTCCTCGATCAGCTCCTCCCTCTCCACCCACGGGAACTGAGGCCGCGCGATCAGCAGGGAGGTCAGGCCGTGCAGCGCCGACCACACGACCTGGCTCGCCAGCTCCACGGCCTGGTCGTCCGGGGCGTCCCGGCGAGCGCAGGCCCGCACCGCCGCCCGCAGCTCGTCGAACGCCGCGTGCGGCTTCTCGCCCGTCCTCCTCGCCGCGGGCAGGACGAAGGCGCACCGGTAGTGGTCCGGATGCCGTAGCCCGAACTCGATGTAGGCGCGCATCTTCGCCTTCAGCCCCTCCAGTGCGTCCCCTCCGCCCGGAATCGCCTGCAGCGTGTGCAGCAGCTCCCCGAAGCTCTCCTCGACCACGGCACGCAGGAGCTCGTCCTTGTCCCGGAAGTACAGGTACAGCGTGCCCGGGGCGCACTCGACCCGCTGGGCGAGCCTGCGCATGGAAACGCGCTCGTAGCCCTCCTGCGCGAACAGATCGCGCGCGGCCTCGAGAATCAGCCCTTTCAGTTCCGCCTTGTGCTGCTCCCGCCTCGCCCTGCCGCTCATGCTCTCCTCGTCTCCGGCTTTGCTGAACATGGTTCAGCATAATGAACACCGTTCATTGCGACAAGTACGCCGACACGCCCGCCTCCGCTCCGATCGCCCGCGCGTCGGCGGGGCCCGCCGGTTACCGGGGATGAAGCACGTGCGCTACCCGAAGGAGAACGTCGCCGCGACGGACGACTTGCTGACCGATTCCGTCATCAAGCGGCGCGACGCGGCGTTCCCGGTCGGCGCCGCTGCGGGGACGCGCTACCCGGCCGGCGGGGTGGCAACGGTCTATCGCTGAGTGGTGCCGGATCGATCGATGGGCGGGTCCATCGCGGGCCCGCCCTCGACCGACCCTGCCGAACGCACGCGGCAGACTTACTTGCCCGATGACGCTCCGCGTCGCATAGTTGGGTATCCAGCATCATCCTTCCCGCTATTTCGGCGACGTCTCCCCAGCCATGCGCACACTATCAATGGCCACGCTCCGTAATCCCCGGCTAATCATCCCGGCCATCGTGCTGCTGGTGCTCGGCGCCGGCGCCTTCTACCGCTTCGCCGGTGCGTCGCCCGAAGAAGACTCCGCCCTCGTCGCCACGGTGAAGCAGGACGACCTGCGCGTGACCGTCAGCACCACGGGCGAGCTGCGCGCGCGTGAGGCGGTCCAGGTCCAGGGCCCGGCCATGGCGCAGGTGGTCAACGTCTACCAGACGAAGATCTCCTCGATCGTTCCTGAGGGGACGGAGGTGGAGAAGGGGGAGGTGATCGCGGAGCTGGACCGGGGTGCCGTCGCCGCGAAGCTCGCGGACGTGACGCTGAACCTGCAGAAGGCGACGGCGCAGTACACGTCCGCGCAGCTCGATTCCGCGCTCGCGCTGGCGCAGGCGCGCGAGGACATCCGTACGGCCGACTACGCGCTGGAAGAGAAGAAGCTGGCGAAGGAGCAGTCGAAGTACGAGGCCCCGACGGTCCAGCGCCAGACGGAGATCGACTTCGAGCGCGCGCAGCGGCAGGCGGCGCAGGCGCGCGCGAGCTACCAGACCAAGCTCAAGCAGGCGACCGCCAAGATGTCGGAGGCGGCCGCGGAGCGCGACCGGCAGGCGAACCAGCTCAAGGTGATCCAGCAGGTGATGGACGCCTTCACCGTCCGGGCGCCCTCCGACGGCATGGTCATCTACGTGCGTGAATGGAACGGCCGGAAGAAGGGCGTCGGGTCGACGTGGAGCCCGTGGGACCCGACGGTCGCCACGCTGCCGGATCTCACGCAGATGGAGTCGGCCACGTACGTCAACGAGGTGGACGTGCGGAAGGTCGCCGTCGGGCAGAAGGTTCGCATCACGCTCGACTCCGACCCGTCCAAGGTGCTCACGGGCACGGTCAGCTCCGTGGCGAACGTGGGCGAGCAGCGCCCGAACCAGGACTCGAAGGTCTTCGAGGTGAAGATCGTCGTCGCCGAGGCCGACACCACGCTGCGCCCGGGGATGACCACGGCCAACGCGATCGAGACGGCGGTCATCCCGAACGCGCTCTACATCCCGATCGAGGCCGTGAGCGCCGACAGCGGCGGCTCGTTCGTCTACAAGCGCGACGGTGGCGACCTGGTGAAGCAGCAAGTCGTGACCGGCGCGATGAGCGACAACGAGATCGTGGTGCTTCGGGGGCTCGAGAAGGGCGACCAGGTGCTCCTCGCGCCGCCCGCGGATGCGGCCGGCATTCGGAAGTCACTCCTCGACGGGGTACAGGCGGCTCCCCCGGGGAAACCTACCTCGCCGGCGGAGGCGCCAAAGCCGCAGGCGACGACGCCACGCGGACCCGCGGTCCGGGCCGAGCCGGCGCCCGCGGCGAAGCGGCCCTGATGTCGACCACGACGGCTCCGGCACCGACCCCGGAGCGGCGGGCGCAGCCGCCCGCGCCGGCCACGACGCGCGACCGCGCGCGGGAGTTCCTCGAGCACGCCGCGTTCAGCACGCGCACGGCGGCGGAGGCGCTGCGCCACAACAAGCTGCGCGCGGCGCTCACGTCGCTCGGCATCCTGTTCGGCGTCGCGTCCGTCATCGCGATGCTCGCGATCGGCAACGGCGCCGAGCAGGAGATCCTGGCCCAGATGAAGCTGCTCGGCGCGAACACCATCGTCGTCACGCCGATCGTCGAGCAGCACGAGGGGAAAGCGGATACAGGCGACGACGCGAAGAAGGAGGCGAAGCGCTTCACGCCGGGGCTTACCGCGCAGGACGTGCACGCCATTGCCGAGGTGGTGCCGCACGTGGACGCGACGAGCGGCGAGGTCGTCTTCAACGCGGTCATCACGCGCGATGGGCGCCAGCGCTCGGGGAAGGTCGTGGGCGTCGATCCGGCGTACTTCAGGCTCATGAACCTGCGCGTCCGCAAGGGATCGTCGTTCGGGCCGCGGCACTACGCGCTCTCCGCTCCGGTAGCGATCATCGGCCACGGCGTCGAGGCCCGCTTCTTCACGACGGAGGACCCGATCGGGCGGCGTGTGAAGGTGGGCAACCAGTGGCTCACGGTGGTCGGCGTGCTCGAGGACCACCAGGTCTCGGCGGAGACGGCGCAGCGGCTCGGCATCCGCGACGCCAACATGGACGTCTACGTGCCGCTCCCCACGATGCTGCTGCGCTACCGGAACCGGGCCGAGGTGACGCAGCAGGAAATGGAGCTGGCGGCGAGAGCGTTCCAGGAGGTGGACTCTACGGAGACGGACGCGCAGCGGGCGGAGAAGCGCAACTACCACCAGCTCGACAAGATCGTCGTGCAGGTCGAGCGCTCCTCGCTCGTGCCGCAAGTCGCCGACCTGACGCGCCGCCTGCTCACGCGGCGACACAACCAGGTGGTCGACTTCGAGATCACCGTCCCCGAGCTGCTGCTGAAGCAGGAACAGCGGACGCGCACGATCTTCAACATCGTGCTCGGCGCGATCGCCTCGATCTCGCTCATCGTGGGTGGGATCGGGATCATGAACATCATGCTGGCCTCGATTCTGGAGCGCATCAAGGAGATCGGCGTGCGACGCGCCGTGGGCGCGACGCGCCGCGATGTGCTCGCGCAGTTCCTGAGCGAGGCGGTCATGATCTCGCTCGCGGGCGGCGTCGCCGGGATCGTCGTCGGCGTGCTGCTCAGCGTGGCGATCCGGCGGGTGGCCGGGATCACGGCGCTCGTCTCGGGCGCCTCCGTGCTCGTCGCGTTCGGCGTCTCGGCGCTCGTCGGGCTGGCGTTCGGGATCGTGCCGGCGTGGCGCGCCGCGCGAGAGGATCCGGTCGTCTGCCTGCGCTACGAGTAGTGTCCCGTCCTCGCGCCCGTTGCGGGGCGCATCCAACACGGGCACCAGGCGAGCGGCTCGCCTCGCCCGCATCCAACCGGAACGCATCCATGAGCCCCTCGAACCTTCCGCCCGCGGCCAGGCGGGCCACGCTCGCGCTGCTCGGCTTCGCGGCCGCGGGCGCCGCGCTCGCCCCGGGGAGGGTCCTCGCGCAGGGCCCGGTGCCGCCGCCCGCCGCGGCGGCCCTGCCGGCCGGCCCGATCACGTTACAGGACGCGATCGCCATCGCGGACGAGCGAGGGCTGGCCGCGCGCGCGGCACGAGATGCCCGCGACGCGATGCGCGCCCGCCACCGCGCATTCGCCGCTCGCCTGCTGCCGCAGCTCTCGCTCGGCGGACAGGCGCTCGACCTGAACCGCGGGATCACGCCGCTGCTCCTGCCGACCGGCGAGACGCAGCTCGTCACGCAGGCCCGGAACCAGTCGTCGCTCGGCCTCACGCTCGCGCAGGAGCTGCCGTGGACGGGCGGGCGGCTGTCGTTCTCCTCGCAGCTCGCGCGGATCGACAACTTCGGTAACGCCGTGACCGGCGAGCCGCGGGTGTGGACGACGACGCCGCTGCTGGTGGGGTTCGAGCAGGACCTCTTCCGACCGCGCACGGTGCGGTGGGACCAGCGCCAGAATTCGGTGACCTCCGAGCTCGCCGAGCGGCAGTACCACGAGGCGCGGGAGGACGCGGCCACCGCCGTCGCCTCCGCATTCTTCGACGACTTCGCCGCGCAGGTCGCGCTCGAGAACGCGACGACGAACGTGGCCGTCAACGACACGCTCTACACGCTCAACCAGGGACGCTACAGCGTCGGCAAGATCGGCGAGAACGACCTGCTCCAGAGCGAGCTGGCGCTGCTGCGCGCGCGGGCATCGCTGGATGCGGCGAAGCTCGAGCGCGACCGGGCCGAGGCGGCGCTGAAGCGGCTGCTGCAGGTCGACTCGCCGGACACGCTGCGCATCGCCGCACCGACGATGCTGGCGCCTTTCGCGGTCGACCCCGACGTCGCGGTGACGCAGGCGCTCGCCAACTCGAGCGTCGTCGAGCAGAACGAGCTCGACGAGCTTCAGGCCCGCCGCCGTGCGAACGAGGCGTCGCTCGCGAACCGCTTGAACGCGACGTTCTCGGCGGTGGTGGGATTCAACCAATCGGCGACGATCCTGGGCGACGCGTACCAGTCGCCGCGCGCCCGCCAGACGCTTGCGCTCGGCGTGAGCATGCCGCTCATCCAGTGGGGCGCGGGGAGCGCGGACGCACAGGCGGCGAAGCTGGACGTCGGGCGGGCCGGCGCAAACGCCCAGGCCCGGCGCGATCGGCTCCGCGAGGATGCGCGCTTCGCCGC
>DASTKT010000043.1:0-24456 GCA_035715725.1 Longimicrobiales bacterium | reverse complement strand
CGACGCCGCGCGGACACGGGCCTCGGGGGTGCCTCAAGCTATCGGCTAGGGCGGCCGGGCGGCATGGGTCAGCTGCACCATGCGCGGGGACGGCTGTCGCGCGGATGGCGGAGGCGGAGGCGGGCGCGGAGGCGGGCGCGGAGGCGGAGGCGGAGGCGGGTGGGGCGCGGGCCGGGTGGAACCCATCCTGCAACCGCTGGACATCGACCCGTGGCGCCGCGGGCCGCGACCCCGCCCGCGAGGCGGCTGTTCCCGACGAGAAGGATCGACCGATGAGCACCAGCAGCATCCGGACACCCGGCGCACCGCCCGCCGCGCAGGCCGGCACGATCACCCTCGGCGGCGACCTCGTCGTCAACCGCATGGGCTACGGCGCCATGCGCATCACCGGGCCCGGCATCTTCGGGCCGCCCGCCGACATCGCCGAGGCGAAGCGCGTGCTCCGCCGCGCCGTCGAGCTCGGCGTCGACTTCATCGATACCGCGGATTCCTACGGCCCGTACGTCTCCGAGGACCTCATCGCGGAGGCGCTGCGGCCGTACCCCGACGGCCTCGTCATCGCGACGAAGGGCGGCTTCGAGCGCCCCGGCCCGGGCCGCTGGGTCGAGAACGGCCGGCCCGAGTACCTGCGCCGCGCCCTGGAGGGAAGCCTGCGCCGACTCCGCCTCGAGCGCATCGACCTCTGGCAGCTCCACCGCATCGACCGCGAGGTCCCGGCCGACGAGCAGTTCGGCGCGCTCGCCGAGTTCGTCCGGGAGGGGCTCGTCCGCCACGTCGGCCTCTCCGAGGTCGGCGTCGACGACATCGAGCGCGCCCGCCGCGTCGTGCCGATCGCCTCCGTCCAGAACCGCTACAACATCCTCGACCGCGAGTGGGAGGCGGTCCTCGAGTACGCCGAGAACGCCGGCATCGCGTTCATCCCCTGGTTCCCGCTCGGCGCCGGCTCTCTCGGCGAGGAGGCCGAGGAGCGCGCCGCCCGCGAGCGCCTCGAGCGCGTCGCCCGCCGCCACGACGCCACGGCCATGCAGATCGCGCTCGCCTGGCTCCTGGCCCGCTCGCCCGTCATGCTGCCGATCCCCGGCACCTCGCGCGTCTCGCACCTCGAGGAGAACCTCGCGGCGGCGAGCATCGAGCTGGACGAGGAGGACATGCGGCTGCTGGACGCCGCGCGGTAGGCGAGCGGCGACGGGCCTCCGCGCAGCGGCGTCGGCCTGCGAACGACGGTTTTCACCGCAGAGGCGCAGAGTACACGAAGAACGGCCTGAGCCGGCGGGGAGCAGCCTTCGCGGGCGAACGCACCACCTGTTGGGGTCTGGATCCGGGCTACGCCGGCTCCGACGTGGAAGCAGGGATGATGAAGTGGACCGGTGAGCCGCAAATCTCCGGTCCGGCCACGGCACCAGTGACCCGCATCACGCCGGTCCACCTCCCAAGAGGAGGTGGACCGATGAACCTCGGTCCACCGGTCCAACTCGAACACTGAAGTCGTACCGGTACCCCGCTTACCACCGGTCCAACTCAAAGAGGATCTTTCGGATGCGACGAAGCCGCGCCGCCCGGCTCCGTCGCCGTTCTCCGTGTGCTCTGCGCCTCTGCGGTGAAAAGGGTCGTTCGCAGGCCGACGCCGCTGCGCCGGGCCCCGTCGCCGCCGCGGCCCTTGACCGATCGGCCACCGCCAAGTATCTTGGTTGTGAAATATCGTTGCGAGGAGCGATGGCGGAACGGGACGACAAGGAACGGGAGCTCGCGCTCAAGCTGTGGGTCGTGCTGGCCCGGGCGCACGGCGCCGTGGCGCAGCACGCGCGCGGCGACATCGGCCGACACGGCCTGAGCGAGGGCGAGTTCGCGGTGCTGGAGGCGCTGTTCCACAAGGGACCGCTGCTGCTGGGGGAGATCAAGCGGAAGATCCTGGCGTCGAGCGGCGGGATCACGTTCCTGGTGGACCGGCTGGAGCGGAAGGGACTGGCGGAGCGGCGGCGGTGCCCGGAGGACCGGCGGGCGATCTACGCGGCGCTGACGCCGGCGGGGGAGGCGCTGATGGGGCGGATCTTCCCGGAGCACGCCGCGGCGATCGTCGAGGCGGTGTCGGGGCTGACGGAGGCGGAGCAGGCGGCGGCGATCGCGCTGCTGCGGAAGCTGGGGCTGCGGGCGGCGGCGTCGCCCGCGGCATCGTCGACCGAGGGGTCGACGCGGGCGGTGGCGGAGCCGGCGGGGTGAGGGGTCCGGCGAGGTGATTTGGAAGCGAGCAGTACCGGGCGCGGCGGGGGATCGGGGGACGCCGCCGTCGCCCGTCATGGCAGAGCCCCCGCGGGTGAGGGAGTCATGTCGAGCAATCAGAGCACGACGCAGGCGGTCGCCACGACCTGGACGATCGATCCGACGCACACGCTGGTCGGGTTTTCCGCGAAGCACATGATGTTCACGACGGTGCGCGGGAAGTTCAACGAGGTGAAGGGGACGATCGTCGTGGACGGTGCGAACCCGGACCGGTCGCGGGTGGAGGTCGAGATTCCGGCGGCGAGCATCGACACGGGTGTCGAGCAGCGGGACGGGCACCTCCGGTCGGCGGACTTCCTGGACGTCGAGCACTACCCGCTGGTGACGTTCCGGAGCCGGCGGGTCGAGGGCGCGGCGGTGGAGGCGGGGGACCGCTTCAAGGTGTACGGCGACCTGACGATCCACGGCACGACGCGCGAGGTGGTGCTGGAGGCGACGTACGAGGGGAAGGGGAAGGACCCGTGGGGCGGCGAGCGGGCCGGGTTCAGCGCGACGGCGAAGATCGACCGCCGGGACTTCGGGCTGGTCTGGAACCAGGCGCTGGAGGCGGGCGGCGTGCTGGTCGGGAACGAGATCCGGATCGAGATCGAGGCGCAGGCGACGCAGGCGCGGTGAGGCGCGGCCGGCGGCGGGACCCTCCCGCCGCCGGCGCGCGGGTTCGCGGGACGCAGGGCGGGGACAGGAGGAGACGATGGAGCTTCGGACGGCGGGATTCCACCACATCACGATGGTCTCGGCGGACGCGCGGCGGACGCTGGCGTTCTACCGGGAGGTGCTCGGCGTCGGGGTGGTGAAGCGGACGGTCAACTTCGACGACCCGGGCTCGTACCACCTCTACTTCGGCGACGAGACGGGGCAGCCGGGGACGCTGCTGACGTTCTTCGAGTGGCCGCACGCGGGGCGTGGCCGCTGGGGCGTGGGCGGCGTGCATCACCTGGCGCTCGGCGTGGAGACGCCCGAGGCGCAGCTCAGGTGGAAGCGGTGGCTGGAGGACCACGGCGTCGCGGTCACGGGTCCGTTCGACCGTGGGTACTTCCGCAGCATCTACTTCGCCGATCCGGACGGGCAGATCCTGGAGATCGCGACGTCGGGGCCGGGCTACGCGATCGACGAGCCGGCGGACGCGCTCGGGCAGAAGGAGACGCTCCCGCCCGGGGCGGAGCTGCGCGGCGCGCGCGACGAGGAGGCGATCCGCCAGCGGACGTGGCCCGAGCCGGTCGAGGCGATCGGTGCCGACATGCGGCTGCGGGGGATCCACCACATCACCGGGATCACGGACGACATCCAGCGGGCCGACGAGTTCTACCACGCGGCGCTCGGGCTGCGCGTCGTGAAGAAGAGCGTCAACCAGGACGATCTGCGCACGCCGCACTGGTTCTGGGCGAGCTACGACGGGCGGGTCGTGGCGCCACACAGCGCGCTCACGCTCTTCGCCTGGGCCGGCTCGAGCTATCTCAGCCGTGGCGGCGCCGGCCAGACGCACCACATCGCGTTCCGCGCCCGCGACGACGAGGAGCAGCGCGCGTGGCGGGAGCACCTGCTGGAGCTGGGCGTGGACGTCTCGCCGGTGATGGAGCGCGTCTACTTCCGGAGCATCTACTTCCGCGCCCCGGACGGGCTGCTGCTCGAGGTGGCGACGGACGGGCCCGGCTTCCTGGTCGACGAGCCCGCGGGCGCGCTCGGCACGGAGCTGAAGCTGCCGGCCTGGCTGGAGGCGTCCCGCGAGGAGATCGCGGGCGGGCTGGTGCCGCTCGGGGCGTGAGGGCGCGTTCGGCCCGGTCCGCGGGCGCGGCTGCGGTCGGGAACGGACTTTTTCACCGCAGAGGCGCAGAGGGCTCAGAGGGTCACCGGGCACTGGAGAACCGCCGGGGAGCGCACCTTCCTACGATGTCATTCCCGGCGTACGCCGGCGGCTCGGGGTGCTGCCGGAAGGGTGCGGCCGCCCTCCGCGGCTCTTCCGTGCCCTCGGTGGCTCCGTGTGACACTTTCGGACGTGAGGCCGCCCGCGGACGTGAGGCCGGGCTCGGGCTCCGCGCCGGCGGCGCTGGGCGCGGGCTCGAAACACCGAAAAGACGAGATCGACGCTCCTCGGAGAATCGACGGCGCCCGGTGGGAAGCAACCCACCGGGCGCCGTTCACGTTCACCGGAAACTCTCGAACGCCCGGGCATTCTCCCGCCTCCGCGGGAGCTCCCCGGAACGTTCGGCCGCCGCGGGGCCGGAGCGGGTCCCCGAGGGTGACCCGCCGCTGCCGAACCGGGCGGTCAGCGTGGGTGCTGCGGCCTCCCGGCCTCGAGGCCGCGCTTGAAGTCCTCGAGCCATTCGGCCGCCTGGTCCTCGGCCGGGACGCCGAGGCGGCCGCCGGCGGCGTGACCGTGCGCGCCGGGCGGGCGGTCGCAGGCGAGGGCGAGGCGGACCTCGGTGGTGCGGCCGTTGCCGACGCACTGGAACGTGACCTCGCCGTGGTGGCGGACGTCGGCGTCGCCGACGGTGCGCCAGGCGATGCGGTGGCCGGGGTCGTCGGCGAGGGTCTCGGCGTGCCAGCGGGCGGGGCCGGCGGGTTCGCGCACGGTCCAGCGCGAGTCGCCGTCGGGGAGGACCTCCACGTCCTCGATCTGCGAGATCAGGCGGGGGAGCCGCTGGAGGTCGTGCCAGGCCTGGTAGACATCGTCCCGCGGGAGGTGGATCCGGACGGCGGCCTCCACGCGGGTCACTCCATCTGCGCCGTCGAGTTCTGCGGTGCTGGCTCCGTCCAGAGGGTCGTTCGCAAGCATCGTCCCTTCCTTCCGGCTGGTGGAAGCGTTTGGCCACGCGTCGCGGCGTGGCCGGTGGGGAGGACGCAACCACCGGGCCCCCGGCGTCGGGTGGTCCGGTCCATCCGGATAGTGGGGACGCCGGGTCGCCCGCGCCAGTCGGGAATCCACCCGGCCGCGTCCGCCGGCGGGGGACAGCGGTCAGCCTTCGCCGCGCCCGGCCGGCGCCTCGCGCGGCGTCGAGCGGCGGCGGCGGCGCCCCTCCTTGGGGAGCGTGATCCCGTGGCGCTCGAAGACCTGCTTCAGCACGACGTCGAGGTCGGCGCGGCCGAGGCGGTCGAGCGCGGCCTGAGTCAGGCCGACCTGTACCGTGGTGTGGCCGGGGCGGATCGTCGTCTCGGCGCCGGTCCAGACGAGGCCCGCGCGCTCGAGCGTGCTGAGCGCGCGCAGCAGGCGCGGGCGCAGCGCCTGGCGGGTCGGTCCCCAGACCGCGAGCTGGAGGTCGTGCAGCGGCAGCTCGTGGCCGGCATCGCGCCGCTGGTGCAGCACGTTGAGCACGGCGCGCGTGAGCCAGCCGTTCTCGATCGATGGCCGCGTCATGGGTCGACCCCCTCGGAGCGGAGGTCCGCGACCGCGCGCGAGAGCGTGGCTCCCGGCGCCAGCTCGATCCAGCAGCGGACGGCGGAGAGCAGCTCCGCCGCCAGTACCGGCTTCGAGAGCACGGCCTGGAATCCGGCCCGGCGCATCGCGGCGCCCACGAGGCCGTAGCCGCTCACGGCGATGACCGGGAGGTGCTCGGTGCGCGGGTCGAGCCGCAGCAGCTCCATGGCGCGCAGCCCATCCATGATCGGCATGGCGACGTCCATCAGGACGAGGTCCGGGCGGTAGGTCCGCGCGAGCAGCGCGGCCAGCTCCCCGTCGGCGGCCTGCAGGACGCCGTAGCCGGCCTCGGTGAGCACGCTGCGAAAGTACTCGCGGATCTCGGCGTTGTCGTCGGCGACGAGGATCAGGCGACGATGCTCATCGACGTGATGCATCGTCGCCTTCCGGCTGAGGGTGCTGCGGCATGACGTTGGGGGTCAGGCCGGGGGTTGCGGTCCGGCCGGGGTCAGCGTGCAACAAGAGTGCCGCGCCGCCGCCGGCCGGTGGGTGTCCCGCTCCGGGATGGCGGGTTCCGCGGCCGGCCGGCCGCGGGACCCGCCGGAGCGCGCCTACCGCGCCGGGGGCACGATGCCGCGGCGCGGCGGGGCCGGCGGCGGCTCGGGCGCGGGCGGCGCCGGCGTCGCCTCGATGGCCGGCGTGCCGTTGACGAGGCCGCTCTGCCCGACGACCTGCATGGCCAGGACGGCGTTCAGCACCTGGCCGATCTGGTCGGCGGTGCCGGAGGCGGCGCCCTTGCCGTCGCCGGAGATCGTGACGAGGCGGGCCCTACCGAGCGCGTCCGCCACGACCGGCGCGATGTCGGGGAGCATCTCGATCTGGCGGTAGCGGAAGTAGGCCTCGCCGCCGAGGCGGATCGCCTCGTTGACCTTGCGGATGGCCTCCGCCTGCGCGTCCGCGATGCGGGCGATGCGGATGGCCTCGGCCTCGGCGCTGGCGGTCGCCTCGATCTTCACGCGCTCGGCGTCGGCGGAGGCCTGCGCGATCTGCGTGGCGCGCAGCTCGGCCTGGCGCTGCACGGCGAGCGCGTCCTGCTTCTGCGCCTCGGCCTGGGCGACGAGCGCCGCGTTGGCGGCGCGGGTCGAGGCGAGCTCGCGCTCCTTGTCGGAGATGGCGCGCTCGGCCTCGAGCTGTGCCTCCTTGGCGCGGCGGGCCTGCACGGCCGCGACGATCTCGGCCTCGGCCTTGGCGACGGCCGCGGACTGCCGGCGCAGCGCCTCCGCGACCTCGGACTGCACCGACTTGATGTTGAGCGAGTTGAACGTCAGCCCGAGGTCGGTGAGCTCGCGGGAGCATGCCTTCTTGATGATCACCGCGAGCGGGTCCTCCTCGTCGTCCGCGGCCTCGGCCACCTTCGGCGCCTCGGCCGCGGAGAAGAGCTGGTTGTGCGTCAGCAGGTTGATGGCGCGACGCCCCGAGCTCGACATCAGGTCGATCAGCGTGCTCGTCTGCTCGCTCTCGCTCTTCGAGAAGAAGCGGTTCGCGGCGGTCAGGATCATGTCGTCCGTGTCACCGACCGAGACGATGGCGCTGGCCAGCACCTGCACCTTGATGGGCTGCGGGTTGCCGTGCGCATCCCGGTCCGCCGTCTGGTCGGTGATGTCCAGGTCGACGTTGATCGCGCTGGACGGGATCGTCGCGCCCGTGGTGAGGAGCGGGATCTCCTTGGACTTGCCGGGGCCGCGGTAGATGGCGGGGCGCCCGCCGAGCCAGCTCACGATGCGGATCTGGCCCTTCTCCACGTCCCGCAGGAAGCGCGTGGCGATGAACGGCACCACGACGAGGACGACGAAGACGATGATCCCGATCGTCAGCAGCGACTCCGGAAGCTGTTGCAGTTGCATACGTTCCTCACGGGAACAAGGTGCACGGGCGGGCCCTGTGGCTCACCCGGTCTCGGCCGGAAGCCGGCCGAGGTACGACACCACGAAGCGACCGCGGGCGGCGTCCACCTCCTCGACGCGGACGCCGTCGCCGGCGCGGACGCGCACGCCGCTGCCGACCTCCTCCGGCCGGAGCTGCGCCAGGACCTGCCGGACCTGTCCGCCGAGCAGCACGCGGACGATCCCTTCCCCCGCCGCGTTGAAGGCGGTCACCGCCTCGGCCCGCTCGAAGAGCGCGTCCTGCAGCGTGGCCGCCGGCTGCGACGCGAAGCGGAACACGAGGTTCCAGAGCGGCCCCACCAGCACCCGCTCGAACGCGACGCCGCCGACGAGCGCCAGCGCGAGCACGGCCGGCGCGGGGAGGAGCGGGCGGAGCGCGGTGCCTACCGCGCCGACGCCGACGAGCACGCTGAACGCGACGCGCGGCGAGAGCCAGGCGAGCGCACCGCCGAGCGCGCCGCGGACGGCGCCGCCGCCGTGGTCGTGTTGGGCCGCGTGCTCGCCGGCGTGGGGGTGGCCGGCGGCGGGGCCGTGGCCGGCGGCGTGGGCGCCATCGGGGGCGAAGTGCCCGTGGGCGTCGGCATGGCCGGCGGCGCCGGAGTCGGCGTGACCGGCGTGGTGGCCGAAGGCGCCGTGGCCGTCGGCGCCGCCCGCGTGGCCGCCGCCATGGTCATGGCCGGCGCCGTGGTCGTGGCCGCCGCCGTGGGCGAACGCGCCCATGACCGCCATGGCGACGAGGCCGGCGAAACCCAGCAGCAGACAGTAGAGGTACGGGTGCATGCACGACCCTAATGACGAAGTGGCGTACAGAGCAATACGGGCGGCGGTCGCGGTGGTTGCGGGGAACGGCGGGTTTTGGACGCCGAAGCACTTCGGCCTCCATTCAACGCCCAATCCGCGCGCGGAAGTGAATCGACCGCCCCCCGTGGCGCTCCCATGGCCGGACCGGCCGTCGCCGACCTGGCCGGGTTGGACGCGGCGCACCGCGCGCGTATCTTCGCCCCCATGTCTACTACCACCGAGCAGAGGACCAGCTACGCGCGCCGACTCGGGCTCTTCGACGGCACCATGGTCGTCGTCGGCGGGATCATCGGCGCGGGGATCTTCCTGAACCCCGCGATCGTCGCGCAGCGCGTGGGCACGGGCGCCTGGATCCTGGGCGCCTGGGCCATCGGCGGCGTGGTGGCGCTGGTCGGCGCGATGTGCTTCGCGGAGCTGGGCGCGCGCCGCCCCGCGGCCGGCGGCGGCTACGTCTACCTGCGCGAGGCGTTCGGCCCGCTGCCGGCGTTCCTGTACGGCTGGACGCTGCTGCTGGTCATCAACACCGGCGGCGTCGCCGCGGTCGCGGTCACGTTCGCGCGCTACGCCACGGACCTGGCGCACCTGCCGGGCGGCGCGGTCAAGCCGCTGGCGGCCGGCGCGATCCTGCTCCTCTCGGGCGTGAACTACTTCGGCGTCCGCCCCGGCAGCATCACGCAGAACGTGCTCACGGTGCTGAAGCTCGCGGCGCTGGCGGTGCTGATCGTGGTCGCGCTGGCGTTCGCGGGGCGCGGCGGGCCGGCGCCGGCCGCGGGCGCGGAGCCGGCGGCGCCCGGCGGGCCCCTGCTCGTCGTCGCGCTCGGCGCCGCGCTCATCCCGGTGCTCTTCTCGTACGGCGGCTGGCAGAACGCGAACTTCGTGGCCGAGGAGATCGTGGAGCCGCGCCGCAACCTGCCGCGCGCGCTCCTGATCGGCACGGCCATCGTGGTGGCGGCGTACGTGCTCGCGAACGTCGCGTACCTGGCGACGCTGGGCGCCGGCGGCCTGGCGGCCAGCCTCGCGCCGGCGTCCGACACGATGCGGGCGGCGCTCGGGCCGGCGGGCGGGACGGCGATCGCGCTGGGGATCGTCGCCTCGACGTTCGGCTTCCTCAACCTGTCGATCCTGGCGGCGCCGCGCGTCTACCAGGCCATGGCCGACGACGGCCTGTTCTTCGGCTGGGCCGCCGAGCTGCACCCGCGCTGGCGCACGCCCGGCGGCGCGATCCTCTTCCAGGCCGCGTGGGCCGTGCTGCTGCTCCTCTCCGGCACGTACGGCCAGCTCCTCGACTACGTCGTCTTCGGCGACTGGATCTTCTTCGGCAGCGTCGTGGCCACGCTGTTCGTGTACCGGCGGCGCGCGCACCCCGCGGCCGACGAGGGCGGCTTCCGCGCGCCGGGCTACCCGTGGCTCCCGGCGGGCTTCGTGGCCGTCGCCGCGTTCGTGGTGCTCAGCTCCGTCCGGTCGAACCCCGTGAACGCCGCGATCGGCGGCGCGCTGATCGCGCTCGGCGTGCCGGTCTTCCTCTTCTGGCGCCGGAGGCGCGCGTGAGGGAACGGATCGCGGCGGGCGCGGACGCGCCGGGGAGCCGCTACCTGGAGTGGGCGAAGTCGCGTGCCGGGATCCGCTGGAACCTCTCGGCGAGCGGCGTGCGGGCGTGCCCGCTGGAGCTGCTCGATCCCGTGCTGGAGGATCTCGCGCCCGCGGGCGCGAACACCTCCGGCTGGCCGCCGCTGCTCGAGGCGCTCGGCGCGCGCTACGGCGTCGACGCGCGCCGGATCGTGCTCGCCACCGGCGCCTCCCTCGCCAACCACCTGGTCTGCGCCACGCTCCTCCAGCCGGGCGACGAGGTGCTCCTCGAGAGCCCGACGTACGAGCCGCTGCACGCCGTGCCGAGATACCTGCACGCCGGCGTGCGCTTCTTCGAGCGGGCGCGCGCCGACGCCTACGCGGTGGACCCGGAGCGCGTGCGCGCCGCGCTCACGCCGCGCACCCGGCTCCTCGTGCTCACGAACCTGCACAACCCGAGCGGCGCCCTGATCGGCGCTCCGGAGCTCATCGCGCTGGCCGAGCTCGCGGACGCGCACGACCTGCACGTGCTCGTGGACGAGGTCTACCTCGAGTGGCTGCACGCCGGCGGGCACGGCTCGGCCGTCCACGTCTCGCCCCGCTTCGTCACGACGCGCAGCCTGACGAAGGCGTACGGCCTGGACGGCGTGCGCGTCGGCTGGATCCTGGCCGCGCCGGAGCTGGCGGAGCGGATCCGCCGCGTCCAGAACCTGTTCTTCACGACGCTCGCGATGCCGTCCGAGCGGCTCGCCACGCGGGCGCTCGCGCGCGCGACGGCGCTGCTCGCGCCGCTCGAAGCGCTGACCGCGCACAACCGCGACGTCGTGGACGCGTTCGTCGCCGCGGAGCCGCGCCTCTCGTGGCTGCGCCCGCCGGCCGGCACCGTCGGCTTCGTGCGGCTGGACGGCGGCGACGTCGACGCGCTGGTCGAGCGGCTGGAGACCCGCTACGACACGACGGTCGCGCCGGGGCGCTTCTTCGGCGACCCGGCGGCGTTCCGCATCGGCTTCGGCATGGACACGGCGGTGCTGGAGGAGGGGCTGCGGCGGCTGGCGGCGGCGCTGGGCTGAGGCCGTCCGGCGCGGCGCCCGCGCCGCACCGACGGTCGCGCCGAGGCCGACGGCCGGTCGGCGGCCGTGCACCGGGCTCCGCGGGCGGGTGCGCCCCACGTCGCGTTCGCCGCCACTCGCCCCACTCCGCTTGTCCATCGGCAGCGGCGCCCGCATTCTTTCTTCAGATCCTCTGAAGGAGTGGCGCGATGAGCCTCGTATCGGACTGGCGGGAGCGGCTGGGGGCGCTACTGGCGCGGCGGCGGGTGGAGCGGGAGATGGCGGAGGAGATCGGGTTCCACCTGGAGATGGAGGCGCGACGGCTGGAGGCGGAGCGGGGGCTCGCGCCGGAGGCGGCGCGGCGGGAGGCGGCGCGGTCGTTCGGGGGAGTGGACCAGTACGCGGAGGCGACGCGGGACGCGCGCGGCGTGAGGCCGGTGGAGGATCTGCTGCGCGACGTGCGGCTGGCGGCGCGGCTGCTCGTGCGGGCGCCGGGCTTCACCGTCGTCGCGGTCCTGACGCTGGCGCTGGGGATCGGGGCGAACACGGCGATCTTCAGCGTGGTTCGGCCGATCCTGTTCGAGTCGCTGCCGTATCCGGGGGCGGAGCGGATCGTGATGGTGTGGGAGCGGGGGCTGGACGGGGAGAAGACGAACACGGGGTTCGCGACATACGCGGACGTGGCGCGGGAGAGCCGCTCGTTCGAGGCGGTGGCGGCGGTGCGGGACTGGCTGCCGACGGTGACGGGTCGGGGCGAGCCGGAGCGGCTGGACGGGCAGCGGGTGTCGTGGACGTACTTTCGGGTGCTGGGGGTCGCGCCGGCGCTGGGACGGGGCTTCGACGCGGCGGAGGATGCGCCGGGCGCGGAGCGGGTGGTCGTGCTGAGCCACGGGCTGTGGCGGAGCCGTTTCGGCGGCGATGCCGGGATCGTGGGGCGCAAGGTGACGCTGGACGGCTCGCCGTGGACGGTGGTGGGGGTGATGCCGGCGGGGTTCGAGAACCTGCTGGACCCGAAGGCGCGGCTGTGGGCACCGCTGCGCTACGACGCGTCGCTGGCGTGGGCGTGCCGGACGTGCCGGCACCTGCGGGCGGTGGGGCGGCTGCGGCAGGGGGTGGCGGTCGGGGCGGCGGCGCGGGAGATGGACGCGCTGTCGGCGCGAGTGGTGAGCGAGCACCCGACGGAGTATCCGCGCGCCGGCTTCCGGCTGGTGCCGCTGCGGGAGGAGGTGGCGGGCGGGGTGCGGCCGGTGCTGCTGGCGGTCCTGGGCGCGGTCGCGCTCGTGCTCCTGCTGGCGTGCGCGAACGTGATGAACCTGCTGCTGGCCCGGGCGGCGCAGCGGGAGGCGGAGTTCTCGATCCGGACGGCGCTGGGCGCGAGCCGCGGCCGGCTCGTCCGGCAGCTCCTGGCGGAGAGCCTGCTGCTGGCGCTCGTCGGCGGCGCGGCGTCGATGGCGGTGGCCGTGCCGGGCGTGCGGGCGCTCGTCGCGATCAGCCCGGCGGGGCTGCCGCGGCTCGATGCGATCCGCGTGGACGCGCGCGCGGCGGGTTTCGCGTTCGCGCTGACGACGCTGGTCGGAGTGCTGTTCGGGTTGCTGCCCGCGCTCGTGGCGGGGCGCGGCGAGCTGAACGAGCGGATCCAGCGGGGGACGCGGCGGATCGCGGGGACGTCGCGGCGCCTGCGCGGGGCGCTGGTGGTGGCGGAGGTCGCGCTGGCGCTCGTGCTGTTGGTCGGCGCCGGGCTGCTGCTGAAGAGCGTGTCGCGGCTGCTCGCGGTCTCGCCGGGCTTCGACGCGCACGGCCTGCTCACCGTGCAGGTGCAGACGTCCGGTCCGCGCTTCGCCGACGACACGGCGACGCACGCGTTCTTCGACCGCGTGCTGGAGGGCGTGCGCGCGGTGCCGGGCGTGGAGTCGGCGGCGCTCACGAGCCAGCTCCCGCTGAGCGACGACTTCGACCAGTACGGCGTGCACAGCGAGTCGTGGTCGCGGGCCAATCCGGAGCAGGACCCGAGCGCGCACCGCTACGCCGTGAGCGACGGCTACCTCCAGACGATGGGGATCCCGCTCGTGCGCGGCCGCGCGCTCACGGCGCGCGACCGCGCGGATGCGCCGCCCGTCGTGCTGATCAACGAGTCGTTCGCGCGGCGCGGCTGGCCGGGCGAGGACCCGATCGGGCAGCGCGTGCGCATGGGCTCCGCCACGGAGGGGGCGTGGCGCACGATCGTCGGCATCGTCGGCGACGTGCGCCAGGTCTCGCTCGCGGCCGAGCAGCCGGACGCGATCTACGTCCCCGAGGCGCAGTGGCCGTTCGCGGACGGCGCGCTCACGCTGGTCGTGCGCACGCGCGGCGACGCGGCGGCGCTGCTGCCGGCGCTTCGGCGGGCGGTCCACGCGGTGGACAAGGACCAGCCGATCACGCGCGTGGCGACGATGGAGCGGCTGGTCGCCGACTCGGCGGCGCAGCGCCGCTTCGCGCTGCTCCTGTTCGGCGCGTTCGCCGCGGTGGCGGTGGCGCTCGCGGGCGCGGGCCTCTACGGCGTGCTGGCGGGCGGCGTCGTCGAGCGGATGCGGGAGATCGGCGTGCGCGCGGCGCTGGGCGCATCCCGCGCGGAGATCGTAGCGATGGTGGTCCGGCGGGGGCTCGCGCTGACGACCGTTGGCCTGGTCCTCGGTCTCGCGGCCGCGCTCGCCGCCACCCGCCTGCTCGATGGGCTGCTGTTCGGCGTCTCCGCGAGCGATCCGCTCACGTACGCCGGCGTCGCCGGCGTGCTCGTCCTCGCGGCGCTCGTCGCGTGCTGGGTGCCGGCGTCCCGCGCGGCGCGGGTGGACCCGGCGTCCACGCTGCGGGCGGAGTGACGGCGCGGCACTCGCGGGTGTAGCGACCGCCGGGCGCTCGTGGGTGCGACGAGCGCGGGGCGCTCGCGGGCGCGTGCGTCGCCCCGGGACGCCGCCGTTGGCGACGTCGCGTTCCCGCCGTACATTGTGCCGCATCACTCCAGAGACGCACTCCCGAGACCGATTCCGCCGGCGCGGCCGGCCGCCTGCCGAGGGGCGCCCCTCCAGGAAGCCGCGCCGATCCCGCGGCGCCGCGGAACCGACCGGGAGCCGCATCCCGCCCGTTCAGGAGACGCCATGAGAACACCCGCATCGCCGACGCTCCGGCTGGCATCGGTCCTCGCGCTCGCGTCGGCCGTCCTCGCCCCCACCGCCGCGTCCGCCCAGTCCGGCAAGCAGAACAAGCTGCTGCAGGACGTGACGGCCGAGGTGGAGGCGAACCGGAAGCTCACGCAGGTGATGGTCGACAAGATCTTCAGCTTCTCGGAGCTCGGCTTCCAGGAGGTCGAGACGTCGAAGTACGTGACGGACCTCCTGCGCAAGAACGGCTTCGAGGTGCAGACCGGCGTGGCCGGGATCCCCACGGCGTGGGTCGCGAAGTGGGGGTCGGGGAAGCCCGTGATCGCGTTCGGCAGCGACATCGACGGGATCCCGAAGGCGAGCCAGAAGCCCGGCGTCGCCTGGCACGAGCCGATCGTGGAGGGCGCGCCGGGGCACGGCGAGGGGCACAACTCGGGGCAGGCGGTGAACGTCACCGCGGCGCTCGCGCTCAAGAAGATCATGGAGCGCGAGAAGATCCCGGGGACGCTCGTGCTCTGGCCCGGCGTCGCCGAGGAGCTGCTCGGCTCGAAGGAGTGGTTCGTGCGCGACGGCGTCTTCAAGGACGTGGATGCGGTCTTCTTCACCCACGTCGGCGACAACCTGGGCGTCTCGTGGGGCGCCGGCAGCGGGACGGGAATCGTCTCCGTCGAGTACCTGTTCAGCGGCGAGTCCGCCCACAGCGCCGGCGCGCCCTGGCGCGGCCGCAGCGCGCTCGACGCCGTCGAGCTCATGGACGTGGGCTGGAACTTCCGCCGCGAGCACCTGCGCCCCGACCAGCGCTCCCACTACGTCATCTCGGATGGCGGCGACCAGCCGAACGTCGTGCCGTCCAAGGCCGCCGTCTGGTACTACTTCCGCGAGCTCGACTACCCGAACATCAAGAAGAACTGGGACATCGGCACGCGCATCGCCGAGGGCGCCGCGAAGATGACCGACACCGAGGTCAAGCAGCACATCCTCGGCGCCGCCTGGCCGCGGCACTTCAACCGGCCGATCGCCGAGCTGATGTACCGGCAGATCCAGGCCGTCGGCCTCCCCACCTGGACCGCCGACGACCAGGCGCTCGCCAAGGCCGTGCAGAAGCTCGTCAGCAGCAACGACACGGCCGGCCTGGCCATGAAGCTCGACTCCCTCTCCGGCCCGCCGCGCCGCCCCGAGAGCGGCGGCTCCGACGACATCGGCGACGTCTCCTGGGTCGTGCCCACGGTGACGCTCCGCTTCCCGTCCAACATCCCGGGGCTGCCGGGGCACAACTGGTCCAACGCCATCTCCATGGCCACGCCCATCGCCCACAAGGGCGCCACCGCCGGCGCAAAGGTCATGGCCCGCACCGCCCTGGTCTACTACCTCAACCCGAAGATGCTCGACGACGCCTGGAAGTACTTCCGGGAGGTCCAGACCAAGGACACGAAGTACACGCCCTTCATCGGCAAGGACGACCCGCCGGCCACCTGGCTCAACCGCAAGATCATGGAGGAGTACAAGCCCAAGCTGCAGCCCTTCTACTTCGACGAGACGAAGTACGACAACTACCTGCAGCAGCTCGGCATCAAGTACCCGACGCTGACGAAGACCAGCGCGGACGGGGGAAGCCCGCGGTAAATCGCTCATGCCGGCGGTCCTCCGGCGCTCCGGTAGGGCTGAGGAACGGAAGGCGTCACACGGAGCCACGGGGCACACGGAGAGCCACGGGGCTCCGGGCACCGGATGGGCCCCGGCCGGGCCGGCGAACGGCATCTCACGCGGAGAGCGCGGAGCCGCGGAGGAGTACCGGGCAGTAGATGGTTTCCGGGGAATGTGAAGCGCCCGGTGGGAGGCATCCCACCGGGCGCATTCCATGTGTGATTCGGTACAGATTCCCATCACGCCGGCCTGGCCGTTCGGCCCCGTCCCCGAATGACATGGACTCCACCCCTCCGCGGCTCCGTGCGACACAGAAGGACCGCTGAGACGCCCGCGAGCGTGAGGCTTCGCGGCGATCGCGTGTTGATGCCCCTTGACCCTCACGCTACGTGGGGGTTTAGCATCCATGCCGGGGCCCGGAAGGAGGCGACGAATGAGGGTGTGGAAGGTCGGCGAGCTGGCGGAGGCGACGGGGCTGACCGTGCGGACGCTGCACCATTACGACGAGATCGGGCTTTTGACGCCCTCGGCGCGGACGGCGGCGGGATACCGGCTGTACGCGGCGGAGGACATCGAGCGGCTGCAACGGATCCGGTCGTTGCGGGAGCTGGGGCTGTCGCTGGAGGAGATCCGCGAGTGCCTGGCCCGGCCGGGCGGCTCGCTGGGGGAGGTGATCGGGCTGCACGTCGGGCGGCTGCGGGAGGAGATCGCGCTGAAGGCGCGGCTCCTCGGGCGGCTGGAGCGGATGGCGGCCCGGCTGACGGCGGACGGGAGCGTGTCCGCCGAGGAGTTCCTCGAGACGATGGAGGAGATGGCGATGCACGAGAAATACTTCACGGCGGAGCAGCTCGAGCGGATCCGCCAGCAGGGGGAGCGGGTCGGCGCGGCGCGGATCAAGGAGGTGGAGGCCGCGTGGCCGGTGCTGATCGCGGAGGTGAAGGCGGAGATGGAGAAGGGGACCGACCCCACGAGCGAGCCCGTCCTCGCCCTCGCGCGCCGGTGGAAGGGGCTGGTCGAGGAGTTCACCGGCGGCGACGCGGGCGTGGCCGCGGGGGTGCGGGAGCTGTACCGGAACGAGCCGGCCGTGCGGGAGCGGGCGGGGTTCGATCCGGCGGTGTGGGAGTACATCGGGCGGGCGCTGCGGGCGCTGCGGTGATGGTTCCGGGCGCGATCGAGGCGGCCCGGCAAGGGTGTGCCCCGGCGTCTCATGCTCTTGCTCATGCTCTTGCTCTTGCCCCTCGCATCCTCGAACCTCACGGCTCAAACCTGTCGAGCCGGGAGCGCCGAGTCTCGAGAAGCAAGAGCAAGAGGGCGAGCAAGAGCCAGAGGAGCGGAGCGAGTGAGGCGGCGCGCCGCGGCGCGCCGCCCCGACGGTGAGGAGCTTTCACGCGTATCGCCGACGGGGCGGCTGCGGGGGCCCCCCTGCAGGCTCCGCCAGGGTCGTGACGGCGTGTGATACGATCATAACGGTGCCGGATACGATCGTGGCGGTGGCCGGAGAGTGGGATCCGCCGAATCCGAGGATGCGGATGGGTGGAGCGATGGGGAGGCCTCCGATGGCGGGTCGAGGGGGCAGTGCGCGGAAGGGTGGCGGGTGATGCGCCACCCGGGCCGCGCGCCGAGCGTCGAGGCGGGAGATTCGAGGGACACGAGCAGGAACAGGAGTCGCGGGGAGAGCGGGAGCAGGAGGGGCGGCGGCTGCGCCGCCGCTGCGACGGGCCCGGCGCTGGAGCGCGCCGGGCCCGTGCGGTGAAGCGGAAGGGGAGGCTTCAGCTCCCGAGGTTCGGATTCCCGTTCAGCTCGGACTGCGGGATCGGGAAGCAGGTGGCGGTGGTGGAGTAGACGGACTTCTGGTCGCCGGGCCACACGCCGGTCGGGAACTGGTCGACGGCGTAGAACTGCTTGTAGCGGCGCAGGTCGCCCATGCGGTAGCCGGCGAGGAAGAACTCGCGGCGGCGCTGATCGCGCAGCTCGGCCATGAGCGCATCGCCGGTGAGGGTGACGGGGGCCTGCTTGCCGACGGTGCGGCGGGCGTTGACGAACGCCAGTGTCGCGGCGGTCGGGCCCTGCGCCTCGGCGGCGATGTACTGCGCCTCGAGGCCGGAGGCGAAGCGGATCGACGTGGCCTTCTCGAGCGGCGTGAGCTGGCCGTTCCACTTCTCGTAGGAGGAGGGCTGGTACGGGATCCAGGCGAAGAAGCTGACGTTGAATGCGACGGCAGACGGCTTCGTGTCGGTCGGCACGCGCGGGTCGTTCAGGTTGAGGAACGCGGGGTCGACGCTCGCGTAGTTGTTCCCGGTCCTCGTCGCGTCGTAGATGAGGTTGTTCTCGCGGAGCGAGTTGTCGGAGTGCGTGACCCAGAACTGGAAGGCGGCGGGCACGGCCTGGGCGTGCGTGAGCGCCGTCGCCTTGTCGTTGCGGTCGAGGGCCGCGCGGGCCGCGCCGACGTGGGCGAGGCTGGTGAGGGAGTCCGCGGACGCGGCGCTGGCGCCGGCGGCCCTGGCCGCGGCGGCGATCGTGATCGCCTGGTTGAAGCGGTCGATCGCGGCCTTGAAGAGGTCGTCGGGCGACTGCGCCTTGCCGACGTCGATCGGCGCCTGGCAGTACGTCTCGGCGAGGAGGAGGTAGCTGTAGCCGGCGTAGTCGAGCAGGCGGGCCACGTCCAGGCTGGAGCTCGCCTTGTCGCCGAGGAGGCTCTTCAGCCGGTCGGCGTTGTGGTCGCCGGCGGCGCGGGCGCGCTGCAGCGGCGTGTAGACGTACGAGTTGAGCAGCCCGTTGGAGGGGGTGACGTCGCGCAGGTCGATCGGGCGGTCCTCGAAGAAGACCTGGTAGTCGTTCAGCTCGTCGGTGAAGATGCCGCCGTAGAAGGCGACGCCGTCGAAGGCGCGCTGGAACTCGGCGACGGCGCCGTTGACCAGCCCGGGGATGACCTGCGGGTCCTTGAGGTTGTCCTCGACGATGGCGCCGGGGTTCTCGACGTCCAGCAGGTTGCTGCACGCCCCGAGCGCGATTGCGGCGGCGAACATGGCGGCGATTCCGGCCGCCCGGCCGCGCCTGGCTGTACGCATAGGCTCGATCCTCGTCACGGTTCGGTTTCGCACGGTCAGAAGCTCACGTTGAGCGACGCCGTCAGGCGGCGCTGCTGCGGGACGGTCCAGGCGTCGTTGCGGATGAAGTCCTCGGCGCCGTTGAAGTTCGCCTCGGGGTCGAGGCCGCCGTAGCGGGTCCAGAGGATGCCGAGGTTGTGCGCGGCGAGCGTGAGGCTCGCGCGGTCGGCGTGGATCTGCTGGGCGAGGGCGGTCGGCAGCGAGTACGTGAGCGAGAGCTCGCGGAACTTGATGAAGTCCGCCGGCTGGATCCAATCCGTCGTGATGAACGTGCTGGTCCAGAGCGCGACCTGGGTCTTGTCCGCGCCCGGGTCGAGCACGTCCTTCGTGAGGAACGCGCGGGCGCGCCGCCAGTCGCGCACGTTGAACTGGTAGAAGCCGCCCTTGTAGTCGAGCAGCCCGAACACGGTCAGGTTCCGCAGGATCGTGAGCGTGCTCGAGAAGAACGCCTCGCGCGTGGGCTGCGAGGGGCCGACGTAGACGGAGTCGCCGCGCTGCGGCAGGCCGTTCACCAGGACGACGTTGCCGCTGGCATCCTTCTTCGGGTCGACGCGCCAGAAGCCGTAGACCGGGAAGCCTTCCTGCACGCGCTGCGAGGGCGCGTAGGTCGCGGAGATGATGGGCGGGCGGACCACGCCGAACTTCACGAGCTTGTTGGAGTTCGTGGCGAGGTTGAGGCGCGCGTCCCAGGAGAGGTTGCGGCGCTGGATCGGCGTGCCGGTGAGCGAGATCTCGAGCCCGTGGTTCGCGATCTCCGCCAGGTTCTGCAGGTACGTGCCGGAGAAGCCGGACGAGGGCGGCACGTCGACCCGCAGCAGCCCGTTCCGCATGTGCTTGTTGTAGTAGGTGAACTCGACGCCCGCGCGGTTGTTGAAGAGCGAGGCGTCGAATCCGGCCTCGATCTCCTCGCCCCGCTCCGGCTTCAGGTCCGGGTTGCCGTAGACCGAGTCGATGACCGCCGGCGCGGAGGTGTGGTTGGCGAGCGTCACGACGGACGCGGAGTAGGTCCGCGTCGCCGCGTAGACGCCCGGCGCCTTGCCGGCCTGCCCCCACGCGGCGCGCAGGCGCAGGTTGTCGACGTGGCCGAGGTGGAACCACGGCTCCTGCGAGACGACGTACGACGCCGAGATCTTCGGGTAGAAGATGCGGTTGATCCGGTCGCCGAAGACCGAGCTGTTGTCCATGCGCACGCCGGCGGTCAGGAACAGCCGGTCGCTGAAGCCGACCTGCTCCTGGCCGAAGAAGCCGAGCGAGTTCGCCGCCGAGTCCGCCTCCGACCCCGTCGTCTTCGCCGCCGCGCTCACCAGCCGCGTGAACGGGCTCGACAGCCCCGTCCCATCCGCGTACAGGTAGTGCCCGCGGTTCGCGATGAACTGCATGCCGAGCGAGAAGTCGGAGTTGATCGTCGACGTGACCGGCGTCGAGATCGTGCCGGCGTAGTCGAGCGTGTAGATCCGCTGCTGCGGGATCCGCTGCGCGACGTAGCCCGTCGGGTCCGCCGCCAGCCGCACCGCCATCTGTCCCGGCGCGTAGAAGATGTCCGCCTGCGACACCGTCTGGTTGTACCCGACGGTCAGGCGGTTCTTGAACCACGGGAACGGCCGGTAGTTCGCCGTCCCGCCCAGGATCAGGCTGCTGGCCCGCGTCTGGTTGTCGTACAGGTTCGCGGTGTCCGGCTGGAGCGCGTTCCCCCACGGGTTCAGCGCGCCCGGCTTGAACAGCATCGAGTTGAACATGATGCCGTTCGCGTCGTTGTCGTTCTTCGGCAGCCGGATGTGCTGCTGCGAGTAGCCGAAGTTGACGTTGAAGTCGAGCTGCGGCATCGGGTTGAACGCGAAGTTCGCCCGCGCCGAGCGCCGGTTCGAGAAGTTGTTGTAGAAGACGCCGTCCTCGTCGTCCACGTTGCCGGCCAGGTAGAACGAGTACGCCTCGCCGCCGCCGCGCACGGAGAGCGCGTAGTTGCGCAGCGCGCCATCCCGGATCTCCCGCGGGTCGTACGTCAGCACGTTCTGGCTGATGAACGTCCCCGGAGCGACGCCCTGGCACCCCGGCCAGAGGAACGCGCCCGCCGCGTTCTTCGCCGCGATCTTCGCCGCATCGCACAGCGTGTAGTTCACCGGCTGGTCGGCGCCCCAGCTGCTCGTCCCGGCCTGCACCTTCGCCTCCCACTGCAGCTTCTGCTGCCCCGGCCGCCCCTTCTTCGTGATGATCTGGATCACGCCCGCCGCCGCGTCCGCGCCGTACAGCGTCGCCGCCGCCGGGCCCTTCACCACCTCGATCGACTCGATGTCCTCCGGCGTGATCCCGCCCAGCGCGTCCGTCCGCTGCGACGTCGTCTGGTCCGAGCAGCAGTTCGGCGCGAAGTTGCCCAGGCTGCCGTTGAAGACCTTCACGCCGTCCACGTACACCGCCGGCTGGTTCCCCGCCGTCAGCGACGTCACGCCCCGGATCTTGATGCTGTTCGCCGTCCCCGCCTCACCCGAGCCGCCCGAGATCGTCACCCCGGGCGCCTTCGACTGCAGCAGCTCCGCGACGCTCTGGTTCGCCACCTTCTGCGTCACCTCGGCCACGTTCACCGTCGTGACCGTGTTCCCCAGCGACTTCCTCTGCACCGCACCCGGCGTCCCCGTCACCACCAGCTCCGACAGGTTCACCGCGCTCTGCGACAGCCGGAAATCCAGCGTCGCCGCCTGCCCCGCCGCCACCGACGCCGGCTGCTCCGCCGTCGTGTACCCCAGCATCTCCGCCCGCACCCGCTGCGTCCCCGGCGTCACGTTGGAGAGCACATATTCCCCCGACGCATTCGTCAGCGCGCCTCGCGACGTCCCCGGAATGAAGACCTGCGCCCCCGCCAGCGGCCGCTCCGAGCCCGCCTCCATCACCCTGCCCCGCACCGTCCCGGTGCTCTGTCCCGCCAGGCCACCCGCCCCGCCCAGGCTCAGCGCCAGGCCGATGCAGGTCGGCAGGACGTACCTCGTCGGTCTCATCGAGTGCCTCCTGGGTGTGATGCCGAAATGGACCGCAGCCGTTCCGCGCGGCACGCCCGTCCCCCCGCACCGCCCCGCCACGATGCACGGGGACGCTCCGCGAGTGGGGGTCGCGTCGGGTGAGAGCCAGACCCCTCCTCGGGGTCGCTGCAGGCTCGGATCGGAGTGTGAGTGGAAGGCCGCCCGCCGCGGAACGGGCGCACCAGTGTTCAACTCCGCCAAAGCCTTTGTCAAGGCGCGAAAATCGGGGTGCCGCGCGGCTGGATGTCCGCCTCGTTGACAATGCTCGTTGAAACGAATATCCTTCCTGCGGACCATGACCCGGAGGCGACGCATGACCCGGATCGCGACGGCCATCAAGCAGAAGAAACCGTTCTCCGGACCGGAGCACGCGGTGTTTCTCGCGCTCCAGCGGCTGGCCAGCGAGCTCTCGCAGGGGGTGGCGGAGCTGCTGAAGCCTTCGGGGCTCTCCGCCGCGCAGTACAACGTGCTGCGAATCCTGCGTGGGGCGGGGGACGCGGGGCTGGCGTGCGGCGAGATCGCGGGGCGGCTGATCGCGCGGGACCCGGACATGACGCGGCTGCTGGACCGGCTGGAGCGGCAGGGGCTGGTGGCGCGCGGCCGGAGCGCGGAGGATCGGCGGGTGGTGATGGCGCGGATCACGGACCAGGGGCTGGCGGTCCTGGCGGATCTGGACGCGCCGTTCGCGGCGTTGCACCGGCGGCAGCTCGGGCACCTGGGGGAGGAGAAGCTGGCGGCGCTGCTGCAGCTTCTGGAGGAGGCGACGCCGCCGTCGCCGTAACGGCGGCGCGGCTTGCGCGCGGCGCGTCGCCTGCGGCGGTATTCGTCGAGACGACGAGCCGACGGGGTGGGGAAAGGATGGTTCCGGTGGAGCTTGGGACTTCGGCGGACGACCGGCGGACCGATGCCGCGCTGCTGCTGCTGCGCGTCGTGATCGGCGGGATCTTCGTGGCGCACGGCGCACAGAAGCTGTTCGAGTTCGGGCTGGGCGGCACGGCGGCGTTCTTCACGAAGGTCGGGGCGCCGATGCCGGAGGTGACGAGCGTGCTGGTCACGGCGCTGGAGTCACTCGGCGGGCTCGCGCTGATCCTGGGGGCGCTGACGCGGCTGGTGGCGCCGTTGCTGGCGATCGACATGGTGGGAGCGATCCTGCTGGTGCACATGAAGTACGGCTTCTTCGGCGGGATGGGCGTCGAGTTCCCGCTGGTGCTGCTGGCGAGCCTGCTCGCGCTGACGCTGGCGGGGGCGGGGGCGTATTCGCTGGATGCGCGCGTCGGTCGGGACCACGTCACCGTGTGAGCCGGCGCCGCCGCGGCGGCGGGCGAGGAGGCGAGCGATGGGGGGGAACGAGGCGATCGGGGAGCGCGGCATCGCGCCGCCGGTGTACCGGCTGCCGGCGGAGGTCCGGCTGGGGCGGGTGCGGCTGCAGATCGCGGAGCTGGAGCGGTCGCGCCGGTACTACGGGGAGGTGCTGGGGCTGCGGGAGCTGGAGCGGGATGAGGGCCGGGTCGTGCTCGGCTCGGAGTCCGGAGAGGCGCTGGTCGAGCTGCGGGAGCGGCGGGGTGCGCGGCCGGTGCCGCAGCGCGGCCGGCTCGGGCTGTACCATTTCGCGATCCTGCTCCCGGACCGGGCGGCGCTCGGCCGGTTCCTGGCGCACCTGCAGCGGGCGGGCGTGTACGCCGGGATGTCGGATCACCTCGTGAGCGAGGCGCTGTACCTGCGGGACCCGGACGGGCTGGGGATCGAGGTGTACGCGGATCGGCCGCGGAGCGCGTGGCGCTGGCAGGGCGGGCAGCTCGCCATGGACACGCGGCCGCTGGACGCCGAGGGCGTGCTGGCCGCGGGGCGCGGCGAGCGCTGGACGGGGATGCCGCCCGGCACGACGATGGGCCACGTGCACCTGCACGTCGGCGAGCTGGAGGCGGCCGCGGCCTTCTACCACGCCGCGCTCGGGCTGGACGCGGTGGTGTGGAGCTATCCGGGCGCGCTGTTCCTGTCGGCGGGCGGCTACCACCATCACCTGGGGCTGAACACGTGGGCGGCGGGCGCGCCGGCGGCGGGCGAGGAGGATGCGCGGCTGCTGGACTGGGAGGTGGTGTTGCCGTCGCGCGCGGACGCCGAGGCGGCGGCCGCGAGCCTGGAGGCTGCGGGCTACCCCGTCGCCCGGACGGCGGAGGGGTTCCGCGCCGAGGACCCGTGGGGGACGGCGGTGCGGCTGGTCTGACGCGGGACGTCGAGACCGGGCGCAGTGCCGCCGGCGCGGAGTGCGAGTCCGGCCTCACGTTCGCGCGGCCTCACGTCCATTAAAAGCACACCAGAGAGGCACAGAGGCCACAGCGGTACGGCCGCAGCGCACCGGCCCCACGCCGGGCGCCGGCGTACGCCGGAGAATGACATCAAGAGAGGGTGCGTCACGCCGGCGAGTCTCCGGTGCCCGGTGATCCTCCGTGTTCCTCCGTGCCCTCCGTGCTCTGCGGTGAAGATTTCCGTTCTCGTCCCGGCCCACCCGCGCGCCTCCGCCCACCCCTTCGCGGCTGATCCGCCTGAGGCGGGCGGGGGGCGCCGGGCCGGCCGG
>DASTKT010000042.1:0-17593 GCA_035715725.1 Longimicrobiales bacterium | reverse complement strand
CCACTCCGGCCCCGGGAGGGGCGCATGAACGCCCGGATCGCGGTGCTGCCGGGGGACGGCATCGGGCCGGAGGTCACGGCGGAGGCGCTGCGCGTGCTGGACGCGGTGGCGCGGCGCTTCGGGCACGAGTTCCAGGCGGCGGAGGCGCCGATCGGCGGCGTCGCCATCGACACGCTGGGCGAGCCGCTCCCCGAGGCGACGGTGGCGCTGTGCCGGGAAGCGGACGCGGTGCTGCTGGGCGCGGTGGGCGGCCCGAAGTGGGACGACCCATCGGCGAAGGTGCGGCCGGAGCAGGGGCTGCTCGGCATCCGCAAGGCGCTGGGGCTGTATGCGAACCTGCGGCCGGTGGCGCCGCACCGGCGGGCGGCGGCGATCTCGCCGATCCGGCCGGAGCGGCTGGCGGGCGTGGACATGATCGTCGTACGGGAGCTGACCGGCGGGATCTACTTCGGCGAGAAGCGGCGCGAGCGGGACGCGGACGGCGGCGAGCGCGCCACGGACGTGTGCACGTACACGACGGCGGAGATCGAGCGCATTACGCGGGTGGCGGCGCGGCTGGCGCGGGCGCGGCGCGGGAAGCTGACGTCGGTGGACAAGGCGAACGTGCTGGAGACGTCGCGGCTGTGGCGGAGCGTCGTCGCTCGCGTGGTGGCGGCGGAGTTCCCGGAGCTCGCGCTCGAGCACGTGCTGGTGGACGCGGCGGCGATGCACCTGGTGCGGCGGCCGGCGGACTTCGACGTGATCGTCACCGAGAACATGTTCGGCGACATCCTGACGGACGAGGCGTCGGTGCTGGCGGGCTCGATCGGCGCGCTGCCGTCGGCGTCGCTGGGGGCGGCGCGGGCGGGAGAGGCGCACCCGCGCGGACTGTACGAGCCGATCCACGGCTCGGCGCCGGACATCGCGGGGACGGGGCTGGCGAATCCGGTGGGCGCGATCCTGAGCGTGGCGCTGCTGCTGCGGCACTCGCTCGGGCTGGAGGCGGAGGCGCGGGCGGTCGAGGCGGCGGTGGACGCGGTGCTGGATGCGGGCGTCGTGACCGCGGATCTGGCCGCGCCGGGCGAGCGGGCGGCGAGCACGCGGGAGGTGACGGAGGCGGTGCTCGGGGCGCTGGCCAGTCCGGCGGTTCCCGCCTCCGCCTCCGCACCCGCCTCCGCCTCCGGAGGTGATGCACGGCGGACCGGTGTCGGGGATGCGGGTCCGCAGGGCACCGCATCGGGGGCGGGTGCGGAGGCGGAGGCGGAGGCGGGAACCGCTGCCCCGCGGGAGGCGCCGCATGCCTGATGCGATCCGGACGGGCGCGCAGATCCTGTGCGAGGCGCTGCTGCGGGAGGGCGTGGAGGTGCTGTTCGGCATCCCGGGCGGCGCGATCATGCCGTTCTACCACGCGCTGCCGGAGTACCCGGCGCTGCGCCACGTGCTGTGCCGGCACGAGCAGGGAGCGGGGCACGCGGCGGAGGGGTACGCGCGCGCCAGCGGCCGGGTCGGCGTGTGCGTGGCGACGAGCGGGCCGGGCGCGACGAACCTGGTCACGCCGCTGGCGGACGCGTGGATGGACAGCACGCCCCTCGTCGCCATCACGGGGCAGGTGGCCTCCACGCTGCTGGGGACGGACGCCTTCCAGGAGACGGACATCACCGGCATCACGATGCCGATCACGAAGCACAACTTCCTGGTGACGCGGGCCGAGGAGCTGCCGCGGGTCGTGCGCGAGGCGTTCCACCTCGCCTCGACGGGGCGGAAGGGCCCGGTGCTGATCGACATCACGAAGGATGCGCAGCTCGCGCGGGTGGTGCCGGCGTGGGACGCGGAGGCGCGGCCGGCGGCGCACGCGTCGCCGCCGGAGCTGGAGCTGGACGCGGTGCGCGCGGCCGCGCGGCTCCTCGAGCGGGCGGAGCGGCCGCTGATATTGGCGGGGAACGGCGTCGTCTGGGCGGGCGCGCACGAGGCGCTGCTGCGCCTGGCGGAGCGCACCGGGATCCCGGTGATCACGACGCTGCACGGCAAGGGCGCGTTCCCGGACGAGCACCCGCTCGGCCTGGGGATGCCGGGGATGCACGGCTGGGTGCACGTCAACCGCTCGATCCAGGAGTGCGACGTCCTGCTGAACGTCGGCGGGCGCTTCGACGACCGGGTGACGGGGAAGGCGTCGACGTTCGCGCCGCGGGCGAAGATCGTCCACGTCGACATCGACCCGGCGGAGATCGGCAAGCTGGTGCGCGTGGACGTGGCCATCGTGGCGGACGCGCGGGAGGCGCTGCTGGCGCTGGCGGAGGAGGTGGCGCCGCGGGCGTGCGGCGAGTGGCTGGCGCGGATCCGGTCGCTGCAGGCGGAGCACGAGCCGAGGCAGACCTACCGCAAGCGCGCCGACGGCGCATCCCTCGCGCCGAACGACGTTTACGCGGCGTTCGACCGGCTGGCGCGCGAGCGCGGCCGCTGCCGCGTCGTCACGGATGTCGGACAGCACCAGATGTGGGCGGCGCAGCTCCTCGAGTGGCGCGACCCGCGCACGCACATCACGAGCGGCGGCGCCGGCACCATGGGGTTCAGCGTGCCGGCGGCGCTGGGCGCGGCGATCGCCTGCCCGGACGAGACGATCTGGGTCATCTGCGGCGATGGCGGCTTCCAGATGACGAACCAGGAGCTGGCGACGATGGCGCAGGAGGGGATCCGCAACGTCCGCATCGCCATCGTCAACAACGGCTACCTGGGGATGGTGCGGCAGTGGCAGCAGCTCTTCGAGGGGCGGCGCTACAGCGAGACGCCGCTCTCCGGGCCGGACTTCGCACGGCTGGCGGAGGCGTACGGCCACACCGGCGTGCGGGTCGAGGATGCGTCGGAGGTGGAGGCGGCGCTCGTCGAGGCGTGGGACCGCGACGGCTGCACGGTGCTCGACTTCCGGGTGGAGCGGGAGGCGAATGTTTTTCCGATCGTGCATCCGGGGAAGAGCCTGAACGACATGATCACCGGGGAGACGGGTCCGGGACCGGGACCGGGTCCGGGTCCGATCGGGGCAGTTCCCGCCTCCGCCTCCGCACCCGCCTCCGCCTCCGCCTCCGAGGTCGTTCGCCGGCTCGGCGGCGGGGCCGAGGAACAGCCGGATGCGCCTGCGGCTGCGAACGCGGGAACTGCCGGAGGCGGAGGCGGGTCGGGTGCGAGCGCGGATGAGGGGCGGCGGGCGATTCGAGCGGATCTTCCGTCCTCCACGGCCAACTGGGAAGCGAGGCTGTGATGCGACACACGATCGTGGCGAGGCTGCGGAACGATCCGCTGGCGCTGACGCGGGTGGTGGGGCTGCTGCGGCGGCGCGGCTTTCACGTGGACACGATGACGCTGGGCCCGAGCGAGGCGGAGGGCGCGCGCCGGGCGACGCTGGTGGTCGAGGCGGCGGACGTACGGCAGGTCGTGGCGCAGCTCCGCCGGCTGGTGGATGTGCTGGAGGCGGAGGCGCTGCCGGGCGGCGAGGCGCTGGAGCGGGAGACGGCGCTGCTGAGCGTGGCGGCGGGCGCGGCGGAGCGGCCGCAGATCGTCGCACTGTGCAGCGTCTTCGGCGGGCGCGTGCTGGAGGTGGGCGCCTGCAGCATGGTGGTGGAGGTGACGGGGAGTCCGTCGCACCTCGACCGGTTCCTGGAGCTGGTGCGGCCGCACGGGCTGCTCGCGCTGGCGCGCACCGGCCGCATCGCGCTGGCGCGCAGTCCGATCGCCGCGCGGATCGACGACATCGCTCATACGCCGGCGGCGCCGGCGCCGCTGCACCTGGCTCCCGTCCACGCGCTGGCGGGGTGACCGCAACCACCGGAGACCGAACCGATGCCCGAACTGTTCTACGACGCCGACGCCGACCTGGGCCGCCTGGGCGGCCGCCGCATCGCCATCATCGGCTATGGAAGCCAGGGGCACGCGCACGCGCTGAACCTGAAGGAGAGCGGCCTGGACGTACGCGTCGGGCTGCACGCCGGCTCGCGCAGCCGGGAGAAGGCGGAGTCGGCCGGCCTGCCGGTCCGCTCCGTGAGCGACGCGGCGGCGGAGGCCGACGTGGTCGTGCTGCTGGTGCCGGACACGGCGCAGCCGGAGATCTACGCGTGCGACGTCGCCCCGCACCTGGCGCCGGGGAAGACGCTGATGTTCGCGCACGGCTTCAACATCCGCTACGGCCAGATCGAGCCGCCCGCGGGCGTGGACGTGAGCATGGTGGCGCCGAAGGCGCCGGGGCACCGCGTGCGCGAGATCTTCCGCCAGGGCGGGGGCGTGCCGGCGCTCGTGGCGGTGCACGCGGACGCGTCGGGGCACGCGCTCGAGGACGCGCTCGCCTACGCGCGCGGCATCGGCTCGACGCGCGCCGGCGTGCTGAAGACGACGTTCACGGAGGAGACGGAGACGGACCTCTTCGGCGAGCAGGCGGTGCTGTGCGGCGGCGTCTCTGCGCTGGTGAAGGCCGGCTTCGAGACGCTGGTCGAGGCCGGCTACCAGCCCGAGGTCGCGTACTTCGAGTGCCTGCACGAGCTGAAGCTGATCGTCGACCTGATGTACCAGGGCGGGCTCGGCTACATGCGCTACTCGGTGTCGGACACGGCCGAGTACGGCGACTACACGGCGGGCGACCGGGTGATCGGCGAGCCGGCGAAGCAGGCGATGGCGAAGCTGCTCCAGGACATCCGCGACGGCTCCTTCGCCGACCGCTGGATCTTCGAGAACCGCACCGGGCGGGGCGAGTTCAACCGCCGGCGGGCATGGGAGACGGAGCATCCGATCGAGACCGTGGGGCGCAAGCTGCGGCGGATGATGCCGTTCATCGAGCCGCGCGAGGTGGCGCCGGGGGCGGGCGGGGCGTGAGGCCGGCGTCTTCGCGGGGCTGAGGAACGAATTTTTTCACAGGGAGCAGGGGAGCTGGGGAGAAAGGCCCGAGCCGGCGGGCTGCACCGCTCGCGGTGGACGCATCCAGTTTGAAGCTGGAATCGGCGAACGCCGGCTCCGACGCCAGCCCCTGAGCACGAGTTCGGGCTGCACCGGTGACGATCGTTTCACCGGTGCAACCCCAAAAAGGATGCTTCCGATACGACGGCCCGGCGCTGCCCGAGCTGGTCTCCCCAGCTCCCCTGCTCCCTGTGAATGAGATTTCGTTCAGACGCCGACGAGGGCTATTTGCCGGGCGCTCCGTTGCCGCCTCCGGGTGCTCTGCGTCTCTGTGGTGGAATCTGGTGTCTTACGTCTGCGAACGCGCGAAGGAGAAATCATGGCGGGGTTCACGCCGACGGAGTGGATCTGGAAGGACGGGGAGCTCGTGCGCTGGGAGGACGCGACGCTCCACGTGCTGAGCCACGTCGTCCATTACGGCTCCTCGGTGTTCGAGGGGCTGCGCTGCTACGACACGCCCGGCGGGCCGGCGATCTTCCGCCTGCCGGAGCACGTCCGCCGGATGCACGACTCGGCGAAGATCTACCGCATGGAGCTGCCGTTCACGGCGGCGCAGCTCGCGGAAGCGTGCGCCGCGGTCGTGCGCGCGAACGGGCTGGCGGAGTGCTACATCCGGCCGATCGCGCTGCGCGGCTTCGGCTCGCTGGGCGTGCACCCGGGGGAGAGCCCGGTCAACGTCTACGTCGCCTGCTGGGGGTGGGGCGCGTACCTGGGCGCCGCGGCGCTGGAGCGCGGCGTGGACGCGTGCATCTCGAGCTGGTTCCGGCCGGGGCCGAACACGCTGCCCAGCGCGGCGAAGGCGGGCGGCAACTACCTCAGCTCGCAGCTCATCAAGATGGAGGCGGTCGCCGGCGGCTACGACGAGGGGATCGCGCTCGGCCCGGGCGGGCTCGTGAGCGAGGGGAGCGGGCAGAACATCTTCCTGGTGCGCGGCGGCGAGCTGATCACGCCGGAGCTGGACGGCACGCTGCTCCCCGGGATCACCCGGGACTCGGTGATCGGCGTTGCGGCGGACCTCGGCATCCCGGTCCGCGAGCAGCCGGTGCCGCGCGAGATGCTCTACATCGCCGACGAGGTCTTCTTCACGGGCACGGCCGCGGAGATCACGCCGGTGCGGAGCATCGACCGGGTCGTGATCGCGGACGGGCAGGTCGGCCGCATCACGCGGACGCTGCAGCGGCGGCTGCTCGGGATCGCGCGGGGACGGTATCCGGATGCCCGGAATTGGCTTACGCCAGCGAGGGCGGCGAGGGCGGCGAGGGCAGCGAGGGCAGCGAGGGCCGCGAGGGCAGCGAGGGCAGCGAGGGCAGCGAGGGCGGATCATGCGTCCAAGACGGGCGTGTCATCGTCGTCGCCTGTGCCGACCTCGCCGACCTCGCCGACCTCGCCGACCTCGCCGACCTCGCCGACCTCGCCGACCTCGCCGACCTCGCTTATTGAGGTGCGCGCATGAGCCGCCAGTCACTGCCGAGCCGGACGCTCCTGGCCGGGCCCGACCGCGCGCCCGCCCGCGCGATGCTCCGCGCGGTCGGCCTGACGGACGAGGACTTCGAGCGGCCGCTGATCGGCGTCGCGAACACGTGGTCGGAGACGACGCCGTGCAACTCGCACCTGCGCGAGGTGGCGGCGTGGGTGAAGGAGGGGATCCGCGAGGCCGGCGGCACGCCGCTGGAGTTCAACAGCACGGTGATCTCGGATGGGATCACCATGGGCACGGAGGGGATGAAGGCGTCGCTGGTGAGCCGGGAGCTGGTGGCGGACTCCATCGAGCTGACCGGGCGAGGCTACATGTTCGATGGCGTCGTGGCGCTGTCGGGGTGCGACAAGACGATACCGGCGACGGTCATGGCGCTGGCGCGGCTGGACCGGCCGGGGCTCATGCTCTACGGCGGCTCGATCATGCCCGGGCACTTCCAGGGGCGGGACGTCACGATCCAGGATGTGTTCGAGGCGGTCGGCGCGCGGGCGGCGGGGCGCATGACGGACGAGGAGCTGCACGCGCTGGAGTGCGCGGCGTGCCCGGGCGCGGGCGCGTGCGGCGGCCAGTTCACGGCGAACACGATGGCGACGGCGTTCGAGGCGTTGGGAATCTCGCCGCTCGGGAGCGGCACGGTGCCGGCGCTGGCGGAGGAGAAGGCGGAGGTGGCGCGCGCGGCCGGGCGCCTCGCCGTCCAGCTCGTCGAGCGGGACCTGCGGCCGAGCCGCATCATCACGCGGCCGGCGCTGGAGAACGCGATCGCCACGGTGATGGCGTCGGGCGGCTCGACGAACGCCGTGCTGCACCTCCTGGCCGTGGCGCGGGAGGCGGGCGTGCCGCTCGAGATCGACGACTTCGACGCGATCAGCCGGGAGACGCCGCTGCTCGCGGACCTGAAGCCGGGCGGGCGCTACGTCGCGCTGGACCTGCACGACGCCGGCGGGCTCGGCGTCCTGCTCCAGCGGCTGCTCGCGGCCGGGCGGCTGCACGGCGATGCGCTGACGGTGACGGGGCGCACGATCGCGGAGGAGGCGGCGGCGGTGCGGGAGACGCCGGACCAGCCGGTGGTCCGGCCGCTGGACGCGCCGCTCAAGCCGTCGGGCGGGCTGGCGATCCTGCACGGCAACCTCTCGCCCGAGGGGTGCGTGCTGAAGTTGGTCGGCCACGAGCGCACGTACCACCGCGGCCCGGCGCGCGTCTTCGACCGCGAGGAGGACGCATTCGCGGCGGCGCAGGCGGGTCGGATCGTCGCGGGCGACGTCGTCGTCATCCGCTACGAGGGCCCGCGCGGCGGCCCGGGGATGCGCGAGATGCTGGGCGTGACCGCCGCGCTGAACGGCGCGGGGCTGGGCGAGACGGTGGCGCTGCTGACGGACGGGCGGTTCTCGGGCGCGACGCACGGGCTCATGGCCGCGCACGTGGCGCCGGAGGCCGCGGTCGGCGGGCCGATCGCCGCCGTGCGCGAGGGCGACACGATCGTGATCGACCTGGCGAGCCGCCGGCTGGACGTCGAGCTCGACGACACGGAGCTGGCGGCGCGCCTCAGCGAGTGGACGCCCCCGCCGCCGCGCTACACCCGCGGCGTGTTCGCGAAGTACGCGCAGACCGTCGGCTCGGCGGCGAAGGGGGCGGTCACGTAACGGCCGAGTGAGGGAGTGGGAGAGCGGGAGAGTGGGGGCGCCGTGCCGAGCGGGGGAGTGGAAGAGTGGACGAGCGGGAGATCGCCGTTTCCCCCACTCGTCCGCTCCTCCGCTCTCCCGCTCTGTTCGGCTAGGACGTCGTCGTGTAGAACCGGAGCTGCATCAGCTTGAGCCCCTGGTTGTCATAGCTCCAGAGGTAGCCCTCGGCGCACGGATCGAAGATGTCGATGTTGGCCGAGCAGCCCGTGGCGAGCTGCGCCGTCGCGTCCAGCGTCAGCGTCGTGAGCGCGGTGGTCACGTTCTCGAACTGCTTCGAGCCCTTCCCCGTGGTCACCGTCCCGCTCACGTAGGCGCCGGTGGAGCAGTAGATGTCGCCCGTGGTCGCGGGATCGCCGTCATCGTCCACGCACGTGGTCATGTCGGCGTGGCCGCCGGGCTTGCCGAGGTAGCGTGCGTAGATCTGGTACGTGCCCGGCGCCGGCAGCTTGAAGCTGGCGTAGCCGTCGGTGCCGTTCGCGTCCAGCACGCCGAACGAGCCGTCGAACGACTGGTACAGGTAGATCTTCGAGTTGGCCACCGCCCCCTTGGCGCCGAGATCGACGAAGATGCGGCGCCCGTTGTCGCCGGTCATGTCCGCCGTCTTGTTCCTGGGGACGCCGATGATGTTGAGGTTGTAGTGGCCTCCGCTCGGCGCGCCGTTTCCGGTCTGGTCCTGCGCGAAGCGCGGGGCCGACCTCACGGGCGCCGTCGGAGCTTCGGCGCACGCGGCCGCGAGGACGGCGAGCGCCGATACTGCGGTGAGCCTCCGGATCATACGACCTCCTCCGTTGGGGTGAGGATCGTGTGGCGACAGCGCACCTGCCGCCGGCCGGACGCGGGCAGGGCGCGTCCACGCCCCGGGCGGGGCGTGGACCAGCCGGGCCACGCGGCACGACCACGACGGAGGTGCATCCCGAGCCGGAGCGCGACAGCGCTCGGGCCGGAAGCCGGGTAATCGCGGGTAATTGCTTGTTTTGGGAGGTCGCTCGTCGGGGGGAGAGGCGCCGGCGTCGGCGTGCTGGACGAGGGACCCCACGGAGCCGTGCAACTGCCGCGGCCCTGTTGGGTTACAGTAACCCTTCAGTGCCTCACGGCGTCCGCGCTCGGGCTGGAGGCGCCCTGTCGGGCGGACGCTGCCAGGATAATACGGGCTCGGTGACGAAACAATACCCGACCGGCGACCGATGTCTTTCCGTCGGCGGCGGACTGATCGAGCGGGGGAGTGGAAGAGTGGACGAGCGGGAGATCGCCGTTTCCCCCGCTCGTCCGCTCCTCCGCTCTCCCGCTCATTTCTTCTTCGTGGTTCCCGCCGCCGCGGCCACCACCTCGAAGCGCGCCTGCCGCACGTCCGCGGAGCTGCCGCCGAGGAAGACCTTGAAGAAGCCGGGCTCGACGACGCGCCTCCCGGCGGCGTCGGTGAAGGCCAGGTCGTCGGGGTGGAGCGTGAAGGCGACGCGCTCGCGCTGGTCGGGGAGGAGCACGCCGGTGCGGCGGAAGCCGCGCAGCTCCTTGACGGGCCGGGTGACGCTGGCGACCTCGTCCTGGATGTAGAGCTGGACCAGCTCGCGGCCGGGGCGGTCGCCGCGGTTGCGGACGTCCACGCTCACCACGACCGAGTCCGTGGGTCCGATGCGCTCCGCGCCGACCCGCACCGAGTCGTACGCGAAGGCGGTGTAGCTGAGCCCGTAGCCGAACGGGTACAGCGGCGTGGACGGCAGGTCGAGGTACTTCGAGGTGTAGCGCTCGGCGTCGACCGGCGGCCGGCCGGTGTTCTTGTGCGCGTAGTAGATCGGGACCTGGCCGACGGCGCGCGGGAACGTGATGGGCAGCTTGCCGGTCGGGTTGTAGTCGCCGAACAGCACGTCGGCCACGGCGTGGCCGGTCTCCGTGCCCAGGAACCAGGTCTCGAGGATGGCCGGGACGTTGGCGGCGAGCCACGGGATCGCGAGCGGGCGGCCGTTCATGAGCACGACGACGACGGGCCTGCCGGTGGCGACGACGGCGCGGGCCAGCTCGAGCTGGCGGCCGGGGAGATCGAGCGTCGAGCGGCTGTGCGCCTCGCCGCTCATCTCGGCGGTCTCGCCGAGGACGAGCACGACGGCGTCCGCGCGCCGCGCCACCCGCACCGCCTCCGGGATGCCGGAGTCGTCGTCCTTGTCGAGCGGCACGCCGTCGGCCGCGAGCACGCGGGTGCGGCGCGAGACGGCCTCGCGGATCCCATCCAGCACGGTCACGGTCTCGGACTCGCGGCCGACGGCCGCCCAGCTCCCGAGCGCGGAGCGCGCGTCCGTCGCGAGCGCGCCGATGACGGCCAGCGTGCCGACATCCTTGGCGAGCGGGAGCGTGCCGCCGTCGTTCTTCAGCAGCACGATCGACTGGCGCGCGGCCTGGCGCGCGGCCGCGCGGTGCGCCGGCGTGGGGCGCGCTCTCCGGTCCTCGCGGTCGGGGTCGAGGTACCTGAACGGGTCGCGGAACAGGCCGAGCCGGTACTTCGCGCGCAGCACGCGCCGCACCGACTGGTCGACGACGGCCATCGGCACGCGCCCCGAGCGCACGGCGTCGGGGAGCCCGGCGCGGTACGTGCCGCTGGCCATGTCGACGTCGACGCCGGAGAGGATGCCGAGCATGGCCGCGTGCTCGGGCCCCGTCGCCACGCCATGGGCGATCAGCTCCTGCACGCCGCCCCAGTCGCTCACGACGATGCCGTCCCACCCCCACTCGCGGCGCAGCACGCCGTCGATCAGGCCGGCGTTCGCATGCATCGGCACGCCGGCGATCTCGTTGAAGGACGGCATCACGGAAGCGACGCCGGCGCGCACCGCCGCGTGGAACGGCGGCAGGTAGACCTCGCGCAGCGTACGCTCGGAGATGTCGGCGGTGTTGTAGTCGCGGCCGCCCTCCGCGGCGCCGTAGGCGACGAAGTGCTTCGCCGTCGCCATCATCGTGCTGTCCGTGCCGAGGCCCGGGCCCTGGAAGCCGCGCACGCGCGCGGCCGCCATGACCGAGCCGAGAAACGGGTCCTCCCCCGACCCCTCGACGATGCGCCCCCAGCGCGGGTCCCGCGCGATGTCCACCATCGGCGCGAACGTCCAGTGGATCCCCGACGCCGTCGCCTCGTCGGCGGCGATGCGCGCGTCCCGCTGCACCATGTCCGGGTCCCAGCTCGCCGCCTCCGCCAGCGGCACCGGGAAGATCGTGCGGAAGCCGTGGATCACGTCGTGGGCGAACATCAGCGGGATCTTCAGGCGGGACTCCTCCATGACCGTGCGCTGCAGCTCGCGCTGGCGCTGCGGCCAGGGGATGCCGAGGAACGAGCCGACGCGGCCGGCGCGCACCTCCGCGGCCACGCTGTCGTTCATCGGCACGTCGGCGCCGCCCCAGGCCGGGGACTGCGTGAGCTGCCCGATCTTCTCCTCCAGCGTCATCTTGCCGACGAGCGCGCTCACGAAGCGCTCCTCGTCGGGACTCGGCCGCGGACCGGCGCCGGTCGTCGCCGGCCGCGGGCCCGGCGCGCAGGCGGCCAGCAGCAGCGCGCCGGTGAGGGCGCGCAGCGCGGCGCGCGGGGTCTTCGCGGGCGCGGGCGGGTTCGCGGGAACGGCCCCGGGCGCGGGCGCGACCAGGGGCGCGTTCGCGGGAGCTGCGCCCGGCACGGGCGCATGGACGGACGGCGGCGATGCGGCGGCCGCGCGGGGACGGGCGGCCCTGGCTGCGGACATCGGCGAGCGCTCCTCCAGGCTGCGGATCGGGTTCGCGGACGGGGGCAAGATAGGCGCCGCGGCCGGACGGTGCACGCGTTGGGGGCGGGGCGGCGCGGCCTACGATGGGCGCGCCGCCCGGGCGGCCGCTACTCGCCGGGCTCCGCGAGCAGCCGCTCGACCTCGGTGCTGTAGGGCGGCTCGTCCCAGGCGGCCGGGCCCATCACCTTGCGGACGATGCGGCCGCGCCGGTCCAGCACGATCGTGGTGGGATAGCCGCCGACGCCGAACAGGTCCTCGACGCGACCCGTCGGGTCCAGCAGCACGGAGAAGCTGAGGCGGCGGGAGATCATGAAGGAGAAGATGTCGGCCACGGGGGACCGGCCGGGCGGGTTCTCGTCCTCGGCGACGCCGACGACGCTGAGGCCGCGAGCGCCGAAGCGTCCGTGCAGCCGCTGGAGCGCCGGCATCTCCTCGCGGCAGGGCGGACACCACGTCGCCCAGAAGTTCAGGACGACGACGCGGCCGCGGAGCTGGGCGAGGGAGACGGTGTCGCCGAGGAGGGAGGGCGCGCTGAAGGCGGGCGCGGCCGCGCGGCCCGCGGCCGGGCGCGCCGCCGCGGGCCGCCAGCCCGAGGCCAGCAGCGCCGCTCCGCCCAGCGCCAGCGCCAGCCCCGCGCCACCCACGATCCAGCTCCGCCGCCAGGGTCCCACGATGCTCCTCCGTTCGGGTCGCCCCGAAAGATCCCGGCGCCGTCCGGCGGGCGCAAGGCGGCCTCGGGCGCGATCCGTGAGCCAACGATAGGTCTGGAGGGGGGGCGGGTCCGTCGGGAGAAGTCCGGCGGCGTGTGGGGCGCCGCCCGTTCGCGGAGCGACGGCGTCAGCCGTGGCCGCGCCCGGCGTGGCTCACGTAATGGTCGTAGAGACCGCCGGGGCCCTCGTCGCGGAGGATGTCGGCGGCGCGGCGCGTGAGCCCGACGCGCGCGGGCGATTTCCGCCGCGTGGTCGGCTCCGCCGGCACCGTGTAGACGATGCCGGCGCGCTCGAGCCCGGCCACCGCGCCGGCGATCGCCTCGGCGGTCTTGTGGGAGTAGCCGCGCACCTTGGCCCAGGTGCAGAGCGTGGGCAGCGGCACCTCGCGGTCGAGCGCCTGCTCGAGCGCGAGGCCTTCGAGGAGGGTCTGGATCAGGGTGGGGCGGTGGGCGCGCTGCATCGGCCGCCTCGAACGGCTAGGGTCCCGCGGGGCCGGCAACCGCTAGACGCCTCGCCCCGCGCGCGGGTCACAACGTCGCGCACGGGCCGCCGGCGCGCGCTCGGGCGCGCCCCGCCCCCGCGCGGAGCACGACGTCCCCCGATGCACGAGTGTCGGCAGCGGCGCGCCGCGGCTGAAGCGACGGCGCGGCGCCACGCGGGCGCGCGGGCGCGCGGACCCACCCACCCGCCGCCGCAGCGCGCGCGCCGTGCCCGCGCCTGGCCCATCCGGGACGGCCCCGCCGGGGTCCGCCGAGTACCGATGTTGCGGCCGGGCGCAGGGCCCGGGCGGGCAGGGGGTGCCGGCGCCCGGCGTCGCCCGGCCGCGCGACCGGCCACCCGACGAATCCCCGGCCATCGGATGCCGCATGAAGCTCGTGGTCTTCGGCCTCACCATCAGCTCGTCCTGGGGGAACGGCCACGCCATGCTCTGGCGCGGCCTGTGCCGCGCCCTGGCGGCGCGCGGGCACCACGTCGCCTTCTTCGAGCACGACGTGCCGTACTACGCCAGCACGCGGGACCTGTGGGAGGTGCCGGGTGGCGGGGAGCTGATCCTGTACGACGACTGGGAGGCGCTGCGGCCGGTCGCGCGCCGGCGGCTGGCGGACGCCGACGTCGCCATGGTGACGTCGTACTGCTACGACGCGGTGCCGGCGTCCGAGCTGGTGCTCGGCTCGCCCGCGCGGCTGCGCGTCTTCTACGACATGGACACGCCGGTCACGCTCGCGGCCGTGCGCAGCGGGCAGGGCGTGGCGTACCTGCCGGACCAGGGGCTGGGCGACTTCGACCTGGTCCTCAGCTACACCGGCGGCCGCGCGCTCACCGAGCTGCGCGACCGCCTCGGCGCCCGCCGCGTCGCGCCGCTCTACGGCCACGTGGACGGCGAGCTGCACCGGCGGGTCGCGCCCGTGGACGGGTACCGCGCCGACCTGTCCTACCTCGGCACGTACGCCGCCGACCGCCAGGAAGTCCTCGACCGGCTCATGCTCGAGCCCGCGCGGCGGCTGCCGGACCGGCGCTTCGTCATCGGCGGCGCGCTCTACCCGCACGACTTCCCCTGGACGCCGAACATCTTCTTCGTGCGCCACATGCCGCTAGCGGAGCACCCGGCGTTCTACTCGTCGTCGCGGATGACGGTGAACGTGACGCGCCGCGCCATGGCGGAGATGGGCTACTGCCCGTCCGGCCGGCTGTTCGAGGCCGCGGCGTGCGGCTGCCCGGTGCTGAGCGACACGTGGGAGGGGATCGACGCCTTCTTCGAGCCCGGCGCCGAGATCCTCGCCGCCGCCGACACGGAGCAGGCCATGGCCGCGCTCGCGCTCTCCGACGACGAGCTGGGCCGGATCGGCCGGGCCGCGCGCGAGCGCACGCTCGCCGAGCACACGGCCGCGCACCGCGTGCTCGAGCTGGAGAGCATCCTGGAGGAGACGCTGCGCCAGACGGGCGCGCCGGCGCTCGGCGGGGCGGCCATGGAGGTGTAGTCCATGTGGGGCATCATCCCGGCGGCGGGCGCGGGGAGCCGCATCCAGCCGCTCGCCTTCTCGAAGGAGCTGCTTCCCGTCGGCAGCCGCATGGACGACGGCGTCGAGCGGCCCCGCGCGGTCAGCGAATACCTGGTCGACCGCATGATCCTCGCGGGCGCCACCCGGATCTGCTTCGTCATCTCCCCCGGCAAGTCGGACATCCTCGAGTACTACGGCGGCCAGATCGGGCCCGCGCACCTCGGCTACGTGGTCCAGGCCCGCCCGGCCGGCCTGTGCGACGCCGTCTTCTGCGCGCTGCCGTTCATCCCGCCCGACGAGACCGTCGTCGTCGGGCTCCCCGACACGATCTGGTTCCCCGACGACGGCCTGCGCGCGCTCCCCGCCGGCCTCCTCGGCTTCCTGCTCTTCCCCGTGCAGCGCCCCGAGTTCTTCGACGCCGTCGACACCGACGACGAGGGGTGGGTGCGACGCATCCGCGTCAAGGAGCCCGGCGACTCGAAGTGGATCTGGGGCGCCTTCAAGATGCCGGCGTCCGTGCTCGCGCGGCTCCACGACCTCTGGCAGGAGCGCGGCCGCCGCGACGAGTACATCGGCTCGCTCGTGAACGCGTTCCTCGAGCAGGGCGGCCGTGCCGTCGGCGTGCGCGCCGGCCAGGCGTACGTCGACGTCGGCACGCTGCACGGCTACCGCGAGGCCATCGAGATGCTCCGCGACCGGCCCGCGCCGAGCGACGCGGCGTGGCGCGCCGACGCCGAGGGAAGGCTCGCGCGCGCGAGCACGCCGTGAGCCCGAGCGGCCGTCTGGCGCGCCTCCTCGGCATGGCCGGCGATGCGCGCCCCGCGCCGCGCACGCTCGTCGTCGTCGCCCATCCGGACGACGAGGTCATCGGCGCCGCCAGCCTGCTCCCCCGCCTGGGCCACGCCGCGTTCGTCCACGTCACCGACGGCTCGCCGCCCGACCTCGCGGACGCGCGCGCCGCCGGGTACGACACCCGCGAGGCGTACGCGGCCGCCCGCCGCCGCGAGCTGCTCGCCGCGCTCGCGCTCGCCGGGATCGGACCCGAGCAGGCCCGCACGCTCGACATCCCCGACCAGCACGCGTCCTTCGAGCTCGTCCGCATCACCCTCGCGCTGCTCGAGTTGATCTGGGAGCTGCGCCCCGAGGTGCTCCTCACGCACGCCTACGAGGGCGGCCACCCGGACCACGACGCCACCGCGTTCGCCGCCCACGCCGCCCGCGCGCTCCTCGCCGCCACCGGCGACGTCGCCGCTCCGCTCGTCGCCGAGCTCGCGGGCTACCACGCGGGCAACGACGGCGCCATGCGCACCGGCGAGTTCCTCCCCGCGCGCGGCCGCCCGACCGTCACCGTGATGCTGGACGACGCCGCCCGCGACCTCAAGCGCCGCCTGTTCGCCGAGTTCGCGACGCAGGCGCGCGTCCTCGAGGCGTTCGCCATCGGCGCCGAGCGGTTCCGCCCCGCGCCGCGCTACGACTTCTCCCGGCCGCCCCACGCCGGCCGGCTCTTCTACGAGCGCTTCGAGTGGGGCGTGACCGGAGAGCGATGGCGCGCGCTCGCCGCGGACGCCAGCGCGCGGCTCGGGATCGCGGAGCCGGCGTAATGCTGACCGTCGTCAGCGTCGCCTTCCCGCTCGCGCCCGTCGGGCCCGACGCCGTGGGCGGCGCCGAGCAGGTGCTCTGGCAGCTCGACGCCGCGCTCACCGCCGCCGGACACCGCTCCGTCGTCGTGGCGTGCGAAGGCTCCCGCGTCGCCGGCACGCTGGTGTCGTTTCCGGCGCCCACCGGCCCGCTCGACGACGCCGCCCGCGCCGCCGCGCGCGCGGGGTGCCGCCAGGCGCTCGACCGCGCGCTCCGGCGCTGGAGCGCCGACCTCGTCCACATGCACGGGCTCGACTTCGACGCGTACCTGCCGGATCCCGGCGTGCCGGTCCTCGCCACGCTCCACCTGCCGCCCGAATGGTACGCGCCTCGGGTCTTCCGCCTCGAGCGCCCCGACACCTGGCTCCAGTGCGTCTCCGCGTCCCAGCACGAGCGCTGCCCGCCCGCCGCCCGGCTCCTCCCGCCGATCGAGAACGGCGTCCCGCTCGACCGCTTCGGCGCCCGCGTCTCCCGCCGCGGCTTCGCCCTCGCGCTCGGCCGCATCTGCCCCGAGAAAGGATTCCACCACGCCCTCGACGCCGCCACCCGCGCCGGCGTGCCGCTCCTCCTCGGCGGCGTCGTCTTCGGCTACGAGGCCCACGAGCGCTACTTCCGCGAGGCGATCGTGCCGCGCCTCGACGCGCGCCACCGCTTCATCGGCCCCGTCTCCGCCCGCCGCAAGCGACGGCTCCTCGCCGCCGCCCGCTGCGTCGTCATCCCCAGCCTCGTCCCCGAGACCAGCTCCCTCGTCGCCATCGAGGCGCTCGCCTCGGGAACGCCGGTCGTGGCACATCCGGCCGGCGCGCTCGCCGGGATCGTCGACCATGGCCGCACCGGCTTCCTGGTCCACGACGAGGCCGAGATGGCCGACGCCATCGCCGCGGCGCCCGGCATCGACCCGGCCGCGTGCCGCGCCGCGGCCCGCGAGCGCCATTCGGCGGAGCGGATGAGCGCGGAGTACCTGGAGCTGTACCGGCGGGTGGCGGGCAGTGGTGGGGTGCCTGCGGCGCTCCGCGCGGAGTAGCGGCGGCGCGGCCGGCCGGGAGCAGCTCCACGCGGCGTCGACCGTGCCGCCGTGGCGATTCGTAGCGTCGCGCTGGCCTTGCCGTGCGGCGTCCGGCGGAGCAACTTTGGGGACCTTCTGCCGGTGCCCTACGGCCCCACCCTCCGCTCTCTCGGAGCCGCCACGATGTCCAAGGGGAGGATCCTCGTCGTCGAGGACAACGCGCTCGTGCGGGAGTGCTACGCGCAGGTGCTGGGGGCGCTCGGCTTCGAGGTGAGCGGCGCGCCGAATGGGGCGGCCGGCGTCGAGCTGGCCGTGGAGCTGCTCCCCGACCTCGTGCTGATGGACCTGCGCATGCCCGTGATGGACGGCTGGACGGCGAAGGACCGGCTCCGCGCGGACTCGCGGACCGTGGGCATCCCGATCGTCGCCGTC
>DASTKT010000041.1:0-21785 GCA_035715725.1 Longimicrobiales bacterium | reverse complement strand
GACCCCGCCGCCACCGTCGCCAACATGGTGCGCATGCTCCGCCGCGTGATCGGCGAGGACATCGAGCTGGTCGTCCGCGCCGAGCCCGACGTCGCCCGCGTCCGCGTCGATCCCAGCCAGCTCGAGCAGGTGGTGCTGAATTTGGCCGTCAACGCCCGCGACGCCATGGACCGCGGCGGCCGGCTCACGATCGAGACGCGCAACCTGACGATCAGCGCCGCCGACGCCGCCGACTACCCCGGCGCCGCGCCGGGAGACTACGTTGCCATCCGCGTGCACGACACCGGCGCCGGCATCCCGCCGGACGTCCTGCCGCACATCTTCGAGCCGTTCTTCACCACCAAGGACCGGGGAAAGGGCACCGGGCTCGGCCTGGCCACGGTCTACGGCATCATCAGCCAGAGTGGCGGGCACATCCACGCGGACAGCACGCTCGGCGTCGGCACGTCGTTTCGCATCCTCCTCCCCGCCATCCGCGAGACGCCGCCAGACGAGACGCCCGCCGCGCCGAAGCGCCTCTCCGGCGGGGCGGAGACGGTGCTCCTCGTCGAGGACGAGCCCTCCGTCCGCTCGCTCGCCCGCCGCGTGCTCGAGCGGCAGGGCTACACCGTCCTGGAGGCCGCCGACGGCGAGGCGGCCATCGGCGTCGCCGCGCAGCACCGCGACCGCATCGACCTGCTCCTCACCGACGTGGTCATGCCGCGCATGAGCGGCCGCACGCTGGCCGGCCACCTGGCGGAGCTCCGCCCGGGTCTCCGGGTCCTCTTCATGTCGGGGTATGCCGACGAGCTGCGCGGCCGGCGCGGCGCGGTGGACGAGGGAATCGCGTTCCTGCAGAAGCCCTTCACTCCCGAGGACCTCGCGACGCGGGTGCGCGCCCTGCTGGACGCGCCCGTCGCGGACGCCGCCGGGTGAGCCGGCGGCGTCCCGCTCACCCCGTCGGCTCGCGCGCCAGCACGTCGCCGATGGTGCGCACCAGCTCCGGCGGGTCGAACGGTTTGCGCAGGAACGGCCCCGGCAGCGGCGTGCCCGGCGCGCGCTCCGCCACCTCCTCGGGATAGCCGGACATGAAGATGACGCGCGCGTCCGGCTGACTGTGTCGCACGGCCTCGAACAGCTCCGGACCACGGAGGTCCGGCAGCACCACATCCGTCAGCAGCAGGTCGATCGAGCGCGGCGCCTCATGCGCCAACCGCGCCGCCTCCGACGCCGTCGCCACGCCCACCACGCTGTAGCCCGCGCGTGCGAGGACCCGGACCACGAGCTTGCGCACGAGGTCATCGTCCTCCGCGACCAGCACGACCCCTCCCGTCGATCCGTCCATCCGTCCCGGCGTCTGTCTCCGTTGCGCGAGCAGTGTACATCAAGCTAACACGCCGACCGCGCGTCGTTGGTGAGGGGAACGTCAGGAAAGTGTGAGGAAATGATGAAGGACGGCGCCGCCGGCGGACTCCACGCTAGCGGCCGGGCACGTTCAGCAAACGCGTCCGCCGCGTGAGATAGACGGCGACGAGGAAGAGCGCGAGGCTCACGCCGAGCGCCGCGAGCACGACCGCGTGCGTACCGACCGGCCCGCCCGCGAGCAGGTCCCGGGCGTAGACGACGGCCGCGTAGATCACCACGATCGCGAACGCCGACGAGTGCTCGCGCCGCACCACGACGCGCCACGAGAAGGGCAGCTCCGGGGGCCGCCACTGGCGGAGCGCCGGCAGGAACGCCGGCGTCCGCGCCGCCCACTCCTGGAACGCGGCGCCGAAGCTCCGGCGCAGGTACGCCTCCTCGGCGTACATGATCCGCTCGTAGTAGACCCAGAACGCCAGCACGACGATCAGCTCGAAGCGCCACGACCGCGCCAGCAGCGCGAGCCCCGCCCAGATCAGGAAATTGCCGAGGTAGAGCGGGTGCCGGACCACGGAATAGAAGCCGGACGTGTTCAGCGTGCCGCCGGCGGGCGCGCGCGTCTGCCGCGCCGACGTGCCGCCCGGCACGCGCCCCACCGTGTACGCGCGGATCCACTCGCCCACGAACGCGATGGCCAGGCAGAGCCCCGTCCACGCCGCCTCCGCCCACGCCGGCAGCGGCGCCGCCGGCGCGAGCCACAGCTCCACCCCGAGCAGCACCACGAGGATGAGCGGGAAATGGCTCCGCTGCTTGAAGAGCCGGACGCCGTCCCGCTCGAGTTCTTCCTGAAGCGCCATAATGCCGAGGGGGTGCGTGGAAGAGTGGGGGAGCGGGAGAATGCCGTGTCTCCCACTCCCCCACTCCCCCGCCCCCCCACTCCTCCGTTAGTCCGCCGTCTCGCCCGCGACGACCGAGTGCGCCGCCACGCTCAGGCGGCCCGTGATGCCGGTCACCGCCGCGCGGTCGCCGATGAGTGAGTCGTGCAGGCGCGCGTTCTCGATGCGTACCCCCGCGCCCAGGATCGAATCGCGCAGCGTCGAGCCGCGGATCACCGAGCCGGTCTCGACGGTCACGTTCGGCCCGATTTCGACGTCCTCCAGCTCGACCCCCTCCTCGACCCGCACCGGCTCGTGCACCTTCACGTTTTGCCCGCCGTCGGGGAGCCGGCCGCGCCCCGTCTCGAGCAGATGGCGGTTCGTCTCCAGCAGCGTCTCGAGCTGGCCGCAGTCGTACCACCCCTCCACCTCGCCCACCCGGATCTTCGCGCCGTGGTCGATCATGTACTGGAACGCGTCCGTGATGTAGAACTCGCCGGACGGCCCCGGCGGCCCCTCCAGCGTGTCGTTCACGCCCTCGTAGAAGAGCCGCCAGTCCCGGATGTAGTAGAGCCCGATGTTCGCCAGCTTCGAGATCGGGTCCTTCGGCTTCTCGACGATCCGCTTCATGAAGCCGTCCGCGTCCTTCACGATGACGCCGAAGCGCTGGTAGTCCTCGACCTCCTTCGCCCAGATCACGCCCGCCTCGCCCTCCGGCAGCCGCTTGGCCAACCCGAGGTCCGCGTCGAAGAGCGTGTCCACGAAGATGATGAGGATGTCCTCGTCGACGAAGTCCTCGGCCAGCTTCACCGCGCCGGCGGTCCCGTTCTGCACCGGCTGCTCCACGTAGTGCGCCCGGAACTCCGGGTACGCCTCCGCGACGTACGCCTCGATCACGTCGCCGAGGTAGCCGGTGATGAAGATGATCTCCTCGACGCCGAGCCCCTTCAGGTCGTCCAGGATGTAGCTCATGACCGGACGGCCGCCCACGTGCAGCAGCGGCTTCGGCGTGTGGTAGGTCTGGGGGCGCAGCCGCGTCCCCTTCCCCGCCAGCGGGATGATCACTTTCACGGGCCTCTCCTCGGGCTGCGTGCCTCTTCGACGGGAGCGGCGAGCCCGCTCCCCTCCGCCGAGGATGCAGGGACGGTTCCACCCGCGCCCCGCGTCCACTTCTTGCCACGACTCGACTTCCGGGCCGGCGCGGCAGGAGAATAGGCGCCGCCGTACCGCGGCGCAATTCACGAACCGGAGGGCGGATGGCCCGGGCCACGGCCCACGAGATCTTCCGCAGCGTCGAGCACGCGGCGCAGGCCGAGCTCGAGCGCTCCATGGTCGGGCTCGCCTTCTCGGGCCTGTCAGCCGGCCTCAACATCTCCTTCAGCTTCGTCGCGCTGGCCGCCGCGCTCCGCGCCGTGCCGGACTCCGCGCTCCTCATCGGAGCCGCCGTCTACCCGCTCGGCTTCATCCTGATCATCCTCGCGCGCGCCCAGCTCTTCACCGAGAATACGCTCACGCCCGTTCTCCTCGTGCTTCACCAGCCGACGCGCGCGAACGTCGTCCGCACCGCCCAGCTCTGGGCCGTCGTCCTCGCCGCGAACCTGCTCGGCGCGTTCCTCTTCGCCCTCGCGCTCGCGCACCTGAACATCGCGCCCCACGTCAAGACCGCATGGCTCGATCGGGCCGCCGCCGCGGCGTTCGCCGGCACCTGGGGCTCGCTCTTCCTGCGCGCCATCTTCGGCGGCTGGCTCATCGCCCTCCTCACCTGGATGCTGCACGTCGGCGGCGGGCCCGTCGCCGAGATCCTCCTCGTCTGGATCGCCGCGTTCACGATCCAGCTCTGCGGCTTCTCCCACAGCATCGCCGGCGCCACCGAAGTCCTCTATCTCGCCAACCGCGGCCTGATCTCCTACGTTGACTGGGCCCTGGGCTTCCAGGTCCCGGTCACGCTCGGCAACATGGTCGGCGGCGTCGTCTTCGTCGCCCTCGTCAATTACGCCCAGGTCGTCGGGACCGGCGCCGACGTCGCGGTCGCCGAGTTCATGGAAGACATCGAGAACATCGAGGCGGCCGAGCGCGCGCGGACCCTGCCGCCCGAGACGCGCGGCGCCCCGCGCGGCGGCGGGTCGCGTCCCGCGGACGGCGGGTCGGGGTCGCGGGCCCGGCCGTAGCGAGTGTGCAACGCCCCGCGACTCGCTCGTCGTATTCCCGGGGGGCGCGCCGGAGCGCCCCGTCCCCGGAACCCCGATGTCGGAGACTCACGATGAGAAAGATGCTCGCGTTCGCGACTTCGCTGCTCGCGCTCCCCGCGGCCGCCGCCGCGCAGCAGCCGGCCACGCCGCCCGCGCCCCCGCCGCCCATCCGCACCATCACGGTGAGCGGCACCGGCACCGTCCTGCGCCAGCCCGACCAGGCCGTCGTCAACCTGGCGGTCGAGAGCTTCGCCACCAGCGCGGAGCAGGCCGCCCGGGAGAACGCCGAGAAGATGGACGCCATGCTGAAGGCGGTCCGTCAGGTCGGCATCCCGCAGGACAAGATCCGCACCGTCTCGTACCAGCTCAACCCGGAATACGACTACAGTCAGCCGCCCACGCCGCGGCAGCCCGGCGAGCAGCGGCTCATCGGCTACCGCGCCATCAACATGGTCATGGTCACGATCGACGACATCCGGAAGGTCGGTCCGGTCATCGACGCCGCCATCAAGGCCGGCGGCAACCGCGTGATGGGCATCAACTACCAGCTCAAGGACCCGGAGTCGGCCCGGCAGGATGCGCTGCGCCAGGCGGTCGAGAAGGCCCGCCGCGAGGCCGAGACGCTGGCCGCCGCCAGTGGGGAGAAGCTCGGCGAGCTCGTCGCCCTGACGACCACGCCCCTGGTCGAGCCGCCCATCCCGATGTTCCGCCGCGCCGAGGCCATGGCCGCCACGGCGCCGGTGCCGACCCCGGTCGAGCCCGGCCAGCTCGAGGTCCAGGCCACCGTGAACGCCACCTACCGCATCTCGGGTCGATGAGGCCGCTCCGCCGCGCGTGGCGGGGGCTCACCCGGAACGTCGCCGAGACGAGCGCGGATGCCGACGAGCCGCGCCTCGTCGGCCGGACCTACGCCATCCCGTTCGAGCGCGTCTGGCAGGCGGCCCTCGTCATCGCGCGGAAGAGGCGCCTCTGGCGCATCACCGAGGAGGACGACCGCGAAGGCGTCATCCGCCTCGAGGCGACGACGCCGATCTTCCGCTTCGTCGACGATGTCGCCATCCACGTCACCCTCGACGAGAACGCGCAGACCCGCGTCGACATGCGCTCCGCGTCGCGGAAGGGCTTCGCCGACCTCGGCAAGAACCCGCGCCGCGTCGGCCGCTTCTTCCGCGCGCTCGACCGGGCGCTGAAGCGCCGCGCCCCTCGATGAGGTTCGTCGACTTCCACACGCACCCGTACCGTCCGGGCGACCTGGCCCCGGGCACCTGGGAGTTCGTGCGGCGCGTCTCGCGCGCCGTCCGCGAGTATGGCGACCGCCTCGCCGACCCCCGCTTCGTCGCCGACCTGCTCCGCGCGCAGGGCGCCGAGCGCGCCGTCGTCCTCGCCGAGCACTGCCCCGAGAGCTCCGGCAACGTCCGCACGGAGACCGTCCTCGACATCTGCCGGCAGGTGCCCGACTTCTTCCTCCCCTTCGCCTCCGTCGATCCCAACACCGACCCCGAGCCCGCCTCGCTGCTCCGCCGCTACCTGGACGACGGCGCCGTCGGGCTCAAGCTCTACCCGTCCTACCAGTTCTTCTACCCGAACGAGCGCCGCGTCTACCCGCTCTACGAGCTCGCCCAGGAGCGCGGCATCCCCGTGCTCTTCCACATCGGCAGCTCCGTGCTCCCGAACACGCGGCTCAAGTTCTGCGACCCGATCCACCTCGACGACCTCGCGGTCGACTTCCCCGACCTCGTCGTCGTCATGGCCCATGGCGGCCGCGGCTTCTGGTACGACGCGTGCGCCTTCCTCGCGGCGCACCACCCGAACTTCTACATCGACGTGACCGGCCTCGTACCGTCCCGACTCCTCGAGCACTTCCCCGACCTCGCGCGCCTCGCCGACAAGGTCGTCTTCGGCAGCGACTGGCCCGCCATGCCCCGCTCGCCCGGCGAGAACGCCCGCGCCATCGCCTCGCTCCCGCTCCCGCCCGACGCGGTCGAGAAGATCCTCCGCGGCAACGCCATCCGGCTGCTCCGACTCCACTCCGCGCCGGCCGCGCCCGCGCCGGACCGCGGTGCCTGACGCCGGCGCGGCCCTCCGCCTCGAGGGCGCGCTCGTCGTCACCTGCGACGACGCCGGCCTCGCCGGCCCACTCTCCGTCGCGGTCGTCGGGGACCGCGTCGCCGCCGTCGGCGAGCCCGACGAGGTCCGCGCCCGCCACCCGGATGCCGAGGTCGTGCCCTGCGACGGCCGCTTGCTTCTCCCCGGCCTCGTCAACGCCCACCTGCACCCCGAGCTCCACGTCCTGAAGGGGATGCTCGAGGAGCTCGACCTCCACGGCTGGAGCGAGGTCGAGCACTTCGAGGGCGCGCTCGCCGTCCTCTCCGCACCCGAGGGAAGCTGGCTCCAGCGCGCCGCCATCCGTGCCGCCTTCGCCGACTGCCTCCTCACCGGCACGACGACCGTCCAGATCTACGGCGTCACCCGCGGCGCCGACATCGTGGCCGCCGAGGAGGCGGCCGCCTTCGGGCTCCGCGGCGAGATCACGCTCCGCGACCGGACGTTCGCGCCGGCGCCGCCCGACACGCCGCCGCACCGCTACCGCCTGCACGCCGAGGAGGCGCTCACGCGCGAGGAGCTCGTCGTCGCCGCCGCCGCGCACGCCCGCGGCGAGGCCCTCGTCATGCACGCCGCCGAGACCGAGCACCGCCTCGCCGTCGCCATCCAGACGTTCGGCACCACGACCATCCGCCTCCTCGATCGGCACGGGCTCCTCTCGCCCCGCATGCTCCTCTCCCACGCCGTCCATACCGACGACGAGGAGCGAGACCTCATCGCCCGCCGCGGCGCGCCCGTCGTCAGCTCCCCCAGCGCGGAGCTCAAGCTCTCCGACGGCGTCGCGCCCATCACCGACTACCTCGCCCGCGGCTGCACCGTCGCGCTCGGCACCGACGCCGCCGTCTGCAACAACTCGAACGACATGTTCCTCGAGATGCGCCAGCTCGGCCTCGTGCAGAAGCTCCGCTATGGCGCCGAAGCCATACCGGCGGAGCAGATCTTGCGCATCGCCACCCGCGGCGGCGCCCGCGCGCTCGGGCGCGAGGCCGGAACCGGCGCGCTCGTGGAGGGAGGCCCCGCGGACCTCGTTCTCGTCGACCTTCACAACCTCCGGCTTCAGCCCCTCGTGCACCGCGCGGACTTCTCGAACCTGGCCGCCAACCTGGTGTACGCGGCTACAGGACAGGACGTCACCGACGTGATGGTGGCGGGCATCTGGCGCGTGCGGGATCGGCACCTACTTTCCGCCCAGCTCGACGGGGTGGTCGCTGACCTCGGCCGGGCGGCTGCCTTCCTCTACGACCGGATCCGTTGAGGCCATGGCTCAGGCGAACGCAAAGACCCAGATCCCCAGGCGACTCCCCGTGCTGCCCCTGCGCAGCACCATCGTCTTCCCGATGGGCGTCATCGGCGTCCAGGTCGGGATGCCCAGCAGCCTCGAGATGCTCTCCGCCACCCCGGGCGACCCGCTGCTCGTCGCCCTCGTCGTCGCGCCGGGCAACCCGGACGAGCCCGTCGACCCCAAGAGCCTCCAGAAGATCGGCGTCGCCGCGCGCCTCTCGGACCGGCTGAACCTCCCCGGCGGCACGGTGCAAGCCACCGTACAGGGGATCCGGCGCGTCCGCCTCACGCGCGTCGAGGAGACGAACGGCTACTTCGTCTCCCGCATCGACCCCATCGAAGAGATCCCCGCGCCGCCCGAGCTCGCCGAGGACCTCATCGCCCGCATCATCACGACGCTCGAGGCGCTCTCCTCCGAGGTCGACCGCATCGCCAAGGAGGTCCCGCGCATCCTCCGCATGAACGTGGGCGACCCGGGTCGCTTCGCCGACCTCGTCGCCTCGCTCGCGAACTTCAGCGTGGGCGCCAAGGAGGAGGTGCTCCGGCGCCTCGACGTGGCGGACCGGCTGCGCTATGTGCTCGAGGAATTGGAGGGGCAGCTCCGGCGCGTGCGCCAGATCGAGGTGCCCGAGGAAGGCCCGCCCGCCGTCGAGGAGGAGCGGCTCGCGCCCGGCGAGCGCGCCGAGCGGATCCGCGACCGGATCCGCCGGCTCCAGGCCCAGCTCGGCGAGGCGGATCCGAGTGAGCGCGAGGCGGTCGACCTGCTCCGCCGCATCGAGGGCGCCGACCTCCCCGCCCGCGTCGCCGCCGAGGCGCGCGCCGAGGTCGAGCGGCTCCGCTCCCTCTCGCCGACCGCCAGCGAGGCGAGCGAGATCCGCAACTACATCGACGTGCTCACCCACGTCCCCTGGCGCGCCCGCGCCGCCGGCGACCCGGGCGAGATCGACCTGAAGCAGGTCACCCGCGAGCTCGACGAGGAGCTGCTCGGCCTCGATGAGCCCAAGAGCCGGCTCCTCGACTACATCGCCGTCGCCCGCCTGCGCGGCGACCTGCGCGGCCCGATCCCCTGCATCGTCGGGCCGCCCGAGGTCGGCAAGGAGGCGCTCGCCGCCGCGCTCGCCCGCGGCCTCGGCCGCCCGCTCGCGTACCTCGAGCTCGGCAACCGCGGCGAGTCCCAGCTCATCGGCACGCGCCGCACCCGCGCCGGCGCGCAGCCCGGCAAGATCGTGCAGGCGCTCCGCGACGTCGGCGTCCGCGACCCGGTCTTCCTCCTCCAGGAGATGGACGAGATCGGCCTCGGCAAGGTCGAGGGCGACCCCATCGAGGCCATGGAGGACGTTCTCGATTGGGAGAGCCGCCAGGAGTTCGTCGACCGCTACCTCGACCTGCCGCTCGACCTCGGCGATGCGCTCTTCATCGCCACGGCGCAGGACTTCTTCCGCGTGCCGCGCAATCTCCGCGACCTCATGGTCGAGATCCGCATCGCCGGCTACACCCCCGAGGAGAAGGTCGAGATCGTCCGCGACCGCCTGCTCGGAAAGCTCGTCGCCGAGCACGGCCTCTCCGAGAGCGACATCGCGTTCCCCGAGGAAGTCCTCTCCTTCCTCGCCCGGGGCTACGCCCGCGACGCCGGCCTCGGCGCCATGCGCCGCATGCTCTCCACGCTGCTCCGGACCCGCGCCCGCGCCAAGGCGCTCGGCGAGGACGGCCAGTGGGTCTTCACCACCGAGATGGTCGAGGAGATCCTCGGGCTCCCGCGCTACGTCGCCACCCCCGCGGAGAGCGCCCCCGAGATCGGCGTCGTCACCGGCCTCGCCTGGACCGCCGCCGGCGGCGAGCTGATGTTCATCGAGGCGCTCAAGATGCCCGGCACCGGCCGCCTCGTCATCACCGGCATGCTCGGCGACGTCATGCGTGAGTCCGTCAATGCCGCTTACTCCTACGTCCGCAGCCGCGGTGAGCCGCTCGGCATCCCGGAGGAGGAGTTCAAGGAGCACGACCTGCACGTCCACTTCCCCGTCGGCGCCATCCCGAAGGACGGTCCCTCTGCCGGCATCGCCGTCACGCTCGCCATCGCATCGTCGCTTTCGAACCGGCCGGTCCGCCACGACCTCGCCATGACGGGCGAGGTCACGCTCCGGGGGAAGGTGCTGGAGATCGGTGGCGTGAAGGAGAAGGTGCTCGCGGCCTACCGCGCCGGGATCCGCAACGTCATCCTGCCGCGCGGCAACGAGCGCGATCTCCGCGACGTGCCGGACGACGTCCGCGAGGGGATGGAATTCGTCTTCGTCGACAAGATGGACGACGTGCTGCGCCTCGCGCTCCTCGAGGCGGTCACGCCGCCCACGCCCGAGCTCGAGCCGGAGCCCGAGCGCCGCGTCGCCGAGGAGAAGCCGCGCGCCGTCGCCGCGGCCAAGGTCCAGAAGGCGCCCAAGGCCGCCCGCCCCAAGCCCGCGGCGGACTGAGGCGGGGGTCAGCGGGCCGGCAGTGCCGGTCGACGGAAGGTTTTTTCACGGGAAGCTTGGGAGGGGGGAGAACGGCGGGATCCGCTGACGGGGGGCCGACCCCCTACCCACCTCCCGGCCTCCCCAGCTCCCTGTGAGAAATTTCATTCGTCTCCGGAGCCCCGCAGCCGCTCCAGCGCCGCGCGCACCGCCGGCGGAACCGGCCGGGTCCGGGAGGCCGCATAGTCGTACATCACCTGCACCGTGCTCCCCGACGCCAGCAGCTCGCCGGCCTCGTCCCGCAGCTCGTACTCCAGCGTCCAGCTCTTCTCGCCGAGCCGCGCCAGCCGCACGCCAACGTCCAGCATCGCCGGATAGCGGATCCGGGCGTGGAAGCGCACCGTGACCTCGGCCATGATGTAGTGGATCGCGCCGAGCGACGGCCCGACCAGCTCACGCCACGCGGCGGCGCGGGCCTCCTCGAAGTACATCAGCGGCAGGGAATGGTGGGCATGGCCCATCGGGTCGAGGTCGCGGAACCGGACCTCGACCCGATCGTGGTATGGGAACGCCTCGCCCCCGTCCGGCGTCACGTCGGCAGCACCCGCAGGATGCCGCTCACCGCCAGGAGGGTCAGCGCCAGGTCGATCAGCACGATGCCCGGGAGGAAGAACGCCGGGATGTTCACGCCGAGCAGGGCGAACGCCATTCCGAGTCCGAGCGCGCTCATCCCCGTCACGAACGCGCGCGTGGCCCAGGCGGTCGGGGTCGGGGAGACCGGCGCCGCCGCGTTGCTCGTCGTCATTCGTCATCCTCCTCCAGCGTGGGTTCCGTCGTAGCGGCCGGCCCGTAGGCCAGCCGCGGCGGCGGCGGGAGCGTCTCCACCACCCCCAGCAGATATCGGTGCATCTCGCCGTTCGTCGCCAGGATCCCGTACACCGACGGGTCCGGATGGTTGTAGCGGAGCGGCTCACCCCGCAGGTCCGTCGCCGTCCCACCGGCCTCCTCGACCAGCAGCCCGCCGGCGCATACGTCCCATTCGCTCTTCGGCCCACGGCTCAGGAAGGCATCGGCCGCGCCCTCCGCGAGCTTCGCCAGCTTGTAGGCCGTGCTCCCCAGCGGCGTGAAGCGCCACCCGCCGGCGAACGGGTCGAACTCGCCGCGGCTCAGCTCGCTGCGCGAGGCCAGCAGCACGCGCTGGTCCGCGGTGCTCCCCGTGCGCACGTGGACCCGATGGGCCGGCGGGAGCGCCCCGCCCTCGGCGTCCCGCCGGGCGTCCCCCGCTTCCGGCCGCGCGTCGCCCGGCGCCGCTCCGGCGCCTCGCTCGACGCCACGCTCCGGCGCCCCCTCGACGACGGCCTTCCACGCACCCTCCCCCCGGACCGCCCAGTACAGCTCCCCGCTCGCCGGGTTGTGCACCACGCCCAGCACCGCCTCGCCGTCCTCCGCGAGCCCGACCGAGATCGCGAACTCCGGACGACCCGCGATGAACGACCGCGTCCCGTCGATCGGGTCCACCACCCACACCCGCCGGCGCGTCAGGCGCCGCGGATCGTCCGCGGTCTCCTCGGAGAGCCAGCCGTATTCCGGCCGCGCGCCCACCAGCCGCTCGTACAGCACCGCGTTCGCCTCGAGGTCGGCGGCCGTGAGCGGCTGGTCCGGGCTCTTGAACGTGACGTCCATCGCCCGACCGAAGCTCGCCAGCGCCACGTCCCCGGCCGCCCGCGCCGCCGCCACCGCCAGTCTCAGCTCCGCCGACCACCCCTCCATCGCGCGCCCTCCGGCTCCGGCCCCGACCGCACCGCCCCGCGGCCATCCCGCGGCAAGGCACGCGAAACCCGGGCCCCGCTCCTCAACTCCGGGTCGCCCGCGTGAGCTCCCGCTCGAACGCCTCGCGCTCGTAGGGCGATTCCACGATCACCACGATGCGCGCCGGGTGCGGATGCGTCCGCCGGTGCTCGACCAGCACCGGCAGGATGACCTCCGCCGCCGCGTCCACGTCCAGGTTGCCGGCCCCCGTGCCCAGCGGCGGCATCGCCAGCGCGTCGATCCCCCACTCCGCCGCGCGCAGCAGCGCGTTCTGCAGCCCGCGCCGCACGCCCGCCTCGGACACCGCCTCCTCCTGCGAGCGCACCACGACGTGGATGACGAACCGGGCCGGCAGCTCGCCCCCCGGTCCAAGCACCGCCGTGCCGACCGGCAGCTCGCCCAGCATCTCCGCCTGGGATGTGATCGCCTCGCCCGCCCGCAGGTCCAGGCGGCGCGCCGCGCCGGTGGCCGCGGTCCAGTCCGCCGCCATCGGACGGAGGACCGCCGGCCCGGGCGACGCCGCCAGCTCCCCGACTTCGATCTCGATCACGCCGCGGTTACCTCGCGCGCCTTGCGGTACATCGCCGCGGCCTGCTGAGGAAGGTGCTTCCGGTCGTAGAGGATCCCCATCGTGAAGAACGCCCGGGGATTGGTGGGATGCAGCTCCACGTAGCGCTGGAGCATTTCCAGCGCCTCATCCACGCGGCCGAGCTGGTTCAGGCACTCGCCGCGGTAGAAGTACGCGGTGGTCTGGTTCGGGTCCAGGTCGAGCGCCCGCTTCAGCTCGATCTCCGCCTGCCCGTACAGCCCCCGCTTGTAGTTCAGCGTGCCCATGCTCCCGTGCACGTCCGCCCGGTTCGGCTCCAGCTTCAGCGCCCGCCTCAGCTCCCGCTCCGCCGGCTCGTAGCGCTTCAGTGCCGCCAGCGCCGCGGCCATGTTCAGCAGCACGTCCACGTTCTCCGGGTCCAGCTCCCGCGCCGCCTCGAACTGCTCGAGCGCGAGCTGGTGGTCGCCGCGCTGGTCGAGGAGGACACCCAGGTTGTTGCGGGCCTTCAGGTTGTTCGGGTGCTGGCGCAGGATCTCGCGGTACGTCTCGATCGCCTCGTTGGCCTGGCCCGCCCGCTCGAGCTCGCGCGCGTGCGCGAACAGCGCGCCCTCGGACGTGCCCCCCAAGGGGCGGGCCGGCTCCGCCGGCGCGTCCGGCCGCGGCGGACGCTCGCTCCCCGCGCCGTGCGACTCGACCGCCGGCGCGCCCGCCGCGGCCCCGCCGACCGTCTCGCCCGCCGGGGCGTGCCCCACCGCCCCGCCGACCGCCGCGCCCGCCGCCGGGTCCACCGCCCGCGCCGGCGCGTCCACCTTCTCGTCTCCGGACGACTCGTTCACCATGCCCTCAGTCCTTCTCCCCGGCTCCCACGCTCTGCGCGATCCAGGACAGGTACGGTTCGTGCCCGGCCAGGACCGGCAACACCAGGATCTCCGGAACCTCGTAGGGGTGCAGCTCCGGAACCCGCGCCAGCAGGCGCGGCACCTCCGCGGCCGTCGTCTTGAGCACGATCAGCGCCTCCGGCTCGCGCTCGACCGCGCCCTGCCAGCGGTAGATCGACGTCAGCCCCGGCACGATGTTGCCGCACGCCACGACCCGCTCCTCGAGCAGCGTGCGCACCATCCGCTCGGCGATCTCCGCTCCGGGCGCCGTCACCAGCACGACACGCGCCTGTGTGCCCTCCGTCATCACTCCGCCATCACCGTCGCGGGCTCCGCGTACAACTGCTCGATCACCTGCGCGTAGTGCTGCTCGACCACGCGGCGCCGCACCGACAGCTTCGGCGTCAGCTCGCCGCGCTCGATGCTGAGCTCGTGCTCCAGCAACGCCAGCTTCTTCGGCGTCTCGTAGCGCGCCAGCTCGCCGAAGCGCTTGAAGACGTCCGCCTCCACCCGCTCCTGCACGCGCGGGTCCCGCAGGAGCTGCTCCCGCCCCTCGAAGGGGATCCCCTGCTCCCGGGCCCACTGCTCCAGCGCCTCGAAGGCCGGCAGCACCAGCATCACCGGGTACGGCCGCCGGTCGCCGATCATCAGCGCCTCCGCCACGTACCGGCTCTGCTTCGCCAGGTTCTCGATCGGCTGCGGGGCGATGTTCTTCCCCCCCGCCGTCACGATGATGTCCTTCTTCCGGTCCGTGATCCGCAGGAACCCCTCGGCGTCGATCTCGCCGATGTCGCCCGTGTAGAACCAGCCCTCCGCGTCGATCGCCTGCCTCGTCGCCTCCGGCCGGTTGTAGTAGCCTTTCATCACCTGCGGGCCGCGCACCAGGATCTCGCCGTCGTCCGCGATCCGGATCTCCGTCCCCGGCACCGGCTTCCCCACCGTCCCGATCCGGAACGCCTCCGGCGTGTTCACGTTCGTCACCGGCGACGTCTCCGTCAGCCCGTACCCCTCCAGGATCATGATCCGCGCCGCGTAGAAGAACCTCGCGATCTGCGGCGCCAGTGGCGCGCCCCCGGAGATGAAGAAGTTCAGCTTCCCGCCGATCGCCGCGCGCAGCTTCGCGAATACCAGCCGGTCGGCCAGCGCGTACTGCGCGCGCACGCCCGCCGACGGCTCCTGCCCCGCCAGCTTCGCCGCCGCCCAATCCTCCGCTACCCGCCGCGCCCACAGCACCAGCCGCCGCTTCACGCCCGTGGCCGAGAGCACCCGCGCGTAGAACTTCTCGTAGACCCGCGGTGTCGAGACCACCACCTGCGGCTTCACCTCCGCCAGCCCCTTCGCCACCAGGTCGAAGCTCGCCAGGTAGGCGATCGTCACCCCGTGCCCGAACAGGTAGTAGTCCACCATTCGCTGCAGCACGTGCGAGAGCGGCAGGAAGCTGAGCGCGACGTTCGTCTCGTCCACGTGGATGACCCGCCCGGTCGCCTCCACGTTCGAGTGCAGGTTGTCGTGCGTCAGCATGACGCCCTTCGGCTCGCCCGTCGTGCCCGACGTGTAGATCAGCGTCGCCACGTCGTCGGGCGACGTCGCGAGCGCCCGCTCCCGGAAGTCCGCGCCCTTCCCCGCCGCCTCCTCCGCCCGCCCCCGCTCCAACAGGGTGCGCCACGTCAGCACCCGGTCCCCCTCCATCGGGACCTCGTCGAAGACGATCACCCGCTCCAGCCCCGGCAGCTCGGCCCACACCTCCCGGATCTTCGCCAGCTGCTGCGCCGTCGACACGAACAGCGCCCGTGCTCCCGAGTCCTGCAGGATGAACGCGGTCTGGTGCGGCGGCAGCGTCGCGTAGACCGGCACGTCCAGCGCGCCGACGCACAGCGAGGCGTAGTCGGCGAGCGCCCACTCCGGTCGGTTCTCCGAGAGCAGCGCCACCCGGTCGCCGCGCCGCACGCCGAGCGACTCCAGCCCCAGCCCCGCACGGCGCACGTCCTCCAGGATCCGCGCGTGGGACATGGAGTGCCACGCGCCCGCGCCGTCCCGCCAGCGCAGCGCGTCCGCCTTGTCGAATTTCTCGATCGTGCGGAAGAAGAGCTCGGTCAGCGTGCCGCGCGGGAGGTCGGCCGGAGCGGCCACATAGCGAAGGTGCATCGTTTCGGTGGCCATGTCGCTCCTTCCCATCGGCCGGACCGCCCGCAGCTACTCGAGGACCACGGCCGTGGTCAGCTCGATGTCCTCGCGCAGCGAGTGAAGAACGCTGCAGTACTTCTCGTGCGACAGCATCACGGCGCGTTGCAGCTTCGGCTCGTCCTCTGCCGGAACGCCCCGCACGCGGTATTCGAGACGGATCCGCGTATAGCGCCGCGGCGGCTCCGGCCGCCGGTCCCCCTCGACGTTCACCGCCAGCGCTTCCAGCGGGACCCGCATCTTCCCCAGGATGTCCACCACGTCCGCCGCCGTGCACGCCGCCAGCGAGAGCGCCAGCAGGTTCACCGGCGATGTCGCCCACCGCCCGTCCCCGTCCACCGCCGTCACCGGGCCGCCGATCGCCCCGCCCTCGAAGCGAAGTCCGTCCCCCAGCCAACGCAGCGCCACGTCGACATCCGCCATCACACCCCCTCGGTCTCCGACGGCGCGGCGCCCTCCAGTTGCGCCAGCGTGTCCCGCGCGTGGTCGATGTGCCGCCGTGCCTCGGGACCCTCCGGCGGGTGCGCCAGGAACGCCCTCAGGTGCGGGACCGCCTCGTCCGTGCGCCCTTCCCGCAGCAGCAGGAACGCCAGCCCGTAGTGCGCCCCCGAGGCCCGCGGGTCCCGGTCCAGCACGCCCCGGTACGTCTTGACCGCCTCGTCCGTCATCCCGATCCGCGTGTAGGCGATCGCGATCTGCTGCGCCGTCGCCTGGTCGTTCGGGTTGTCCCGCAGCGCCAGCCGGAAGGAGGTCACGGCTTCATGGTACTGCCCCGCGTGCAACAGCTCGAGCCCCTCCCGGTAGTAGTCGACCTTGTCCTCGTCTCGGGAGCCGAAGAGCTTCTTCCAGAAGGCCATGGGCAAGTCTTCCAGGGCGGGATTCGCGCCGCGTCGGGGCGCCGCATTGGTCGAAAAGAATACGGGACCGGAAGCGTCGGATGCAATCGGGGGCGCGCGTCAGCCGCGCGCCGCCCAACCGGCCACCACCGTCCCGCCCTCCTGCGCCAGCACGCGCAGCCCGGCGCCGCGGATGCGCGCCTCGGCGTCCGCCGGCGCCCCCTCCACCACCAGCCGTCCCATCGGGTTCAGCACGCGGGCGCCCTCCTCCAGCAGCGCCGCCGCCGCGTCGCCGGAGAGCGCCACGCCCCGCAGCGTCCGGTCGAAGAACGGCAGGCCCGTCGCCGCCATGCGGCTCACCCCCGCCTCCTCCGGCCAGGCCGCCAGCCCGGCGTCGATCCCCACGACCTCCGCCTCCTCGACCAGCGCCGCGATCGCCGAAGCGTGCCGCGCCGCCGGCCCCACCACGAGGGAGAAGCCCCGCCCCGCCCCCGTGCCCATCCCCATCAGCGCCGCGAGCCGGATCGCCGCCTGGTCCTCCCCCCTCTCCCGGGGCAGCGCCGGCGCGTCCAGCGGCGGCGCCGGCGGCGGCCGCAGGTCCGCGAAGCCGTTGTGCACGCGGTAGCGCTCCCGACAGTTCGAGCACCCCAGCCACCCCTCCAGCACGCGCCGGTCCCGGACCTCCTCCGCCAGCAGCACGAGCCCGAACCGCGGCCCGCAGCGCGGACAGGTCAGGATGTCGGTCAGTACGAGATGCATGCTCCGACGGCGCCTCCGGCCGGACCGGCTACGCCCCGCCCTTGGGCCGGAACTCCACGAACGTCACCCGCCCCGCCTCCACGTCCACCGTCCGCCACGTCACCTGCCCCTGGTAGTCGACGCCCAGCAGGTACCGTCCGGGCGGAACGTCGCCCACCGCGAAGTTCTCGTTGTACGCCGGGTCCGGATGCGCCTTGTCCTGGTACGTCTCCGCGAAGGCGAACGGCGTCTCCTCCGGGTACGCCAGCACCAGGCCGTACACCCGCGCCCCCGGCACCGCTGCGCCCGACGCGTCCAGCACGCGACCGGCCACCACCCCCGTGCCCGGGATCGGCTCGATCCAGAGCTGCGGGTTCACCGTGTTCGCCGGGAAACGCTCCTGCGCGTCCACGATCTTCGACGAGTCCGCCGTCTGCGCGACGTGCACCTCCAGGTGCAGGTGCTCGTTCGTCGCGCGCCCCGTGTTGCCGACCCGCGCCACCACATCCCCGGCCCGCACCCGGTCCCCGCTCCGCACGTTCAGCGACGTGTTGTGGTAATACACGCTGAACACGTTCCGCCCCTCCCACCCCTGGTCGTGGCGGATCGCCACCGTGTTCGCGCCCGCCTCCGCCTTCCCCGCGAACACCACCACGCCGTCCGCGATCGCGTGCACCGGCGTCCCCTGGGGGTTGTTGAACTCCACGCCCTGGTGCTGCTGGAACTGGCCGCCCATCGTCGAACCGTAGCGGTACGTCGCGTCGATGTATGGGTTCCCCTCCGCCGCCTCGATCGGCCGCCGGAACCACGCATGCCGCGGCACCGCCGGCGCCCCCGCGTTCGGCGCATCGACCAGGTCCCACGGCCGCGGCCGGATCGGCAGCAGCGACATCAGCCCGATGTCCGATGCCGTGATCGGCAGCAGCCGCCCGACCCCCCACGTCCCATCCCACAGGTCCGACGCCGGGTGGTACTGCTCGCCCGACCCGAAGTAGACGTGGTACGTGCTGTCCGGCTCGAAGAGCACCAGCCCGTGCGACGTCGCCACCCCCGGCGGTCGGCGGTACGGGCTCGGGATGAACGCGCGTGGCCCGCCCGGAAGCGCCGGCCAGCCCGGCAGGTTCACCGCCCACGACTTGAACTCGCCCTTCAGGCTCGGCGCCCGGTAGAACGAGTCCTCCGACGCCGTCCAGACCGTCGAGTCCGGACCGACGAGGAGCGCGCGGATCCGCGTCTGCGGCACGCCGCTCGGCGACGCCCACGTCGCGCCCCCGTCCCGCGAGACCGACACCCCCTTCAGGTGCCCGACCCAGATCGAGCCGTCCGGGCCCACATCCAGGCTCAGCAGGTACTCGCTCGGCAGCGTCCGGATGTCCTCCGCGCACCGCGCCGTGCCCGGCGGAGCCGCGTCCCCCTCCACCTTCGGGCCGCGCACGCACCGCCACGTCGTGCCGCCATCCCACGTGATCCGCAGCCCGTCCGCCGTCGCGATGTAGACGGTGTCCCCGTGCGTGCGGATCCCGTCCGGCGCCACGTACTGCCACTCCGCGCCGAGCTCCTTCGAGCCGAAGTTGCGCCACGTCTTCCCGCCGTCCGTCGACCGCCCGAAGCCGTTGCCCACCGTGCCGTACCAGACCGCCGTCTTCGTCAGGCCGAGCGCGTTCACGTACGGCCACGACAGCGACGTCGAGTCGTTCGCCCGCGGCACCACGTTCTCCCACTCCTTCGCGCCCTTCCGCTGCACGAAGATCCCGCGGCCGTACGTCCCGACCCAGACCGCCGTGTCCGCCGCCCGCGCCACCACGAGCGTCTGTGTCCCCCACAGCGACGTGTCCGGGAGCGGCGGCGGCGCCGGCGGCAGCGACTGCGCCGTCGGGCCCGTCGGCCGGCGCGCCGGCGGCCCGCCGCCCCCGGACGTGCACGCCGCGACCGACAGCGCCAGCAGGACCGGGAGGAGCCGGGACGAGGTGCGCATCAGAAGAACAGCCTCCGTTCCGAGTACTGCGCCCATTGCGTGGGAGTCTCCCACACTCGCACGTACAGCACGGCCTCCGCCATCTCGGCCGGCAGCCGCCGCTTCAATTCGTCGTAGAAGTGGCGCGCCTGGTTCTCCGCCGACGGCTCCACCTCCGTGAACGGCGGCAGGTCGTTCAGGTTCTCGTGGTCGAGCCGCTCGGCCAGCGCCCGCAGCTCCCGCTTCACGTCCACGAAGTCGAACGCGATCCCCGACTCGTTCAGCCCCTCCGCCACGAGCGCCACCTCCACCACGTAATGGTGGCCGTGCAGCCGCTCGCACTTCCCCTTGTAGTTCCGCAGAAAATGCGCACTGTCGTAGTGCGCTTCGACGCTCACGATGTACATGGCCACTCCTCAGGCGCGGTCCAGCAACACGTTCCGCACATCCACCTCCGGCGGGCGCGTGACCGCGTACACCACCGCGTCCGCCACCGCCCCGGCCGGAAGCATCGCCTCCCGCGGCGGAAGCGACGGATGCCGCTCCGCCTCCACCGCATCCCACAACGGCGTGTCCGTCGCCGCCGGCTCGACCAGCGTCGCGCGCACACCGGTCCCCCGCAGCTCGGCGTCCAGCACCGCGTGCAGACCGCGAACCCCGAACTTCGACGCCGAGTACGCGCCGTTGTGCGGGAACGCGAGCCGCCCCGCCACCGAGCCGATCGTCACGATGTGCCCGCTCCGCCGCCGCAGCATCCCCGGCAGGAACGCCCGAATGAGCAGGAACGGCCCACGCAGGTTCACCGCCACCAGCCGGTCGAACGCCTCCGGCGACGTCGCCGCCAGCGGCGCCAGCTCGAACGCGCCCGCGGCGCTGACCACCACGTCCGGTCCCGCCGCCGCCACTCCCCGCACCACGTCCGCCAGCCGCTCCACCGCGCCGGTTTCGCTCACGTCCGCCGGCACCGCGAGCCCGCCCACCGCCTCCGCCGCCGCCTGCAGCGCCGCCTCCCCCCGCGCCACCAGCACCACGCGCGCCCCCGCGCCCGCGAGCCGCCTCGCGACCTCCAGCCCGATCCCGCTGGACGCGCCCGTCACCACCGCGATCCGCCCCGCGAGCACCCCCGCCTCAGCCGCCGAACTCATGCGCCGTGCACAGCCGCAGGAATTCCTCGCGCGTCTTCGGGTCGTCCCGGAACGCGCCGCGCACCGCGCTCGTCACCATCCGCGAGTTCTGCTTCTCGACGCCGCGCATCATCATGCACAGGTGCTGCGACTCGATGATGACCCCGACCCCCGCCGGCTTCAGCACGTCCTCCATCGCCTGCGCGATCTGCTCCGTCAGCCGCTCCTGCACCTGCAGCCGACGCGCGAACACCTCCACCAGCCGCGCCACCTTCGAGAGGCCCACGATCCGACCGTTCGGGATGTAGGCCACGTGCACCTTCCCGAAGAACGGCAGCATGTGGTGCTCGCACAGCGAGTACATCTCGATGTCCTTCACCAGGACCATGTTGCGGTGGTCTTCCTCGAACAGCGCGTCCCCCACCACCCGCCGTACGTCCATCTGGTAGCCCCGCGTCAGCCAGTGCAGGCTCTTCTCCACCCGCTCCGGCGTCCGCCGCAGCCCCTCGCGCTCCACGTCCTCCCCCAGCCGCCGGAGCATCTCCCGCACCAGCTCGTCGAACGGCACCTCCGCCAGTGGACGCTCCGCGGCCACACGCCCCTCCATCCCATTCGGCTCGACCATCTGCATCCTTTCCTGCGTCCCCGACCTCAGCCGCCGTCGTACTCCACGTAGTTCCGCGGCGTCTCCCACAGCACCAGCTTCGCCAGCCGCACGTCGCCCGGCAGCCGTCCCGCCAGCCGCTCCCAGATCGCCACGACCAGGTTCTCCGTCGTCGGAATGATGCCGTCCATCCAGGCGACGTCGAGGTTCAGGTTCCGGTGGTCCACGTCCCCGATCACCCGCCCCTCCACCAGCTCGCGCAGCGCCTTCAGGTCCAGCACGAACCCCGTCGTCGGGTCGATCTCTCCCTCGACCGTCACGTCCAGCTCGTAGTTGTGCCCGTGCCAGTTCGGGTTCGCGCACTCCCCGAAGACCTGCGCGTTGCGCTCCGCGCTCCATTCCTCCCGCCCCAGCCGATGCGCCGCGCTGAAATGCAGCCTCCGTGTGATCCGGACTCGTGCCATCCGCTCGGTCTCCTGCGGGCGCGCGCGCCCGCGCACGCTCGCGTTGCTCGCTAGTCGCGGCCCTGCGGGCCACGCACGGTTCCCTGTCGCTCGCCTGCGGCTCGCGCACGCTGACGCTGTCGCGGCCTGCGGCCGCGCACGCCCGTCGCTGCGGGCTGTCGCTCGCCTGCGGCGCGCGCACGCTCGCTGCGCTCGCTGTAGCGGCGCTGCGCGCCGCGAGGTGCCGGGCCGCCGGAGCCGCGCCCTCGCACGCGACTGCGGGGCACACGGCGCGGCGCGCTCACGCCGCCCCGCGGTGCCGCCGCCTCCCGTGCTCCGGCATTCGTACCCGTACCTTACTCGTACCCGTACCCGACCCGTCCACCTGTCGTTCGCCTCGGCCGCGACATGCCCGTCCGGAAGCTCGTACGCCCGCAC
>DASTKT010000040.1:0-2311 GCA_035715725.1 Longimicrobiales bacterium | reverse complement strand
ATGCGGGCTTCCGGGATGGCGAGCGCGGTCCAGGACCGGATGTCGTCGGGCGCAACGGGAGCGATCTCGCCGCGGTCGTCGTCGAAGGCGAACAGGCGGTAGCGGGCGGCGGGGAGCGCGAGGAGGCGGCGCGCGCCGTCGGCCGGGTGGAGGCCGAGGGCGGCGGAGGCCGGCCGGTTGCACTCGAACACGAGGATCGGCGCGTCGGCGCGGTCCAGGGTGTCCGTGGCCCCGGCGAAGACGAGCGGCTCGGCGCCCTCGACGTCGACCGTGCAGAGGTCGGGGCGGGGGAGGCGGCCGGCGTGGACCTCGTCGTCCAGCGCCCGGAACCGACAGCGGACGCGCCGGACCGGACCGGCCTGCGCGTCGTCCGTCCAGTGGCCGAGGCTGGCCATGCAGTCGTCGAGCGGCACGACGAGCTCCGCCTCGCCGGCGGCGGACGAGAGGCCGAAGGGATGAAGCGCGCCGTTCGGGAGCGCGGCGCAGGTGCGGCGGAGGAGCGGGTGGAGCGAGGGGAGCGGCTCGAACGCGTGGACCTGGCCGCGCGGGCCCACGAGGCTCGACATCCAGACGGAGTGCCAGCCGAGGTTGGCGCCGATCTCGAACGCGACGTCGCCGGGGCGGAGGAGGCGGCGGAGCAGCTCCTGGATCCCGGGCTCGTAGGGGCGGGGCGCCAGCGCGAGCCAGGCGTGGCTGGCGTCCCGGCGGAGGTCCATGTAGACGACGCCGCCGGCGACGGGGACCGGCACGGCCTGGAGGCCGGGGAGCCGCCGCGCGAGCGCGAGCGTGAGGCGGCTCGATCCGCGGACGCGGCGCCGAAGGAGCGCCCCGAGCAGCCGTGCGATGGCGCCCGGTCCGACATGCGTGTCGGCCAGCATCCCGATCGTCGCCGACATACGTCCAGCAGCTCCCGGAGCCGGGCGCCGCTCAGTCCACGCCGCGGTATAGCTCCGGGAAGGCGCGCTTCAGGTGCGCGATCTTCGGGCGGTCGTTGTAGACGATGTAGGGCTGGTTCGGGTGGCGCTCGGCGTAATTCTGGTGGTACGCCTCGGCGGGATAGAACGCCTTGAGCGGCGCGATCTGGGTGACGATCGGGCGCGGGAAGACGTGGGCCCGGGTGAGCTGCTCGATGTACGCCGCGGCCGCCCGCTTCTGCCGCTCGTTGCGGTAGAAGATCGCGGAGCGGTACTGCGGCCCGACGTCGGGGCCCTGGCGGTCGCGCTGCGTCGGGTCGTGCGCCACGGAGAAGAAGATGCGCAGCAGCGTGCCGTAGGAGATCCTCGCCGGATCGTAGACGACGAGCACGGACTCCGCGTGCCCGGTGCCGCCCGTGCTGACGCGCTCGTACGAGGGCCCGGCGACGGAGCCGCCGGCATAGCCGGAGACGGCGGAGGCGACTCCCTTCAGGTGCTCGAACACCGCCTCGACGCCCCAGAAGCAGCCGCCGGCGAAGACGGCTGTCTCCGGGGCGGCTACTTTCCCATGCGGTCCCCTCCCATGGCGTCGTGCTTCTCCATGCCCATGGAGTCCTTCTTCATCGGCTTCTTCTTCGCCATGCGGTCCTTCTTCTGCATGCCCATCGAGTCGTGCTTTTCCATCCCCATGCCCATGCCGTCCTTCTTGCCCATCGCGTCGTCGGCGAAGGCGTTGGCGGCGGCGAGCGAGAGGCAGAACGAGAGAGCGGTGGCGGCGATCCTGATCATGTGACGTCCTTTTGGGTTGAGGGAAAAAAAATTCACAAAGCGTCGCATTGCCCGCCAACGGCCTGCAGCACGCGGCCGGTGGCCGGGTCCTGCACGAAGGCGGCGAGCTCGAGGTGCGAGCGGTTCCACGCGGCGGGAAGGGGAAGCTCGCGCTCGAGGTGCGCGGCGCCGCCGGTGAAGCGCACCGGGCCGAGCCATTGCCGCACCACGTGGTCGTGCTCGAGGGTGACGCCGGCGTTCTCGCCGCGCGCCACCCTGGAGACCAGCTCGCTTTCGGCGAGCGCGACGTAGAGGTCGAGCGGCGCGCGCCCGGGGGCACTCGCCCGCGCGCTCAGCCGCAGCATGTCCTTGCCCGGCGCGCTGGCGCTCAGGTGGATCTTTGCGGCGGCGGGCGTCTCGTTCAGCCGGCGCACTGCTTCGCGCAGCGACGTGCGCGAGGCCCGAAGCTCGATGCCGTTCACGAAGAACTGCGGCGTGTAGAGCGTGCGCTGGCGGTTCGCGCGCACCAGCGCTTCCTGGCGCCCGGCGAACGCCGGGTCGGCATACGGGTCCTTCCAGCCGAGGTAGTCCCAGTAGCCGACGTGCAGCGCGAGCGGCACCGCCTGCGC
>DASTKT010000039.1:0-7160 GCA_035715725.1 Longimicrobiales bacterium | reverse complement strand
TCGGTCTCGGGCGCGGGCCCGCGCGCGAGTCCGGTGGCGTTCGTCTGCGCTCGGGGACGCCGCCGGGGCCTCGAATGGCACCTCATGCGGAGGCGCGGGGCCGCGGAGGGTGGAGTCCAGGTTCACGGCGTAGGCGGCGGACCGGCGGGGCAGGCCGTCACTGGAGATCGGCGCGGGCCGGGTCGAGCGCGATCTCGACCTCGGGTTTCGGGAGCCGGGAGCGGCGTTCAACCGGCTCGTGGTCAGGGTCGGGAACGGAAATGTGTCACAGCGAAGGCACGGAGGACACGGAGGGTTGCCGGGCACTGGAGACCCACCGGGGATCGCACGTTTTCCTGGTGTCATTTCCGGCGTACGCCGGCGGCTCCGGGTGCGACCGGAAGGGTGCGGTCCCCCTCCGCGGCTCCGCGTCTCCGCGTGATATTTCTGGAGCCCCGCCCGCGGACGTGAGGCCGGGCTCGGGCTCCGCGCCTGCGGCGCTGGGCTCGGGCTCGAAACACCAACACACGAGATCGAGATCGCGCTCGAGATCGAGAGCGAAGATGCTCCGGTACGGACGGTGCCCGGTGGGTCTGCTCCCCGCCGGGCGCTGCTACGATCCCCGGCAAATCTCGAGCGTGCGGCGACGCTCCGCGGCTCCGCGCCTCCGCGCGAGGTGCCGTTCGCCGGACGTACCAGCGCGCCGGTCCCCGGCGGCGGCGCCCGAGCCCGGCGCGAACTGGCGGCGGGGCGGGGGGTGAACGGCGGCGGGCGGGCGGCGGCGGCGCTCAGTCGGGGCGCCGGGCGAGCGGCCGCGAGCGGAACTGCGATCGGATGGTGGGGAGCGGATCTCGGTGAGGTGACGCGGCGGGCGCCCCTGCCTCCCGGGTGGGAGACAGGGGCGGACGGCGGCCGGGCGGAGGCGGGTCCGGAGAAAGGAGGCTGCCTGGCGCAACTGGCCCCGGGCGCCTCCGCCGGCCGGTCAGGACGGATGCCGGGCCGCTAGCGGGCGGCGATGCGTCCGCAGAGGACCGGCACGCTCTGCGCGGCGGTCAGGCCCGGGATCGCCGCGACGGTCGAGGGCACCGGGCCGGTGACGCCGGTGACGAGGACCGTGCGGGTCGTGAAGTCGAGTGCCGCACCCGCGAGGGTGACGAGCGAGTTCGTGAACCGGCCGAGGTCGGTGGTCTGGACGAACGTGTACGAGGCTCCGCTGGGGAACGCGGCGAGATCGATCGTCTGGACGCCAAGGACGTTGTCGATCGGGCCGAGGATCGTGCCCCAGGCGCTCGCGCCCTCGTTGATGTCGACGATGCCGTCGCCGTTCGTGTCGTTGGCCGAGGTGGCGCACGCGCCGCCGGACATGAGGAACTGCGGGTGCACGACGGTGTCGAGCCCGGCGGCCGAGATGCGGACGGTCAGCGCCTGGTTGCCGATGATGGCGATGTCGGCGGTACCGCTCGCGGGGCCGCCCGAGGTGGGCGCGTTGACCTGGGCGAGCGGCGCTCGGAGCGCTACGACATCCACGGTCTCTTCGTTGTCGCACGCGGCGGCCGCGACGATCAGCGGTAGCGCGAGCACCGGCCAGATTCGACGGTTCTGCATGTCTCAGTCTCCATGTGTGGCCACGCTGCGTGGCCGTAGGCAGTGAGGCGCTGGGATGAAAATGACCGCGGGCTCCCGTGCGGCACGTCCGGGTATCTAACCGGCCCGCCGGAGGGGGGGTAATTGGACGAAGGGACTAGGCCCGACGGACCGGCTCGCGGCCGGCGCCTCGATCCACCGGATCGTCGCTCGGTCGAAGGTCCAATTCTTCGCGCCGCGTCGCGTCTAGAGAGTGTAGGTGAGGGTGCTGCAGGGCGGCGGACGAGGGTCGCCGCACCGGTCCCGGCCGCTGGACGGCCCTGCAGCCGACGGACCGACGACTCGAAGCGTTCCGCCCGGAACACCGCGAACGACCCGGGCGGCGCTGCTTCCGAGGGGACGAAGATGAGCAGCATCACACCGGGCGAAGCCTCCAGACCCGCGGACGGGCGGGTGGACGGAGTCGGCGGCTCGGGGGAGCTGCTCCGGCAGGTCGGTCAGGTCGCGTCGCGGGCGCTCCGGGCGCCGACGGCGATCCTGTCGCTCCTCCGCGACGGCGGCGAGACGATCGTCGCGGCGACGGGGCTGGATGCGGCGGCGGCCACGGGCGGCCGGCTCTCGCTCGGCGCGTTCCTGGACGGCGCCGAGGCGCGCGCCGCCCGCTCGTTCGCCGTGGAGGACGCGCGCAAGGAGGTGACCGGCGCCGCGGCCGAAGCGCTGCGGGAGGCCGGCATCGCCGCGCTGATCGGCGCGCCGCTGCTGGATGGCGGGGGCCGGCGGATCGGCGTGCTCGCCGTCGCCGACTCGCGCCCTCGCCGCTGGCAGCCGGAGGAGGCGGGGCTGCTCCAGCAGCTCGCGACGGTGGCGGCGAGCGCGCTGAACCGCATCGAGGCGATGGGTCGGGACCCGGAGGCCGGCCTCCCGGCCGCGTGGCTGCGGCGCAGCTTCGACGACGCGCTCGCGGGGCACGCGGTGGCCACCGCGGACGGCCGGATCCTGGCGTGCAACGCCGAGTTCGCGCGGATCGCGGGGTTCGACTCGGTCGAGGCGGCGCTGGCCGCCAATCTCCGCTCGCTGGAGGCCCAGCCGGGCGGGTTCGCGGCGCTCGTCGACCGCTTGCAGGAGGCGCCGCTCATCCCGCTGGAGGAGCTGCGCTTCGTGCGGCGCGACGGCACGCCGTCGCGGGTGCTGGCCAAGCTGGCGGCGACGTTGGACGAGGCGGGGCGGGTCGGCGAGATCCGGGCCTACCTCCTCGACATCACGCAGCGGTTCCTCGCGGAGGAGAAGCTGCGGGCGAGCGACGAGCGGCTGCACCTGGTCGAGCTGGCGACGCACGACGTGCTCTGGGAATGGGACCTCGCGAGCGGCCGGATGAGCTGGAACGGCGCCGTCGCGCGGCGCTTCCGCTACACGCCCGAGGAGGTCCGGCCGTCCATCGACTGGTACGAGGACCGGATCCATCCCGCGGACCGCGAGCGCGTCATCCGCGGGCTCGAGCGCGCGATCCTGGGCGTCGACAGCTCCTGGAGCGACGAATACGGCTTCCGCCGCGGCGACGGCACGTACGCCGCCGTGCTCGACCGCGCCCACGTCGTGCGCAACGGGCGAAACGAGCCGGAGCGCGTCGTCGGCTGCATGATCGACATCACGGAGCGGAAGGAAGCGGAGGACATGCAGCGCTTCCTGGCGCGCGCCGGCGATGCGCTCGACGAGACGCTCGAGGTCGACGTCACGGCGGCGAACCTGGCGCGGCTCGCCGTGCCCGCGCTCGCCGACTTCTGCCTCGTGGACCTGCTGCGGCCCGACGGCGGCACGCGGCGCGCCGCCGTCGCCCACGTGGAGCCGGAGCGGGCGCGGCTGCTCGGAGCGGGCGCGGTGCTGACCGCCGGGGCCGGGCCGGCGCCGACGCCGCTCGCCGTGGCGCGCGACGGCATCGCGGAGTTCGAGGGGGCGTGCGGGGATGGGCCGGCGGACTCGCCCGAGCTGAGCCGGCGGCTGTGCGTCGCGCCGGAGACCGCGCCGCGAGGCTACGTCTGCGTGCCGATCGCGGCGCGCGGCCGGGTGCTGGGCGCGGCGACGTTCGGCCTGTCGGCGCCGCGCCGCTGCTTCGGGCCGCTCGACCTGATGATGGCCCGGGAGCTGGCGCGCCGCGCCGGGCTCGCGCTGGCGAACTCGTCGACGTACGAGACGGCGCAGCGCGCCGTGCTCGCGCGGAACGAGGTGCTCGGCGTCGTCTCCCACGACCTGCGCGTGCCGCTGACCACGATGGTCGCGACGCTCTCGCTCCTCGACGACACGACGCCCGACCGGCGCGAGGACGTCCGGCAGTGGCACGAGATGCTGCGCCGGGCGACGGACCAGATGAAGGCGCTGATCGACGACCTCCTCGACGCGTCGCGCATGGAATCGCAGCGCTTCACGATCGAGCGCGCGAAGGAGAGCCCGAGCGCGCTCATCACCGGGGCGTGCCAGATGCTCCGCCCGCTCGCGGCGGCCAAGGACATCGTGCTCGAGGCCGATGCCGCGAGAGAGCTGCCGCCGATCTCGGTCGATGGCCGGCAGATCGTGCGCGTGCTCGGCAACCTCGTGAGCAACGCGATCAAATTCTCGCCGGCCGGCGCGACGATCCGCGTCCACGGCGAGATGCACGACGCCGAGCTGTGGATCTCCGTGAGCGATCAGGGGGAGGGGATCGCCGCCGAACAGATTCCGCGGGTGTTCGACCGCTTCTGGAAGCGGCAGCCGACCGACCGGCGCGGCGCGGGGCTCGGCCTGGCCATCGCCGAGGGGATCGTGGCGGCGCACGGCGGCCGGATCTGGGTGGCGAGCAAGGAAGGCGCGGGGAGCACGTTCACGTTCGCGCTGCCGCTGCGCGCGCCGGCCGAGGCCTCGCCGCCGGCGGAACCGGCGCCCCCGCCCGCCACGGATCCCACGCCGGGCAACGCCGTGGCCGCGTGAGCCGGGCGGCGGCCGGGCGGCGCCCGACCGGACGCACGCGGCGCCAGGCGACGGTGCCACCTCCCGCACCCCGGCGCGCGCTGGCGCCCCGGCGGGCGGGCGCTCGCCCCCGGCGGCACGGGCGATGCGCTTGACGAGAAGTTGCGCTGACGAAGGGACATCCGGACCATTGCCGGCCGACCGACCCTCGTAGTTTTCCCTATTGGGGCCTCCCGGCGCGAGCAGATCTTTCGACTGGTGCAGCCGTAGCGATCGCCAGGGTGGGGCGCGACGACGTCCTGCCGGGGACCGTCCCGAGTCCCGGCGGGGCGGGAGCGTCGGGCTCGCGCGTCGTCGCCTCCGACACGAGCCCCATCCGCGCGGCGAGCCGGACGAGCTGCGCCACGGTGCGCACGCCCATCTTCGCCATGAGACGGCCGCGATGGACCTTCACCGTCTTCTCGGAGAGCCCGATCTCCCGCGCGATCTGCCGGTTCAGGCGCCCCTGAAGCACCAGCCCGAGCACTTCCCTCTCGCGGGGCGTGAGCGCGTGGTAGCGCTCGGCCAGGTGCAGCTCCTCGACGCGGCGCGCGCACGCCCGCGCCTCCACCGCGAGCGCGGCGTCGACGGCCTGGAGCAGCACGTCGTCGCGCACCGGCTTCGGGAGGAAGTCGAGCGCGCCGGACTTCATGGCCCGCACGCTGGTCGGCACGTCGCCGAGACCGGTCAGGAAGATCACGGGGAACGGCGCGCCGGCGGCGTTCAGGCGCTCCTGCAGCGCCATGCCGTCGAGCTCCGGCAGCCGGATGTCGAGCACGAGGCAGCCGCGCCCCTGCGCGCATTCGCTGGAGAGGAACTCCTCCGCCGAGCCGAACGTCCGCACGGCGTGGCCGGCCGACGTGAGCAGCCGGGCGACGGCGGCACGGACCGAATCGTCGTCGTCCACGATGAAGACTTCAGGGCGCATCGCAGTCATGGGCCTCGCCTCCGCCGGCGCCCGCGCCGGAAGGTGAACGAGCGAAGTTGCGCAAGAAGCCTACGCGCGCGGCCCCCTGGCCAGAATTGGGCCTAGGTCCAATCGGAACGCGGCGGCGCCGGCTGTACCATTCAATCACGGCCCGGCGGTGCGGCCGGTGCCGGCGCCGGGGCGTGGCGTGCGGAGCCGGAGCAGGGCGGCGAGCGTCCCCGGCGGCAGGTGAGGCGAAGGATTCCTGCTGCGCCGCCCCTCGGCCCGGACGCTCGGGCGACGGGACGGCAGTGGAGACTGCACGATGCGATGGAACGGATGGAGGAACCGGACGCGACGATCGGCGCGCGGGGCGCGGGGCGTGGCCGGCTCGGTGCTCGTGGCGCTGGTGGCGGCGCTGGCGGGGTGCGCGCACCGGGCGGCGACGAACGTCGCGTACAACCCTTCGGTCGATTTCTCTCGCTACCGCACGTACTCGTGGCGCGAGGGCACGCCGCCGCCGGCGAAGCTGACGGACATCCAGATCATGGCGGGCGTGGAGAAGCAGCTCGCCGAGCGGGGGCTTCGGCGGGTGGACCACGACGGCGACCTGACCGTGACGTACCACATGTCGACGGAAAAGAGCCTCGACATCACGACGTACGACTACGTGACCGGTCCGTACTGGAGCACGTACTGGTATCCGGGCGGGACGCAGACGGTGGTGAAGGAGGTCAAGCAGGGGACGCTCGTGGTGGACCTGATCGACCGGCGGAGGAACGAGCTCGTCTGGCGGGGGATCGGCACCGATCGGCTGCCGAACAACCCGGCGAGCGTCGCGAGGCGGGTGGACGACGTGACGGAGAAGATGTTCGACAAGTTCCCGCCGCGGGCGCCTGGGTAAGCCGGCGTCCCTGAGGGCCGCGCACTGCGGCCCGGACTGAGCGGATGGCCATAGCAGCAGGTCAACGCAGCATCAGTCGGGTGTCGCGGATCGGCCGGGCGCTTCCCCTGCTCGTGGGGGCGGCGTCCGGCCTCGTGTGTCCATGGCCCGCGCGGCCGCAGCCGCCGGCATGGCCGGCCGCGGCGGCGCTCCGTGCGCCCGACGCACCGGCGCGCGGGAGCGGAGCGGCGGGCGGGGTAGCCGTGGGCGAGAGCGGAGCGGCGGGCGCGATGCGGGCGGAAGAAATCGGAGCAGCGGGCGAGATCCGCGCGGCGCACCCGGACGCGCGGGCCCGTGGCACGGACGGCGGCGCCCGGCCGGCGGCGGACGCGCCCCGGCCACCGCAGTCCCGGGACCCGCCCTCCGCGGACCCGACGCAGCGCGCGGTGAGCTTGTGGCCGGAGCACTGGCAGAGCCTGACCGGCGCGCTCCTGCTGATCGCCGCGCAGGCCGTCCTGATCGGCGCGCTGCTGGTGGAGCGCGCGCGGCGCCAGGCCGCGGCGCGCACGCTGAAGGAGCGGCTCGAATTCGATCGAATGATCGCGCTCATCTCCACGAACTTCGCGCACGCGTCGGACGAGGCGCTGGACGGGCCGATCCAGGCGGCGCTGGGCTGGATCGGCCATTTCCTCGACGTCGACGCCGTGGCGCTCGAGGAGTCGCTGCTCGGCCGCTCGGACGCGGCCGAGGCGCGGACGTGGGTCCGTCCGGGCGCCGCGGTGACGCCCGAGGAGGTGCGGGCGCTGCTGGCGGCCGGCGCCGCGGCGGGGC
>DASTKT010000038.1:0-16199 GCA_035715725.1 Longimicrobiales bacterium | reverse complement strand
TTCGCGGCGGGGAGGATGGCTCGGATGCCGGGTGTGGCGAGGGGGCACTGGCGCCGCCGGGGCGGCCGGGTACTGCGTGCCGCCGCGACGTTGCCATGCCCCCTCGGCCGCGTCGCACGGGCAATCCGCGTGCCCGGGCGGACGGCGGGGCGAAATGCCGCGATGCGAGGGGTCCGGCGGCTCGGGAACGCGGGCGGGCGGGCGGAAATGTACCGAGCCGCGCGGTCTCCCGTGTCGGAGGGGTGCAGCAAATGTGGGGTCGTGGGGGACACGATCGGCGTGGCGGGCGGTCGCGTTGGTCCGGGCGCGCGGACCGCTTGCCGGGCGCGGGCGCGTTCACGGGACCGGCCCCGGGCGCGGGCGCGGGCGCGTTCGGGGGAACGGCTCCGGGCGCGGGGAGGGCGCGGGCGCGTTCACGGGGGGATTGCGGGTCGAGCGGGTGGGCGCTTCCGGACCGGACCGCGGCGGGTCCGATAGTTGCCCCCGGGCGGCGGGGCGCGCCGGCGCCTCGAGCAGGTCCGGCCGGCGCGGCCCCACGCCTCGACCCGAGCACGACGGCGGCCCCGGAGGCCCGCATGCGGCGAGTCTGGATCGACAAGCTCGGCGCGCTGTTCTTCAGGAGCCGGCTGCACCGCCTCTGGCTGCGCAACCGCGCGACGGTCGTCCTCTTCCACCGCGTCGACGACCGGCTGAAGGGGAACCCGCTGAGCTGCAGCCGGCGCGAGTTCCGGGCGTTCTGCGGGCTCTTCGCCCGGCACTTCCGCGTGATCTCGCTCCCGGAGCTGCTGGAGCGGCTGCGGTCCGGCGCGGACCTCAGCCGGCGGCTGGTCATCACGTTCGACGACGGCTACCTCGACAACTACGAGATCGCGGCGCCGATCCTGGCGGAGCTGGGGCTGCCGGCGAGCTTCTTCGTGACGACGTCGTTCATCGGCTCGAACGTCAGCCCGTGCTGGGACCGGGAGTTCGGCGCGCGCAGCCGGTGGATGAGCTGGGACCACGTCCGGTCGCTGCACCAGGCGGGGTTCGCGATCGGCGCGCACACGATGACGCACGCCAGCCTGGGGCGCGTCGGCGCGGAGCGGATCCGCGCGGAGGTGGACGGGGCGAAGGCGCGGCTCGAGGACGAGCTGGGCGCGCCGGTGACGCTGTTCAGCACGCCGTTCGGCGGGCCGGCGCACGTCACGGACGAGGCGCGTGCGATGGTGCGGGAGGCGGGCTACGAGTGCTGCCTGTCGACGGACACGGGCGTGGTGCTGCCGGGCGAGGACCCGTTCCGGATCCGTCGCTTCCTGGTGACGCCGTGGCACCTCTCGCCGATGCAGCTCGGGCTCGACCTGCTGCTGGCGCGGTGGGGGCTGGCCGCGACGACGCGTCCGAGCGCGGTGCCGGCGGTGGAGGCGGCGCTGGGGTGAGGCCGGAGCGGGGCGAGCCCGTGGACAGGGACGGGAACCGAAATGTGTCACACGGAGACACGGAGGGCGCGGAGGATTGCCGGGTACCGGAGGCTCACCGGGGTGACCCACCATCCCTTGATGTCTTTGCCGGCGTGCGCATCGAGCGGGCGCGTGGGCGGCGGGCCGCGGCCGCCCGCTTCGCGGCTCTTCTGTTCCCCCGCGTCTTCGCGTGACGCATACGGACGTGCGGCCGCCCGCGAACGCCGATCACGGACGGGCTCGGGCTCCGCGCCCGTGGCGCTGGGCTCGGGCTCGGAACGGCAACACACGAGATCGAGATCGCGCTCGAGATCGCGCTCGAGATCGGGGCCGTCGGGACGGGAAGGCTGACGGGCCAGCGCGCCGGCCGGAGCTGCGTCCCGTCGGCCTCACCCCGCCGCGTCGATCCAGGCCTCGAGCGCGCGCAGGTCCGGCTCCGCGAGCCGGCTGTGCGTGGGGAGCGTGAGGAGGCGCTCGGCGAGCAGGCGCGCGCCGGGGAGCGCGGCCTCGCGGTTGCGCCAGGCGCGGGCGAGGATCGGCAGCTCGCCGAGGGGGAGCGGGTAGCCGCGCAGGATACCGAGGCGCGGCGCCGGCGCCCCGCGCCCGGTGGAACCGCGAGGCCCGGGGACGACCGGGAGGCGGAGGTAGCCGGGCCGCGTGGTCGGGGCGATCCGCGGGATGCGCAGCGTGGCGCCGGGGGCGAGCCGGCGGCGCAGGCGCTCGGCGTTGCGGCGCCGGATGCGGGCCTCGTCCGCCGCGAGCGACCAGGAGAGCGGCAGCATGGCCGCGGCGGCGCGGGACATGGCGAGCGGCGGCGCGACCGGCCGGAGCACGGTCTGCCCGAGCCCGAGGAACGGCAGCGATGCCGGGATGCCGTAGACGACGGGGCGGGCCAGGAGCCATTGCGCGGCGGCGGCGGCGACGTGCGCGGCGCCGGCGCCTCCGGCTCCCAGCCACGTCCTGGCCTCCTCGACGGCGCCGGCCCCGTCGGCGGTGTTGGCGAGCAGCGCGCCGCCGCGCCCGGCGGCGACCCCCTTCCCCCGCCCGAAGCTGAGCACGCCCACCGCGCCGGCCGCCCCGGCCGGCCCTCCGGCGACCTCCACACCCGAGGCCTGAGCCGCGTCCTCGATGACGGTCGCGCCCGCGTCGGCGGCGAGCGCGCGGAGCTGGCGCACGTCCACGGGGATGCCGAAGAGGTGGGCGACGACGACGGCGCCAGCGCCGTCGCGGAGGACGCGCCGCAGCGAGTCGAGGTCGGGCCCGAGGGTGTCGGGCGCGACGTCGTAGAGGAGCACGTCGACGCCGGCGCCGGCGGCCGCGGTGGCGATGTCGAAGCAGCCGTAGGCGGGGAGCGCGGCGGGGCGGCCGCGCGCGAGCGTGCGCAGGGCGAGCGCGAGGGCGGAGGTGCCGGAGTCGGTGAGGAGCACGTCGCGGCAGCCGAAGTGCTGGCGGAGCAGGCGGGCGGCCTCATCCTCGGGGGTCGGGCGCAGGGCGGCGCCGCCGGTGGGGCCGGGGCCGCGGGCGGCGGCGCGCAGGCCGGCCAGGAGCGTCCGGCCGGCGAGGGGCGAGTAGGCCGGGAGCTGGTGGCGCAGGATCATGGGATGCTTCGGACGATCCGGGGCCCGAGGACGGTGGCGAGCGGGAGCGGGAGACGTCGCCAGAGGCGCGGTCCCCAGGCGAAGGCGGGATCGGTGGGCGCGGGGGTGGCGTGGCGGCCGCGGCGCGCGTGCTGGTACCACCAGAGCGGCCGCTCGTCGGCGCTCCACTGGAGCTTGAAGCGGTGGGTTCCGGAGCCGGGCGTGCAGCGGCCGAAGTTGAAGCGGGCATGGCCGGAGCGGGCGGCGCGGTCGATGAAGGCCCAGTAGAGGAGCATGTTCGCGGACGTCGCCTTGAAGCGGCGGAGCGCGGAGGCCCAGGTCATCTCGACCTCGTCGGGGATGGCGAGGGCGCAGCCGGCGGCGACGGCGCGGTCGCCGGCGTAGGCGCAGCCGAACCAGACGTCGTCGCCGAAGGCGGAGCGCAGCGCCTCGAAGAAGCGGCGGGGGAGCGCGGGGGTGCCGAGGTCGCGCATGTGGTGGGCGAAGACGGCATAGAACGGCTCGAGCTCGTCGGCCCCGAAGCGGACGGTGATGCCGTCCTTCATGGGGCGGCGGACCTGGCTGCGGAGCTTGGAGGGGAGCCGGGCCCAGAGCGCCTCCGGGTCGCCTCCGGCGAGGTCGAGGAGGACGGTGACCTTACGGTGCGAGACGGGGAGCGGGACCGGGAGCGGGCGGCGCGAGCGGAGCTCGAGGAGGCCGACGCCGGTCCGGTCGGCGAGGGCGGCGGCGTGCTCGGCGAGCGCGGCGACGGCGGCGTCGCTGCCGAGCGGGCCGCCGTCGTTCAGGAAGGGCATGGAGACGAGGAAATGGCCGAAGACGAGGGAGCGCACGCGGACGAGCGGGAGGATGCCGCGGAGCGCGCCGGCGTCGTCGTGCGCGGCGAGGAAGCGCGTCTCGTGGCCGAAGACGTCCTCGATGACGCGCTTCCAGCCGAAGCGGTGGCAGGGCGTCCAGCCGGGGTGGGCGCCGGCGAAGGCGTCCCAGTCGGTGGGCGTGCCGGCGAAGGGGGCGACGCGCATCACCCGGCCCGGGCGGGGGTGCGCGTGGGACCGCGCCAGCCGAGCGGGATGCAGCGGATCACCGAGCTGAAGCGGAACTCGGAGAGCAACTGCTCGAGGCGCGGGAGCACGCGAGAGATCCCGCGGTAGTGGCGGAGCCGGGTGAGCAGGGAGACGGGGAGGCGCGGCTGGAGCGCGTCGAGCTCCCACGGATGCACGTAGAAGACGGCGGAGCGGCCGTGGTCGCGGTGCTCGCGGAAGGCGCGCCGCGTCAGCGCGTAGGGGAAGTGGCGGAAGTAGGCGCCGCCGCTGGCGGGGATGCGGAGCCCGGCCCAGACGGTGGTGGTCATGGGGAGCTCGCGGAGCATCCCGCCGGTGCGCTCGACGCGGTGAATCGCGGCCTGCGCCTCGGGATAGCCGTAGCCCGGCCGACGGATCGGGAAGAGGCTGGAGTCGTAGAGGTAGCCTTCCTCGAGGAGGATGTCGAACGCCCACTCCCAGCCCGGGAGGATGGAGAAGGAGGGGGCGCGGTAGCCGACGACCGGCATGCCGGCCAGGTGCTCGAGCAGCGCGCGGGTGCGCCGGACGTCCTGGCGGAACTCCTTCGGGCCGAGCGAGGTGACGCGCCGGTGCTCCCAGCCGTGGGACGCGACCTCGTGCCCGGCCGCGGCGATGCGCCGGACGAGCGCCGGGTGGCGGGCGGCGACCCAGCCGAGCGTGAAGAAGGTGGCGGCCGCGGAGTGGCGCGCGAGCAGCTCGAGGAGCAGGTCCACACTCTGCTCGACGCGGCTCTCCCGCGTCGTCCAGTCGTCGCGCGAGACGACGTCGTCGAACGCCGAGACCTGGAAGTACTCCTCGACGTCGACCGTGAAGATGTGCGGCACGGCGGCCGGTGCCAGCGGCGCGGGCTCCGGCATCACCCCCGCCGGGACCGGCCGCAGCCGCGCCGGGTCGATCACGCTGATGCCTGGGGGTTGCATTGGGGGCCGTGAGCGGGGATGCGATCGGGTGCGGCGGACACCGGTCGCAGGGGAATTTCCATACCACCCGCGAATGGACGTTCCTTCACCAGGGTGGGGCCGCCGCCCGCCCGCTCGCGGGGGGTCGGCGGTGGCCGGCGGGAGGCGTCGGCGCGTGCCGACCGCATTCGTTGCTGCATCGCAACATCGGGCGTCGGATCGATTGGAGCGAATTCGCCCGGCGCCGGGGCGGCGCGGCGGGGCGCCGGCCAGCGTGGCGGGTCGCGGGGCGGGTGGCCGAAACGCTTGTAGTTGGGCCGCGAAAACGAGGCGGGTGCGGGTGGGTCCGGCGGGGCGCGGCGCGGCGCGGGCGCAGGGCGCGCGGGGCCGGCGGAGCGCGGGAGGGGTGGTCCGGGACTTGCTCCGTCGCCGGGGCGCTCTCGGAGTCCCCATTCACCCGTGAATACAACAGGACAAGGCCCGCTGAGGTTGGCGGTGGGTCGTCATTTTCGTTTGCCCGGCATTCTCGTTCGCCGGGTCCACAACACGCCCCCGAGGCCGGCGCCGCGAGCCGAACCGGGGGCGAGCGTCTTTCCAGTCCGCCTCATCAGAACCTCGCGCTGTGGTCGGTGCAGGTTCCACCCGCATGGTGCCACCCGCTCAATCGCCTCGAGCGAGCTGCACCGGCTCCGGCAACGGACCGGCTCGCGGCGGGATGGCGACGAACCCCGTGGTCCGGGCGCGTGCCTGGAGGCCATGGCGGCTCGGCGCATGGCGCGCGAGCGGGCACCCCGGGCTCATTCGGATGTCCGGCAACCGCACCGGAGGACTCATGAAGAACAAACCGCGTCAGTCCGTTCCGATGACGACCGTGACGGTCTCTCTGGACGAGGTGTTCTGGAGGATCGTGCGGCAGGGGGCCGCGGACCTGGCCCGGGACCGCGGGACGGCGGTCACGCCGATCGAGTGGCTGACGGAGGCGATCATCGAGCGGGACCTGGCGCAGCGGCTGCAGATGCCGCAGCCGCGGCTGGAGCCGCTGGGTCAGAAGTCGCTGTCGGGCGTGCAGTACGAGTATCTGGCGGAGCTGATCGAGAGCACGGGCTACAACGTCAGCCGGGCGGCGGGGATCGCGGGGGTGGAGCGGCACACGCTGGCGCGGCTGCTCCGGAAGTACAGCATCCGGCGTCCGGACCGGCGATCGGGGCGGCGGCGGCCGCCGCCGGCGGCGGGGGATGGCCGGCGGGAGGGGCGCGGCGGGGAGTCGGGTGCGCCGGGGCCGCTGAGCGAGCGGGAGGTCCCGGCGCGGACCGGCTGAGCCCGGCTCCGGCGCGATGGTAGTTCCGTCCAACTCCCGGCCCACCGATGGCCGGGCTCTTGCGCGCCGAGGGGGCGCCGGGCCCCGGAGCGGGAGCCCGGTTCTTCTCCCAAAACGAGTCGTCGCATCGTCTTTCGACCGGACGCCGAGGAGTCCGGGCGCGGGGCCGGGCCGTGTGCGAACGCGGTCCGGGCCGGTGGCCGGGCGCCGGGGATAGGGGGAGCGTGGCGAGACCATCCGGGCGGATACCGCCCACCGATTCATCCGTGCAGAATGCGCCGACGTCGGAGGACCGGCTCGTTCCGGCGCCGATTTCCTCCCCGGCGCACGCGGTGCCGCTCGGGCCGGAGCTGCCGCCGCCGGGGTTCCGGCCGCCGTCCATTCCGACGCTGCGGCAGTGTCTGGCGGCGGTGCTGCGGCACCGCTGGCTGGTGCTGGGGGCGGCCGTGCTGGGGACGGTGGGCGGGATGCTGGCGACGCGGCTGCTGACGCCGCAGTACGCGGCGCAGGTGACGATCTGGATCGAGGCGTCGAAGCGGGAGAATCGCGCGCCGGGCGGCCCGATCGGCAGCACCGACGTGATGGAGTCGGAGGGGTGGCTCGACCTGGTGCGGTCGTACTCGGTGCTGGACCTGGTGGCGAAGTCGGAGCGCCTGTACCTGCGGGTGCAGACGCCGGGCGCGGCGGCGGCGTTCGCGGGCCTCGACGTGGAGGACCGCTTCCAGCCGGGCGCGTACGAGCTGAAGGTGGACGGGGACGGACGCCGGTACACGCTGGCGAGCCAGACGGGGGGGACGGTGGAGGAGGGGGCGGTCGGCGACTCGATCGGCCGGACGATCGGGCTGCGGTGGCAGCCGGCGAACGGGGCGCTGGAGCGGGGGCACGCGTACCGCTTCGAGCTGACGCCGGTTCGCGACGCGGCCGTGTGGCTCGCGGACGCGCTCCAGCCGGTGGTGTCGGGCGACGGCCGGTTCCTGCGCGTGGAGCTGAAGGGCTCGGACCCGCAGTCGATCGCGCGGGTGCTGAACGCGACGGCGGCGCAGTACCTGGCCGTGGCGGCGGAGATGAAGCGGGCGAAGCTGGACCAGCTCGCGGCGATCCTGAAGGAGCAGCTCGACTTCGCGGCGCGCAGCCTCCAGAAGGAGGAAGCGGCGCTGGAGCAGTTCGAGGTGCATACCGTGACGCTGCCGAGCGAGCGGACGACGTCGACCGCGGCGGGCGGCGCGTCGACGCAGGACCCGGCGTTCGCGAGCTTCTTCACGCTGAGCATGGACCGGGAGCAGATCCGCCGGGACCGGGACGCGCTGCAGCGGGTGCTGCGCGGCCCGGGCGCGACCTCGCCGGAGGCGATCGATGCGCTGCGGATCAGCCCGGCGGTGGCGCGCTCGCCGGCGCTGGTCAAGACGCTGGACGAGGAGCTGCTGAAGCGGGCGGAGCTGCGGACGCTGCAGTCGCAGTTCACGGATGCGCACCCGGCGGTGCGGCGGCAGGAGTCGGACCTGGAGACGCTGCGCGGCGTGATCGTGAAGCTGGCGCGGGAGCTGGACAAGGAGCTGGGCGCGCGGGAGAGCAGCCTGGACGGGATGATCGGCTCGGCGTCGGCGACGCTGCGGGACATTCCGCCGCGGGCGGTGGAGCAGGCGCGGCTGCGGCGGCGGGTGGAGATCGCCGAGAACCTCTACAAGAACCTGCAGCAGCGCTACGAGGAGGCGCGGCTCGCGGCGGTGAGCAGCATCCCGGACGTGCACCTGCAGGATCCGGCGACGCCGCCGTACCGGCCGACGGGGGACCGGCGCTCGCTGGTGATCCTGGCGGGCTTCCTGGCGAGCGTCACGCTGGCGGTGCTCGTTTCGATCGTGCTGGACCAGGCGGATCCGCGGCTGCGCGACCCGAGCCAGGTGACGCTGGAGATGGGGCTGCCGATCCTGGGCGCCGTGCCGAACGTCCGGGCGGGGCGCGGCCGGATCGAGGACGAGCAGATCTGCGACGAGGCGTTCCGCAACGTGCGGATCAACCTGATCCACGCGTTCGGCGTCGCACCGCCGATGCTCGCGACGATCACCAGCCCGGGGAGCGGGGACGGCAAGTCGTTCGTCTCGCGGCACCTCGCGCTGTCGTTCGCCGAGCTGGGCCACCCGACGCTGCTGATCGACGCCGACATGCGGCGGGGCGCGCTGCACCGGGCGCTGTCGGCCGAGCGCACGCCGGGGCTCAGCGACTACCTGATGGGACGCGCCCGCATCGACGAGATCATCCAGCCGGCAGGCGAGGACCGGCGCCTCCGCTTCATCAGCTGCGGGACGGCGCAGCCGGAGTCGCCGAAGCTGCTGGAAGGGCCCGCGATGTCGAGGCTGCTGTGGGATCTGCGGTCCCGCTTCCGCGTGGTGCTGGTGGACAGCCCGCCGCTGGGCGCGGCGGTGGATCCCCTCGTGCTGGGGATGCTGACGGGGAACATGCTGCTGGTGCTGCGCAACGGGGTCTCGGACCGGGAGCTGATGCTGTCGAAGCTCTCCGCGCTGGACCGGCTGCCGGTGCGACTGCTGGGCGTGGTGCTGAACGGCGTCCCGCGGACCGGCGGGTACCGGTACTACTCGTACCTGCCGAACTACCAGCCGACGTCGGCCTCCGCGGAGCTGAGCCCGGTGGACGTGCCGGCGGTGCCGCAGACGTGAGGGGCGGTGGGTCAGTGTACCGCGCGCGGCACGCGGGCGCGGCGGAGCAGGGCGTGCAGGCCGGCGCCGGCGAGGAGCCCGAGGCCGGCGCCGGCGGTCTCGAGCGGCGGGGCGGGCGCGAGGCCGACCGCGAGGCCGGCGAGCGGGAGGCCGGCGGCGAGGAGGAGGAGCGCGGCGGCGGAGGCGGGGCGCGGGCGGAGCCAGAGGCCGACGGGCGCGCAGAGGGCCGCCAGCCAGAGCGGCGGCAGGTACCAGGGGAAGGGCGCGCGCCCGAACTGCGAGGCCAGGAAGAGCATCCAGCCGCTCCCGACGGTGAAGCCGATGCGGGCGCGGGCGCCGGGCCCGGCGGCGAGGTCGACGCCGCTCGGGCGGATCCGGACGCGGACGAGGAGCGGGCGGCCCGCGGGGATGCCGGCGAGGGCGCCGGGCAGGCCGAACTCGGGGCGGACGAGGCGGAGGCGGTGGGCCCGGGGGCGGTAGCGGAAGACGAGGTCGTTGCCGGCCACGCCGAGCAGCAGCGCCTCGCCGCCGTCGGCGTAGATGCCGAGGAGCGGCGCCAGCGCGGGGACGGGCGGCCCGGTCGTCGCCCGAAGCTCGAGCGGCTCGCCGTGGAGGAGGCGGCGACGGAAGCCGAGCGGATCCGGGAGGCGGCCCGGCGGCAGCTCGAGGTCGCCGATACGGGCGCCGAGCACCCGGCCCGGGTACCACGCCAGCGTCGTGGTGCGCTCGGTCCATTCGGCGCCGAAGGGCGGGTCGGAGCGGGCGGGCCCGAGGAGGTAGCCGGCGCCGGCGGTGCCCGCGACGACGGCGGCCGCGGCGGCGAGCGAGCGGCGCGCGGCCTGGTGGGCGGGTGGGAGCAGCCAGGCGGCGGGCGAGCGCGCCAGGCTCCAGCCGAGGACGCCGCCGAGCGAGTTGAAGAGCAGGTCGCCGAGGGCCGGGTCGCGCCCGGGGACGAACGCCTGCGCGGTCTCGATGCCCAGCGAGAGGAGCGCGGTGGCGAGGAGCGCGCGGCGGCCGGGGACGCCGAGCGCGCCGAGGAGGAGCGCGACGGGCGCGAAGAGCAGGACGTTGAGGACGGCGTCCGCCCCGCCCTGCTGGCCGCAGACGATGCAGGTGAGGCGGAGCGCCTCGGTGGACGCGTCGGCGGCGGGCGTGAGGGTGAGGCGGAGGATGCCGAGGATGGTGAGCGCGAGGAGGGCGAGCAGCGCGCGCCGGCGCGGCCCGGGCGGCGCGCGGTGCGGCGCCGCCCGGGGCGTCGCGGATCCGCGGGCGGGCGTCATCCCTCGAGCACGACGAACGCGGCGACGACCCCCTCCGCGTCGGAGAACGTGAGCTGCATGGAGGCGACCCCGCGGGCGCGGGCCAGGCGCTTCGCGCCGCCGTGGAGCCGGAGCGAGGCGCCTCCGTGCTTGTCGGGCACCACCTCGATGTCCCGGAGCGAGACCTCGGTCGACGAGCCGGTGCCGAGCGCCTTCAGGCAGGCCTCCTTCGCGGCGAACCAGGCGGCGAGCGCGGCGATGCGGTCGGGCGCCCGGTCGAGCCGGCCGATCTCCGCGGGGGTGCACGTCCAGCGCTCGAACTCCGGCCCCCGGTTGCCGACGAACCGCGCGAGCCGCTCGGCCTCCACCAGGTCGATTCCGATCCCCACGATCGCCATTACGCTACCCGCGGCGGGGATGTGGCGCGCGCGTGGTGGGGGCGCCGGCGCCGGCCCGGGACGGACCCCGCGCGCCGGCAGCGGTCGGAGCTTTCACGGCGAGATCACTTGAGGATGTACCGGAAGCGCAGCCGAGCGGGAGGACCCGTGCAGGCGATATGCCAGGACACCGGCCGATCCACGTTGCGGCGCCGGCGGTGGCTCGGGCCGGCGTCCGCCGGCGGCGGGCCCGGGGCGGGCGGGGCGGTGCCGGCCCGCGGCGTGGCCGGGCGGCGCCGGTGCGGGCGCGGCGAACCGGCGACGGACCGCTGCACGATGTCGTTGCGCCGGGGAGACAATCCGGGCTCCGGCCGCCGCCGGTTGGCGCATCCCGGACCAGGGCCGCGGGCGCCGGATGCGCGGCGTCGCCGGAGCGGCGCGCGCGGTCGCGAAAGGCCGTCGCGGTGCATGGAGCTTGCGAGCCGGACGGCATCGCTTTCCCCCTGACGGAGCACCCGAGCATGACGAAGAGGCCGGCGGCGAGCGCGCGCCGGGGCCGGACCGCGGCGGCCGGAGGCGCGGCCCTGGACGGCGTGCTGGAGGACGTGCGGCGGCGGGTGCGCGCCGCGGCGCACGCCGGCGTGCCGCCGGACCGGCTGATCCTGGCGCTGGCCGAGCTGGACCCGCGGGGCGCGGCCGACTGGCTGGCGAGCCGTGCTGGCGACGCCGCGACGGGGCTCACGCCGGCGGGGCTGCAGCGCGTGCTGGAGGCGGTGGCCGGGGCGAGCGGGCGCGCGCCCGAGCCGCTGGGGACGGAGCGGTGGCGGGCGCTGCTGGCGCGGCACGGCGCGGTGGCGCCGGGGGCGGTGCTGGCGGCGGCCTCGCGCGAGCTGCCGCGAGCGCTGTGGGCGGAGGCGCTCGCGCCGCACGTGGACGCGGCGCTGCGGCGCGCGCCGGCGGACGCGGGGCTGCTGCGGATCGCGGTGGAGGCGGCGCGCGCGGCCGGGGACGGCGCGGCGGCGCACCGGCTGCTGACGCGGCTGGGCCGGGCGGATCCGGGGCTGGCCACCGTGAGCTTCGTGCACCGCTCGCGGGGCGAGATCCCGGCGGGCGGGGCGCCGGCGGTCCGGCTGGCGCTGCTCAGCTCGTTCACGGCCGACCCGCTGGTGCCGTTCCTCGACCTGGAGTGCCGGGAGCTGGGGCTCGCGCCGGCGGTCTACGTGGCGCCGTTCAACACGTGGGAGCGGGAGGTGCTCTCGGCGGAGACGGGGCTGGGGCGGTTCGCGCCGGAGCTGATCTTCCTGGCGGTCTCGATCGACGACCTGGTGCCGGCGCTGGCGGGGACGCCGGGCGCGGACGAGCTGCGGGCGGCGGGCGACGAGGCGGTGGAGCGGGTGCTGGCCGCGGCGCGGCGGCTGCGGGGCTGGTCCGGCGCGACGCTCGTCGTGCACACCTTCCACTCGGTGTACCGGGAGCCGGCGGGGGAGCGCGGGCGGGGCGCGTGGCAGGCGTCGCTGAACGAGCGGCTGGCGGCGGGGCTCGCGGAGCTGCCGCGCGCGTTCGTGCTGGACGTGGCGGAGGTGCTGGCGCGGCGGGCGGGCGGGAGCGCGGACAACCCGAAGCTGCGGCACCTGGCGGCGACGCGGCTGGGGGAGGGCGCGCTGCCGGAGCTGGCGCGGAGCTACGCGCGCTTCGTCGCGCCGGTGAAGGGGCTGACGCGGAAGTGCGTCGTGGTCGACCTGGACAACACGCTATGGGGCGGCGTCGTGGGCGAGGACGGCGTGCACGGGATCCGGCTGGGCGACACGTGCCCGGGCTCGGAGTTCCGGGAGCTGCAGCGCTACCTCAAGGGGCTGACCGAGCGGGGGATCCTGCTGGCGATCGCGTCGAAGAACAACGCGGAGGATGCGCTCCAGGCGATCCGCGAGCACGAGGCGATGGTGCTGCGGGAGGACGATTTCAGCGCGGTGCGGATCAACTGGCTGCCGAAGCCGGACAACGTGCGGGCGATCGCGGAGGAGCTGGGGATCGGCGTGGACGCGCTGGTCTTCGTGGACGACAACCCGAGCGAGCGGGAGCTGATGCGGCAGGCGCTGCCGGCGGTGCTGACGCCGGAGCTGCCGGCGGACCCGGCGCGCTACCGCGGCGTGCTGGAGTCGCTGCCACAGCTCGAGGTGCTGGAAGCGACGGCGGAGGACCGGCAGCGCGTGGCGCTGTACCGGGCGCGGCGGCAGCGGGAGACGCTGCGGGCGTCGGCCGGGTCGCTCACGGAGTTCCTCGAGGGGCTGGGGATCGAGGTCGAGATCGAGCCGGCGCGGGAGGCGACGCTGGCGCGGCTCGAGCAGCTCGTGCAACGCACGAACCAGTTCAACCTGACGGCGCGGCGGGCGGCGCCGGGCGAGCTGGCGGCGCGGCTGCGCGATCCTTCGTGGCGGATCTACGGGCTGCGCGCGCGCGACCGCTACAGCGACCACGGGCTGGTGGCGACGGCGCTCGTACGCGCGGAGGACGGGCGCTGGCGGATCGACAACTTCCTCATGAGCTGCCGCGTGATCGGGTACGGCGTGGAGACGGCACTGCTGGCGGAGGTGGCGCGGGAGGCGCGCGGCGCGGGCGCGCGCACGCTGGTCGGCGAGTGCGTGGAGACGCCGAAGAATGTGCCGGCGCGCGACTTCTACGCGCGCCACGGCTTCGCGCCGGCGGAGCCGGAGGGCGCGGTGCTGCGCTGGGCGCTCGGGCTGGAGGCCGGCGGCGGACCGGCAAACCCCTCATGGATCCGGGTGAGTCATGGCGCCTGAAGCGGTGGTGGGGCGCGTGTTCGGCGTCGACCCGACGGCCGTGGGCGATGCGACGTGCAACGCCGACGTGCCCGGCTGGGACTCGATGGGCCACATCGCGCTCATCGTCGAGCTGGAATCGGAGTACGGCGCGGAGTTCTCGGCGGAGGAGGCGCTGAGGATGACGAGCGTGGGCGCGATCAAGGGGGTGCTGGAGGAGAGGGGGGTGAGGTGGTGAGGGCGGGTGCGGGGCCGGGCTCGCGGACGGGGGCGGGCCGGGCGGGGGTGGTCCGTGTGACCGCGGGGGATGCCGAGCTGCTGGCGGCGTTCTACCGCAGGACCTGGGATCCGGGCGCGACGGCGGAGCGGGTGGCGGCGGCGCGGCGCCGGGGCGCGGCGGCGAATCCGGTCGCGCCGGGGGAGGAGGCGCCGACGTTCGTGTTCACGATCGGCGGCGAGGCGGTCGGGCACCTGACGACGATCCCGGTGCGGGTGTGGGATGGGGTGGAGGAGCGGGCGTTCCACTGGCTGAAGGGGCTGATGGTGCTGCCGGAGCAGCGGCGCGGGCCCGTCGGCTACTACCTGCTGCGGGAGGCGGCGCGGGCCGTCGGGCCGGCGCTGGCGATGGTCGTGGCGCCGGAGGCGCGGCGGCTGTTCGAGGGCATCGGCTTCGAGGACCTGGGCGCGCCGCGGAACCACCTGAAGCCGCTGCGCTCGGGCGCGCTGCTGCGGCGGCTGGACCCGGCGCGGCTCGGCGTCGCCGGGGTGGCGGCGCGCGCCGCGCCGGCGCTGGGGGCGCTGCGGCGCTCGGGGCTCGCGGGGCCGGCGGGGATGGCCATGGACGCGGCGCTCGCCGCGTGGACGGCGGCGCGGGGCGGACGGCGGGCGCGCGTCGGTGCCGACGCGGCGGTGGGCGGGGACGTCGCCGCGGCGTGGGCGGCATGCCGGGCGGGGGTGGAGGCGGCGCCGTCGCGCGCCGAGGACCACTGGCGGCGCTACGGCGGAGGGGAGCTGGGCGCGTACGCCGAGGTCGTCGCGCGGGCCGGCGGCGGGCGCACGATCGGCGTGGCGGCGGTGCGGGCGCCGAACGCCGGCGGCGAACCGCGCCTGAACGGCATCCGCGTGGCCACGCTGTCGGACGTGATCGCGCCGCCGGCGGACGCGGCGTGCGTGGACGCGGTCCTCGCCGCGGCGGAGGCGGCGGCCCGCGCGGCCGGCGCGGACGCGCTGCTGTGCACGGCGAGCCATGCCGCCCTCGGGCCGGCGCTGCGCCGGCGGGCGTACCTCCCGCTCCCCGGCAACGTCCACTTCCTGCTCCGCGACCCCGACGCCGCCCGCCCGCTGCCGCGGAGCCTCGACCGGTGGTGGCTGCTGCGCGGGGACAGCGCCGCCGACGACGTCTTCTGAGCCGCCGCATGTCCTTCCCGTGGGGAGCGCGCTTCGCGTTCACGATCCTGGACGACACCGACGTCGCCACGGTGGAGAACGTCGCGCCCGTGTACCGCCTGCTCGACGAGCTGGGGCTGCGGGCGACGAAGACCGTCTGGCCGCTGGCCGGGCGGGAGCCGGGCTCGCCGTTCGCGGGCTCGCAGACGCTGGAGGACGCGGAGTACCGGGACTTCGTGATCGACCTGCGGCGACGCGGCTTCGAGATCACGTGGCACGGCGCGGCCATGGACTCGAGCGAGCGGAAGCGCACGCTGGAGGGGCTGGCGCGGTTCCGGGCGGTGCTGGGCGAGGCGCCGCGGATCCACGCGAACCACGCGACGAACCGCGAGAACCTGTACTGGGGCGCCGGGCGCGTGGACGACCGGATCGTCCGGGCGGTGGCGCGGCGGGCGAGCGGCCTCCCCGAGGACCACTACCAGGGGCACGCGGAGGGCTCGGCGTACTGGTGGGGCGACGCGTGCCTGCGACACATCGACTACGCCCGCAACCTGACGTTCGACGCGGTGAACCTGATGCGCATCAACCCGTCGATGCCGTACCGCGACCCGCGGCGGCCGCTGGCGCGCTGGTGGTTCTCGGCGGCGGACGCGGAGGACCGCGCGGAGTTCGTGCGGCTGCTGGAGAGCGGCCGGCAGGCGCGGCTGGAGGCGGAGGGCGGCGTGTGCATCGTGGCCACGCACTTCGCGAAGGGGTTCGTCCGCGGCGGGGAGGTCGACCCGGCGGCGCGCCGGGTGCTGGAGGAGCTGGCGCGGCGGCGGGGCTGGTTTCCGACCGTCGGCGAGCTGCTGGACCGGCTGCGGGATCACGGGGCGGGCGGCGTGCTCCCCGCGGCGGAGTGGCGGCGCATGCAGCGCGCCTGGGTGCTGGGACTGGCGCGCCGGTCCTGGCGCCGGCGGCGGCGGCGCGGGGGGGTGGGGCTGCTGGGCGGGGAGTAGGCGAACGGCCGCATACGGAGCCGGCGCGCGACGGGCTCCGCGGGCGGCGGCACGTCCAACAACAGCGTTTTCACTACAGTGGCATGGAGCACACAGAGGGGACAGCGGCGTCACGCCGGCCACCGGCGCACGCCGGATATGACATTCGATAATGCGTTACCCCGGTGAGCCTCCGCCGCCGGGTGGGATTCCCCCGGCGCAATGGACACCTGGTTTAGGCCGCCCTGCTCGTCGTGAGGGCGAGCCGCTGCTCGTACTCGGCCGGGCTCACGTAGCCCAGGGTGGAATGCCGACGCTCGCGGTTGTACCAGCGCTCGATGTAGGCGAAGATCGCCCTGCGCGCCTCCGCCCGGGTGTGCCAGTCGCTTCGCTCGATCAGCTCGAACTCCAGGGTCGAGAAGAAGCTCTCCGCCACCGCGTT
>DASTKT010000037.1:0-53789 GCA_035715725.1 Longimicrobiales bacterium | reverse complement strand
GCTCGGCCGCGCGCACCCGCCCCACCTCTTCCACGATTCCCGTGAACACGCTACTCCCCCACCGGTTCTGGTCGAGCTCGCCGGAGCGAGATCAGGACGTCGTCGCCGAACGCGCGGGTCCGGCCGAGCCTCCACTCCGCGCCGCCGACCACCCCGGGGAACGCCGGCGTGCCGCGTTCCCCGAAGAGCGCCGGCGCGTAGAACAGCAGCATCTCCTCGACCGCGTCGACCGCCAGGAGCGCCGCGCCGACGCGGCCGCCGCCCTCGACGAAGAGCGAGCGTGCCCCGGCGTCCCGGAGCGCGCCGAGCGCGGCGTGGACGTCCACGCCGCCGCTCGCCCGCGGAACGGGAAGGACGCGGACGCCCGCCGCCTCGAGCGGCGCGCGCCGGCCGGCCTCGACGTCCTCCGCGCAGACGACCCAGACCGGCGCCTCGTCCGTCGAGCGGACCAGACGGCTGGTGAGCGGAATGCGGAGGTCGGCGTCGAGCACCACGCGGGCCGGGGCCACGCGCGGCTCGACCGGCCCGCGCACGGTGAGCAGCGGATCGTCGGCCAGCACGGTGCCGATTCCGACCACGATGGCGTCGTAGCCGGCACGCAGGCGATGGACCTCCGCCCGCGCCTCCGCTCCGGTGACCGGTGTCGGGCGGCCCGCCTCTCGCGACAGGCGCGCGTCGAGCGAGAGCGCGTACTTGAGCGCGACGTACGGCGAGCCCCGCTCCAGCACGTGGAAGAACGGCGCGTTCTGGTCGCGCGCGGCCGCCCGCTCAACGCCGGCGGCCACCTCGACCCCGGCGCGCCGGAGCCGCTCCGCTCCACCGCCGGCGTGCGGGCTCGGGTCCGCCGCGGCGAACACGACGCGGGCCACGCCCGCCGCCGCCAGCGCATCCGCGCACGGCGGCGTCTTCCCCCAGTGGGCGCACGGTTCGAGCGTCACGTACGCGGTGGCGCCCCGCGCGCGGTCGCCGGCCGCGGCCAGCGCCGCCGCTTCGGCGTGGGGTCCGCCGTACTCCGCATGCCAACCCTCGCCGACCACCACGCCCTCGCGGACCAGCACCGCGCCGACCAGCGGATTCGGCCACGTGCGCCCCCAGCCGCGCTCCGCCAGTTCCAGCGCGCGCCGCATGAAGGCGGCATCCGCCGCCGCGGGTCGGTCCGGCATGGTCAGATGGTCAGGCGAAACGCCAGGCTGCCGAAGAAGGTGCCCTTGCGCACGAGGTTCTCGAACCCCGTCGGCGAGGCGAGCCGCGCGGCGTCGCCTCCCTGCTGCCACCCGGCCTCGCCGACGACGCTGAAGATGAGGGCGGTCCACGAGACGTCGGCGAACGCGGAGAGGCGGTCGCTCGTGAAGCCGGTGACGGCGAACCCGCGCACGCACGGTTGCGGGAGGCCGGTGCACAGCACGCTGCGATCGCGGATTCGGACGTCCATGTCGCTCTGGTAGCGGTCCCATCCGAGCCCGGCCGCCAGGCCGAGGACGAGCAGCCGCTTGCTGATCGCGCCGCGGAGGCTCAGGTCTCGATAGCCGCTCACGCGGAAGAACGCGCTGTCGCCGGCGAGCACCGGGCTGCCGAACGCGACCTCGCCGATGCCGCGGTACATCCCGGTGATCGAGATGCCCGGCGTGACGAACGACTCGCGCAGCAGCCCCAGCCGCGCGCCGATGCCCCAGCCGAGCGGCGAGCTGCCGAAGCCGGCGCCGGAGATCGGGACGATGCCCACGCTGCCGAGCACGTCGACGGAGCCGAACCCGCCGACGGTCGGTGCCAGCGTGATCCCGTCGACGAGTCCGACGGCCACATCCCCCGTGACCGCGGGGATGGCCAACCGGATCTTGCCGCCGCTTTCGTTGATCGGTGGGATCTCGAGGTAGACGCCGGTGGCGCGGACGCCCGCGCTGACCCGGGGGATCGCGCCGATGCGCTTTCCGAGCGTGCTGGCCGTCCCGGCGACCGGGTTGCCGGCCGCGAACGCCAGGCCGAGCCGCGGGTGCGCGATCTCGATCGCCTGCGCCGTCTCGTTGCAGAGCCGGCGTGCCGAGCTGTCGCTGAACGCGGCGCACTGGGCTTCGAGCCGGCCCTCGTCCTGCGCCCGCGCGGCCCGGGGTGCGCCCGCGAGGAGCGCGAGGGCGCAGAAAGCGCCCGCGGCGGCGCCGCGGACGGTCGTCGGTCGTAGAAGCCGCATTACTTCCTCCGGCTCAGATGAGGAGGACGCCCCCGTCGCCTGGCTCGAGGACGCCCAACCCCCACGCATCCTCGCCGGCGGCGCGGAGCTGAGCGCTAACGTCCACCTCGTCCTCCGCCGCCACGACCAGGATCATCCCGACGCCCATGTTGAAGGTGCGGTACATCTCCTCGTCGGAGATGCCCCCGAGCTCCTGCACGGCCTCGAACTCCAGCGGCATCTCCCAGGTGGACCGCTGGACGTGGGCCTCGACGCCCTCTGGCAGAACCCGGGCCAGATTCTCGGGGATGCCGCCGCCGGTGATGTGGGCCAGCGCCTTGACGCGGCCGGCCTGGAGCAGCGGCATCACCGGCCGCAGGTAGCTGCGGTGCACGGCCAGCAGCACCTCGCCGACGGGGAGCCCCACGCCGGGAAGCTCGTCGTCCAGGCCGAGGCGGAGCTTGTCGAAGAGGAGGCGGCGGAGCAGCGAGTAGCCGTTCGTGTGGAAGCCGTCGGAGGCCAGGCCGACGAGGACGTCACCGGCCTGCACGCGGTGCGCGCCGGGGCGGTTCTCGGCCTCGACGGCGCCCACGATGAAGCCGGCCAGGTCGTAGTCGCCTTCGGCGTAGAAGTCGGGCATCTCGGCGGTCTCGCCGCCGAGCAGCGCGGCGCCGTTCTCGCGGCAGGCGGCGGCCATCCCGCTGACGAGGGCCTCGACCGTGCCCTGGGCGAGGCGCCCCATGCCGATGTAGTCGAGGAAGAAGAGCGGGCGCGCGCCCTCGACCAGGATGTCGTCCACGCAGTGGTTGACGAGGTCGCGCCCGACGGTGTCGTGCTTCCCGGCCATGATCGCGACCTTCAGCTTCGTGCCGACGCCATCGGCGCTCGCCACCAGCGCCGGCGTGGCGAGGTCGGTCGGCACGCGGTAGATGCCGCCGAACGAGCCCGGCCGGGAGAGCACCTCCGGGCCCAGTGTGCCGCGCACCAGCTCGATGATCCGGTCCTTCGCGCGCCCGGCCGCCTCGCGGTCGACGCCGGCGTCGCGGTAGCTCAGCCCCCCCGACTCACTCGAAGCCATGGACCCCCGCCGGCGTGGGCTGCTCGAAGGCCGTCATCTCGCGGAACGCCCGCACGCGCTCGTTCACCTCGGCGGCCGCCAGGTGCTTGAGCCGCTCGAGGCCGAAGCGCTCGACCGCGAAGGAGCCGAGGGCGGAGCCGAAGATCATCGCCCGGCGCAGGTCGTCGGCCTCCGCCGCCCCGCAGCGGGCCAGGTAGCCCATGAAGCCGCCGGCGAACGCGTCGCCCGCGCCGGTGGGGTCGAAGACCTCGTCGAGCGGGAAGCCGGGCGCGAAGAAGATCCCGTCGGGCATGAAGAGGATCGCGCCGTGCTCGCCCTTCTTGACGATGACGAGCTCGGGCCCGCGCGCCTGGATCCACCGCGCGGCGCGGAGCAGATTGAACTCGCCCGACAGCTCGCGCGCCTCGGCGTCGTTCACGAGCAGCAGGTTCACCCGACCGAGCAGGCGCAGCAGCGCGTCGCGCTTCCCCTCGATCCAGAAGTTCATGGTGTCGCAGGCCACCAGCCGCGGCCGGTGGACCTGGTCCAGCACGTCGCACTGGAGATCGGGGTCGATGTTGCCCAGGAAGACCCATTCGGCGCCGCGGAACGCCTCCGGGATGCGCGGCTTGAAGTCGGCGAAGACGCCGAGCCGGGTCTCCCGCGTCTCGCGCGAGTTCAGGTCGTAGCTGTAGACGCCCGACCAGCGGAAGCTCTCGCCCGGCTCCTGCGCCAGACCGGAGAGGTCGACGCCGCGCCGCTCGAGGAACTCGAGCTCGTGGCGCGGGAAGTCGCTGCCGACCACGCCGACGAGCTGCACGTTCTGGAAGAGCGACGCGGCAGCGGAGAAGAACGTGGCCGACCCGCCCAGCGCGTCGTCGGCGCGACCGAACGGGGTCTCGATCGTATCCAGCGCGACGCTTCCGACGACCAGCAGACTCATGCGCTCTCCTCTCGCTGCATGCGCTCCGGGGCGGTGAGCCCGAGGAGCTCGAGGCCGTTGCGGAGCACGATCTGGATCGCCCGCGCCAGCGCGAGCCGCGCGCGCCTCAGCTCGGGGTCCGGCACGAGCACCGCCAGCTCCGGGTTCCGGCTCGGGTTGCCGGCGTGGTACCAGGAGTTGACCATCCCCGCGGTGTCCTCCAGGTAGTCGCAGATCACGTGGGGCGCGCGCGCCTCGGCGGCGCGGGCCACCACCTCCGGGAAGACGGCGAGCTGCTTGATCAGGTCACCCTCCACCGGCTCCCGCAGCAGCGAGAGGTTGGCGCTCCCGGCGTCGGCCGAGGCGGGGTCCACGCCCGCCTTGCGGAAGATGCTCATCATCCGGGCGTGCGCGTACTGCACCTTGTAGACGGGGTTCTTCTCCGATTGGTCGAGCGCCAGGTCCAGGTCGAAGATCATCTGCGTGTCGCCGCGGCGCATGAGGAAGAAGTAGCGCGCCACGTCCACGCCGGTCTCCTCGAAGAGCTCCCGCAGCGTGACGAACTCGCCCGCCCGCTTGCTGATCTTGACCTCCTCGCCGCCGCGCATGATGCGCACCATCTGGACGATCTCGGCGTCGAGGAAGTCCGGGTGTCCCAGCGCCGACAGCGCCGCCTTCATGCGCGGCACGTAGCCGTGGTGGTCCGCGCCCCAGATGTCGATGGCGTGCTGGAAGCCGCGCCGCGCCTTTTCGCGGTGGTAGGCGATGTCCGGCGTGAAGTACGTGTACGTGCCGTCGCTCTTCACGAGCACGCGGTCCTTGTCGTCGCCGAACGCGGTCGTGCGGAGCCAGAGCGCGCCCTCGGACTCGTACGTCAGGCCGCGCTCCGCGAGCTCGTGCAGCGTCTCGGGGATCCGGTTCTCCGCGTAGATGCGCGTCTCGGGGAAGTAGCTGTCCATCTGAACGCGGAAGTCCCGCAGCGTCTCGTCCTGCTCCGCCTCCAGGTGCTCGACCGCCCAGTTCCTCAGGAACGTGACGCGCTCATCCGGCGCCATGGCCGCGAGCCGGTCGTGGGCCGCGCCGTCGACCTCCCGCGCCATGTCCACCAGGTATGCGCCGTGGTAGCCGCCCTCGGGGATCTGCGCGTCCTCGCCCATGAGCTGGCGCCAGCGCGCGTCCAGCGACTCGCCGAGGCGCTGGATCTGCACGCCCGCGTCGTTGATGTAGAACTCCCGCTCGACGTCGTGGCCGGTCCAGCGCAGCAGCGAGGCGATCGCATCGCCCAGCGCGGCGCCGCGGCCGTGGGCCACGTGGAGGGGGCCGGTGGGATTGGCGGAGACGAACTCGACCTGGATGCGGAGCCGATCCTCCGGCTCGCTGCGGCCGAACGCGCGGTCCTCGCGCAGGATGCGCTCGAGCTGCGCCTGCAGCACCTCGCCCGCGAGGCGGAAGTTGATGAAGCCGGCGCCGGCCACCTCGGCCGACGACACGCCGGCGCCCTCGAGGCCGAGGCGCGAGACGATCTCCTCCGCGATCTGGCGCGGCGGGCGGCGGAGCCGGCCGGCGAGCACCATGGCCAGGTTCGTGGCCAGGTCGCCGTGCTCCGGCTTGCGCGGCCGCTCGAGCTGGACCTCCACGCCCTCCGCGCCCAGCTCCGCCGCGACGCGCTCGAGGCGCGCGCGTAGCTGATCCGCCGGGCTCATTCGCCGCCCGCGGAGGCCTTGGAGCCGCCGTCGCTCTTCGATTCGGACTTCGCCGGCTTCGACTCCGACTCCGCGGCCTTCTTGTAGCTGTCGCTGCGGTAATCGGTGATGTAGAAGCCCGACCCCTTGAACAGGAGCCCGGCGCCGGCCGAGAGCTGGCGCTGCGCATCGGCGCCGCACACCGGGCACTTCGCCACGGGCGGGTCGCTCATGCGCTGGAACTCCTCGAACTCGTGCCCGTTCGGGCAGCGGTACTCGTACGTTGGCATCGCCGTGCGTCACTCGTTCGTGCTGATCCGCGGAATGTTACCCTCTCCCAATCTACCCCGCTACTCCGGAATAGACGCCCCACTCGGCCCGGAGCGCGTCGCTGATCTCGCCCAGCGTCGCCATCGCCTTGACCGCGGCCACGATGGGCGGCAGCAGGTTCGCATCGCCGCGCGCGGCCGCGCGCACGGCGGCGAGCGCCGCTTCGACGGCGGCCGCGTCGCGCCGCTCCTTCACCGCCGCGAGCCGGCGGCGCTGCGCCGCCTCCAGCGCCCGGTAGTCGGGCTGCGGCACGGGCGGCGGCGGCTCCTCCTCGATGAACGCGTTCACGCCCACGATCACGCGCTCGCCGGCCTCCACCGCGAGCTGGTGCTCGTAGGCGGCGCGGTGGATCTCCTCCTGGAAGTAGCCGATCGCGCGGGCCGCCCCGCCGAGCTCGTCCACGCGCGCCAGGTACTCGCGCGCCTTCGCCTCGAGCGCGTCGGTCAGCGCCTCGACGTAGTAGCTGCCGGCCAGCGGATCGACCGTGCGCGTGACGCCCGACTCGTGCGCGATGACCTGCTGCGTGCGCAGTGCGAGCTTCGCTGCCTCCTCGGTCGGGAGCGCCAGCGCCTCGTCGTAGCCGTTCGTGTGCAGCGACTGCGTCCCACCGAGCACCGCCGAGAGCGCCTGCATGGCGACGCGCACCACATTGTTCAGCGGCTGCTGCGCGGTCAGCGTGACGCCGCCGGTCTGCGTGTGGAAGCGCAGGCGGGCCGCGTCGTCGGAGGCGTCGTAGCGCTCGCGCATGAGGCGCGCCCACAGCCGGCGCGCCGCCCGGAACTTCGCCACCTCCTCGAGCAGGTCGCTGTGGGCGGCGAAGAAGAACGACAGGCGCGGTGCGAACGTCTCCAGCGCGAGCCCGCGCGCGAGCGCCCGCTCGACGTACTCGAGCGCATCCGCGAACGTGAATGCGATCTCCTGCGCCGCCGTGGCGCCCGCTTCGCGGATGTGGTAGCCGCTGATCGAGATCGTGTTCCAGCGCGGCACCTCCGCGGCCGAGAATGCGAAGAGGTCCGTGACCAGGCGCAGGCTCGGCTCGACCGGATAGATGTACGTTCCCCGGGCGATGTACTCCTTCAGGATGTCGTTCTGCACGGTGCCGGAGAGCCGGTCCCTCGACACGCCGCGCTCGTCGGCCAGCGCCACGTACAGCGCCAGCAGGATCGCCGCCGTCGCGTTGATCGTCATCGACACGGAGACCTTCTCCAGCGGGATGCCGTCGAAGAGCGCCCGCATGTCCTCCAGCGTGTCGATGGCCACGCCGACCCGCCCGACCTCGCCCGCCGACATCGCCGCGTCCGAGTCGTAGCCCATCTGGGTGGGCAGGTCGAACGCCACGCTCAGCCCGGTCTGCCCGTGCTCGAGCAGGTAGCGGTAGCGCCGGTTCGTCTCCTCCGCGGTGCCGAAGCCGGCGTACTGCCGCATGGTCCAGAGGCGGCCGCGGTACATCGTCGGATAGACACCGCGGGTGAACGGGAACTCGCCGGGCGCGCCGAGGTCCCGGGCGTAGTCGAGGTCGACGTCGGCCGGCGTGTAGACCGGCCTCACCTCGACGCCGCTCGTCGTCCGGACGGCCGCCTCGCCGGCCCCGGGCGTGCTCGGCTCCCGCGTCGCCATGCGTGTCACCCTGCCTGTGGTCCGCTCACGGTTCCGCCGGCGACGTCGCCGCCTCGAACTCCACGAGCACCGCGCCCTTCTCCACCGCCTGCCCGGCCTCGACCAGGATCCGGACGACGGTCCCGCCGGCGTCGGCGCGCAGCTCGTTCTGCATCTTCATCGCCTCGATGACCAGCACGCCCTGCCCCGCCTGCACCGCCTGCCCCACGGCCACGTCCACGCGGGTGACGAGCCCCGGCATCGGCGCGCGCACGGGCCGGGGTCCCTGCGCCACCGCGCCCTTCCCGGTCATCGCGCGGATGGCCCGCGTCCGCTCGTCCACGACCTCCGGCGCGAAGCGCCGGCCGTCCAGGTGCACGTCCCACGCGCCGCGGGCCTCGCCGGCGCGCGCCACCAGCGCGTAGGAGCGTCCATCCAGGAGCAGGTGCCGTACCGGCGTGCCCGGAAGCGCGACGAGGTCGGCCTCGACCTCGACGCCGTCGACGCGTGGCCGCGGCCCCGTCAGGTCCACCTCGACGGTCCGGTCGCCGATCGTCACGTAATAGCGCATGCCTTCTCCGGCTCCTGCCTTTGCACGCTCATGAGGCCCGCCGCAGCGCCACGACCGTCTCGACGTGCGCGGTCTGCGGGAACAGGTCGAAGCATCTCACCGACTCGACGCCGAAGCTCCCGGCGAGCCGCGCCAGGTCCCGCGCCAGCGTGGCCGGGTCGCAGCTCACGTAGATCAGCCGCGCCGGCGGATCGGCCGCGAGCGCCACCGGCACCGCCGGGTCCAGCCCGCCGCGCGGCGGGTTCAGGATCACGAGCTCGGCGGGGAGCGCCCGGGGCAGCTCCTCCTCGACCCGCCCGGCGACGAACGTGGCCCCGGGCGGCGCCGTCCGGCGGGCCTCCTCCACGGCGGCGCGGTCCAGCTCGATCCCGACGACGGCGGCGCCGCCGCGGGCCAGCCGCCGCGCGTGCAGCCCGACGCCGCAGTACGCGTCCACCACCCGGCGCCCCGCCACGTCCCCCGCGGTCCGCGCGACGTGCTCGTCCAGCAGCTCCGCGGCCGCGCGGTTCACCTGGAGGAACACCGCCCCGCTGACGTCGACGTCCTCCTCGCGCCATTCGTCCTCGAGGGACGCGCGGCCCGCCAGGCGGACCAGCTCGCGGTCCGGCCGCAGATGCCAGATCGCGCTGAGCCCCGGCACCGCCGCCAGCAGCTCCTCCGGCCGGCCCGCGCTGTCCCCGCCCTCGACGACCAGCGCCACCTCCCCGGCCGTGGAGCCCCGCAGCGTCAAGCGCAGCCGCCGCCCGGCCGGGAGCCGCTCGGCGCCGGGGCCCCACGCCTCCCGGAGCCGGCCCCACGTCTCCGCGATCGGCTCCTCCGGAAGGAGGCACGCCGCGCCGATGTCCACCACGCGCTCCGGGTGGTCGATCTCGTGAAACCCCGCCACCACCCGACCCCGCCCGAGCCGCAGCAGCGTGAACGACACGCGGTTTCGGTAGCGCAGCTCCCGCGGCGAGGCCACGACCTCCGGCGGCTCCACGGGGATGCCGCCGATGCGACGGAGCGCGTCCGCGACGATGCCGGCCTTGGCCCGAAGCTGCGCCGGGTACGCCAGGTGCTCCAGCGTGCAACCGCCGCAGCGCGCGTAGTACGGACATGGCGCCGCCCGCCGGTCGGGCGCGGGAGAGAGCACGCGGACCAGCTCGGCCCGCGCCCAGCGCCGCTTCTCCTCCACGACCCGCACCTCCACGTCCTCCCCCGGCGCCGTACGCTGGACGAAGACGGCGCGCCCGTCCGGCAGCCGGCCGACGCCGGCGCCGCCCGCGGCGATCCCGCCGATTTGCACCACCGGCCCGCGGGCCACGTCCTCGCTGCTCCGCCTCGACAACGATCGCCCCCGCCGCTGGCGCGCACGAATCGGCCCGGAGCCGTAACCCCGGGCCAGAGCCGCAAGAAGATAGCCCGCCGGGCGGGCCGCCGAAACCGCTGACGGCGCGCGGCTACGGCGACTTCGGCGGCGGCGCCGCCACCCAGGAGCCCTGCGCCGGCCGCAGCACCCACCCGGCCGGAAGGCGCAATACCCAGCCGGCGCCTTGCCATTCGACCGGCGCCGCGAGCGCTCCCGCGGTGGGCGTCACGCTGCCGAGCGGCACGCGCAGCTCGCTCCAGTCCTGGACGACCAGCGCACCGTCCGGCGCGCGTAGCTCGGCACCGCCATCCCCCTTCCAGAGCAGCGCGGACATCACCGTCCCGGCGTCCGCGAGCGGCACCTGGCTGCGGGGGTCGAACGAGACACGGAGCGCCCCCGGGCGGATCCGCAGCGTCGGCCCGTCCACGAACGCGGCGCGCAGCCGCGCAACACGCTCGCGGCGGGCGGTGGCGCGGGCGGCCTCGTACGCGCGCATCGAGTCCGCGCCGAACCGGCGGCCCGCTTCCACGGCCGCCCGGTCGAGACGCCGGCTCGCCGCCTCGTCCAGCACACCGCCGGCAAGCGCCGTCGCCACCTCCGGCGGGCCGGCCGGCAGCGCGGCGGCGAGCAGGCGCTGCAGGTCGCCGCCGCCGCGCGCCTTGCGCCGCCAGCCCGGTCCGGAGACGGCATCCAGCAGGTAGCCGTAGGCGGGGCCCGTCACGTACGCGAACGTGCGCACGTACGACGCGGCGGAGTCGGCCCGGCGGACCGCGGCGGCCACGTCCGCGGCGCGCCCGCCGGTCAGCTTCCAGCCCGTGTACTCCGGGAGCCCCTCGACGACGTCGAGCGCGGTCTCGCGGCTCCGCTCTTCCGGCGTGGCCTCCCGGTAGCGCCGCGCGCGGAACAGGAGTGCCCGGGCCGCGGCGCGCGCGCGCGCCGGGCCCGTGCCCTCCAGCGCGGCGGCCAGCGCCCGCAGCTCGAGACGCAGCCAGAGCCGGCCGGCTTCCTCGTCGAGCAGGGCGGCGCCGGCGGCGGTCTCCTGGTACGCCGGCTCCGGCAGGACCGACGGCTGCGCGACGTGGGACGCCTCGTGGATCAGCAGCCGCACGGCGTCCGCGGAGTCCGACGGAGCGGGGAGCAGCACCATCGCCCAGCGCCGGCCGGCCCACTCGACGGATGTGTTGGCCGGCGCGATCCCGGCGGGGAGCGGGCCGGTCCATAGCCCGCCGGCCGCGGGGTAGCCCGGCACGGCCGGGTCCCGGGTGAGATGGACGGTCGGCCCGGCCACGCCGAGCCAGTCCAGCGTGTCCAGCCGCGCGCCCCAGAGCCGGCCGGCGTCCGCGTGCAGGGCGGCGCGCGCGCTGCGGACGGAGGCCGCGAAAGCCGCAGTCGCGGCATCGCCGGGCTTCTGTGCCGCCGCGGGAGCGGCCACGGCCACGGCGGCGGCCGCCGTCAGGGCTCGCAAGAGCCTACCAGGTCTATGCATGACAGGATTTCGGGCTTCCGAGGTAGAGCCCGGCCCGGCCTTCCGAATTCGAACGGTCCATGAAACGCGACGCCGCGGCCTCAGCGCCAGCCCAGCCCGCGCCAGCGGCTCGGCGCCGCTCCCGCGCCATCTCCCGCGATGCGCCGCACCGCCCGCCGCTGGCGCAACTCCTCCTCGAGCAGCGCGGCGGCGAGCGCCGCGGCCCGCAGCTCCTCGCCGTCCGTGGGCGGCGCGAGCAGCTCCGGGTGCTTCTCCAGGTAGCGGATGTCGAGCGTGCCGGCGCGGAAGTCCGGCTCCTCCATGACCCGCCGGTGGAACGGGGCGCTCGTCTCCACGCCCACCACCCGGAGCTCGGAGAGCGCACGCCGCATCCGATCGATCGCAGTGGGCCGGTCGGGCGCGTGCACGATCAGCTTCGCGAGCATCGGATCGTAGTAGAGCGAGACCTCGTAGCCCTCCTCGATCCCACCGTCCCAGCGCACGCCCGGACCACCCGGCACGTCGAGCAGCTCGATCCGGCCGGTGGACGGCAGGAACCCGTTCGCGGGGTCCTCGCTCGTGATGCGGCACTCGATCGCGTGGCCGCGCAGCGCGATCTCGTCCTGGCGGAGCGGCAGCCGCTCGCCGCACGCGATCCGGAGCTGCCACTGCACGAGGTCGAGGCCGGTGACCATCTCGGTGACCGGGTGCTCGACCTGGATGCGGGTGTTCATTTCCAGGAAGTAGAACTCGCCCTCCTGGTAGAGGAACTCGATCGTCCCGGCGTTGCGGTATCCGACCGCGGCCGCCGCGGCGACGGCGGCATCCCCCATGCGCCGGCGCAGCTCCGGCGTGATCGCGGGCGACGGCGCCTCCTCCACCATCTTCTGGTGCCGCCGCTGGATCGAGCACTCGCGCTCGCCCAGGGAGAGCGTGTTGCCGTGCGTGTCGGCCAGCACCTGGATCTCGATGTGCCGCGGCCCTTCCAGGTACTTCTCGAGGTAGACGCTGCCGTCGCCGAAGGCGCGCACCGCCTCCTGCGACGCCGCCTCGAACGCCGCGCCCAGCTCCTCCGGCCGGCTCACGACCCGCATCCCCTTCCCGCCGCCGCCCGCCGCGGCCTTGAGCAGCACGGGGTAGCCGATGTCCGCGGCCGCGGCCGCGGCGTCCGCCACGCCCGGGAGCGCCTCGGCCGTCCCCGGGACGACGGGCACGCCGGCGGCGATCATGCGCCGCCGCGCCTCGGTCTTGTCGCCCATCGCGAGGATCGCCGCGGGCGAAGGCCCGACGAACACGAGCCCCGCCGCCTCGACCGCCTCCGCGAACGGCGCGCGCTCGGCCAGGAACCCGTAGCCGGGGTGCACGGCGTCGCACCCGGCGCGGACCGCCACGTCCACGAGCGCGTCGATCCGCAGGTAGCTCTGCGACGACGGCGGCGGGCCGATCGGGTAGGCTTCGTCCGCGGCCAGCACGTGCGGCGCCAGGCGGTCGGCGTCCGAGAAGACGGCCACCGCCTCCATCCCCAGCTCGTGACACGCCCGGATGACCCGCAGCGCGATCTCGCCGCGGTTCGCGACGAGGACCTTGCGGATCATCCGTCGTTGCCGCCGAGCAGGTCGCCCAGGATCGCGCCGCCGATGGCCGCGCCGCCGAGGCTGCCCAGCCCGCGCCGCCGCTCGTCCCGGTTGCCGAAATTCGCCGCCGCGATGATCCGGTCCGCGAGCCGCGAGAACGGCAGGCTCTGGAGGTAGACCAGGCCCGGCCCCCGCAGCGTCGCCAGGAACAGCCCCTCGCCGCCGAAGAGAGCGTTCTTGAACCCGCCCACGAACTGGATGTCGTAGTCGACCGTCGGAGCGAACCCCACGATGCACCCCGTGTCCACGCGCAGGCGCTCGCCGGCGTAGAGCTCCCGCTTCAGGATCGTGCCGCCCGCATGCAGGAAGGCGAGCCCGTCACCCTCCAGCCTTTGGAGGATGAACCCTTCGCCGCCGAACAGGCCGGCGCCCAGCCGCTTCGTGAACGCGACCTCGATCTCGGTCCCGCTCGCCGCGCAGAGGAACGCGTCCTTCTGGCAGATGAAGCGGCCGCCCAGCTCGCCCAGGTCGAGGGGAACGACCTTGCCGGGGTACGGCGCCGCGAACCCGGCCCGGCTCTTCGCGTTGCCGACGTTCGCGAACGTGCTGATGAAGAACCCCGAGCCGGTGATCATCCGCTTGAAGCCGCGGAAGAGCCCGCCACCCGTGCCGGTCTGCATCTCGATGCCGTCCTCCATGTACAGCATCGTGCCGACCTCGGCCCGCACGCCCTCACCCGGGTCCAGCTCCACCTCGACGACCTGGAGCTCCTCGCCGTAGATCTTGTAGTCGATGACGTCGGCCATCGGGGCCTCCTGTTTCCGGGGGAACCCTCATGCTCCTGCTCCTGCTCTTGCGTCTCGATCCTCACGCCTCCCGCCCGATCCCCTCGAACCCTCCAACCGCGACGGAACAACAGCAAGAGCTCAACTACAGCGGGATGTTGCCGTGCTTCTTCCGCGGATTCCCGTCCCGCTTGTTCCCGAGCATGTCCAGCGCGTGGATCAGGCGGGGCCGGGTCTCCCGCGGGTCGATGACGTCGTCGACGTAGCCCCGCGCCGCGGCGATGTAGGGGTGGGCGAACTGCTCCCGGTACTCGCCCTCCAGCTGCCGCGTCTTGGCCTCGGCGTCGGACGCCTCCCCGATCTCCTTGCGGAACAGGATCTCGACCGCGCCCTTCGGGCCCATGACGGCGATCTCCGCCGTGGGCCACGCCAGGTTGACGTCGCCGCGGATGTGCTTCGAGTTCATCACGTCGTACGCGCCGCCGTACGCCTTGCGCGTGATGACCGTGAGGCGCGGCACGGTCGCCTCGCAGAACGCGTAGAGCAGCTTCGCGCCGTGCTTGATGATCCCGCCGTGCTCCTGCGCTAGGCCCGGCAGGAAGCCGGGGACGTCCTCGAACACGACCAGCGGGATGTTGAACGCGTCGCAGAAGCGCACGAAGCGCGCGCCCTTGAGGGAGCTGGCGATGTCGAGCACGCCGGCCAGCACGGCCGGCTGGTTCGCCACGATGCCGACGGAGCGCCCGCCGAGGTGCGCGAAGCCGACGAGCAGGTTGCCGGCGTAGTCGCGGTGGACCTCGTAGAACTCGCCGTCGTCCACGACGCGCCGAATGACGTCGTGCATGTCGTACGGCTTCGTCGCGTCCTCCGGGACGACGTCGAGCAGCGCCTCGTCCTGCCGGTCGAACGGATCCGTGGTCTCGCGGCGAGGCGGGTCTTCCTGGTTGTTCTGCGGGATGAAGCGGAACAGGCGCCGGATCGCCTCCAGGCTCTCGATCTCGGTGTCGTGGACGAACTGCGCCACGCCCGAGACGCCGGCGTGCACGTCGGCCCCGCCCAGCCCCTCCATGTCGACGTCCTCGTGCGTGACCGTCTTCACCACGTTCGGGCCGGTCACGAACATGTAGCTCGTGCCGCGGACCATGTAGATGAAGTCGGTGATCGCCGGCGAGTAGACGGCGCCGCCCGCGCACGGGCCCAGGATCGCGCTGATCTGCGGCACGACGCCGGACGCCAGCGTGTTGCGCAGGAAGATGTCCGCGTAGCCGCCCAGCGAAACCACGCCCTCCTGGATGCGCGCGCCGCCGGAATCGTTCAGGCCGACGACCGGCGCGCCGTTCTCCAGCGCCAGGTCCATGATCTTCACGACCTTCTGGGCGTGCGCCTCCGAGAGCGAGCCGCCGTAGACCGTGAAGTCCTGGCTGAAGACGTAGACGAGCCGCCCCTCGATCGTGCCGTACCCGGTGATCACGCCGGCGTCGAACTCGGCCTCGCAGAGCTCCTGGAACCCGCCGCGGTGCCCGGTCACGAATCGGTCGAGCTCGACGAAGCTCCCCTCGTCCAGCAGCAGGTCCAGCCGCTCCCGCGCGGAGAGCTTGCCCCGCGCGTGCTGCTGCTCCAGGCGACGCGGCCCGCCGCCGGACTCCGCCTTGCGCCGGAGCTCCTCCAGGTGCCGGAGCCGCTCGCGCATCCCCATCAGCGCCTCCCCGCGCCCGCGCCCGGCCCCGTGGCCGACGCGCCGGGGCTCACCAGCGGCACCAGCCTCCGCTCGTCGATCCGCACCACGAACGGCCGACGGACCAGCACGCCGCCCTCCACCGCGAACACGCCGGTCGCACCGCGCACGTCGGCCTCCGAGCCGAGCCGCCGCGCCACATCCGCCGCCCGGCCCCGGCCGTCGTGCAGCGCGCTCAGGATCAGGCGCGCGGCGTCCCAGCCGAGCGCAGGAAACGGATTGTCCAGCGAGTGCCGGTAGGTCTGCTCGTAAAGCTGCACGAACTCCTGCCAGCCGACCTGCGGGCTCGTCCGGACGAGCGGCGTCGAGGCGACGACGCCGTTCAGGTACCGCGGCGTGACCAGCCGCAGCACGTCGTCGCTCGTCCACGCCTCCGCCCCCAGCACGTCGATCCCCTTCCCGGTCACGCCGTAGTAGGCCAGCTGCGGCGCGAGCTGTCGCACGTCCCGCTCGGGCGCCGCCACGTAGACCGCCCGCGCGCCGGAGCCCGCCACCGCGCGCAGCGGCGTGCGGAACGTCGTCATCCCGGAGTCGTACGGCACGTCCGCCGCCACGCTGCCCCCCGCCCGCTGCAGCGCGCTCGCGAAGGCCCGCGCCTGCCGATCGAACTCGTCCGTGCGCGGGTGGAGCAGCGCGACCCTCGGCATGCCGTTGCGGACCGCATACTGCGCCAGCGCCTCCGCCCCGGCCAGGTCGCCCGCGTTCAGCGAGTAGACGTTCGGCAGGCCCGGTGGCAGCTCCGACGCCGTCGGGCTGATCAGCACCAGCGACGTGTCGCTGCGCGCCCGCGCGGCCGAGGCCACGCCGCCGCTCAGGAGCGGTCCGACCACCGCCACGGCGCCCCGCCGCTCCAGCTCCTTGATCAGTGCCGGGTCCTTCTCCGGATCGCCGCCGTCGTCCAGCACCACGAGCTCCGGCGCGGGCCCCGCGCCGCCGCTCTTCTCGAGCGCCAGCCGCACCCCTTCCAGCACCAGGTCCGCGTACTGCCGGAGCACGGCCGGCCCGGTCTGCGGGACGATCGCGCCGATGACGACCCGCGCCGCCGGCGGCGGCTCCGCCGGCCGCGCCGGCGTGGTCGGTCGCGGCGTCTCGACCCGCGCCGTCGAACACCCGACCGCCAGGGCGGCGAACAGGGGTAAAGCTTTACGCCAGGCTATCATTCTCACAATTCTCTCCGCTCGGGCACGGCGGCTCAAGATAGGGGCGCGTCGGAGACAAAAAAAGGGACGGAGCCTCTCGGCTCCGCCCCTCTTCCCCGCGGCCGGACGACCGGCCGCGCGTCACTCACTCGCCCGCCGGCTCCTCGGAGGCCGCTTCCGGCTCCGCCTCGGCGGCCGGTTCGACCACCTCGGCGGCCGACTCGACCACCTCGGCCGACGGCTCGACCACCTCGGCCGACGGCGGCGCCGCCGCGGCCACGGCCTCCGGCTCCGCGGCCTCGGCGACGGCCTTCTCCTCCGCCACCGTCGCCTCCGCCACCGGTTCCGCCACCGCCTCCGGCGGTGCGCCCTCCCACTCCGGGATCGCGGTCACCGCGAGCACGATACGGCGGTTCGCCACGTCGGTCTCCAGTACCCGCAGCTCCAGCGGCTGGCCTTCCTTGAAGACATCCGCCGGATCCTTGAGGTTCACGACGCCGAGCTGGCTCTTCGGCACGAAGCCCTCGAGGTCGTTGCCGAGGTCCACGACGGCGCCGTCATCCAGCAGCCGCACGATGGTGCCCCGGAGCTCCATCCCGGGCAGGTACTCCTCCGAGATCCGGTGCCACGGATCTTCCTCGGTCTGCTTGAGCCCCAGCGAGATCCGCTTGTTCTCCGGGTCGACGCCCAGCACCACGACCTCGACGTCGTCGCCCTTGCGGAGCACCTCCGACGGGTGCTGGACCCGCTTCGTCCAGCTCATGTCCGAGATGTGGATCAGCCCGTCGATCCCCGGCTCGATCTCGACGAACGCGCCGAAGGACGTCAGGTTCCGCACCTTCCCCGTCACCCGCGTGCCCACCGGATACTTCACCGGCAGCGCCAGCCACGGGTCCTCCTCGATCTGCTTCATCCCGAGCGAGATCTTCTCCTCGTCCCGGTCCACCTTCAGGACCACGGCCTCGATCTCGTCCCCGATCGTCACCAGCTTCGAGGGGTGCTTCACGTTCCGGGTCCAGCTCATCTCGGAGATGTGCACCAGACCCTCGACGCCCTTCTCCAGCTCGACGAACGCGCCGTAGTTCGTGATCGAGACCACCCGGCCGCGCACCCGCGCGCCCACCGGGTACTTCCGCTCGATGTCCTTCCACGGGTACGGCAGGAGCTGCTTCAGCCCCAGCGAGATGCGCTCGCGGTTCCAGTCGATGTCGAGGACCTTCACATCCAGCTTGTCGCCGATGTTCACGATCTCCGACGGGTGACCGACCCGGCCCCAGCTCATGTCCGTGATGTGCAGCAGGCCGTCGAGCCCACCCAGGTCGATGAACGCGCCGAAGTCCGTCACGTTCTTCACCACGCCCTCGCGCACCTGCCCCACCAGCAGCTCCTTCACGAGCTGCTCGCGCTTCGTCTCGCGCTCCTGCTCCAGGATCACGCGCCGGCTCACCACGATGTTGCGCCGCCGCTTGTTCAGCTTGATGATCTTGAAGTCGAACGTCTGACCGATCAGGTCCTCGATGTTCGGGACCCGCCGCAGCGCGATCTGCGACCCCGGCAGGAACGCGTCCACGCCCATCAGGTCCACCGTCACCCCGCCCTTGATCTTGCGGGTCAGCGTCCCCGGCACGTGCTCGTCGTTCTCGTACGCCTGCTTGATCTTCTCCCAGACCCGGAGGAAGTCCGCCTTCTTCTTCGACAGGACGACCACGCCCTCCTGGTCCTCGAGGTTCTCGAGGAAGACCTCGACCTCGTCACCGGGCTGGAGCTGGTCCGGGTTCTTGAACTCGTCGCGCGAGATCGAGCCTTCGCTCTTGAAGCCCACGTCGAGGATCACCGCGTTCTCCGTCACGCGCAGCACCCGCGCCTTGACGATCTCGCCTTCCTCGATATTCGTGAGCGTATCCTCGTACATCTCGAGCATCGCCTCGTACTCCTCCGGCGAATACTCGTCTTCGTCCTCCCACACGCTCAGCTCGCGCACCACCGGCGCGCGCTTGCGCTCCGCCGTGGCGACCGGGGCCGCGGCGGCCGCGCTCTCGCTCTCGGCCTGCGGGGTCGGTTCCAACGTGTTTTCGATTTCCTGGCGATCGGCCATGCGCTGCGTAGCCTCCGAACTGCGCCGCGAGTCGCCCGGGGGCGTCTCGCCGCGGTTGAGGGATTCCACCGAGGAGGCGCTTCCTCCCCGGTCCGGCAGGGAGCCGGACGGACCTGGAGCCAAACACGAAATTTACCCGAAACCACGCCGCGGGTCAATCCCGCGCGCGCTCCCGCTGCCGGCTCCGCACCAGGGCGACGACGCACTCCACCTGCGCGTCGAAATCGAGCGACGTGGTGTCGAGAACGACCGCGTCCGGCGCCTTCGCCAGGGGGGCGAGCTCGCGCTCGGAGTCGATGCGGTCGCGGAGCGTGAGGCGCTCGACCTCGGCGGCCAGCTCCTCGGTGCCGGGGGTGGTCACGCCGTGCTCGGCCAGGCGGCGTCGGGCGCGCTCGATCGGGTCGGCGACGAGGAAGACCTTGAGGTCGGCGTCCGGGAAGACGACCGTGCCGAGGTCGCGCCCGTCGGCGACGAGGTCAGTGCCGCGGGCGGCGTCGCGGAGGCGCTCGAGGAGCCAGCCGCGGACGGCGGGGAGCCGCGCCATCTGGGAGACGTGGGCGTTGACGGCCGGCGAGCGGATCTGCGCGGACACGTCGTCGTCGCCGGCGAGGAGGCGGTAGCCGCCCTCGGCGAGGCTCGCGTGGATGCGGAAGCCATCGAGGTCGGCGTGGGACAGCTCCGGCCAGCGCTCGGGCGGGATCCCGGCGCTGAGCGCGGCGTGGGTGAGGGCGCGGTAGAACGCACCGGAGTCGAGGTGGCGGAAGCCGAGGCGCCGGGCGACCTCGCGGGCGGTCGAGCTCTTCCCGGAGCCGGCGGGCCCATCGATCGTGACGATCATCGGCGCCGACCTTCGGTCGCCCGGCGCAGCACGTCCCAGAACCCGGGAAAGCTGACGGCCACGCAGTCGGGGTCGTCCACGACGATCTCGTTGCCGGGGAGCGCGCCGAGCACGCCGAACGCCATGGCGATGCGGTGGTCGGCGTGGGTGCGCACCGGTCCGGCGAGGGGAGCATCGGTGCCGCGCACGACCAGGCCGTCCGGGAGCTCCTCGGCCTCGACGCCGAGGCGCCGCAGGTTGGAGACGAGCGCGGCGATGCGGTCGGACTCCTTCACGCGCAGCTCGCCGGCGCCGGTGATGCGGGTCTCGCCGTCGGCGCGCGCGGCGAGCACCGCGATGATGGGGACCTCGTCGACGAGGGCGGGGATCTCGTCCGCGCCGACGGACGTGGCGCGGAGGGGCGTCGGTCCCGCGTGCAGGTCGGCCACGGGCTCGCCGCTCCGGTCGGCCGCGTTGTCGACGACGAGGCCGGCGCCCATCCGCCGCAGCACCGCGAGGAGCCCGGTGCGGCCCGGGTTCATCCCCACGCCGCGGACGTGGACGGAGCGGCCGCCGAGCAGCGCCATCGCGGCGACGAACGCGGCGGACGAGAAGTCGCCGGGGATTCGCAGGTCGAGCGGCTCCAGGCGCTCGACGGGGGTGAGCCGCGCGACGTGGCGGCCATCGAGGCGGTCGCTGAGGACGGCCGCACCCATGGCGCGCAGCATCCGCTCCGTGTGATCGCGCGAGAGGAGCGGCTCGCGCACCTCGACGTCGGTGTCGCCGACGAGCCCCGCCAGCAGGATCGCGCTCTTCACCTGCGCGCTGGCCTTGGCGCTCTCGTACGCGAGCGGGCGCAGGCTGCCGCCGCGGATGCGGATGGGGAGGCGGTCCGGCTCGCCGCGCTCGACGAAGCTCGCGCCCATGGCGGAGAGCGGCTCGGTGACGCGGCGCATGGGCCGCGAGCGCAGCGAGGCGTCGCCGGTCAGCTCGGCCTCGAACGGATAGCCGGCCAGGATGCCGAGCATCAGCCGGGCGGTCGTGCCGCTGTTGCCGCAGTCGAGAACCCGGCTCGACGCGGCGAGTCCGTGCAGGCCGCGCCCAGCAACGCGGATCTCGCCGCCGTCCGGCGGGAGGTCCGGCACGGCGCCACCGAGCGCGCGCAGGACCGCGGCCGTGGAGCGCGGGTCCTCGGCCGGGAGCGCGCCCGACAGCCGGCTCTCGCCGTCCGCGAGCGCGGCCAGCATGAGCGCGCGGTGGGTGATGGACTTGTCGCCGGGGACCTCCAGCTCGAGCGGTGCTCTCTCCGAATCAGTCATCGTCCTGCCGGTATGGGATCTCGATCTCCAGGCCGTCGTAGGCCACGGTGGAGCGTGGAAACACGTCGCGCGCCTCCCGCTCGAGCGCACGCGGGTCGTCGGCGTAGCGCGAGGAGATGTGGGTGAGGATCAGACGGCCGACGCCGGCCTTGCGCGCCACGTCCGCCGCCTCCCGCGCCGTGGAATGCGCGGTCTGCCGGGCGCGGTCGGCCTCGTCGCTGCCGAAGGTCGCGTCGTGGATCAGCACGTCGGCGCCGCGCGCCGCCTCGACGGTCTGACGGCAGGGCCGGCTGTCGCCCGTGTAGACGATGCGACGCCCCGGGCGCGGCGGGCCGACGACGTCCTCCGGCGTGATCAGCCGGCCGTCCACCTCCACCGCCTCGCCGCGGTGCAGCTTGCCGAACAGCGGCCCCTCGGGCACCCCCAGCTCTCGGGCGCGATCCGGGTGGAACCGGCCGAGCCGCTCCGCCTCGACGAGCGCGTAGCCGAGGGCGCGGGTGCCGTGCTGCGCGCGGTACGCCACGATCTCGTAGCCGGCGCGAGCGATGCGGTCGTCCGGCGCCAGCTCTTCGATCAGGATGTCGAACGGCACCCGGTCGACGCCCAGGTTCACCGCCTCGCGCAGGATCGCCGCGCCGCCCTCCGGGGCCCACAGCCGCATCGGCTCCTCGCGCCCCTGCAGCCCCATCGTGCGGAGCAGGCCGATCACGCCCAGGAAGTGGTCGGCGTGCATGTGGCTGAAGAAGATGTCGTGCACGGCGAAGCCGGTGCCGAAGCGCATCATCTGCCGCTGCGTACCCTCGCCGCAGTCGAACAGGAGCAGCTCGCCCTCGCGGTTGAGGATGAGCGCGCTCACGTTGCGGCCGACCGTCGGCCGGCTGGCGGCGGTACCGAGGAATGTCACCCGGATCATGTCAGACCCGGCCGAACGGCGTGACGTGCAGGAGCCAGAGGGGCGCGTACGCCGCGTAGAGCACCTGGCCCCACGGCGTGAGCGGTGGCGCGAGCAGCAACACGAGCCAGAACGCGAACGTGGCGAAGGCCCTCCGCCGCCGCCGACCCGCTTCCCTTCTCCACTCGCTCGCCTCCGCCATCCCGGTGAGATCCCCGTGCTGTGCGCGCGCCTCCGCCGTCTCGCCGGCGACGACGCGGTCCACGGCGAAGCGGGTCAGGCGCATCAGCGCCCGGACCGCGCGCCACGCCACGGCCGCAGCTCCGGCCACGGCGAGGAACGTGAGGAGCGCGCTCATGCCGGAAAGCTACCCGAAGTGCGCGGCGCCGGGCAAGGCGAGGCCGGCCGTGCCGCTGGTACTCAACGTGCGCAGCGAGTAAGCTTTGGGCGGAGACCGTGAGGCCGCGGCGCGGGGAGGTAGGAATGCGAGCCGGTCATCCCATCGAGATCATCACCATCTCCCGCGAGTTCGGCAGCGGGGGCAGCCAGATCGCCCACCTGCTCGGGAGACGCCTGGGCTGGCGCGTCATCGACCACGAGCTGATCGAGGAGGTCGCGCACCGGCTCAACGCTTCGGCGGACGAGGTCGAGCGACTCGACGAGCAGATCGGCGGGCTCGTCGAGCGCGTCGGCGTCATCCTGGCCCGAGGCATCCCCGACGCGCCGATCATGCCGGTCAGCCCGGACGCGGACTACGTCGCGCAGATCGAGCGCGCCGTCATCCGGGACGCCGCGAGCGCCCCGCCGTTCATCGTCGTCGGGCACGGCACCCAATGCATCTTCCACGACCGCGCGGACGCGCTGCACGTCCGCGTCGTGGCGCCGCTGGCCATGCGCGCGCGCCGGGTCGCGGAGCGCTCGGGCCGCCCATTGGCGGAGGCGGAGAACCAGACCCGGCGCACCGACGCGCAGCGGCGCCGCTACATCCGGCACCATTTCGGCTGCGAGCCGGCCGACCCGGACCTCTACGACCTGCAGATCAACACGGGGAGCATCGGCCTCGACGAGGCCGCCGACCTGATCCATCGCGTCGTCATGCGGCACGGCGCGGCCGGCGCGGCCGCGCCGCCCTCGTCGCTGCCGTCGACCTGACGGGCGCCGGCGGGGCCGCGCGAGCCACCGGCCCGGACGCGGGAGGACGGCGCCGGGCCGACGGCCAGCGGCCGCGCGCGGATTCGGAGCATCACGATCTGGTGGGAAAATGCCGAGGGTGGGACTCGAACCCACACGCCCCGAAGGGCCAGCGATTTTAAGTCGCCCACGTCTACCAGTTCCGTCACCCCGGCGAGGGTCGCGCTTCGCCGCGCCAGCCGACGAGATCCCCGGGTCGCCGCGCGGATCGTCCGGCATACGCGCAGAGGCGCTGCTGCACCGAGCGTTACCTCGTCCCTGAACCGCCCCGATTGCGCGAGCCGCTCTCAGAATAGCCGCTCTCCGGAGGGGGTGGTAGGGCCCTGTCGGGGAACCGGGGCGCGCCGTTCGGGCGGGTTCGCCGGGAGAGGTCGGGCTCGGCCGGGGAGAGCGACGGCGGGATACGACGTGGAGGGTGGCGCGTCGGCACTCGCCCGGCCTCCGCGCGGCCGGCCGGAATGCCTGAGCTCTACCCTGCCCCGAGCGGCCGCGATCGGGAGGGCGTGGGCGGACATTCGATCGCGTTCGTGACGCTCTTCAGGAAGGCGCTGGCGGCATGGCCGGTGACGTCGATGCGCTGAGCCCGTTCGCCCAGCGACACGCCGAACCCGCCGCGTTCCCTCTCCGTGCCGTCTTCGGTGCATTGGAGTCCGAGCAGGTACGTCAGCCCGGTGCAGATGCAGTGGCCGTAGCGTTCGGCACGCGGGGCCGAGGTGCGCGCGAGCGCGTACGCGTCGCCAAGGCCTTCTAGCGCGCAGGCGACCTCCACCGACGCCTGGCGCGCCGGATTGCGCTCCACGTCCTCATAGAAGCCGCGATCGAGGATCCGGTCGTGCATGCGGAAGACGTAGTCGGCCACCTCCCGCTCGAGCGCTGCGCTCGGGGTGGACTCAGCCAGGAGGCGGCAGGCCTGGGATTGCCAGTTGGCGAAGAAGACGAGCATGTCCGCCGCCACGCGGCCGCGCCGGAAGTACTCCGCATCGTAATACGAGAAGCCGCGTTCCACGCTCTCGAGATGCCGTGGATCCCGTGAATGGCGGTAGCTCTCCATGAGGGCGAGCATGGCCTCGCCGGCGTACAACTCCTCCCCGTCGTCCGGGACATCGTGGAAGTACACCTTGTACGAGCCGTCCGGCCTCTGCTGGTGGAGGATCCCGCTGGCCAGGGCGGCGACCCGCCGGGTCCAACGCCGAGACGGCGCGTGGAGGAGGGCCAGGATCATGAACGCGCTGTGGGCGATGGACGAAGGCTCCTCGAGGCGCTCGGGGTCGAGGATCAGGGCGTCGTCGCGTTCCACGAGGAAGTCATCGTAGTAGCGGAGGGACCGCTCGATCAGCGGGTGAAGCTCCCGACGCTTCAGGAACTCGCCGAGCACCTCCACGTCCCACACGGAAGCGACGTCGCGGATGGGGGAGCTTTCACGGACGAAGGCGTCGGTCTCGGGGATGTAGAGGTACTCCAGCCGCCCGGTCTCCGGACGAACCATGCCCTGGTACCACCGGTGGATCAGCTCGAGACGTCGGATCAGCAACTCCGCCGTGCGCATTTGCCTCTCCCGAGGCGTCGGCGATCGGGAACGTCGCTCCGCGGATCACGCTCGCTGCGCGGAGCGCACGGTGGCGCGATTCCGTGCGCGGGACCAGCGGAACGCTTTCGGGCCCGACGTCGCCAGCGCCGGGCGCGTCACACCCCGCCGACCGAGCGGCGCAGCGCGGCGACGTTGGCGGCGACCGACGCCTCGCGGTTGAAGATCGCGGCGCCGGCGACCAGCACGCTGGCACCCGCGGCGCAGACCTCCGGCGCCGTCTGCGGCGAGATGCCGCCGTCCACCTGGATCTCGACGCCCAGGAGTCCCCGGTCGGACAGCTCCGACCGCAGCCGCGCGATCTTCGCGGTGCTGGTGGGGATGAAGCTCTGCCCGCCGAACCCCGGGTTCACGGTCATGAGCAGGACCATGTCGATGTAGGGCAGGATCTCGTCCAGCGTCTGTATGGGCGTCGCGGGGTTGAGCGCCACGGCCGGGCGCGCGCCGAGGTCCCGGATCCGCTCCACGGTCCGGTGCAGGTGGATGCACGTCTCCCGGTGGACCGTCAGGCCGTCCGCCCCGGCCTGCACGAACACGTCCAGGTACCGATCCGGATCCGTGATCATGAGGTGAACGTCGAGGAAGAGCCCGGTGGCGTTCCGCACCGCGGCCACGACCTGCGGGCCGATCGTGATGTTGGGGACGAAGTGGCCGTCCATCACGTCCAGGTGGATCCAGTCCGCGCCGGCGGCCTCGGCGTGCGCGACGGCCTCCGCGAGCCGGCCGAAGTCCGCGGACAGGATCGACGGCGCGATCTTGACCGTCATCCGCTCACTCCCTCGGGCCGCAGGACGCGCGTGCCGGAGAGGCCGGCCACGACCACCGCATCGGCCAGCCCGAGGAACAGCCCCGACTCCACGACGCCGGCATGCTGGCGGAGCTCGCGCTGCAGCCGGATCGGCTCCGTGATCCCGTGCGGGAAATGGCAGTCGATGAGGTAATGCCCGCTGTCGGTGAGGAACGGGCTGCCGTTCGCGGACAGGCGGAGCATGGGCTCCGCGCCGAGGTTGTCGAGGAACGCGAGGTGGGTATTCCAGCCGAACGGGACGACCTCGACCGGCAGCGGCGCACGCTCGCCGAGGCGCGCGACCAGCTTCGCCTCGTCGGCGACGATGAGCAGGCGCTCGGACGCGGAGGCCACGATCTTCTCCCAGAGCAGCGCGCCCCCCAACCCCTTGATCAGGTTGAGCTGCGGGTCGACCTCGTCGGCGCCGTCGATGGTCAGGTCGACGCGCGGCTCCTGCTCCAAGGACGAAATGCGCAGCCCCAGCTCGCGGGCCAGCCATTCGGTGGCCCGCGACGTCGGGACCCCGATCACCCGGCGGAGCGCGCCCGCCTTGCGGCGCTCCGCCAGGAGCTCGAGCAGGTGGCGCACGGTCGAGCCCGTCCCCAGGCCGAGGACCATCCCGTCCTCGACGAAGTCGAGCGCGCGCTCGGCCGCGTCTCGCTTGAGCCGGTCGACCTCGCTCAAGCGGGGTAACGGCGCAGGATGTCCTTGACGCGCTGCGTCATCGACAGTGCGTCGTCCATCTTCCGCTGCCACATGTTGCGGCCGAAGATCAGCCCGGTCGCGCCGCCGTCCATCGAGAGCTGCACCTTCTCGAGCACGTCCGCGTCGCCGACCTTGCTGCCGCCGCTGAAGATCACGAGCGAGCGGCCGCCGGAGCGCACGACGCGCCGGATCCCCTCCTCGGTGTCCCACTCCAGCGTGTTATACGGCTTCGGCTGCTCGGCGTCCTTCGAGCCTTTCTTCGGGAGGTTGATCTTGATGATGTCCGCGCCCAGCTCGTGCGCCAGCCGCGCCGCGTAGTCGACGGCGTAGAGCGAGTCGCGTCCGCCCTTCTTCTCGATCGCGTTGCCGCGCGGGTACGCCCACACGACCAGCGGCATGCCGTAGCGGTCGCACTCCGCGCGGACGCCGGCGAGCTGCTGGATGTCCAGGCCCTGGCGCGGCGAGCCGACGTAGAGCGTGTAGCCGACGGCGTCGGCGCCGAGGTAGACCGCATCGGCGACACTGGCCGTGAGCGTCGAGAACGCCTCGTCCTCCGGCGGGATGTTCGTCCGCCCATTGATCTTGAGCACCAGCGGCACCTTGCCGGCGAACTTCTTCATGTACGCCCGCGCCAGGTTCCAGTGGCAGGCGATGGCGTTGTAGCCGCCCTCGACGGCCAGCGTCCACTGGAACTCCGGGTCGAGCGAGGCCGGGTTCTCGAAGAAGTCGACCGGACCGTGCTCGATCCCCTGGTCGATCGGCAGGATCATCAGCGTCCCGTTCCCGACCCCGTGCTCGTAGAGCAGGCGGTAGAGGCGGGCTCGCTTGCCGGGCGTGAGGTCCATGTCGTCCAGGGTGGGCCGGGAGACCTGCTGGAGCCGGGCCTCCGCGGTCGAGGCATCGGTGGCCATCGCTACCTCCGGGATCTGATATAGAGAGCGGGTGCAGCGGCGCGGCCGCGCATCCCACGCAGGCCGGGCCACCGCATCGAGGGATCGGCGCTCGAATCGACGGAAATCTAGGCGGTCGCCCCGAGGGGCGCAAAACGAAGCGGCGCCCGGCCGAGGGGCCGGGCGCCGCCGCGCTCGAGGGTCGAAAAAACCTTACCGGCCGCTCTTGCGCACCTGCTGCTGGATCTGCACCGGCTGGAACACGCACCCCGTCGTCTGCATGGGCACGTACAGCACCTGCACGTTCTCCAGCCCGGTGAGGTAACTCCGGTTCTGGTTCACGTTCATGCTGATGTCGCCAGGCGCCGTCGTCGCGACCACGCCGGTGACCGCGTTCCGGTCCGCGTAGACCGGCAGGCCGTCCACGGTCCCCAGGTACGTCAGGTCGGAGGCCGTGATCATGCGCGGGCTGCCGAACGCGACGTAGCGCACCGTCGTCCGCCCGGAGCCGATCACCAGCGGCTCGCCCTGCACGTACCACGTCGCGCTCGAGGCCACCGGCACGGTGCCCACCGACTGCGAGAGCGGCACGCTCGTGCCGTTCACCATCACCGTCGTGTCGTTCGTCGTCAGGTTGTGCGTTGCCGTCACCGTGCGCAGCCCGCCCGTCGCGGTCGGGTCCACCACGCAGACGTCCACCGACTCGGTCGTCGGGGCCGGCGCAGGCGCGGGCGTCTCGACCGGCGGCGCCGGAGCCGGAGCCACCGCCACCACCTCGGGCTGCTGCAGCCCGAGCAGCATGTGCAGCCCCAGCTGACCGTAGATCTCGTGCACGGTGCGCGCGACGTTGTCGCTCGTGAGCGCCGTCACGCCCGCCGGGAAGCCGGCCGCGGCCACCTGCACCACGTTCGGCTTGTAGATCCGGTCACCCGCCTCGAGGCGCACCGCGAAGTTCGGCGCGACCCGCAGGTCCGCGCCCAGCCCGCCCAGACCCATGAACGACGCCTTCTCCCGCAGGAAGAAGACGTTCGACGCGGCGGTCGGTACGCCGCCCGGCCCGAAGCACACTCCGCCCGTGCAGCCGAACGGAACGCCCGAGACCGCCTTGCCATCCTCGTTCGTCACGAAGAAATGGTCACCCGCCGGATTCACCCACTTCGCACCCGCACCCAGCGCCACGTACGGCAGCGCCTCGAAGCCCTGCCACGTGTCGCGCGGCCGCTTGAACCGGAACATCAGGTCGCCCGAGCCGCTCCACAGGTTCACGTCGTTCGCGAAGACCAGATCCCCCTGCTTCAGCTTCGTGTCCGTGTACGTGCCGTTCGCCCGGATCCCGATCATCGGCGTGATCCAGAGCGTGGCCTGCGCACCCGTCAGCCAGTTCCCCTTGAACTTCACGTTCTCCGTCCCTTCGCCGAGCTGCTTGTCGTCCAGCAACGCGGTGTAGGTGGAGGCGCCGCCGTTGATCCCGATATCAAAGCGATAATTCTGCGCCTTGAGCGGCACGGCGGCCGCGAAGGCCATCGTGGTGGCCGTAAGCGCGACCAGAGCATTCCTATTCATGGCTTCTCCTCTTCGTCTCCCATTCCGACAGGCCCCACCGGATCGTGGAATCCTGCGGCAGACGGACACGCACCCCGGCCGGCCCGGTCCGGTGGTGCTGAGCCGTGGGTCATCCCCACGGCTCGTGCCTCGCGGCACGTCCGCGGGCTATGGGACGCGGAGTCCCGTTCGCCCGTCTACCCCCCGTATCGGCGTGGGATATGTGCAAGCCGCGTTCCATTTCCGTCGGGTGCGCCGGGGCCAGTGCGAGACAGTCGGCCGACCTGACGTATGTGGCCTCATGACACACACTTGGAGAGTTGCGGCGAGAGACGCCGTGGAGGGCGGAGCGGCGGGGAATGGGTGGGGCGGGAGGGAAAGATGCCCGGCCGGCGGCGAGCGCGGCCGGCCGGGGCTGTCGCTCAGGCGCCGTCCTTGTCGACGACGCGCAGGTGGCGCTCGTCCGCACTCGCCCGCGGGGCGGCGGTGCGCTCTCCGCCGGCGGAGCCGGCGCGGGGGAGGATCTCGTCGGACAGCCGGCTGAGCGCCATGAAGTAGGCGACCTCGGCGATGCTGTCGCGGACGTCGAGCGCCTCGAGGTAGAGCTCGACCGCCTCGGTGAAGGGAAGGTCCTTCTCGAGCATCTCGACGAAGTTCAGGGCGTTCTCGACATGGGCCTCGAGGAGCGCGACCTCGGTGCGGGCGGCGGCGAGCTCGACCCAGCGGCGGAGGTCGTCGTTGACGCGGCCGCGCAGCCGCTGCCGGATCTGGCGGAGGAAGCCGCGCCCGGCGCCCTCCTGCGGGGCCTCGACCTCGGTGGGGGCGGCGACCTCGGGCCAGCTCTCTCCCTCCACGGCGCGCTCGCCGATGATCGCGAGCGCCCGGGTGGTGATGTTGCGGGACTCGTCCTCGGAGAGGCGCAGCAGGCGCGTGTAGATGCCGAGCGCGTCCTCGAACGGCACCTGGTCTCCGACGAGCTCGATGAGCCGGAGTGCGTGGTCGACGTGGGTGCTGAGCAGCCTCTCCTGCGCCACCGCAATGGCGAGCTCCACGCGGCGGCGCATGGGCTCCGAGAGGTCTTTGGATGCGAACGGGTTTTTCACTGAACCTCACTCCGGGTGAAGCGCGTCGGGCATGGGGCGCAGCCTGCCCCTGCGGGGCCTCAGGGGTGCAAGTTCCGTTCCGACCACGACCTGCCAAAATGGGAAAAAAAGCGACGCCGGCCGGGTGCCCAGCCGGCGTCGCGCGCGGGGATCGCCGCTCAGCGTCCGCGCGCGTCGGCGGCGAGCGAGGCGTGGCCGGTGGCGATCTGGGCGAGGACCGCGGCCCGGGCGGTGGCGCCGGGCACCGCGCGCGCCTCGACCGACTGCTCGGGCGAGACGCGGGGGCGCGGTCCGGCCAGGAAGGCAGGATGGGCCTCCGCCCACGCGGCATCGGAGAGCGCGCCGGGCGCGACGCCGTCCCGCTCGGCGCGGCGCAGCAGCCGGCCGACCGCGCCATGGGCCTCGCGGAAGGGCACGCCGCGGCGGACGAGCTCGTCGGCGAGGTCGGTGGCGAGCAGGCCGTCGTCGTGGACGGCGCGGGCGAGGGGGCCTTCCTGCCACTCGGCGCCGGCGATGGTCTGGCGCGTCGCGGGGAGGACGAGCATGAGCGTGTCGAGGGCGCCGAACAGGAGCGTCTTGTCCTCCTGCAGGTCCTTGTTGTAGCCCGTCGGCAGTCCCTTCAGCATGGCGAGCGCGGCGGCGACGTCGCCGAGCAGGCGGGCGGCCTTGCCGCGGGCGAGCTCGAGGCCGTCCGGGTTGCGCTTCTGCGGCATGAGGCTGGACCCGGTCGTGTACGCCTCCGGGAGCCGGACGAAGCCGAACTCGTCGGAGGAGAAGAGGATGAGGTCCTCCGCCATGCGCGAGAGGTGCGCGCCGGCCATTCCGGCGACGAAGACGAGCTCGCAGACCCAGTCGCGGTCGCCGACGGCGTCGATCGAGTTGGGCGAGACCGCACGGAAGCCGAGGAGCTCCTTGAGCAGCGTGCGGTCGACGGGGAACGGGCAGCCGGCGATGGCGCCCGATCCGAGGGGGAGGACGGAGACGCGCTGGAGCGCGTCGGCCAGGCGCTGGCGGTCGCGCTCGAGCGCCCAGAAGTGGGAGAGCAGCCAGTGGGCGACGCGCACGGGCTGCGCGCGCCGGAGGTGCGTGTAGGCGGGCATGACGAGGTCGACGGCCTGCTCGGCCTGGAGCAGGAGCGTCGCGCCGAGGGCGCGCAGCTCCTGGTCCAGGCGGCCGCCGGCGCCGAGCGCCCAGAGGCGGAAGTCCGTGGCGACCTGGTCGTTGCGCGACCGGCCGGTGTGGAGCTTCCCCGCGACGTCGCCGACCTCCTCGTAGAGGAGGCGCTCGACGAGGGTGTGGATGTCCTCGTCGTCGGCATCGGCGGCGTCACCGGCGGCGAGCCGGTCGGCGACGCGGAGCAGGCCGGCGTCGAGGCTGCGCGCCTCCGCGCGCGTGAGGACGTCCGCGCGAGCGAGCGCCTCGACCCAGGCGCGGCTCCCCTGGACGTCCTCGGCCCACAGGCGCCGGTCGACCGGGAGGCTGCGGTTCAGCTCCTCGAGGGCCGGGGCGGGCCCCACGCTGAAGCGTCCGCCCCAGAGGCGGTGCGGCGCCGGCGGCGTGTCGGACGCCGGCGCCGGGTGGATCTGGGATTCGGCCATGGCGCGGCCTCCCGTCATCAGGCGTGGACCTCGTCGAAGAGGGCGGTCTCCCCGGCATCGTCGGCCGCGGCCTTGCCGTTCGGCGACGGCGCCGCCGCCTTCAGGCGCTGCTGCGCCTCGGAGCGGGTGGGCAGCGCGAACAGGTGGATGAAGCCGGCGGCGTCCGACTGGTCGTACGTGCCCTCGTCGCTGAAGGAGGCCAGCGCCTTGTCGTACAGCGCGAACGGGCTCTTCCGGCCGGCGATCACGAGGTTGCCCTTGTAGAGCTTGAGGCGGACCGTGCCCGTGACGCGCGTCTGCGTGGCGTTCACGAGCGCGTCGAGCGCCTCCCGCTCGGTGCCCCACCAGCGGCCCTCGTACACGAGGTCGGCGTACTTCGCGGCGACCTGGTCCTTGAGCGCGAGCGTGCGGCGGTCGAGCACGAGTTGCTCGAGCTCGCGGTGCGCGGTGTACAGGATCGTGCCGCCCGGCGTCTCGTAGATGCCGCGCGACTTCATCCCGACGAGGCGGTCCTCGACGATGTCGGCGCGGCCGATGCCGTGGCGGCCGCCGAGCGCGTTGAGCGCCTCGATGAGCTGGACCGGCGAGAGCGCCTGCCCGTCGAGCGTCACCGGGTACCCCGCCTCGAAGCCGAGCTCGACGTACTCGGCCTCCCCGGGCGCGTCCTCCGGATCGACGCTGAGAAGGAAGAGGTCCTTCGGCGGCTCGAACCACGGGTCCTCGAGCGGGCCGCCCTCGTGGGAGACGTGCCAGAGGTTGCGGTCGCGGGAGAAGATCTTCTCCTTCGTCGCCTCGACCTGGATGCCGCGCTCGGCGGCGTAGTTGATGGCATCCTCGCGGGACTGAATGTCCCACTCGCGCCAGGGGGCGATCACCTTCAGGTCCGGCGCGAACGCGGCGTACGCCAGCTCGAAGCGGACCTGATCGTTGCCCTTCCCCGTGCAGCCGTGGGCGAGCGCGCCGGCGCCGACGCGGCGGGCGAGCTGCGCCTGCGCGCGGCCGATGACCGGGCGCGCCATCGAGGTCCCCAGCAGGTACTTCCGGGCGTAGATCGCGCCGGCGCGCACGGTCGGCAGGATCACCTCGCGGGCGAAGACGTCGCGCAGGTCCTCGACGATGAGGGCGGACGCGCCCTGCTGCCGGGCGCGCGCCTCCAGGCCGTGCAGCTCCGCGCCCTGGCCGACGTCGGCGGCCATGCAGATGACCTGCGCGTCGTAGTTCTCCCGCAGCCACGGGACGATGATCGAGGTGTCGAGCCCGCCCGAGTAGGCCAGGACCACGGAGAAGGACATGTCGCGTTCCCTTCTTGCTAAGCGTCCACGACGTGAAGGTCGCGCACGACGGTGATCTCGATGCAGGTCGCCCGCTTGGCGCAGGACGCGCAGTCGGCGGCGACCTTCTGCGGGAACTCCTCGACCCGCCCCGTGCGGAAGCCGAGGCGGTGGAAGAAGCCTTCTTGCAGCGTGAGGGCGAAGACGCGGCCGATGCCCAGCTCGCACGCCTCGTCCACGAGCGCGTCGACGATGCAGCGGCCGACGCCGCGGCCATGACAGCGCTCTGCCACGGCCAGCGCGCCGATCTCGGCGAGGCGCGGCGAGTAGATGCGCAACGCGCCGCAGCCGACGATCCCCTCGACATCCTCGGCCACCACGAACTCGCGGATGTTGCGGTAGAGCTGGTCGGGCGTGCGCGGGAGGAGCAGCCCGCGCCGCGCGAAGCCATCGAGCAGCTCGAGGATCGCGGGGACGTCCTCGAGCCGGGCGGCGCGCAGGCGCACCGCCGGCGAGATGGCGGCGAGCACGTCGTCGCCCAGATGGACGACGCCGCCGGAGACGACGACCGCCCCCGCCGCGGTCCCGGACCGCGGCATCTCCCAGCGCGCCGTGCTCACGCCAGGACCTCGGCGAGGATCTCGAGGCCGGCGTCGAGCTCCGCGGGCTCGATCGCGAGCGGAGGCAGCAGCCGGACGACGCGCTCGCCGGCGGAGCAGAGCAGGAGGCCGCGGTCGAGCGCCGCGGCGATGCGCGGCGCGGCCGGCGCGCCCAGCTCGATCCCGAGCATGAGGCCGACGCCGCGGACCGAGACGACCACGCCGCTGCCGACGAGCCGTTCCAGTCCGGCGCGCAGCCGCTCGCCCTTCCACCGCACCTCGGCCAGGAACTCCGGCGCGGCCAGGCGGCGCAGCACCTCGAGCGCGACGCGCGAGACGGCCGGGCCGCCGCCGAACGTGCTGGCGTGGTCGCCCGGCACGATCGCCGACGCGATGGCGTCGGTGAGCAGCACGGCGCCCATGGGGAGCCCGCCGGCGAGCGGCTTCGCCAGCGTCACCATGTCGGGAACGACACCGGTGGTCTCGTGCGCGAACAGGCGCCCGGTTCGGCCGAGGCCGCACTGGACCTCGTCCAGGATCAGCGCCGCGCCGGCCTGCGCGGTGAGGTCGCGCAGGAGCCGGAGGAACTCCGCCGGGATGGGGTGCACACCGCCTTCGCCCTGCACCGGCTCGGCGATCACCGCCGCGGTGCGCTCCGTCGAGATGGCCGCGCGCGCGCCCATCTCGTCCCCGACGGCGATGAAGCGCACGCCGGGCATGAGCGGCCGGAACGGCTGCTGGTAGGCGGGGCGGTCCGTGGCCGCGAGCGAGCCGAAGAGGCGGCCGTGGAAGGAGCCGTGCAGCGCCACGATCTCGTGCTTGGCCTCCCCGCCCGCCACGCCCGCCCAGCGGCGCGCGAACTTGAACGCCGCCTCGTTGGCCTCCGCGCCGGAGTTGCAGAAGAACACCTTGCTCGCGAAGGAGCGGCTCGCCAGCTCGCGGGCCAGCTCCGCCGCGGGCTCGGTGCGGAACAGGTTCGAGGCGTGCAGCAGCCCGCTGGCCGCCGTGACCGCCAGCGCCTCGGCGATCCCGTCGTCGCCGTAGCCGAGCGCGTTCACGCCGATCCCGCTGGTGAAGTCGAGGTACTCGCGGCCGTCGGCGTCGATCAGGCGACTGCCGCGGCCGGCCACGAAGACCGGCGCGGCCGGCTTGTAGACGCCGAGGAGCGCCGAATCGTCGTACTCGGCCGGTCCGGCCGGAATCGTCGTCTCGGGAAGCACCGAGCTCATGCGAACGCCTCCTCCCCCGCCCGCACCGCCGTGCCGGCGTCCGGACTGGTCAACAGCTCGAGCGTGCCGATGCGCACGCAGTGAACCCCACCGCCCAGCGCCGCGAGCGCGGCTTCCAGCTTCACGGCCATCCCGCCCGTGGCCGCGCCGGACACCACCAGCCCTTCGGCCTCGGCGGCCGAGAGCCCGGGGACGACCGCGCCGCCGGCCAGGACGCCGGGGACATCCGTCAGGTAGAGCAGCTCGGACGCGCCGAGCGCCGCCGCGATCGCCGTGGCGGCCTCGTCCGCGTTCACGTTCAGCGGCGCGGCGTCCACGCCCCGCGAGACCGGCGAGACGACCGGCGTGTGCCCGGCGTCCAGCAGCGCGCGGAGCAAGGACGCCCGCACCGAGACCAGCTCGCCCACCCGCCCGAGCGCGCCGTTCTCCCGCGGGCGCGCGACCAGCAGCCTGCCGTCCTCCCCGGACAGGCCGACCGCATCCACGCCGGCCGTCAGCAGCGCCGCCACCACGCGCTTGTTGATCCGGCCGGAGAGCACCATCGCGGTCACGTCCATCGCTTCCGGCGGCGTCACGCGCCGGCCATCCACCCACGTCACCGCCACGCCCAGCCGCGAGGACAGCTCGCTGATCTCCGGACCGCCGCCGTGCACCACCACGACCGGCCCGGACGCCGCCGCGACGTGCTCGGCAAAGGACGCCAGCCACTCGGCGTCGCCGAGCACGCTCCCGCCGACCTTCACGACGCGCGGCCTCACAGCGGCAGCCCTTCCAGCTCCGGGAACCCCAGCACGAGGTTCGCGTTCTGCACCGCCTGCCCCGCCGCGCCCTTGACCAGGTTGTCCAGCGCCGCCACCACGAGGAGCGTCGGCGCCTCCACCCCCTCCACCTCCGAGAGCCCGACCGCGACGACGTTCCGCCCCACCACGTCGCGCAGCGACGGCAGCTCCGTCCCCAGGACCTCGATGCACGGCTCGCCCGCGAAGAACTCCGTCCAGACGCCCACCGCATCGCTCACCGGCAGCGCCTCCCGCAACGGCAGGTAGATCGTCTCCAGGATCCCCCGCTGGACCGGCAGCAGGTGCGGCGTGAAGATGCACGATGGCGCCGTCCCGCCCGCGACCCGCGCCAGCCCGCCCCTGATCTCCGGAACGTGCCGGTGCCGGTTCCCCACGGCGTACGCGCGGTAGTCCTCCGCCACCTCGCCGAACAGCAGCTCCCGCTTCGCCGACCGCCCTGCCCCGGTCACGCCGGAGGCCGCGTCGATAACCACCGGCCGGGACGCATCCACGAGCCCCGCCCGCAGCGCCGGCGCCAGTGCCAGCAGCACGCCCGTCGGGTAGCACCCCGGGTTCGCCACCAGCCGCGCTCCGCCGAGATCCTCCCGCCACAGCTCCGGCAAGCCGTAGACGGCCCGACTCTCCCCCGCCCGCAGGTCCGCCGACAGGTCGACCACCGCGGCGCCGGCTTCCAGCGCGCGAAGCGCCCAGGCGCCCGAATGCCCCGTCGGCAGACAGGAGAACACCACGTCCGCGTCGCCCAGCGGCGCCTCCGCCGCAGGGACGTAGCGCAGCGCCGTCCCGCGCGCCGGCCTCCCCGCCTCCGCCTCCGACGTTGCGAAGGCGAGCTCGAGGCGGGGGTGCCTCGCGATGAGGGCCGCGACTTCCAGTCCGGAATATCCGGTAGCGCCGATGATGCCGGCGCGTGCAGGCTTATTCATCATTGTTGAATACTTATACAACGGGCCGGGCGTGGGGTCAAGGGGTGGGCGGCTGGAGTTTCCGTTGGGCCGCACGGAGTTGGATGGGGGCCGCGGAGGGCCGTTCCGCGCGAGGGATAATCATGCACTGCGCGGGGGAAAGCGCCCGGCGCGGGGCGCGCGCGGGGATCGGCGAGCGGGACGCCGCCTCGTCAGGTGTCCAGGTCGGCCAGCTCCTCGACGCGGCGGACGATCTCGCGGAGGTGGGCGGGATCGCGGAGGATGAGGAGGACGGTGTCGTCGCCGGCGATGGAGCCGAGGATCTCGGGCCACTCCTCCCAGTCGATGGCCTCGGCGACGGGCTGGGCGCCGCCGCGCATGGTCTTGACGACGAGGAGGTTGCCGGTGCCCTCGGCGCCGACGAAGAGGGCCGGAAGGAGGCGGCGGATCGGCGGCGTGAGCTCCCACTCCTCGGGGGGCAGCGTGTAATAGGTCCGGCCGTCGGCGTCGGGGACCTTGATGAGGCGGAGCTCGCGGATGTCGCGAGAGAGCGTGGCCTGGGTGGCCTCGAAGCCTTTCCGGGCGAGGGCTTCGCGGAGGTGTTCCTGGCTCGCGTACCGGCCCTCTTCGACGAGCTGCCGGATCGCGGCGTGGCGCGCGCGTTTGGTCATGGGTGGTCCGGGGTGATGGAGCGGGTCATGTGCCGGGGACGACGTAGACATAGCCAAGGAGCGCGCCGTACGCCATGTGTGCGAGGACGATGACGAGGGGCGTGGCGGGGCCGAGGCGGATTCCGAACGGGCCGGGGGCGACGCAGCGGCGTTCGGGCGGGACGAGTCCGACGGCGGCGGCGACGAGGGCGCCGTGCGCAGCGCCGAGGAGGAGGCCGTTCGCGGCCTCGGCGGCGCCGATCCAGGCGAACGCGAGGGCGTAGCCGAGGGGGAAGACGGCGACGCCGAAGCCGAAATGGAGCAGCCGGCCGGCGGCGGTGGCGATCGGGGCGGGGGCGTGCGGGAGCAGGCTGCAGCCGAACAGCCGGCCCGGCTGGAGTGCGGTGATCCCCGCCCAGTAGGCGGCCGCGAAGAGCCAGCTCATGAGCAGCGTCGCGGCGAGGCCGGACCAGAGCAGGATCGTCCACGGCACGAAGCAGGTCCCTCCGGCGAAGGCGCGCATGTGAGCGGCCCACCGTAGCCCGCGGGTAGCGCGGGGCTGCGTCGGGACGAGGTGGACCGCGGCGACGGGCGAGTTGCCGGAAGCTAGCTCGGGCGCCCGAACGCGAGCAATGGCGCGGCGCGCGGAGGCGCCGGCCCGGAGCTTGCCAGGTCGCGCCGGCGTCCCTGGACCGGAAGGCCCATGCGCGAGCTGGTCATCACCGTCGATCAATGGTTGCTCGGCGTCCTCTTCGCCGTGCAGGAGTTCTTCACGCTGGGCGGGCGCGCGCTCCGCTTCAGCTTCTCGCGGCCGTTCTACGGCCGGGACGTGCTGCGGCAGATGGATCGGATCGGCGTGGGGTCGCTGCCGCCGCTGCTGCTGACGGGGACGTTCACGGGGATGGTGATCGCGCTGCAGACCTCGGCGCAGCTGCGGGTGATCGGCGCGGAGACGCTGCTGGGGAGCCTGGTGGGCACGTCGCTCATCCAGGAGGGACCGACGCTGGCGGCGCTGATGGTGGCGGGGCGGGTCAGCTCCGGGATCGCGGCGCAGCTCGCGTCCATGCGCACCAGCGAGCAGATCGACGCGCTCCAGACGTTCGGCACCGATCCGATCCGGAAGCTGGTCACGCCGCGCGTGCTCGCGGGGATGACCATGCTGCCGGTCCTGAGCGTGATCACGGTGCTGGTCGGCGTGCTCGGCGGGCTGGTCGTGGCGATCGCGAAAGGCGTCACGCCGGGGGACGTCTACCTGCGCGGCGTGATCGAATCGCTGGCGCGCAAGGATTTCTTCTTCGGCTTCTTCCCCGCGATCCTGCTCATGACGCTGGTGAAGCCGATCGTCTTCGGGTTGATCATCACGCTGTCGGGGTGCTACTACGGCCTGAACGCGACGGGGGGCGGCGAGGGCGTGGGCCGCGCCACGACGAAGGCGATGGTGTTCTCGTTCGTGGCGATCCTGATCTCGGACTTCTTCCTGACGAAGATCCTGCTCATCGTCTTCAACCTGGCGCGCTACAAGGCGTTCCGGAAGCGAGGCGATTTCGGCAGCTCCGGCTGAGCGCGGCGCGCGGCGGGCGGGCGTCAGCCCGCCCGCTCCCCTTCCCGACCCTCCTCCTCGTCATCATCGTCGCTCTCGTCCTCCGCGATGGACTTGACCGTCACGCGCAGCTCGGGGTGGCTCGAGCGCCCCGAGGCGACGATGTCGCGGACGGCGTCCGTCGTCGCCTTCACGAAGTTCGCGGCGGCCTCCTGCTCGCCCTCGATCCAGAGCACGACGTTCAGGCGGATGGCCTTGCGCATCTAACGCTCCCGGGTGGAGGCCTGGTCGAGGGGGACCCAGCGGCCGCGGGTCAGCACCTCGATGGCGGTAATGGGATGAACCTCCCAGATCGTGCCGCGGGTCTTGCCGACCTGATCCGGGTGCTCGGGGTCGAGCAACAGCCAGCCGGTGACGCGGGCCTGCCGGTGTTGGCGGGCGAGGCGTTGCACGGCGGCGATCGTCCAGCCGGGGTGGCGCGCGCGGACCCGCGGCGTGGTCTCGACGACCACGGAGCGGAGGCGGCTCGTGTCGGGCGTCGCGGTCATCCAGATGTGCCAGTCGCGGTGGCGCGCGTCGGCGCCGTGGCAGTTCGGCGATTCCGGGCCCTCGGTGCGGCCGCGCACGAAGTAGCCGGTGACCGAGACCGGCAGCCCCTCGTGGCGGGCGACGTCGCGCCGGACGGCGGCGGACCACGCGGCGCGGTCGCGGCGCTCGGCGGCGCGGGGCCAGCGCAGCGCCAGGATGGAGTCCAGCGGGACCGCGACCGTGGAGTCGGGCTCGTCGATGCGGTTCTTCAGGCGGTTCAGGTCCGGGTCGCCGGCGTCGCCCTGCGGGGGGCAGCCGTCGAAGACGATCTGGCGCGGCTCGGCGCGAGGAAAGTCGGCGGGGAACGCGCCGAGCGCTTCCGGCGCTCGCCGGGTCTGCGCCGGCCGCCCGCTCGTCGGACCGGCCACCGGGGATGCCGGTGCCGTGGGGCGGTGGCGCAGCAGCCAGAGCGCCGACACCAGGATGGCGACGACGACGATCACGGCGACGACGGTTCGCATCTCCCTCCTCATCGAGCGGCGGCGCGCGAGCGCCCCGGTCAGTGACAGGCGCCGGTGCCCTCGTCCTGGAAGCTGCCGCTCACCGGGTGGAAGCGCCACGAGTATCCGTCCGCCTTCAGGCGCAGCTCCAGTATGCCGAGCTCGCCGGCGAAGCGCACCTCGCTGTTGGGCGCCACCGCGCCGAACGAGCGCAGGCCGCGGCCGCCCGTGCCCACGACGAACTCGCGCAGCCCTCGCTCCGCATCCTTCGTTCCGGCGGGGCCCTGCGCCGCGAAGCGCTCGTAGTCGTGGTCGTGGCCGGCGAGGACCACGTCGGCGCCGGCGTCGTAGAGGGCCTGCCAGAGCGGTTGCATCGCGGCGTCGCTGCCGTGCTCGGCGCCGGAGCTGAAGCGCGGCCGGTGCGCGTAGGCGAGCGTGCAGCGCGCCGGGTGCGCCGCGAGATCGGCTCGCAGCCACTGCTCCTGCGCGGAGCCCGCGCCGTGGGCGACCTCGCTGTTGAGCGCGACGATGTGCCAGGCGCCGAGGTCGTAGCTGTAGTAGCCGACCCCCCGCTCGCCGGCCGCGGCTCCGAAATATGCGTAGTACGGTGCGGCGCCCCGGACGCCGTAGTCGTGGTTGCCGGGCACCGGCCGGGTCCGCTCGCGGTGCCGGCCCCAGGAGGGCGTGTAGCAGAGGTCGTACTCGAGGGCCAGGCCACGCTCGTAGACGTCGTCGCCGAGCGCGGCGATGGTGCCCGGGAGCCGGTCGAGCAGGTCGGCGGTCTTCTCGTCGCCGCGGGAGAGGCACGAGGCGACGTCGCCCGCGGCGAGCAGCACCGCCTCGTCGGCGGCGATCGGATCGGGCGCGAGGCCGACGTCCCCGCAGGAGAGCTGGGCGGCGGCGAGCAGGACCACGAGAGCGGCGACGGGACGGCGCTTCGACGGCGACACGACGATCGACTCCGACTGCGGGGAACCGGGCGGAGTCGGTGCTACCCCGGGACGGGCGCAGAGTGCTCGGCGCGGGCTTGACCCCACCCCGGGGCGCCGCCAAGTTCGCGACATCGCCGGCGCCGCGCCGGTGCCCTCCACCGCACAACCCGGAGTGACCATGGCCGTGATCGGCGTCGATCTGGGCGGCACCAAGGTGGCTGCCGCACTGTTCTCGCGCGAGGCGGAGCTGCTGGCGCGAGCCGACGCCCCCGTCGGGGGCCAGACCGGCGCGGGCGTGGCGGAGCGGGTCGCGCGCGCCATCGTCGAGCTTCGGAGCGCGGCGGCCGAGCGCGGCGAGGACGTGGCGGCGATTGGAGTGGCGGTGCCGGGGATCTACCGCTCGGCGACGGGCACGGTGTGGGCGCCGAACATCCCGGGGTGGGAGGATTACCCGCTCCTCGCGGAGGTCGAGGCGGCAGCCGGCGGCGCGCCGGTGCGCATCGACAGCGACCGCGCCGCCTACATCCTCGGCGAGAGCTGGCGCGGCGCGGCCCGCGGCTGCCAGGACGCGATCTTCCTGGCCGTGGGCACCGGGATCGGCGCCGGCATTCTCGTGGGCGGGCGGGTGCTACGCGGGTCGGCGGACATCGCGGGCGCGATCGGCTGGATGGCGCTTTCGCGCCCCTGGATCGAGCCGTACCGGAATGTGGGCTGCTTCGAGTTCCACGCCTCGGGCGCGGGGCTCGCCGAGGTCGCGCGCCGGCTCCTGGCGGTGACGCCGCGCTACATCGGCCGGCTGCGGGAGATCCCGCCGGACGCGCTCCGCGCGGAGGACGTCTTCGCGGCGTACGACGGCCGGGACCCAATCGCCGGGCAGGTCGTGGAGGAGGCGATCACGTACTGGGGGATGGCCACGGCCAACCTGGTCAGCCTGTTCAACCCGGAGAAGATCGTGTTCGGCGGCGGCGTCTTCGGGCCGGCCGCCCGCCTGCTGCCGCGGATCCGCGAGCAGGCCGCGACCTGGGCGCAGCCGATCGCGATGAAGCAGGTGGAGCTGGTCGCCTCGGAGCTCGGCGGAGATGCGGGCGTGTGGGGCGCGGGGCGCCTCGCCCTCGACGCCGCCACCGACGCCAACCGCTGACGCCAACCGCTGACGGAGCCGCCCGATGTACTCTCGCCGCCCGGTCTTCGCCGCCGCCTGCATGGGGATGCTGGTCTTCGGCATCGTGCTCACGGCGCTCGGCTCGCTGCTCCCCTCGCTCATGTCGCGCTTCGGCCTGGCGAACGCGGCGGCCGGCTCGCTCTTTCCCATGCTCACGCTCGGGATCCTCGCGGGCTCCGTCGTCTTCGGCCCGGTCGTGGACCGGAACGGCTACAAGGCGCTCCTCGTGGTGTCCGTGGCGCTGATCGTGGTCGGGCTCGAGGGGATCGCGCTCGCGCCCTCGGTCGGCTTCGTCGCCGGCTCGCTGGCGCTGATCGGGCTCGGTGGCGGCGTGGTCAATGGCGCGACGAACGCCCTCGTCGCCGACATCAGCGAGGAGGGGAGCCGGAGCGCCGGGCTGAGCCTGCTCGGCGTCTTCTTCGGCGTCGGTGCGTTCGGGATGCCGTTCCTGCTGGGGCTGCTGCTGCATCGCTTCTCGTACGGCGCCATCGTCGCCGGGATCGGCGCGGCGGTGGCCGTTCCGCTCGTCTTCACGCTGGGCGTCCGCTTCCCGGAGCCGAAGCAGCCGCAGGGCTTCCCGCTGCGGAGGGGCGTCGGCCTGCTGCGGGACCCGGTGCTCGCGCTGCTCGGCTTCACGCTCTTCTTCGAGAGCGGGATGGAGATCACGGTCGGCGGGTGGACGGCGGCGTACGTGCAGGCATCGCTCGGCCTCGCGGCGGACCGTGCGCTCTTCTTCCTCTCGCTCTACTGGCTCGGGATGATGGTGGCGCGCCTGCTCCTGGGCGGGCTCCTCCGGCGGACCTCGCCGGCGCGCGCGCTGTACGCGTCCGTCGCCATTGCGCTCGCCGGCGCGGCCGTCATGCTGACGGGCGCGTCCACCACGACCGCCGCGATCGGGAGCGGCCTGCTCGGCTTCGGCTTCGCGGCCGTCTTTCCCGTCGTGCTCGGGTACGTCGGAGACCGCTACGCCGCGGTGTCGGGGACGGCGTTCAGCGTCGTCATCGTCATGGCGCTGATCGGCGGCACGGCGCTTCCCTACCTCACCGGCGTCCTTGGCGACGCCGTCGGGCTCCGGGCCTCGTTCGCGATCGTCCCGGTCAGCCTCTGCCTCATGGCGCTGGTCTTCACCGCCGCCCGGCGCAGCCTGGCGGCGGCCCCGGCGCCCGCCTCATGAACCTCGCGGAACCAGGAAACGAGATGCTTGCCAGGGAATGGCTGGGGAACGCCCGGGCCGTCATGGACCGGATCGAGGCGACCCAGATCGAGAACGTCCGCCGCGCGGCGGAGATCATGGCGGATTCCATCGCCGCCGGGCGCTGGGTCCACACGTTCGGCTGCGGCCACGCCACGATTCCGGTCGAGGAGATGTATCCGCGGATCGGCGGCTTCGTCGGCTTCCATCCGATGGTGGAGCTGCCGCTCACGTTCTTCACCCGCATCACGGGGGAGATGGGCGTTCACCAGTTCCTCTTCCTCGAGCGGGCGGAGGGGTACGGGCGGGAGATCATGAAGAGCTACACGCTCGACCCGCGGGACACGCTCTGGCTCTTCTCCCATTCCGGGCTGAACCAGGTCAACGTCGACGTGGCGCTCGCCGCGCGGGAGATCGGCATGAAGGTGATCGTGGCGGGCTCGGCCGAGGCGTTCGCGGAGAAGCCGCCCCGCCACTCCTCGGGCAAGCGGCTCTTCGAGTTGGCCGACGTCGTCATCGACACCTGCGTCCCGGCCGTCGACGCCACGGTCGAGGTCGCGCACCACCAGGACCGAGTCGGGCCCGTCTCCACGATGGCGTTCACGACCGTCGTGTGGATGACGATCTGCACGGTCGCGGAAACGCTCGTCGAGCGCGGCGTCAAGCTCTACATCCACCCCTCCCACAACGTGCCCGGCGACACCACCGCCCGGGAGCGGCTCGACGCCGCGCTCGCCGAGTACAAGCGGCGCATCGCGGGCGTGTGACGGTCCGCGCGTCCGTGGCCTCGGCGGCGCCGGCGGGCGCCGGAGCACCGGCGCTCCGCCGGGGCGCACGGACGCGGCTGCGCCGCGCGGCCGGAGCGGTCGGCCTCCTCGTCCTGCTGCTCCTCGGGCTCTACCTCGCGCGCCGGACGCTGCTGACCGCCGTCGGCCGCTCGCTCGTCGTCTCCGAGGCGCCACGCGCGGCGGACGCGATCCTCGTCCTGAACGGCTCGCCCTTCCGCTCCGTGCGCGCGGCCCAGCTCCTCCACGCCGGATACGCCCCTCGCGTCATGATCGTGCGTGGCGAGCCGCTGCCGCCGGTCCTGCGCGGCATCCAGCCGCAGGAGACCGACATGGCCGTGGCGGTCCTGCGGCGCGAGGGCGTGCCGGACTCGGCGATCCAGGTCATCGTGCCTCCCCGGCCGGTGACCAGCACGCGCGAGGAGACAACGGCGTTCGCGGCGTTCGCGCGCGACCACGCCATCCGGCGCGTCCTGCTCGTCACCTCCGAGTTCCACTCCCGGCGCGCGCGCTGGACGTTGCGCCACGTCCCCGGCGGCGACCGCCTCGAGGTGGTCTCGACGCCGATCCGCGACTGGGCGTTCGGCCCCGAGGACTGGTGGCACCACGAGCGGGGGCTGATCAACGTGGCGGAGGAAGCGCTCAAGTTCGTGTACTACCTGGGCTCCTGACGGCGGGGCGCGCGCAGGGGCTCCGGCTGCGGTCGGCCGCCCGTGCCGGTGCCGTCCGCCGGCGCACGGGCCCGGGCCGCGTCGCCTCGCGGCCGCCGGATCACCCGCCGCTGCCCGCCGCGAGGAGCCGGTCCAGCGAGTTGCGGCGCTTCATCGCAGCCGCCCAGACGTCGCCCACCCGCCCCACGCGGTCGGGCACACTCCGCAGCGTGAAATCCCGGGGATCCAGGTCCTCCGTCAGCTCCTCCCAGTCCAGCGGGGTGGACACGCGGGCCTCCTCCGTCGCGCGCACGGCGTACACTCCGGCGACGGTCTTCGCGAGGACGTTCTGGAGGTAGTCGACGTAGACCGCCGCGGCCGGCCGCTTCCGGGTCATGCGCTCGACCGTCGCCTCCTTCGGATGGCGTTGCGCGACGCGGCTCGCGACCACCTGCGCGATCAGCCGCGCCGCCTCCAGCGGCGTGCGAGGCGGGAGCGGCAGGTAGACGTGCAGGCCGGACGCCCCGGACGTCTTCAGCGCCCCGGCCAGCCCCAGCCGCTCCAGCTCCTCCCGTACCCACCAGGCGACGTGCACGACGCGGCGGAACGGCGCCTTCGGCCCCGGATCCAGGTCCAGGATGGTGTAGTCCGCGTAGTCGAGGCGGCCGACGCGCGAGTGCCAGGGATCGTACGAGATCGCGCCGAGCTGCACCGTGTAGAGGAGCGTGGCCAGGCTTCCGCCGACGAGCCGCCGCTGCTCCGCGCCATCCTCGCCCGCCAGCGTCTCGACGCGGACGCCGGGCGGCACCGTGTCGGGCGCGCTCTGCTGGTAGAACGCCTTCCCCGCCGCGCCGTTCGGGAAGCGCTTCAGCACGAGCGGCCGGTCCTTCATGGCCGGAAGGACGAACGGCGCCATGCGGGCGTAGTAGGCCAGCAGGTCGCCTTTCGTCAGGCCGGCACGCGGGAAGAACTCCTTGTCCAGGTTCGTCACCTCGAGCCGGGCGCGCGGGCCGAGATTCAGCAATCCCGTGCCGCCGTCGGCGCGGATCTCGGCGAGGCGTGAGCCGATCGGGCCCGGCGCGGACGCCGCCACCGCCTCGCGCACGACGGAGCGGGCGTCCTTGTCGTCCCGCACGCCAAGGAACACCGGCTGCCGCAGCCTCCCGGCCGACGTCCACTCGTTGAACTTCACCTCCACCACGATCCGGGGCGTCACCCAGTGCGCCCGCTCGTTCGTGTCCGGCTCCTCCACGAACGGCGACGTGCGCCGCTCCAGCCGACGCAGCTTCCGATGCAGCGACTCGAGTGCCTCGTGAGAGAAGCCGGCGCCGGTGTGCCCGGCGTAATGGAACGCGCCGCCGCCGTCGTAGTAGCCGAGCAGGATCGCGCCGAGGTGCTTCCGCGACCGGCGTGGCTCGGTGTAGCCGCCGACGACCAGCTCCTGGCGCCCCTCCGCCTTCACCTTGCGCCAGTCCGGGGAGCGAGTGCCCGGGCGGTAGGGAGCGTCCGTCCGCTTCGCGACGACGCCCTCCCACCCCTCTCGCCGCGCCCACGCCAGGAGCGCCTCACCGTCCTTCCCGCTCGGCGCCAGCCGCACGCCGTCGGCCGGCTCGCCCTCCAGCAGCGCCTCCAGCGTCCGGCGCCGCTCCGTCCAGGGTGCATCGACGAGCACCGCGTCGCCGTCCACCAGCACGTCGAAGGCGACGAATGCCGCGGGCGCCTCCGCGGCCAGACGCCGGATGTCGGGCCCGGATGCCAGGTGCATCCGCGCCTGCAGCGCCTCGAAGCGCCCGAACGTGCCGCCGTTCGTCGCGACGATCTCGCCGTCGAGGAGGAAGGGCCGGCGGGCGCGCTCGCCCAGCTCGCGCAGCGACGCCACCACCTCCGGGAACTGCCGCGCCTTGTCCCGGCCGTTTCGCGTGACGAGCGCCACCGCGTCCGCGGCCGCGAAGGCGAGGACGCGGATGCCGTCGTACTTCGGCTCGAACGTCCAGTCCGGCCCCTGGGGCAGCTCGGTCGAGGCCATGGCGAGCATCGGCGCGAGGCTCGCCGGGTCCTGGTGTGCCTTCGTCGGCGTTCCGCGCGCTGGCCGCTTCCGGGACGTCGTCTCGGGTCTTCCCGCTTCGGGCGGCTTCCGCGCTGCCTTCTTCCGTGTTGCGGCCGGTGGCGGGTCCTTCGGCGGGTGGCTCGATGGGCCGGCCTTCGGCGTCCGCCGCTTCGAGCCCCCGCTCCGGCGCGCGGCCGTCCCCGCCGCGATCTCCGCCATCGTCTGCCCGCTGGCGACGGAGGTGCGGAACCCGGCCACGGGGTCCAGCTCGCCATCCGCGTGCTCGTCGCGCTCCTTGATGAGCAGCCACTGCGCCTTGCGGCCGTCCTCGGCCGGCGACGTCCGAACCAGCGCGTACCCGCCGCGCAGCCGTTCGCCGTCGAGCAGGATCGAGAGCCGGCCGCGCGCCAGGTCGCGGCGCAGCGCTCGCTCCTCGTCCTCCGCCGGCTCGACGCGGCGGTACGTGCCGCGGTCCCACAGCATCACCGTGCCGCCGCCGTACTCTCCCTCCGGGATCGTGCCCTCGAAGGTGCCGTACTCGAGCGGATGGTCCTCCACCTCCAGGGCCAGGCGCTTGACGGCCGGATCGAGGCTCGGCCCCTTCGGCACGGCCCAGCTCCGCAGCACCCCGTCCAACTCCAGCCGGAGGTCGAAGTGCAGGTGGCTGGCCTCGTGCTTCTGGATGTAGAAGTGGAGGACGCCCCTCCGCCGGGCGGACGACTCCCCGCCCCGCGGCTCCTCCGTGACCGAGAAGCGCCGCTTGCGGCGGTACTCGGCGAGCCTCGACGATCGCCGCGTCGCCATCCCTTACGCGCTCTTCTTCCGGGCGACGCGCTTCCGGGCCGGCTTCGCAGCCTTCCCGCCCTTCTGCGTGCTCTGGAGGCTCTCCTGCAGGCGCGCCATCAGGTCGATGACGCCCGTGGCCTCCGGCTCCTCCTCTTCCTCGACCCGCACGGCCTTCCCCTTCAGCTTCGCGCGGATGATGCGCAGCAGCTTCTGCCGGTAGTCGTCCGTGTACCTCTCCGGCTCGAACCCCGCCGTCAGGTTCTCCACGAGCTGGCGCGCCATCTTCAGCTCCTGCGGCCGCACGTCCGCCGCCTCCGGAAAGCGGTACTCGCTCCGATCCACCAGCTCGTGCGCGAAGCGCAGGATCTCCAGCACCAGCGCATCGTCCGAGACGCGGATCGCCGCGAGCCGCTCCCGCTGCCGCAGGGTGATCTTCCCCACGCCCACGCGCCCGCTGTCGCGAATCGCCTCCCGCAGCAGCGCGTACGTCTTCTCGGCCTCTCGGGATGGCACCAGGAAGTAGGGCTTCTCGAAGAAGCGCGGGTCGATCTCGTCCTCCGGGACGAAGTCGAGGATCTCGAGGCGCTTCGACGTGGGACCGGCGGCCTTGCGGAAGTCGTCGTCCGTGACGACGACGAACTTCCCCTTCTCGTACTCGTACCCCTTCACGACCTCCTCCCAGCGGACCTCCACGTCCTCCCGCTTGCAGAACCGGCGGTACTCGACCGGCGAATGGTCCTTTTCGTGGAGGAGCCGGAAGGAAAGGTCCTCGTCGCGAACAGCCGTTCGGGCGCTCACCGGGATGTTGACCAACCCGAAGCTGATCGCCCCCGACCACACTGCCGCCATCGTTGGCCTCCTCGCCAGGTCTCGGCCTGCGTTGCCGACCGGGCGGCGCTCGCGGCCGCCCTCGCTGCCCCCGCGCAGCGGCCGGAGAGAAGGGCAAAATGGGTGCCGGCGCATGGCCAGAAAAGCGTTGTGCCGTCAGGTGTTTCGCGTGCCGGAACGTGGGACGGGAGGTCGCGCTGCGCGCTCCCGCAAGAGGTCGGCTGCGCCTCCCGCAAGAGGTCGGCCTTCGGCCTCCCGCAAGAGGCCCGCTGGCGCGGGGCCGCAAGAGGTCGGCCTTCGGCCTCCCGCGTCGAGGCGGGAGCGCGCAGCGCGACCTCTTGCGGCGCCGGCCGTCAGGCCGCGCCTCTTGCGGGAGCGCGTCAGCGCGACCTCTTGCGGGCGCCGGCGGAGCCGGGGCCCCGGCGCACCTCTTGCAACCCTCCGCGCCGCCCCGAAGGAGGGGCGGACCGGAGGAATGACGATGGCTCGGACTGCTGTTGGTCGAGCGACTCCGCGGCATCCGGGGGACATCCTACGGGAGGATTACCTCCCCCGGCTGCCCGATCCGAATCAGGCGGCGCTGGCCAAGCGCCTCGGCATCTCGCGTCCCCGCCTGAACGAGCTGCTCCACCGCAAACGGAGCGTGACGCCGGATACGGCGCTCCGGCTCGCGCGCTTCTTCCGCACGCCGGCGGGATTCTGGCTGCAGGCCCAGGCGGAGTGGGATCTCGGGCGGGCGCTCCGCTCTGGAGCGCTGCTCCGGGCGCTGGAGGCGATCGATCCGTGGGATGTGACCACGGCGGCGGAGGGCGGCGCCGTGGCGGCGGGCGCGCCGCCCGCGCCGTCGGCCGAGGAGTGGGACGCGCGGTTGAGCCGCTACTACGAGATGTTCCTGGCGGAGAGGGGGCTGCTGCGGCACGCGCGCCGGTTCGCGCGGGTGCGGGCGGGGTTGGAGGCGGCCGTCGACCGGACGGCCACCGGGAGGCGCCGGGCCGGCGCGTTCGGCGCTTAGCCGGCGGCCGCGACCGCGGCGCTCGCCCGCTCTCCGAAGCCGACGATCTCCGGGTCGAAGGCGCCGGGGTCGGCCGCGTACGCCGCGGCCCACGCGCCGAAGCCGGGCAGCTCCACGGCGGCCGCGATGCGGTCGACCAGTCCGGCGACGGCGCTCGGCAGCGGCCGCGCGCCCGCGAGCGCTCCGATCTCGGTCGGCGACAGCTCGAGCAAGCGGTCGGTGATGCGGGCGGAGCACCAGTCCAGGTACTTCTCCTGGAGCTCGTGCGTCGAAGCGGCAGCGACCATGGCCGACGTCTGCCTTCACAAAGTGGGGGGTTCCCGCCCGGCCGGCCTTCGCCCGGCGAGCGGCGCGGCCGCCCTTGTTCAAGAATCGTGCGCCTTTTTCGGGGGGCGCTCAACCTCCTGCCATATCAGGCCGATCCTAAGGTGTCCGGGTGCAGCACGGCCGGCGCGGACCGTCCGCGGGCCGATACTCCTTTCACCTGTCACGATCGGAGTGCTGATGTCGGCTCTCCACGCCGTGCTGGGCGCGCTGCTCGACCGACCCCCGCTCGAGCCCCAGCAAATCCTCGTCGCGGCCGCGGGCTTCGGGGCGGCCGCCGGTCTCCTCTTCGGCGCCTGGTTGCGCCGCGGCAAGCCGTCCGCCCCCGTGCGGCGCCGGTAGCACCCGCATCACCCCGCATCATCCCGCAACGCCCCCGGCGCGACGCAGCGTCCGGGGGCGTTCGGCGTTCGCGACGGGGGCGCGCGCCGCGGCGAAGCGGGACGGAACGCCCCGCGGCCGGGGGTTGTGCCACCGCCTTCGAGGACACGGCGGCGTCGACCGGTCGAGCCGCCGGGCGCGGCGCCTCGACGTGATTGACCCGCCTTCCGGCGGTGCGTATCGTCGCGGCCATGGAGAACGCCGCCGAGCCCGGCCCCATGCCGCCGCAGGCCGCCGAATCGGCCAGCGGCGAGACCCAGCCTTCCGCCGCCATCGACGAGCCGGCCGGGGAATCGCCCGCTCGCGCCGATCGCCCCGTTCCGACGAAGCGCTTCCTCGTGCGCGCGGACGAGCTCGACGCCTACGCCGACGCCCACCTGGAGCTCGTCCTGCTGGTCGGGCTCGGCGGCGTGCTCCTCGGCGTCGCCTGGAGCTGCCTGCTCGTGCTCCTCATCGGCCACCCGCCCGCCCGCGCCGTCCCGCTCTTCCGCGCCGTGACCATCGCCAGCTTCGTGCTCCTCGCCGCCGTCGTCGGCCTCGCCAGCTTCCCGCTCCTGACGCAGCTCCGCATCAAGCGCCGCTGGCAGCGCGGCGTCCGCCGTCGTCGCGGCCAGGAGCGCCCTCCTTCGGCGGTCGGCTGACGGCGGCGCCGGAGCCAGGAAGGCACCTCGCTGGGATTCCGCCGCCTCGCCGAACCCGTAGCCCTTCCGAGCAGCCTACGACCCGAGCCAGCGTGGCCAACTCGCGACGATCTGGCATCATCTCGGATCGCCGACTATTTTCAGGTCTTCGCCCGGGTATCCCATCCGGAATCTCCGAATCGCCCTACCGTTGCGATCTCTTTGGGTGATCGGCCGTAGTAATGATGCCGCGCGCTCCGGCCCCTGTCGCACGGGTAACCACGTTGAGCCATAAGCACATTCCGACGCTGGACGGCCTCCGCGGACTCGCGATTCTGCTCGTCTTCGCGTTCCACATGGTGAAGTTCGAGCCGGCGTACTCCGCCGAGTGGCTGGTCGCCTACCCGGCCTCCTTCGGCTGGAGTGGCGTCGACCTCTTCTTCGTCCTCTCCGGCTTTCTCATCACGGGCATCTTGTACGACACAAAGGCTCGGGACGACTACTTCCGGCGCTTCTACTGGCGGCGGGCGCTCCGGATCTTCCCCCTCTACTACGCCACCCTCGTGCTGTGGCTGTGGCTGTTGCCCCCGATCGGCGGCCCAGGCGTGCCCACACGCGTCGGAGCGGACCAGCTCTGGCTCTGGACATACCTCCAGAACCTGCCGCGCGCGATAGGCTCCTGGAAGACTGGGATCCGGGGCACGCAGCACATGTGGTCGCTCGCCGTCGAGGAACAGTTCTATTTGTTGTGGCCGCTCGCCGTCTACTTTCTCAGCCGCCGGGCTCTGCTGCGTGTCGCCTTCGCCACCATCGCGGTGTCGCTTGCGTTCCGGGTGGCCTGGCTCGCCGCCACCGGCAACGTCATGGGCGCGTACGTGCTCCTGCCTGCGCGGGCGGACGCGCTGGCCGTGGGCGCAGCGCTCGCGTTGGCGGCACGCGGCCCGGAGGGGCTTCGCGGCTGGAGCACGCGCGCGCTTGGCATGATGGCGGCTGGTGCCGCGGTGCTGGCCGGCGTGTTCGCTCACGGGCGTTACCTGGGGTGGGACTCCCCCGGGATGGCCACGGTGGGATTCACAGCGACGGCCGTGCTTTACGGCGGGCTGCTGGTGCTGGTAGTGACGGCACCGGCCGGCTCACGTCTGGGGCGACTATTCGGGTCGCGCGCGATGCGGTTCTTCGGGAAGTACAGCTACGGGATGTACGTGCTGGGCGCAGTGTCCGAGCTGGTCGGCCGGCTGTTCGGCGCTCAGGAGCTCTACGCGCTCCGTGTGGGGGGCTCTGCACTCCCCGGCGCCGTGCTCGCGAGCCTCGTCTATCTCGCCGCCAACGGCGCCGTGGCGCTCCTGAGCTGGCACCTGCTCGAGAAATGGTCCCTCGCCCTGAAGGACCGGACGCCCGTCCGCGGCGTGGCGGCCGCGTCGTGAGAACCGCGCCGCCGCGGCCCGCATCGACTGCTCTCGCTGCTTGGGGCCGCACGGCCTCGCCCACAACATCACACCAGCGGCGGAAGAAGAGGTCCTCGCTTTACGGCGCGTCGACCACCTGCGAATGTCCCTTTCGCGGGCCCGCAGCGCGCCCGGGTCCGCGAGCCGCCTTCGGACTCGACGAGGCGCCCCCGTAATCGACTGCGCGCCCTCGACCACCTCGAGCGACGCCGGCTGGAGGGCGACGACTCGCTCGATCGGCTCGATGTTTCGGGCTTCCGGGCGAGCGTGCCGGCGCTTTCGCACGCGCCGCGCAGCCATTTCGGGCGCTCGATGCGCGCAGCCCCGCGGAGCCGTCGACCGGTCCGCGGGGCTGTCTATTCATCCAGCAAGCTCTGCCAGACATCGTGTCAACGCGACGCGGAAACCCGCGAAACGTCAAGAGGCGCCGGGCGGATTCGAACCGCCGAATCGAGGTTTTGCAGGAATATCTAGCCGCTGGCGCACGGTCGCACTGGATCTCATCGCGTTGTGCAACAGCGCTTTTCGGCGCCAGGCTACGACGCATGCTTGCGTCCGATCGCGCCGATTTACGCGCCGCGTTGCCATTCCGTTGCCATCAATTCCAGCGGAATTCGCCGCTGAGGCGTGCCCCGTCCGGGCTCCGCCGCCCGTGCCCTGCCCTGCCGCCGCGGCGACCTAATCGGCCGCGCTCAGCGTCGCCGGCGGAGCCTCGGTCCCCACGCCATCGACCAACGCCCGCAGGTGCTCGCGCGCGAGATGCGTGTATCCCATCGTCGTCCGCAGATCCGCGTGTCCGACCGCTTCCTTGACGTGGACGGGGTTGGCGCCCGCGGCGAGCCAGGTCGTGACCCGGCGGTGTCGCAGGTCATGCTGGTGCATCTCCGGCGGCAGCTTCGCCCGGGCCGCCGCCGCCTGGAAGCCGCGCCGAAAGCTGCGGACCCGCTCGCCCGCCTTCGCGCGGCGCCGGCTGAACGGATGATGGAAGGCCCAGGGGGACGGCTTGCCGTCGTAGAGCGCGCCGCGGTAGCGCAGCGCGTGCTCACGCATCGCCTGCCGCAGGCGTGGCGTCATCGGCACCCACCGGGACTTCCCGCTCTTTGTCCTGCGTCCCTTCGCCTTGCTCGACTCGATCTTGATGAAGCCGCCCTCGAAGTCCACGTCCTCCCATCGGAGCCAGAGGACCTCGGAGTCGCACCGCGCTCCCGACTCGGCGAGCGCGAGAATGTAGAGCCGGAGCATCGGCGCCTCGGCCAGCTTGTGACCGTGCGCGTCGCGCTCGCACGCGGCGAGGAGCTGCTCGAACTGCTCGTCGCTAAGGATGACGGGCTGGCGGGCATCGGCCTTGGGCGGCCTCACCTTCGCGACGGGGTTGCCCTCACGTAGCTCCAGCTCCTCGGCGAAGGCGAAGACGGCGTGCAGCGTCGCCCGGTCCTTCGCGAGCGTCCGCGCGCCAACCGCTTCTCCCTTGCCCGGGTTCAGCCGGCGCCAGTTCAGGTAGTCGGTGACGTGGCCGGCTCGGATCTTGTCGACGCGGGGATCGCCGAGGCGCTCGACGAAGAACGTGCGGAAGTACGCGAGGGAGACCTTGTACGTGCGGCGAGTGTGCTCGGCCAGGAGTGGCAGCCGTTCGCGCTCGTACTTGTCCAGCAGCGCCGAGATCGGCATCGGGCCGGGCAGCCCGGCGGCTGCGCGCTCCGCCTCCTTCTTCAGTTCCTTGAGCTTCCGCCAGGCGAACTCCTCGGCCTCGTTCTTCGTGCAGCTCGCCAGCAGCTTCTCGGTCCGCGGGCCGTACTGGTGACGCTTCCCGCCGACGCGGAGCACGACCTGCCAGCCCATCCCGCGCTTCCGGATCAGTCCGGGGTGTGCCATCGCTTTCCCTCCTCTTCCATTCCTACCTGCTCCCGTAGTTGATGCGCGAGCCCTTGCAGCTTCTCCGCGTGCCCGTTCAACCACTCGGCGAGGCTGAGCACGTCGGCATCGCGAGGGTGTCGTGTCCCCGCCTCCCACGCCCAGAGCGCTTGGCGCGAGCGCCCGAGCGCCTGCGCCAGCTCCCCGACCTGTACCCGCGGCGCCCGCAGCGCCTCGCGCAGCACTTCGAGGCCGACGCTCACGTTGCCGTCCCCGCCGCCACCGCCCGCTCGATCCAGTGAAGCGTTTCCGCGGCTCGGTCCGGGAAGATGATCCCGAAGTATGGCAGGATGGAGACAAGAAGCTGGCTCTCTGGATCGGGCAAGTCTACGCCCGCGCCGAGCGCCAGCGCACGCACGTCCTCCGGCGTGAGGAACCGGCCGGTGTGAGTGATGTAGCCGAACCGAACGCCGTGCCGCTGTAGCGTCGATAGGCCCCACCTTCGCCGCATGCCGTGCAGTGCGCCGGACGCCCAGGCCGCCCCGAGCGCCGCACGCAGGTCGTACCCTGGGAACGCTCGCCCGTCCGGCGCCCGGACCGCTACATCGACGATGCCAAACATCGCCCCTCCTTGCTCGTGGTTGTTGTACCCCGCAGATGGCGATGATGGTAGTCAGGATGACCACGCTGGCCGGCCGGGTCAAGCGTGCCGCCCCCGAGCATCCCTCATCCCGACCTGTACACAGTCCGTGGGACGTCGCCACCGGCGCCGGCAGGGAGGGAAAGGATCAAGGCGAGGAGGTCGGCCCCCGGGCGCGGGGGTGGAGGAGGTAGGGACCCCCGGTGTCAGGATTCGCACGTGGGAC
>DASTKT010000036.1:0-11069 GCA_035715725.1 Longimicrobiales bacterium | reverse complement strand
GCCGTACTCGTCGTATCCCAGGACCTCGTCGCTCGTCCTCTCGTCACGCTCCGGCAACGCGGCCACCATGGCCTGAATACGGCCCACGCCCGCCCTCGCCGCCGCCGTGCTCGCAGGCTTCTCCAGCCGCTCGAGCCGTTCCCGCAAGGCGTTGGTGATGGCTTCCGTTATGCTCGTCCCCTCATGCGCCGCAAGCCGCCGGGCAAGCCGGGCCGTCTCCGGATTCTTGATGTTGAGCGTCTTCTCGCTCACGAGTCGCCTCCCATGGTTGAGCGGTAGAATGTTAGCTACCATTCTACCCTGTCGCAAGCCCGGTCGCCGCTCGCTCGCAGCCGCCTTCGTTCCGTCGCAGATGTCCTGGTTTATATTCGTGCCCACACACCCGTCGCGTCCCGCAACACCCCGGAACGAGTCATGAGACGAACGCTGCCGCTGGCCCTCGCCGCCGCCCTCGTCGCGACCGTCGCAGCCTCGCTGTGCGCGCAGCAGGCGGACCGCACGATCGAGCTGCTCCGCACGCTGGCCGACGCGCCCGGACCGCCCGGCTTCGAGGAGCCGGTCCGCGCGATCGTCGTCGGGCAGATGAAGCCGTACGCCGCCAGGATCGAGTACGACGGCATGGGCTCCGTCGTCGCACGCCAGGGCGACTCGGGGCCGCGCGTCATGATCGACGCCCACATGGACGAGCTGGGCGGGATGGTCCGGCGCGTCACACCGAACGGCTTCCTCAGCATGCAGATGCTGGGCGGCTGGCTCGACCAGGCGCTCGTCGACCAGCGCTGGGTGATCATCGGCTCGCGCGGCCCGGTGCGCGCCGTCACCGGGATTCGCGACGTGCACGTCGTCCCGGCCGACGAGCGCGGCCGCGTCTACCCGCGCGACGCCGTCTTCCTCGACGTCGGCGCCCGCACCGCCGACGAGGTGCGCGCGCTCGGGATCTCCCCCGGCGACCCGGTCGTTCCCGACGCGCCGTTCTACGTCGCGGCCGGCGGCCAGCGCTACGTCGGCAAGGCGTGGGACGACCGCATCGGCCTGGCCGTGCTGCTCGAGGCGATGCGCCGCACGGCGTCCGGCTCGCACCCGAACCAGCTCTTCTACGTGGCGACGACGCAGGAGGAGGTCGGGCTGCGCGGCGCGCACACCGCCGCCGAGGTGGTCCGCCCCGACGTCGGCATCGCGCTGGAGGGCGGCGTCGCCGGCGACGCGCCCGGCGCCCACCCCGAGGAGACGCAGGCGCGCCTCGGCGCCGGCCCCGGCCTCTTCCTCTACGACTCGTCGCAGCTCCCGAACCGCAAGTTCGTCGCGCTGGTCAAGGATGTCGCGCAGCAGAAGGGGATCCCGCTCCAGCTCGACCTCGTGCAGGGCTACGGCGACGACTCCGCCGAGATCCAGAAGGCGATCGGCGGCGTGCCCACGGTCAACCTCGTCGTCCCGGTGCGCTACACCCACGCCCACAACGGCGTCGTCGACCGCGCCGACTTCGACCGCATGGTGGACCTGCTCGTCGCGATCCTGCAGCGCCTCGACGCCGCCACGGTCCGGGACCTGCGCGACTTCACGCCCCCGGCGAGCTGAGCGCGCCGGGTCGTCCGATCCGGGCGAGGGGAGAGAAATGGCCGCCTGCTTCCGCTACATCGTCGACGACGTGGACGCCGACTTGGACGGCACCGTATCGCGGCTGAAGTCGGCCGGGTCCACGTTCCGCACGGACGTGGTGCAGGGCGTCGGCGGCACGCAGATCCTGCTCCAGAACCCCTCCGGGAATCTGGTCGAGCTGTTCGAGCCGAACCCGGCGCAGTACGTGGCGCCGGGGGCGAGGACGCGGGGAGCCGCGCAGGGGGGTGACCGGGTCGGCGCGGTTCCCGGGTCGATGCATGGGCCTTTGCCTACACCGGCCATGCGGGATTGAACACCACCTCCCAGACGTGCTGGTCGGGATCCTGGAAGTAGCCGGCGTATCCGCCCCAGAACGTGGGCGCCGCCGGCTTCAGGACCTTCGCGCCGGCCCGCTCCGCCTCGGCCATGACGCGGTCGACCTCCTCGCGGCTCGCCACGTTGTGGCCGAGGCCGAGGTCGGTCGGGCTCGGCGCGCTCCGCGGGATCCCGACGTCGTACGCGATGTCGTCGCGTGCCCAGAGCGCCAGCCGCAGCCCGCCCTCCAGCTCGAAGAAGGCGACGGCGCCGTGCTCGAACTCCGTCCCGACGATCCCCTCCGTCGGGAGTCCCAGTCCATCGCGGTAGAACCGGACGGCCCGCTCCAGGTCGTCGACCCCGAGCGTGATCACCGAGACCCGCGGCCGCATGCGTCGCCTCCTCGTTCCCGTCGGTTCCCCACCGCCGGCGGCTTCAGTTCGTAGATCGGGTCCATGCGCCCGGCCGCGGCGTAGAGCTCGTCGCGCAGGTAGATGAAGCCGAGCTTTTCGAGTACCCGCTTCGAGGCGTAGTTCTCGGGGTGATGCCCCGCCAGCAGCGCCGCGGGCCTGATCGTCGCGAACGCGTACGCGACGACGGCGCGCGCCGCCTCCGTCGCGTACCCCGCGCCCCAGAACTCCGGCCGCAGGTGATAGCCCATCTCGTAGAGCCCGCGCGAGACGTCGTACGGCTTGAGCCCCGCGCAGCCGACGAGCTCACCGGACTCCAGCGAGAAGATCGGCCAGTACTGGATCCCGAGCTCCCGCCCGTTGCGCAACTCCCGCTCGAGCCGCTCGTGCACCTCTTCGCGGCCGGGTTGCCCGCGGCCGTCGATGAGCGCCATCACCCGTGGATCGCCCCAGAGGCTCAGGGCGAGGTCCATGTCGCCCGCGCGCCAGGAGCGGAAGCCGAGGCGGGGAGTGGTGAGGAAGTAGGGTCGGTCGGTCATGCTCTGGAGCCTACGCGCGGCGAGATGCTGTCGCTACCGTGCACGATCCCGCGACGCCTGCGCCACCGTACTTCTTTGGACCCCTACCATTGCCGGCCGCCCTCTATGGCGTGCTGATGCGAGGTTCATGGTCTTCCGCCTGGTGTCGCCGGTGCCGTATGCGGTCTTCTTGACGCTTTTGTATCTGCGACTTCGCCGGGTGGTTCCGCTGGCGATTGCGCACGCGCTGCTGGATGGTGCGAGCGTGCTGATCGGCGTGGTTCTTCCGCTATCGAGGGCATGCGGTCCACTCCGAGAGGGTCGCCTGACCGCTGGAGCACCGGCACATCTCGATCCGGTGGGACCCGTGACGCGGCGCAGCCGGGCTCGGCGGGCGGAGATGGAGGCCGGGCGCCGGCTACGCCTTTCGTGCAACCACCAGCAGGTGCGCGCTCACGCCGAGCAGCGACTCCTCGGTCTCGATCCGCCGCAGGAACTCCAGGAGCCGCTGCCTGCGGGCGGGATCGGCCCAGAGCGCATCGAAGCCGCCGGGAATCCAGAAGGGCCCCTCGACGGCCAGGAGGGCATCGACGATCAGGCCGGCCGCCTCGACCTCTTCGCGCAACTGCCGCGGGCGGTGGAAGAACGCGGTGGTGAAGTAGTCCGGGCGCGCCGTCGGATTGCGGTGCTGCCCGTCCCGCAGATCCCGCTCCACGATCTCCACGAACGCCGGGTCGCCGACGAGGTCGCGCGCGTAGCCGTCGAGCAGCGACGCGAAGCGGGAGATCGCGGCGGCGACGAGGACCCCTCCGGGGCGCAGCACGCGCCGGACCTCACCCAACGCGGCCAGCCGGTCGGCGCGCTCGGTCAGGTGGTAGAGCGGGCCGAGGAGCAGCGCCGCATCGACGCTCCCGTCCGCCTGGTCGAGCCGGCGGGCATCCCCCAGCCGCGCGACGGCGTGGGGCAGGCCCGCGGCCTCGAACGCCGCCGTCGCCTGCTCGACGTGAAGCGGAACCGGATCGATCAGCTCGACCTCGTAGCCCCTCCCGAGCAGCCAGAGCGAATAGACGCCCGTGCCGCCTCCGACATCCAGCACGCGGGCGGGAGGCGGTGGAAGGAATCGGGCGAGGATCTCCTGCGTGCGCGCCCGCTCGAGCTGGCCCGCGCCGAGGCTCAGGCGTTCCGCCTCGGCCCCGGCGGCGTAGTAGCGCTGCAGGTCGTCCAGCGCGCCCGCCGGCTCACGGCTGCGGTTCATGGAAGGCTCCCGGCCCCGGCCGCCGCCACGCCGCGCCGGGCCACCGTCGCGATCGCTTCGCCATTCGCCAGCATCCGCCACCCTCTGCCGAGTTCGACTCCATCGCGGCGCTCGGGCCGCGGAGCTTCGCCCGCGCCTGCAAGACCCGTGGCATCTCCTCGAGCGTGTCGGGGCCGGCGGCGAGGTCGCACGGCTCCCGGGCGACGTCGTGGATCCCCATCCGCCGCAGGCCGCGGCGTAATGTAAGCGGTCAGGAGGAGGTCGGAACTGCGGGAACGGATATGACTGCGGGCGGGGACGGCGGGCGGGGGCTGGGGCGAGGGCGAGGGTGGGACCACTGCGGGTCCGACGGCGGGTGGGGGCGGGGACGGCGGGCGGGGGCAGGCGCGAGCGCGGGCGCGGGCCCACGGCGGGTGCAACGGCGGGCGGGGGCGGGGCAGCCTCCTTCGGTGAGGCCCCGCTCTCGGTCGAGGCTGGGACCCATGCGGCTCGACCGGATGCGCCGGGTCCGGGCGGCGGAGGCGCCCCTCTCGAGACGGGTCCTCCCGAGCGAAGGGGAAGAGCGCGGCCGATGAGGCCGCGCGAGAAGAAGCGAGGGAGACGCGAGCCGTCTCGCGGCGGCGGGCGGACCGGCGAGACCTCGCGGATCGGGACGTCCGCAGGGCCAAGGACCCCGCCGGTGCGGGTGTGGATCTGCTGCCGCCCGGCAGCCTCGCCCTGGAGGAGCGAGCGGCCCGGTGATGCGAGCGGCCGGGTGATGCGCGCGGACCGGTGATGCGCCCCCCGCCCGCCGTGCTCCCGCCGTTGGCCCGCGCTCGCGCCCGCGCTCGCCCCCACCCGCCGTCTCCGCCCCCACCCGCAGTCGGACCCGGAGTGGTCCCCCCCTCGCCCTCGCCCCCGCCCGCAGTACCCGCCCCGCCCGCCGTCGGACCCGCAGTGGTCCCACCCCCGCCCCGCCCGCCGTCGAACCCGCGGTTGTCACCGCCCTCGCCCCCATGCACGGTCACCGCGTAACTTCGGCGCGAGACGGGTAGGCTCCACCCCGGAAGGAGGCGCTGCGATGAGGCGGACGTTGGTGCTGGTGCCCTTGCTGGCCGTGGGGACGGACCTCGCCGCGCAGACCCCGGCGTGGCGCATGTCGGAGCCGGAGGTGCGGGCGATCGTGGAGCACGTGCGGGCGGGGCGGAGCCTGAAGCCGGCGCAGTGGCCGGGGGGCGCCCGCGTCGCCGTGCTGCTGTCGTTCGACGTGGACAACGAGACGCCGACGCTGACGACGATCCCGGACCCGACGCAGGCGTCGATCGGGGCGCTGTCGAAGGGGGAGTACGGCGCGCGGGTCGGGCTGGGGCGGGTGCTGGCGACGCTCGACCGCTACCGGGTGCCGGCGACGTTCTTCATCCCGGCGATGAGCCTGAAGCTGCACCCGGAGATGGCGGACGCGATCAAGCGCGGCGGGCGGCACGAGTTCGCGGTGCACGGCTGGATCCACGAGCAGAACCCGACGCTGCCGGCGGACGCGGAGGCCGACCTGGTGAAGCGGGCGGCGGCGGAGCTGGAGCGGATGACGGGGGCGAAGCCCGTCGGCTACCGGGCGCCGTCGTGGAACTTCAGCCCGAACACGCTGGCGATGCTGAAGGAGCAGGGCTTCCTGTACGACAGCTCGCTGATGGCGGACGAGAGCCCGTACGAGCTGAAGCTGGACGGGAAGGCGACGGGGATCGTCGAGCTGCCGGTGGAGTGGATCCTGGACGATGCGCCGCTGTTCGACCCGCGCGGGGACCGCTACGCGTCGCCCCGGGAGGTGCTGCAGGTCTACATCGACGAGTTCGACCGGGCGTGGGAGGAGGGGACGATGTTCGTGCTCACGATGCACCCGCACATCAGCGGGCACCGCTCGCGCATCCTGGTGCTGGAGAAGCTGATCGAGCACATCCAGTCGAAGGGCGGGGCGTGGTTCGCGACGCACCGGCAGGCGGCCGAGTACGTGAAGGGGGCGACGCCGGCGAAGACGCAGTGAGGACCACGCTGGCGACCGCCCGCCGCGAGCGCCACGTGCCGGCGCGCCTCGCCGCGGCGCCGCGCGTCGACCGCACCGCCCAGGCCCGCCAGGGCGGCGGAGGTCGCTCTGCGCCCGGCGGATCGCGACGGGCGAGAGCCCGCCCGGCCTACCCCGGCGGCCCCGCGTGGCCGCGGCAGGCGCGCTCGATGCGGTCGAGGTCGGCCAGGAGCGGGCGCGCGGCGGTGGAGCGCGTGGCCTGGGCGGCGCGGCGGATGTCGGCGATCAGGCGGGCGTCGGGGGCGCGCGCGTCGGGACCGTCGCAGGCGTAGCCGGCGGCGATCCGGGCCTGCTGGTGCAGGTCGGCGAGTGCCGCGGCGGCGTGGGCGCCGCGCTTGTAGAGGCGGAGATAGCGGCCGCGGGACTCCCAGGCGGTGCGCAGCCAGCACCCCGTGTCGTCCTCGCACTCGACGCCGGCGGGGCGCGAGGCCTGCCAGGCGATCTCCTCCGCGACCTGGCTCGCGCGGTTCCGCTCCCAGAGGCGCCAGACGGCGCGCGGGTCGCGCTGCCACGTGCCGCCCGACTCGTAGTACATGATCTCGCCCTGGTGGGCGCGCACCCAGCGGGCGCGGTCCGGGTTGCGGGGCACGCGCCGCTCGACGCGGCTCGCGGCGGCGCCGACGACCTCCAGCCGGAGCAGCTCTAGCGCGGGGTCCTCGCCGCGCGCCGGGCGGCTGGCGACGAGGGCGCGCTCCAGCGCCGCGAGCCTCGCGAAGTCGAGGCGCCCCGGGTCGTCGGTCAAGCGGGCCACGACCGGGCGGAACGCCTCGGCCGGATTGCGCCGGTCGAGGCGCGCCGTGTGCGCCGCCGCGATCCATCCGAGCGTCCGCCCGGCGCGGACCCGGATCCAGCCGCCGCGGGTGCTGCCGAGCACCTCGAGGTGGGTGCCGAGATCGAGGCGCCGCAGGAGCGTGCCCGTCGTCCGGGGCGCCGAGCGCAGCGCGACGCTGCTCGCCGTGACGATGCGGGCCGGGCGCGCCTGGGCGGCGTCCGCCGCGCCGGCGGTCGCGGCGAGGGCGAGGACGACCGCCGCGGCCAGGGCGAGGCGCGTCGCCGCCGCACGAGGGTCGGGCGCCGCCCCGCCCGGGCGCGCCGCCGCCGGCGACCCGCTACGCCCGCGCCGCCGTTTCACCCGCTCCCCCACTCGCCCCCTCCGGCTTTCGCCAGCGCCGTCTCCCCGAGCACCTCGTCCAGCTCCGCCACGACCCGGTCCGCGTCCTCCTCCGAGAACTGCAGCGGCGGCTTGATCTTGATGACGTTGTGGAGCGGGCCGTCGGTGCTGAGGAGGATGCCGCGGTCGCGCATGCGCTCGACGACGTACGAGGCGTGGCGCGGCGCGGGCCCCTGCGCGTCGCGGTCCGTGACCAGCTCGACGCCGAGGTAGAGGCCGCGGCCGCGCACGTCGCCGACGAGGTCGTGGCGCGCCATCAGGCCGCGCAGCCCGTCGAGCAGCCTCGCGCCGACGCGGCGCGCGCGCTCCTGCAGTTCCTCCTGCTCGATCACGTCCAGCACCGCGAGCCCGACCGCGCACGAGACGGGGTTCCCTCCGAACGTGTTGAAGTACTCCATCCCGTTCGCGAAAGAGCCGGCGATCTCCGGCGTCGTGACGACGGCGCCGAGCGGGTGGCCGTTCCCGATCGGCTTCCCCATGGTCACGATGTCGGGGACGGCGCCGTCGGCCTGGAACGCCCAGAAGTGGCTGCCGGCGCGGCCGAATCCGACCTGTACCTCGTCGGCGACGGCGACGCCGCCGGCCGCGCGCACGTGCCGGAACGCCTCCGCCAGGAAGCCGTCGGGCGGCACGATCTGGCCGCCGCAGCCGGGGAGCGGCTCGGCGAAGAAGGCGGCGACGCCGCGGCCGGCGCGCTCGGCGTCCCGCGTCGCCTGGAGGACGTGCTCGGCGTAGCGGCGGCCGGCGTCCTCGCCGCGGTACGGCCCGCGGTACGGGTCGGGGAGCGGCACGACGTGCGTGCCCGGCGGGCGGCCGGCGCCGCCGGGTCCGTCGAACTTGTAGGGGCTGATGCCGACGAGCGACGTCGTATTGCCGTGGTACGCGGCGTCGAGGACGACGACGTCGCTTCGGCGGGTGTGCGTGCGGGCCAGGCGGAGCGCCAGCTCGTTGGCCTCGCTCCCGGAGCAGACGAAGAAGCAGACGCGGAGCGGCTCGGGGAGCGTGGCGGTCAGCCGCTCGGCGTAGCGGAGCAGGCTCTCGTGCAGGTAGCGGGTGTTCGTGTTCAGCACGCGGGCCTGGCGCGCGAGCGCGTCCACGACCCGGGGGTGCGAGTGGCCGACGTGGGCGACGTTGTTGACGCAGTCGAGGTAGCCGCGCCCCGCGTCGTCGTAGAGGTGCTGCATCCAGCCGCGCACGATGTGGAGCGGGCGGCGGTACGAGACGCTGAGGCTCGGGCCGATCCGCTCGCGGCGGACGGAGAGGAGCTCGTCCGCGGTCGGAGTGGAGGCCGGGCGCAGCTCGGGGAAGCGCAGCAGCAGGTTCGGGTCGGGGGAGAGCGAGCGCCAGACGTTGCGCTGGCTCGGCCGGGCGACGCCGGGGAACTCGCCGTCGCGGTCGAGCATGTCGAGGACGAGCTGGAGGTGCAGGTGCGGCGCCCAGTCGCCGTTCCCGGGGAAATCGCCGATGGCGCCGATGCGCTCGCCGCGGGCGACGGCCTGCCCGGGCGCGAGCGCGTCCAGGCACTCCGGCGAGAGGTGGCCGTAGAGCGTGAAGAACGGGACGCCGCCGGCGTCGTGGCGGAGCACGACGGTCGGGCCGTAGTCGAGGCGGCCGGCGTTGTCGCGGACCGCGTGGACGACGCCGTCGAGCGGCGCGAGGACGGGCGTGCCGGGTGTGGCGAACAGGTCGACGCCGATGTGGACGGTGCGCCACTCGGGGCCATCGTCCGTGTCGACGCGGAACGCGGGCTCCGTGTACCAGCTCCGCGGCTCGTCCCAGCGCCCGAGGCCGAGCGTGGCGCCGGCGTCGCGCATCTGGCCGAAGAGCAGATCGGTCCAGGCGCGGGCGCCGTCGCGGCCGCTCAGACCGGCGGTCTCGAGGCTCCCCACGGACAGATCGAACACCAGAGTGGGGGAGGGGGGGAGCGGGGGAGCGGGTCCGATCCCGGACGCCTGCGCCTCCAGCCACGCCACGACCTCCTTCGAGCGCGGGTGCGGCTCGACGCCGCAGGCGCCGCGCAGCAGGTAGTGCGCGAGGCGCGGGTGGATGGCGGCGAGCTGCTCGAGGAGCGCCCAGGCGCCGCGCTCGCTGACGGAGAGGTAGGTGTTCTCGGGGCGCAGCCGGCGCTGGTGCGCGGCGAGCACGACGCTCGTGCAGACCCGCAGCGTGATCAGCGGGAAGAGCGCCTCGATCTCCGCCTCCTCGAGCGGGTGCTCGGCGTGGTAGCCGCGGACGAGGTGAGCGGCGGCGGCGAGCGGGTCGCGCTTCCCCATCATGGCGTACGCGGCCGCGATCGCGGGCTCCGCGGCGGTCCAGGAGTGGACGACGTCGCCGAAGTCGACGATCCCGACCGCGCGTGCCGGCTCGAGCGGGTCCGATCCCGGGGCGACGAGGACGTTCCAGTCGTTGCCGTCGCCGTGGACGACGGCGCGGCGGAGCCGCGGCCGCAGCGGCGCGAGGTGCTCCTCGACGCGGGCGAGGGAGCGCTCGACGAGCGCGCGGCGGCGGGCGTCGTCGACCTCGGGGAGGTGGCGGCGGACGACGTCGCTTCCGCGGCACAGGTCCCAATGCAGCTCGCGGTGCGCGGCGGGGTGGTCGAAGCCGGCGAGCGCGCGGTCCAGGACGCCGAGCATGCGGCCGACGTCCTCGAGGAGCGCCGGCGCGTGCGGGCGCAGCTCGGCGAGCGGGATGCCGGGGAGGAAGTCGAGGAGGCGGACGTGGTGGACCGGAGTGGGAGAGTGGGCGAGCGGAAGAGCGGGTGTAACCGCCGGAGTGGGAGAGTGGGCGAGCGGGAGAGCGGGTGAAGCGGCGCTGGCGGCGCCGGCGCCGAGAGCGGCGCCGCTGTTTCCCCCACTCGTCCACTCCCCCGCTCCCCCACTCGGCCGCACCGGCGCGGTCACGGTCTCGATCAGGCGGCCGCTCAGCGCGCGCCGCGCGCGCGGGAAGCGGAACTCCCCGCCGGCCGCGGCGAGCCGCTCGAGCATGGCGTTCTGGCACTCCAGGATCCCGGGATCCTCGCCCGTCTGGGAGAGCTTCAGCACCAGGTCGCCGCCCGCGGCGTCGCGGAGGCGGAAATTCTGGTCGCGCTCGCTGGGGAGCGGCTCGGCGGCGACGGCGACGACGCCGAACACGTCGCGCGCGATGCGGAGCGCGTCGTCGGCGGTGAAGCGGGGCGGCCGGTGCGGGCCGGCGGCCAGGGTCTCGGGCGCGGAAGCCATGGCGCTCGGGGCGGAGTGGGCGTTGTGCGGTGGACGCCAGGATAGTAACGCGGGATGGCGTGATGGCGCGACGGCGGGGCGTTGCGGGGTCGCGGGCGCGGTGCGCTCGCGCGGTCGGCCGGTTCCCGGCGCGTCGCCGGTTCCGGGTGCCGCCCCGGCGCTGCGCGCTATCCCGCCAGCAGCCCCGGATACAGCACGCCGTCGGGCGCGTCGAAGTCGAGGCCGAGGAGCGCGGCGGCGATGGGCGCGACCGCGGTGAGCGGGAGGAGCGGGGCGACGGCGCCGGCGCGGACCCCGGCGCCGGCGGCGAGGAAGCCGGTGTGCATGTCGGGGAGCGCGGGGTCGTGACCGTGGCTCATGCCGGGGTTGGGGCGGAGGACCGGGCCGTCGGCGCGGGAGTCGAGGACGAAGCCGGGGGCGGCGGCGAGCGCGAAGGGGGCGACGGGGTCGCTGCCGAGGGCGTCGAGCTCGTCGCGCTCGACGATGCGGAACGTGCGCCGGAGCGCGGGTGGGAGCGCGTCGAGCGCGCG
>DASTKT010000035.1:0-15041 GCA_035715725.1 Longimicrobiales bacterium | reverse complement strand
CTTGTGGATGCCGAGGTGGCGCGCGGCGGCGCGGCAGGAGCGGCTCTCGAGCATGCAGCCGGCGAAGGCGCCCCAGAGGGGCAGGCGCTTGGTGTAGGCGAGGGCGGTACCGGTGAGGTCGCTGGAGGTGCGACGGCACGGTTTGCAGCGCCAGCGCTGGCGGCCGGAGAACGCGCCCCAACGGATGAGGGGACCGCTGCCGCAGTGGGGGCAGCGGTGCGGGCCGACGCCACGGTGGTCGACCAGGAGCTGGAGGGGGTCGGAGAGGAGGTCCACGCGCATGCCGGGAAGAACGCCATCCCGGCGGGGCAGCTCCATGGTCGGACCGGCCACCAACAATTCTCACGGACAGCGCCCGATGTTCTCGGCGGAGCGAAACGCCCCCGGTGTTCGTCCCAAGCCTCGTGCTCGTTGGCGACGAACCGGTGCGCGGCGCCCAGGCACGGTGTAACGGGGACAAACGCCATGGCGAGGACGAACCCCATGGCGGCTACGCCCTGCAGGGCGGCCATGACCGGCAAGTGGGGCCACGACCGCCGAAGCGGAGACTGACGGCGCGGGGGCCACTGCCGTAGAGGCCGCTACGAACGGCAAGACGGTCGCGGCCAGCGAGGCGGCCAGGGCCGCCGAGGCGCGGCGCGCGCCGTCTCGTATCCGCCGTGGCGGCACGGGTTTCGCCACGTGCACGGCGGCGGCCGCAAGTTCATGCTTCGACCTGGAAGGTGCGATGGCAATCGCGATCGATCCGTCACACCTCGGGCGGTACAAAGACATCGCCATGCTGTTGATCCGGCACGGGCGGCGAGACCTGGTCGAGCGGATGGGGCTGGAGGACGCGCTGCTTCGGCCCGTCGAGGGCGGCGCGGCGGACCTTCCATCGCAGGAGGCGGACGCGCGGGAGCTGGCCGACGACCTGGAGTCGCTCGGCCCGACGTTCATCAAGCTGGGGCAGTTGCTGTCGACGCGGGCCGATCTGCTTCCCGAGCCGTACCTGCGTGCGCTCGAACGCCTGCAGGACGACGTTCAGCCATTTCCATTCGAGCGGGTGGAGGAGATCGTCTCGACGGAGCTCGGTGCTCGGATCTCTCGCGCGTTCGCGACCTTCGACCCCGAGCCGGTCGCGGCGGCGTCGCTGGGTCAGGTGCACCGCGCCACGCTTGGGGACGGCCGCACGGTCGCCGTGAAGGTGCAGCGCCCGGGCATCCGCGAGCGGGTCCGAGACGACCTCGAGGCCATGGAGGAGATCGCGTCGTTCGTGCAGAAACACAGCGACGCGGCATTCGACTACGACATCGTCGGGATGCTGCAGGAGTTCCGGAAGGCGATCCTGCGCGAGCTCGACTACCGGCTCGAGGCGACGCAGCTCGAGCGGCTCGCCGCCAGCCTCACCGGCTTCGAGCATATCGTCGTGCCTCGGCCGCTGGAGGACTACTCGACGTCGCGCGTGCTTACGATGGAGTTCATCCACGGGAAGAAGGTCACCGCCCTGAGCCCGCTGGCGCGCATGGAGATCGACGGCCCCGCGCTGGCGAACGAGCTGTTCCGCGCGTACCTGGAGCAGATCCTGGTGGACGGCTTCTTCCACGCGGACCCGCACCCGGGCAACGTCTTTCTCACCGATGACCGCCGAATCGCGCTGCTCGACGTCGGCATGGTCGCCGCGATGCCGTCCGGGATGCAGGATCGCCTGCTCCGCCAACTGCTGGCGCTGGCGGACGGACGCGACGACGAGGTCGCCGATCTCGCCATCGCCATGGGCGAGCCCACCGAGCGCTTCGACGAGCGGGCGTTCCGCCGCCGCATCGCGGAGCTCGTGGCCGAGTACCGCACGACGCCCGGCGAGGACGTGGCCGCCGGGCGCGTCGTCATGGCGCTCGCGCGGAGCGCCGCCGAGACCGGCCTCCGAGTGGAGCCCGTCTTCGGCATGCTCGGTCGCACGCTGATGAGCCTCGAGCGCGTCGGGAGGGCGCTCGACCCGGCCTTCGACCCCAACGACGCGCTCCGCCGCGATGCGGCCGCCGTCCTGCGACGTCGCCTGCTGCGGACTGCCTTGCCCTCGAACGTGCTCTCCAGCGCGCTCGAGATGAACGACTTCCTCCAGCGCCTCCCCGCCCGGCTGAACCATGTGCTGGACGCCGTCGAGCGAGGACCCGAGCTGCGACTCCGCCTGCTGGAGGAGACCCGCCTCATCCAGGGCCTCCAGAAGATCGCCAACCGGATCACGGTCGGCCTGCTCCTCGCCGCGCTCATCATCGGCGCGGCCATGCTCATGCGGGTCGAGACGCCGTTCCGCGTTTTCGGCTACCCCGGCTTCGCCATGATCGCGTTCCTGCTCGCCGCCGGCGGCGCGATCGCGCTCGTGTGGAGCATCCTGTCCAAGGACGAATAGCCCCGCGCCCACGGAACCGCTGGCGGCCCCGCGCCCGGCCGCCACCCGCCGCGCCGCCGGCGTGGCTCGATCCGCTCGGGATCATGCCAGGCCGCGGGCCGCGCACCTCGGCCGCGCGCCTCGGCCGCGCGCCCCGCCCGCATGCCGCCGCCGGCACGCCGAGCCCGGACACCGCCGCCTGCCCCACACCAGAGAAAAGCCTTGCGGAGTGGCCGGGGCGGTGACAGTTTCGCAAGTGAATATTGCTTTTCTCTCCTTTCCTTTCCCACGGCTCTCCCGGCGCGCTCGCGTCGCCGGGTCCCCGGGCCGATCCAACCACGCTGCCGAGCCCAAATGCAGACCACCGTACTCCTGGTGGAGCCGCATCCCGAAGCGCGGGATATTTTCGCGACGGTTCTGCGCCACGCGGGCTACGACGTGCTCGAGGCGCGGAACGGCGAGGAGGCGATGCGACTGGCGCTGGAGCGGCAGCCGCACCTCGTCGTGTGCGGCTTCCCGGTGCTCCTCCCGACGGGCGGGCAGCTGGGCGAGGCGCTGCGGCGACACGCGGCCACATCGACGGTGCCGATCCTCGCGGTCACGTCGCACGTCTTCCCGGAGGACCTGGAGCGGGCGCGGAGGAGCGGGGTCGACGAGGTGCTTCCGAAGCCGGTGGCGCTCGCCCGGCTTCTGGAGGTGGTCGAGCGGCTCGCCGGGCCCGCCGCGCGACCGGACGCCTGAACGCGAGCGGCCCGGGCACGTCGAAGCGTACCCGGGCCGCGCCCGGCCGGGGCCCGTGTGCCGTCGATCGGGCCCGTCCGCTACCGCCGCAATTCCCCGCCTCCCGCCGCCCGTTCCCTCAATGTGCTCCGCCCGGGCTCGCCTTCTCGGTCGCGCTCACGCCGGCCGGGTAGAAGTTGTATTCCAGGCCGAGCGTCCAGCCGATGTTCGGACGCACGCCGCCACGGTTGAGGGGCACGAGCGTGTTCGCGACGACGTTGAGGCGGTTGCCGGCCGACACCTTGAAGCCGAACGCGCCGTCGAGCGTGTTGTCGCGGCGCTCGGGGATGTTGCCCGGCTCGACCACGTGCGGCAGCGGCGTGGTGATCGTCACGGCGGGCGGGAGCGTCAGCTTCGAGGCGCCGAGCGGCCAGCGGGAGATGACGTCGACCGCCAGGGTGAGCCAGGGCAGCATGAGGTGGTCGAAGCCGACGGTGGTGAGGGCCACGCTGTTCTCGAAGTCGCTCTTCACGTTCGCGTAGCCGACGTCGAGGTGCGGCGAGAGTGGGCCGTAGCGGCCGGACGTGACCAGGAGCCCGGAGAAGTTGTTGGTGCCGGCACCGAGGAAGTCGTCCTCGTTGCCGGTGGCGAAGCGCACCTGGCCGAGGAGCGCGGCGCCGAAATGGGGCGTCTGTCCGAGGTTGACCTTGACGCGCGCGGCGACGTCGCCGACGCCGCTGGCGGACCCTTCCGAGGAGGTGGTCTCCTCGAGCTTGGGGTTGTCCGGCGTGCCGAGCCGATGCGCCTCGGTCCCGCTCTCCGGGATGATGCGCCCGGTGCTGTGGCCGCTGACGGACGCGTGGACGAACGGGACCGCCACGCCGACGTCGACCCGGTTCAGCAGCCCGTAGGTGGCGACGAACGTGGTGGCGAGCAGGCTGACATCCAGGCTCGTCGCGACCTGGAAGATGTCGTCCTCGATGGTCGGATTGCCGTAGACGGGGTCGCCGACGTTCTGGTGCGTGAAGTTGAGCAGCAGCCCGTCGAGCGGAACTCCGCGGATCGTCCGGTAGTTCAGGCCGGTGAGACCGGCCCCGATCAGGAGCCGGCCACGGCCGAGCGTCGGTGCGCGCTCGCCGAAGATCGGGCCAGCGGAGGTCGACGTCGCCACCGGCAGCCCGCCCTCGAACGTGAAGGTCGTGCCGCCGCTCGTGGCCGCGACGGGGAAGTTGGCGGCGCTGACGGCGATCGCGTTCGTCAGGAATGCGAGCAGGTTGTTCTGCCCCTGGACCACGGCGGGAATGAAATGGCGGCCGTGGACGGCGGCGTTCACCTCGAGGCAGAGCGGATCGCCGCAGTTGCCGAACTTGAACAGGTCGGAGACCTTCTGCCGCAGGTTCTGCGCATGGAGCGGCGTGGCGAGCAGGCACCATGACAACGCGAGGCCGAGCGGGCGACGGGACATGCCTCCTCCTGATGCGAAGGATGTGCGCCGCGCGCACGGCCCTGCGACCACGCGAAGCCGAGGGTGCACGCGGAACGGTTCGGACGCGGTTGCGCGTCCGGAGCGGAATTCGATAAGGGTCTGGGGCCGGGCTCGCCGGCGGTCTCCCGCGGCGGGCGGGGCCGAGCCGGACGGAATGGTCGGTCAGCCGGCGCAAAGTAGTGAATGGCGGTAGCGCGCGGCAAGGCGCGGGGACGCTCTTGCGCCGCCGGAGCCGTGGGGGTAGCGTTCAGGGATCCCGGAGCTCCCTGGCGGCTGTCCCAACTCGTGGGAAAGGCGTCGCCGCCCGTCCACCCCCGCCCCAATTTTCGCGGCCTCGGCCGCACGCGGCGAGACGCGACTTCGATATCGCCGCCGCATTCGTTCCCGACGTCCACGCTGCGGCACGCCAGGTCCGAGCCGGGCCCGGGGTGATCCGCGCTGAACGGTGACAGGATGGCGGAGCACGACCAGCCCAGCGAACAGCCCACCCCCCCCACTCCCGCCCCGAGCGGTCCGCCCTGGGCGGGCGGCCCGTTGCCCGCGGCGGCCGTGAGCACGGGCGGCACCGGGCGGAAGGTCTGCCCGCAGTGCGGCACCGAATACGAGGCCGGGATCAATTTCTGCCCGAAGGACGGCTCCGTCCTGAAGGCCGATTACGGCACCATCGACCTCGTCGGACAGATCATCGCCGGGCGCTATCGCATCGTGCGGAAGCTCGGTGAAGGCGGGATGGGGCAGGTCTACATGGCGGAGCACGTCAAGCTCGGCCGCCCCTGCGCGATCAAGATCATGCGGCCCGCGCTCATGCGGGACCAGGACGCGATCGGCCGCTTCGCCCGCGAGGCCGCCACCGCCGGCCGGATCAGCCACGCGAACGTGGCCGCCGTCTACGATTTCGGCGAGACCGACGAAGGCCTCATCTACCTCGCCATGGAGCACGTGGAGGGCACGGCGCTCTCCGCCGTGCTCGCATCGCGGCGCCGGCTGCCGCCGGCCGAGGCGGTGGAGATCGCGGCGCAGGTGGCCGCGGGGCTGAACGCGGCCCACGAGCTGAGCATCATCCACCGCGACCTGAAGCCCGACAACATCCTGCTCTCGTACGGCCGCGACGGCCGCGCCGTGGTGAAGGTCGTCGACTTCGGCATCGCCAAGGCGATCCAGGAGCCGGGCCAGAACCTGACACAGACCGGCATGGTCGTCGGTACGCTCGAGTACATGAGCCCGGAGCAGCTCATCGGCGAGGCGCTCGACGGCCGCAGCGACGTCTACAGCCTCGGCTGCGTGCTCTACGAGATGCTGACGGGCGAGCGCACGTTCAGCAGTCCGAGCGGCGCGGCGGCGGCGCTCACGCGCCGCCTCACGGAGCCGCCGCCCCGCCCCCGCGACCGGGTCGCCGAAGTGCCGGAGGCGCTGGACGAGATCGTGGCCCGCGCGCTGGGCCGGGCGCCCGCCGACCGGTTCGGCACGGCGGTCGAGCTGAGGGACGCGCTGCTGGCAGCGGTCGCGCCCGCCGCGGCGCCCGTCGTGACGCCGGGTGCAATGGCCGCGGCGGCGGCCCCGGTCGCCACGCCGCCGGCCTCGACCGCCGCGGCCGCGCCTCCGCCCGTCACGGGGACCCCGGCCGCGCCTCCGCAGTCCGCCCCGACGCCCGCCGCGGCAACGCCGACCGCGCAGCCGGTCCTGCCGACGCCGCCGGCATCGGCGGCCGGGCCGCCGTATCCGCTCGCGACGCCGACCCCGGCCGGGATGCTCGCCACGACCGTCGGTGGCACGCTCACGCCCCTTCCCTCGGACACGCTCGCCGCCGGCGCGCCCTCGGGGCCGCACGCCGCGCCGGAGCCCGCGCCCCCCGCTCCGGCGGCGACCCCCGGGCCCGCCCCGGTCGGGGGACGTGGGCGCCGCCTCGCTCTCGCGGCCGTGGTCCTCGCGGCGATCGGCGCCGGCGCCTTCATCATCCGCGCCCGGCGCGCACCCGCGGTGCCACGACCGCCGGCGGCGAGCGCGGTGCAGGGCGTGGCGCCGGCGGAGGCGGCCAGCACGGTGGAGCCGACGTCGGCGGCGGCGAGCCCGGCCCCGGCGCCGGGCGATGAGGCCGCCGCGGCGAGCGGCCCGACGACGCCGGCCGTCGAACCGGCCGCGTCCCCGCCGCCAGCCACACCGCCGGCGCGCGCCGAGCTGCGCGTGACGGGGGCGCTCCCCGCCGGCGCGGTCGTGATGCTGGACGGGACCGAGGTGGCCGGGCGTACGCTGTCGCTGGAGCCCGGCAGGCACACGGTCTCGGTAGGGGCCAGCGGCTACGAGGTCGTCACCTGGCGCGGCACGCTGCGGGCCGGCGAGAAGCGCTCGTGGAGGCCCGAGCTCCGGCGCGTCGCCGAGGCTGCGGCACCGCCGGCCCGCCCGCCGGCGCCGGAAGCGGCGGCGCCGTCCGTGCCGCCGCAGCCGAAGCCGGACACGTACGCATCGGCGTCGGCCAGCCCGGCGCCCCCGGCCCCGGCCGCGGCGGCCGCGACGAAGGAGACGCTCGTCGCGGCCGGGCGGCGCGCGGCGGAAGCGTTCGTCGCCGCGATCAACGCCAGGGACATCCGCCAGCTCCGGCGGGCCTGGCCGGGGATCCGCTCGGGCGAGGACAGCGCATGGCGCCGGTTCCTCGAGGCGAAGGAGAACGAGAGCCTCGAGGCGCGGCTCGTGACCGTCCAGTCCGAGGACGTGAATGCCGGCACGGCGACCGTGCTCTTCCCGATCATCCTGACGTTCACCAACCCGGCTACGGGCCGGCAGCTCCAGCGTCCGTCCTTCGAGGCGACGTTCCTCGCGTCCGCCGACGGCTGGAAGCTGGCGACGATTCGACCCGCGCAGGGCAATTAGCCTCCAACTCCTCCGGATGTCCAACTCGATGACCGAGATTTCCCGCCGCGGCGGGGCCGCGCCCACGGGTGCGCCTCCGCCGGCCCGCCCGGCCAGCCCGCGCCCGCGGGTCGCCGCCCTCACGGGCGCGGCGGCCGCGCTCCTCGCCGCGTGCGCCGCGGGGCCCGGCGCTCCGCCCGCGGCACCGACGCCGGGCGACGTCGCGCGTCTGGAGGCGGCTCTGGCCCGCGACACGTCGAGCATCTCCGCGCGCGTCGCGCTCGGCGCGGCGTACCGTGCGAGCGGCGAGCCCGAGAAGGCGCGGGTGGTGCTCGAGCGCGCGGCCGTGGCCCGGCCGACGGATGCCGCCGCCGTCGTCCAGCTCGGGCTGGCGTACGAGGATCTCGGCCGGTTCGCCGCGGCGCGCGAGCTGTACACGAAGTACCTGGCGACGGCCCGCCCGTCCTCCGCGCTGCGCTCGCGGCTCCGCGCCCGCCTGCCGCTCCTGGCGCGGCGCGAGCTGCAGGCGGCCGTGCGCGCGGCGCTCGCGGGCGAGCAGTCGCTCGCCGCGGGCGGGCCGCCCGAGCCGCGCACCGTGGCCGTGTTCCCGCTGCTGTACGCGGGCGATGCGCCGGCCCTCGAGCCGCTCGGCCGGGCCCTCGCCGAGCTGCTCGTGACCGACCTCTCCCAGACGTCGAGGCTGCGCGTGCTCGAGCGCGCGCGCGTGCAGATGCTCGTCGACGAGATGAAGCTCGCCGAGAACGGCCTCGTCGATCCGCAGACCGCGGCGCGGACCGGGCGGCTGCTGCGGGCCGGCCGGGTCGTCCAGGGCCGGATCGACGGAGATACCGCGCTGCTCCGCCTGCAGGCCGCGGCGGTGGCCGTGGCCGGCGCGAGCGGCGAGGGCATCACGCCGGTGAGCGGCCAGGACGCCGTGCAGCGGCTGTTCGACCTCGAGAAGCGCATCGCGCTCGGCCTCTACCAGTCGATGGGCATCGAGCTGACCGTCGCGGAGCGGGAGCGGGTCATGGCCCGGCCGACCATGAACCTGCAGGCGCTGCTGGAGTTCGGCCGCGGCCTCGAGGCCGAGGACCGCGGCGACTTCGCGGCCGCGGCCGCGCACTTCCGGCGGGCCCGCGCGCAGGACCCCGGCTTCGAGCTCGCGGACGCGAAGCGGGACGAGGCGGCCGAGATGGCGACGGCGATGCGCACGACGCCGGCGGAGCTGGGCCGGGTCGCCGCCGTCAGCGTCGTCGCCGGCGGTCCGGTCCTCGGCGGTCCCGCCGTCGCCGGGCCGATCGACCTGCTGGCGCCGCTCGACGGCCTGGTGGCCGATCCCAGCGTCCGGGATGTCGGTCCCGAGGTCACGCAGGTGGAGGGGCTCGGACAGCCCGCCACCGTGCGAATCATCATCCGGCGCCCGTGAGGCCGCCCATGATGCGACGCACGCTCTTCCCCGCCCTCTTCGCCGCGCTGCTCGCCGCGCCACGGCCGGTAGCCGCGCAGGCGGACCACTGGACCGCCGCCGTCGGCGCCGCGCTCGAGGCGTACCGCTTCGCGCAGCCGGAGGCGGCCGGCATTCGCACGCTCTCGCTGGTCAGCGCGCCGTTCGCGGCGCGAGGCCCGGTCGCCGGGCCGGTCTGGCTCAGCGTGTCCGGCAGCTACGCCCGCGGCGTGCTCGAGCAGGCCGACGGGTCGAAGGCGACGATCTCGGGGCTCACCGACTCGCAGCTCCAGCTCTCGGCGGTGGTCGTCCCGCAGCTCGCCAGCGTGAGTGTCATCGCCCTCCTCCCGACGGGCACGTCGGAGCTGAGCCTGGCGCAGGCCGAGCTGGCCGGCGCCGTGGCGGCCGACCTGCTGCCGTTCCGCGTCTCGCACTGGGGGAGCGGCGGCGCTCTCGGCGTCGGCACCACGATCGCCCGGAATCTCGGCGCCGTCGGCGTCGGCGCGAGCGCCGCGTACGTGGTCGGGCGGTCGTTCGACTACCTGGCGGACCAGCCGTTCGCGCTCCGGCCCGGGAACGAGCTGCAGCTCCGGCTGGCGGTGGACGCCGCCGCCGGTGCCTCCGGTAAGCTCGGCCTCCAGCTCCTCTACCAGCACAACGCCGAGGACGAGATCAACGGCCAGAACCTGTTCCGCCCCGGGGACCGCATCCAGGCGCGCGGCTCGTACGCCTTCACGGCCGGAGGTGGGAGCGCCGCGATCGTCTACGGCGGCATACTGCACCGCGCCAGCGGGCTGTTCCTCGGCGCGACGGCGGAGCGCTCGCCCGACGAGAACCTGGCGTTCGGCGGCGCGGGGCTGCGCGCGCCGGTCGGCCGCGGCGTCCTGGCACCCACGATCGACGCCCGGCTGGCGCGCCGGTCGGACGGCCTGGAGCAGGGCTACACGGTCGGCGTGGGCAGCTCGCTCGAGTGGCCGCTCGGCGCCGCCGGGCTGCGCCTCGTGCCCTCGGCGCGCGTCCGCTTCGGGCACCTCATCGTCCGCCAGGGTCAGGAGAGCGGCTTCTCGGGTATCGACCTAGGCCTCGGCCTCCGCTTCGGAGGTGCCGAGTGAGCGCCGCGCTGTTCGCCGCGCGCCGCTTCCTCCGCCGCGCCGCCGCGCCGGGTCTCGCCGCGCTGCTGGCCGCGTCCTGCGGCGACGGCCTGTTCGTCGATCCTGCGCCGGCGGGCGGGGCGACCCGCGTCGCCATTGCGTTCGCGACGGGCGCGGCCCAGGGCAACTCGACCGACGCGTTCGCCCGGGCGGACCACCTGCATCTCCGCATCGTCCGCTCCGACGGGAGCGCGCTCGCCGACACGACGCCCGCGCTCGGCGCCGGCACGACGGAGCTGGCGCTCGACATCCCGCTCCGCATCGACAGCGAGACGGAGGCCGTGGCCATCACCGTCGACGTGCTCTGGACCGGGCAGGCGCTGTTCCGCGGACAGGGCACCGTCACGCTCGAGCGGGGCAGAACCTCGCCCGCCGAGATCGCGCTGTCCCCCGTGGTGACGGCGGTGCGCGTGCCGAGCGCATCGCAGACGCTGACGTCGCTCGGAGACACGCTCCGCCTGGCGGGCGCCGCGCTCTTCGCCACGGGGGACACCGTGACCGGCGGCGTGCTGCAATGGCGCACGCTGGACCCGACCGTGGTCGAGGTGTCGAGCGCCGGGCTCGTGCGCGCGCTGGCGGAGGGCACGGCACGCGTCGTGGCGAGCTCCGGCTCGATCGAGGCGACGACTCAGGTCGTGGTGAAGGCGGCGGTCGCCCGGGTGGACGTCGCCCCGACGTCGCTTACCCTGTTCGTGGACTCCGTCGGCCAGCTCTCGGCGACGGCGCGCGACGCGAACGGCTACGTCCTCGTGCGGACGGCGAGCTGGACCGCGTCCGACCCGAAGGTCGCGTCCGTGGACGCGCAGGGCCGCGTCACGGGCCGCGCGCCGGGCGCCACATCCATCATCGCGACGGTCGAGGGCAAGACCAGCCCGCCCGTGCGCGTCGTGGTCCAGGCGCCGCCGGTAGCCTCCATCACGCTCTCGCCGGCCGAGCCATCCATCGCCGCGGGCGGCAGCGTGCAGCTCGTGGCGACGCCGCGTGACGCGGCGGGCAACCCGCTGAGCGGCAGACCCGTCACGTGGTCCTCGGACGACACGGCCGTCGCGACGGTGGACGCGGCCGGGCTCGTGACCGGCCGGGCGGCCGGCAGGGCAACCATCACGGCGAGCTGTGAGGGCCAGAGCGCGAGCGTGGTCGTGAGCGTGAGCGCGCCCGCGATCCAGATCTCGGCCGCGAGCGTGACCTTCACGGGCTACGTCGACATCGACCCGAACCCGAACTACGTCGACCTCGCCGTGACGAACGGCGGCGCCGGCGAGCTCACCGGACTCGTCGTCGACCCGGTCGTCTACGACAGCACGGCAACCGGGTGGGTCGGCGCGGCGCTTTCCGGCTCCACGACGCCCGCCACGCTCCGGATCGTCGTATCGACCGCGCAGTTCTATCCGGGAACCTACACGGCGTACGTGACGGTACGCTCGACTGTGTCGGGCGTCGCGCCGCGGACGGTGAAGGTGCAGGCCAACGTGTACGACTACATCCCGAGCTACTCGGCCGGCGCCGCCACGGCCGGCGCGCGGCCCACGGCCGCGGTGCGCGTGGAGGCTCCGGCGCCGCGGAGCGTGAAGCCCTGACGCCGGCGGGGCCGCGCCGGCGCGGTCCCCGCGATCACCCAAAGGAGGCCACCGTGCGGAGACTCGCTTTCCTGCTCGTCACCGCGGCGCTGCTCGTGCCGACGCCCGGACGGGCGCAGGACGCGGACACCCGCCCCGGCATCGCCGTCTTCCCGTTCACGAACGGCGGCTCGTACGGCCCGGGGAAGGAGGACCTGGCGCCGCTCCAGGTCGGCATGCAGCAGATGCTGCTGACGGAGCTCGGCCAGAACAGCGCGCTCCGCATCGTCGAGCGCAGCGCGCTGAAGGACCTGATCGAGGAGCAGAACCTCGGCACGTCCGGGCGCGTCGACCCGCAGACCGCCGCGAAGATCGGCAAGCTCGTGGGCGCGCGCTACGTGGTGACGGGCGTGTTCGTCGACCTGTACGGCAACTTCCGGCTGGACGGGCGGGTGGTCGACGTGGAGACGGGCGAGGTGCTGAAGACGCAGCAGGTGCAGGCCAAGCGCGAGCAGATGTACGACCTGGTCGTGCAGCTCGCATCGAAGATCACGAGCGGCGTGAAGCTGCCGCCGCTCCCCACCGCGCAGCGCCAGGAGCGCAGCCGGCGCAACATCCCGCCCGAGGCGGCGGTGCTCTACTCGAAGGCGCTCGTGGCCGAGGATCGCGGCCAGAAGGAGGCGGCCATCGAGCTCTACCGGATGCTCGACACGAAGTTTCCCGCGCTGACCGAGGCGAAGGAGCGCCTGACGCAGCTCACGAAGACCTGAGCCGCGTCCGCCTCACCGCGCGGGGAGCCGCCCCGCCAGGGCGGAGGCCGGTACGGCCAGCAGCATCTGGCCCGCGGCGTCGTGCCGGCCGCCGTAGAGGATCCCCACCACCGCGCCGGTCGCATCGAAGATCGGGCTGCCGCTCGCGCCCGGCGCGCCGTACCCCTGCACCTCGAGCCGGTCCGCGGACACGGCGCTGAGCACGCCCGCCGTCAGCAGCGGGCGCGCCGCCCGAACGCCCCGCGCGCCGGCTCCCCACGGCGCCTCGCCCCCGAGCGGAAAGCCGATCGATGCCACCGGCGCGCCCGCCTGGAGCGTGTCCGGCCGCAAATTCAGGCCGCGCACCGTCGGCACATCGCCCTCGATGTTGTCGATCTTCACGAGCGCGAGGTCGGCGGCGGCGTCGCCGGGGAGCAGCCGCGCCGGCCACACCTGCTCGGAGTCCGAGAACTGCACGCCGATCCGGCGCGGCGGCGTGCGGCCGTCGGCGCCGTAGACGACGTGCCGGTTCGTGGCGAGCGTGGCGTCCGGCCGGACGGCGAACGCGGTGCCGGTGACGATCGTCCCGTCCGCGTGCTCGACGTAGACGAGCGCGATCGCCCGGCGGTTCTCCGCCTGGATCCCGCGGAAGTCCAGCGTGGCCGCGAGCTGCTGGCGGGTGAGCGCCGTCGTGGCCGCCTGGAGCTGCCGCCGCAGCTCCGGCACCCGGTCCGTGTGCCCGCCGGCCTCCGCGTAGCGCAGCGCGGCGCGCGAGCGCTCGACCTGGTCGCGGCTCTGCCTGAGCGCCGCCGCGAGGTCCGCGACCTGCCCCGCCAGCGCGCGCTCGGTCCGCTCGCCCGCGTCGAGCAGGCTGTCGATCCGCAGGTTCAGCTGCGTCCGCTCCCGCTCCCACCCCGCCCGCTCGCGCCGCCCCGCGTAGACCGCGGCCGCCACCGCCGCGGCAGCCACCACGACCGCGGCGACGCTCACCAGCTTGAGGCGACGCGTGCGCCGCGCGACCTCGGCGTGCAGCCGCTCCGCCGCTTCGGTCCCGGCGCCGGTACTGCGCGCTCCGGCCGGCCCCGCCGGCCCGTCGAGGCGCACCTCCACCGTCGGCCCGGCCGCGCCGCCGAAGGCAACGCGGTCGCCATCCGCGAGCCGTGCCTCCCCCGCCACGCGCACGCCGTTCACGTACGTCCCGTTCGTGCTCCCCAGGTCACGGACCCAGCATGCGCCGTCGCGCAGCAGGATCAGCGCGTGGCGAGCCGAGACCTCGAGGTCGAGCGACGCGTCGAAGCGCAGCGCGCACTCCGGGTGGCGCCCGACGAGCAGCGAGCCGGATTCGAGCCCGGAGGTCGAGCCGGCATTGGCTCCGGTGAGGACGTGGATGCGGACGGTCACGAGGATGGGACCGGCCCGAAGGCGCGGGCCGGCTCAGGGCTCCGGGAGGACGTAGACGTTGCGGCCGACGGTCCCGCCGGTCGCGGGATCGCCCAGCCCCGCTCCCTCCGCGCGCGCCACGACGACCGTGATGTTGTCGGGCCCGCCGCGGGAGTTGGCCAGGTCGATGAGCGCCTCGCACAGGGACGGAAGGTCCGGGATGTTCGACACCGCGTAGGCGATCTCGTCCTTGCGCACCATGCGCGAGAGGCCGTCGGAGCAGAGCAGCACCAGGTCCCCCCGGCGCAGCTCCTGGTAGGTGAGGTCGACCTGCACGCTCTCGGCCGTGCCCAGCGCCTGCAGGATCATGTTGCGGTAGGCGCTCCCCTCGGCCTCCTCCTCCGTGAGCGCGCCCGCCTCCACCAGCGCCTGCACCATCGACTGGTCCCGCGTGAGCTGGTGCACCTCCCCGCCGCGCACGAGGTACGCCCGCGAGTCACCGACCTGCGCGAGGTAGAGGATGTTGTCCAGGATGCCGGTCGCCGTGGCCGTGGTCCCCATGCCGAGGCATTCGGGGCGACGGGTCGCTTCGTCGTGGATCCGCCGGTTCGCGGCCTCCACGGCCTCGCGCAGCCGCGACGCGAACTGCCGCGGCGTGTTGTCGTGGTCTGCGGTCCACTTCGAGACCAGCTCGTAGTAGATCCACGACGTCGCCAGCCTGGACGCCGTCGCGCCCGCGACCGCCCCGCCCATCCCGTCCGCCACCAGCACGAGCGCGCCCTTCGGCCCGAGCGCGAACGTGCCCAGCCGGGCGCCGTCGGCCGGCGCCGCCTCCGGGTTCAGCAGCAGGCCGCCGTCGGACGGCTCGACGCTGAGGTCCGCCACCAGGAAGCTGTCCTGGTTGTCGCCCCGCTGCCGTCCCTGGTCCGTCATCCCGTAGACGAGCAGGGAGATGTTCGACTGGTCGAGGCCGCTCATGGGGCGCCGCTCCGGCAGTTGTCGAGCATCACGCGATACCCCCGGCTGTCGGGCTTCAGCGTCAGTGCGCGGCTGACCCAGCGCACGCACTGCGCGGGCTCGCCCAGCCCCGCGGCCGCCACGCCGGCCACGTACGCCGCCTCGCCCCGCCGCGCGGGACCCAGCGATTGGATCGGCCACAGCGCCCGGGCGCTGTCGTAGATCGCTTCCAGGCTCGCCCGCTCCGGATAGGGCGGCCCCACGCGGTCGAACAGCCGCCCGAGCAGCCCGACGGGGTCCGCGATGGCCGCCGCCACGCCCGCGGCGCCACCCGGCGGCGCCGCCGGCGAGCCCGACGGGTCCGCGGCGGCCACCTCCCTGGAGCC
>DASTKT010000034.1:0-11369 GCA_035715725.1 Longimicrobiales bacterium | reverse complement strand
GCTGAAGGCGACGGTGCGCGCGTTCGGCGGCTTCGCGCTCGTGGCGCTGGGCGAGGGCTTCTGCGAGATGGCGCTGGACGGCGGCCCGCTCATGCAGCCGAAGGACGTGCTCAAGGTGGCGGAGGCCCGCTTCACCGACGCCATCACCCTCGGGACGCAGGCCAGCTCCGCCGACATCGTGAACATGGCGCTGGTCGGCCGGGCGCGGGTGCGCCTCGACCTCGGCGACTTCGCCGGGAGCATCGCGGACGCGTCGAAGGTGCCGCCCGGCTACGTCAAGAACGTGACGCGCGACGAGTCGGATCCGCGGCGCTACAACGCGATCTGCGAGTACATCACCTGCTCGCAGGGCCGGCACGCCTCGGTCGCGCCGAACTACCGCGGCCTGACCTGGGGCGGCGTCCCCGACCCGCGCGTCAAGATCACGACCAGTGGGCGCCTCGGCTTCGACAACGCCACGCCGCACTACTTCCCGGCGGACAAGTTCACGGCGCGCTCCAACCCGCTCCTGCTCGCCTCGTACAAGGAGGCGCAGCTCTTCATCGCGGAGGCGTCGGCCCGCACCGGTGACCTGGCGACGGCGCGCAAGATCATCAACGCGTTCCACACCGCGGCGAACATCCCGGCCTACGACGCGGCGGGCGCCGAGACGCAGGACCAGGTCATCGCGCAGGTCATCGAGGAGCGCCGCCGCGAGCTCTTCCTCGAGGGCGGCCACCGCCTGAACGACCACCTGCGCTTCCGCGGCACGAAGTGGAACATCCCGTTCCGTGGCGAGCCCGGCTCGATCCACCCGAACGCCGTGGACCACACCGGCGTGCCGTACGGCAACACGACCTGCTTCGCGCTCCCGGTGGTGGAGCGCACCGGGAATCCGAACATCAAGACGTGAGTCGCTTTGCCACGTTCCTATGCCCGTACCCCTACCCGTACCCGGTCCGTTCTATGAGAAAGACCGGGTATGGGTACGGGTAGGATGAATCACTAAAGCAGTTCCCGCTTGCGCTTGCGCGCCCGCTTGCGCGCCCGGCTGTTCGGCGGAGGGGGTGATCGTCGTCTCACCCACTCTCCCGCTCATCCGCTCGCCCACTCGGCAGAAGCGCCGGGCGCGGGCGCGCAAGCGCAAGCGGGAAAACCGATAACGTATCGCCCGCGCATCCTTCCTTCGGAGGTTGAGATGACCCGTCGATATTCCCGCTTGCGCGCCGCGGCGCCGCTCGCGGTTATCGCTACGCTCCTGGCCGGCGCGGCGCCGGCGCTGGCGCAGTCCTTCCCCGCGAACCCGCGGGTCGACCGCATCTTCGCGGAGTACGACAAGCCGACGTCGCCGGGGTGCGTGCTGGGCGTGCTGCGGGACGGCCGCTTCATCTACGAGCGCGGCTACGGGATGGCGAACCTCGACTACGACATCCCGAACTCGCCGAAGCTCGTCTACTACGTGGGGTCGGTGTCGAAGCAGTTCACGGCGGCCACGGTGGCGATGCTGTCGCTGCAGGGGAAGCTGTCGCTGGACGACGACGTGCGGAGATACATCCCGGAGCTGCCGGACTACGGCACGCCGATCACGATCCGCAACCTGATCCACCACACGAGCGGCCTGCGGGACATGTACACGCTCATGGAGCTGGGCGGGCTGCGGCTGGAGGACGTGCTGACGGACGAGGACGCGCTCGCGCTCATCGCCCGGCAGAAGGAGCTGAACTTCAAGCCGGGCACCGACTACCTCTACAGCAACTCGGGGTACTGGCTGCTCGGGCAGATCGTCGAGCGGGTGACGGGGAAGTCGCTGCGCGACGCGGCGGACGAGCTGCTCTTCCAGCCGCTCGGGATGACGCACACGCACTTCCACGACGACCCCGGCCACATCATGAAGTGGCGCGCGATGAGCTACGAGAAGGACGACAAGGGCGGCTTCCGCATCAGCTACGTCCAGAACTTCGACAAGATCGGCGCCGGCGGGCTCTACACCACGATGGACGACCTGCGGAAGTGGGACGACAACTACTACACGCACACGGTCGGCGGCGAGGCGCTCCAGAAGCTGATCCACACGCGCGGCGTGCTCGCGAACGGCGACACGCTCATGTACGCGTTCGCGAACAACATCACCTCCTACCGCGGGCTGCGCGTCACCGAGCACGGCGGCTCGATGATGGGCTACAAGGCCGAGCTGATGCGCTTCCCGGACCAGCACTTCACCGTGGCGCTGCAGTGCAACCTGGGCGCCATCCAGCCCGGCGGCCTCGCCCAGAAGGTCGCGGAGGTCTACCTCGGCTCGCAGATGGGCGCGCCGCCCGCGGCGAAGGCGGCGCCCGCCAAGGCCGCGCCGGACGCGGCCGCGGCGCCCGCGCCCGCCGACCTCGCCGCGTTCGCCGGGGACTACTACAGCCCGGAGCTGGACGCGACGTACCGCGTCGCCTCCGACGGCCGCCAGCTGACGCTGAAGCGCCCGATCACGCCGGTCACCCCGCTCGAGCCGACCGGTCCGGACACGTTCAAGGCCGGGATGCTCACGCTGCATTTCGTGCGCGACGGCGGCGCACCGCGCGCGTTCACGGTGGAGGCGGGGAGGGTGAGGAACATCCGGTTCGAGCGGAAGGGCAACTGAGGCCGCCCGGAGACCATCCGCTTGCGCTTGCGCTTGCGCGCCCGGCTCGGCATCGGAGGGGGAGAGTGGAAGAGCGGGGGAGTGGGCGACTTCCATTTCCCCCACTCCTCCACTCCCCCGCTCGCCCCCTCCGGCGAACGGCCGGGCGCGCAAGCGGGCGCGCAAGCGCACGCGGGAACTGCTTGCGCGGGGACGGGCGCGGGCCGGTCGAGGGGCCCGCGCCCTTCAAGGGGCGCTACGGCCTCATCCCCACGTTCGCGGCGGTGAACGCCCACTCGTCGGCCAGCTCGGCGATGCGCTTGTCGGTCGGGCGGTAGCCGTGCGAGCCCTCGGTCTCCACGCGGATGAGGATCGGGCGGTCGCATCCCGGAACCTTCGACTGGGCCGCCTGCATCGTCGCCGTGAACTTGAACGAGTGGCTCGGCACGACGCGGTCGTCGTGGTCGGCGGTCGTGACGAGCGTGGCGGGGTAGCAGACGCCCGGCTTCACGTTGTGCACCGGCGAGTACTTCACGAGGTAGCGGAACTGGGTCGAGTCGGCGGAGGAGCCATACTCGGTGGCCCACGCGCCGCCGCCGGTGAACAGGTGGTAGCGCAGCATGTCCATGACGCCGACGGCGGGGAGCGCGACGGCGAAGAGGTCGGGGCGCTGCTCCTCGACGGCGCCGACGAGGAGCCCGCCGTTGGAGCCGCCCATCATCGCGAGCCTCGAGGGCGCGGTGTAGCGCTCCTTCACGAGGTACTCGGCGGCGGCGATGAAGTCGTCGAAGACGTTCTGCTTCCTCTCGAACATCCCCGCGCGGTGCCACGCCTCGCCGTACTCGCCCCCGCCGCGCATGCTGGCGGTGGCCCAGATCCCACCCCGCTCGAGCCAGGCGACGACGTCGGGGCGGAAGCTCGGCGTCGTGCTGATGTCGAAGCCGCCGTAGCCGTAGATCATGGCGGGGTTGGAGCCGTCCAGCGCCAGCCCCTTCTTCAGGGTGATGAAGAGCGGGACGCGCGTGCCGTCCTTCGACGTCGCGAAGACCTCGCGCGTCTCGTAGCGGCTCGGGTCGAAGGAGGCGAGCTCCGGCGCCTCGAACGCGCTGCTCTTGCCGGTGGCGGGGTCGTAGTGGAAGACCGTCGTCGGATAGAGCGGCGAGGTGAAGGCGTAGTAGAGGTCGGGCAGGTCGGGGCGCGCGCTCATCCCCTGGACGGTGCCGATCCCGGGGAGTGCGATCTCGCCCAGCTCCTTGCCACCCAGGTCGTAGAGCCGGACGCGGGCCTTCACGTCCTCGAGGTACTGGACCGCGAGGCGCCCCTTCATGAGCGCGACGTCGGCGATCGGTGCCGGCCGCTCGGGCACGATCGTGCGCCACTGCTCCGGGGTGGCGAGGTCGAAGGCGACGATCTTCTGGTTCGGCGCGCCGCGGTCGGTCTGCATGTAGATCGTGCTGCCGACGTTGCCGATCGGCGAGTACGACGCGTCGCCCTCGTCGAAGAGCGGCCGGACCCTCGCGTCGACCTTCGGATGCAGCGGGTCGCCGAGCTCGGCGAGGTAGAGCCGGTTCTGCGTCTCGGTGCCGCGGTTCACGTAGACGAAGAGGTAGCGCCCGTCGTCGGTCACGGCGCCGCCGACGAACCAGTCCGGCTGGTCGGGGCGCTCGTAGATCAGGACGTCCGCGGACTGCGGCGTGCCGAGGCGGTGGTAGTAGATCTTCTCGTCGCGGATCGCGTTCTGGAGCTGCTTGCCGGGCTCGGGCGTCGGGAATCGCGAGTAGTAGAAGCCGGCGCCGTCCTTCGTCCAGCTCATGCCGCCGCCCTTGAGCCAGCGCACGGTGTCCGGGAGCTGGCGGCCGGTTTCGAGCTCGCGCACGTAGAGCGTGCGCCAGTCGGCGCCGCCCTCGGAGATGCCGTAGACGAAGTGCTTGCCGTCGGGGGCCGGGGAGAAGCCGGCGAGCGCGAGGCGGCCGTCCGCGGAGAAGGTGTTGGGGTCGATGACCACGCGCTCGGGCGCGGTCGGCGTCGCACGCGTGTACACCACGCTCTGCCGCTGGAGCCCGCTGTTGCGGCTGTAGAAGAGGCGCCCCGCCCGGCGCGTGGGGACCGTGACCTTCGGGTAGTTCCAGAGCGCGGTGATGCGGTCCTTGAACCAGGCGCGCATCGGCAGCGCGGAGAGGTGGCTCTCGGAGACGGCGTTCTCGGCGCGCACCCACGCGGCGACGTCGGCCGAGTTCAGGTCCTCCATCCAGCGGTAGGGATCGGCGACCGTCGTCCCGAAGTAGTCGTCGACGTGATCCACGGCGCGCGTCTCCGGGTACGCGGGCGGCGCGTGCTTGATCTGCGCCCGGGCCGCGGCCGGCGCGAGCAGCGCGGCGAACGCGAGCGCGGTCGTGAGAATGCGGCGTGCGTTCGACATCGAATCCTCCGTTGAGGGCGTGCGCCGAATATCTTGCGACAGAGCGCCGGTGCCAAGGCCGCGGATGTTCGCCTGCATTCGCGTCGTCGGCGGCGCCGCGTCTCGACGCCCCGCGCGGCGGGCGCTACATTGCCGCGAAAATCACCAACCCCCGCCATTCCACGACACGACCGAAGCGTCCGAGGCCCGACCGGCGGCTGGCCCGTGAGCGCCGACGGATCCAAACCCTCCACCCAGGAGACCGGAATGAGGAAGGTCCTTGCCGCGCTGTGCCTGCTGGCGGCGGCGGTCCCGGCGGCCGCCCAGAGCGCCGGACCCCGCGGCGCCGCGCCGAAGCCCGCTACGCCCGCCGCGTACGACGTGCTGATCCGCGGCGGCCGCGTGCTCGACGGCAGCGGCAACCCGTGGTTCTACGCCGATGTCGGCGTGACCGGGGACCGCATCGCCGCCGTCGGTGACCTGAGCGGCGCGACCGCGAAGCGCGTCATCGACGCGAAGGGGCTGTACGTCACGCCGGGCTTCATCGACGTGCACTCGCACGCCGGTCCGGGGCTGGCCAAGCCGGCGCTGGCGCAGGGGCAGCCGCTCCTGGCGCAGGGGCTCACGACGATCTTCGCGAACCCGGACGGCGGCGGCCCCGTCGACCTGGTGAAGCAGCGCGCCGCGCTGGAGAAGAACCCGCTCGGCGTGAACGTGGCGCTCATGGTGCCGCACGGCAGCGTGCGCGGCGCGGTGCTCGGCATGAGCGACCGCGACCCGTCGGCCGCGGAGCTGGACCGCATGCGCTCGCTCGTGCGGCAGGGGATGCAGGCCGGCGCGTTCGGCCTCTCGGACGGGCCGTACTACGCGCCGTCGAGCTACTCGAAGACGGCGGAGATCGTCGAGCTGGCCAAGGTCGCCTCCGAGTTCGGCGGCGTGTACACGAGCCACATCCGCGACGAGTCGGACTACACGGTCGGGCTGGTGGCCGCCGTCGACGAGGTCATCACGGTCTCCCGGGAGGCCAAGCTCCCCGGCGTCGTGACGCACATCAAGGCGCTCGGGCCGCACGTCTGGGGGCTCTCCGACCACATCGTGCAGCGCATCGAGCAGGCGCGCGAGCAGGGGATCCAGGTCTACGCCGACCAGTACCCGTACGAAGCGTCCGGTACCGGCATCACCGGCGCGCTCGTGCCGCGCTGGGCGCAGGTCGGCGGCGACACCGCGCTCGTCCGCCGCATCGGCGATGCGACCGAGCGCGCGCGCATGCGCGCCGACATGCTCGTCAACCTCGAGCGCCGCGGCGGCGCCGACCGCCTCCAGTTCAGCGACTACGAGCCCGACCACTCCATCGAGGGGAAGACGCTCGGCCAGGTGGCCCGCGAGCGCAACACGGACCCGATCGACCTGGCCATGGAGCTGCTCAAGAAGGGCGACGCGGGGCTCGTCTCCTTCAACATGAGCGAGCACGACATCGCCACGTTCATGCGCCAGCCGTGGACGATGACGTGCACCGACGGCGGCCTCGTCGCCATGGACGACGGCGTACCGCACCCGCGCTTCTACGGCGCGTTCCCGCGCAAGATCCGCAAGTACGTGGAAGAGGAGCACGTGATCGACCTGCCGTGGGCCGTGCGCAGCATGACGAGCCTCCCGGCGGCCGTCTTCCACCTCGACGACCGCGGTTGGATCCGCCCCGGGATGAAGGCCGACATCCTGGTCTTCGACCCGAGCCGCGTGCGCGACAAAGCCACCTACGAGAAGCCGCACCAGCTCGCCGAGGGGATGCAGTACATCCTCGTGAACGGCGGCGTGGCCGTGGACGACGGCAGGTTCACCGGGCGGTACGGGCGCGTGCTCAGCCGGAAGCCCGTTACCTGATCGAGTGGGGGAGTGGGGGAGCGGAGGAGTGGGTGACACTGCAATCCCCCACTCTCCCACTCTCCCACTCTCCCACTCTCCCACTCTCCCACTCTCACTCGTCCACTCGTCCACTCGTCCACTCGTCCACTCGTCCACTCCCCCACTCGTCCACTCCCCCACTCCGCTCGCGGGCGCGGTCCCGTCCTCCCGGCTTCCCACGGAAGGGCGAAATGCTGCTCGACGAGGTGGTTCCAACCTCCAGGCGCGTGGGAGAGACGCCGGCGCGCAGGGAGAAGATCGCGGCGCTGGCGGCGTGCATCCGGTACGCCGGCCGCGAGGAGGCCGCGCTCGTCGCCGGCTACCTGCACCTCGGAGCCCGCGACCCGGAGAGCGGCGCGTTCGTCATGCCCGGCAAGACGTTCAAGGGCCTCACCGATCGCCTCCTCGAGCGGCAGACCCGCGAGCTGCTGGCGCGGGAGCTCGGCAGGGAAGGGCACATCGTGCACGTGCGCCCCGAGCTCGTGGTCGAGGTCGCGTTCGAGGGCGTGCAGGCCAGCCCGCGCTACTCCGGTGGCCTCGCGCTCCGCTTCGCCCGCGTCAAGCGCTACCGCCCCGACAAGACCGCAGCCGACGCCGACACCATCGACCGGGTGCGCGCGCTCCACCGGGCGTGAGACCCCGCGCCGCATGGAGCGCGTGCCGGGTGGGCATCGTCGAGCGGGCTCGCGTTTCACGGCGCCTGACACCCCGGCACGCGGGTTGCCCATGCCCCACCCCCCGGTGGGCCGACCCGATGTCGGCCGCCTTCACCCGGGGGGGAGAGAGACATGAGAACGCATTTCGTGACGGCGATGGCGCTGGCGCTCGTGATGGCTCTAGGGGCGTGCAAGAAGGAGGGAGGGGACGCCAACGTCTCCGCGGACACGACGACCATGACCGGCCAGGACACCATGAGCGGCCAGGTCGTGCCGACCACCGACACGATCGTCAAGACGACGACGACGGATACCATCCAGGGCGCGCCGAAGGACACGGTCAAGCAGGATACGACGAAGCGGTGAGGGGGTCGGGTGGGGAGGTGGTACGGGGGACCGGCGGGCTGCCGGTCCCCCGTTTTCTCGAGCGCACTCGCGACCGATACCGCCGGGACCCGGCCGCGGCGGGCGGGGGGTGCCGGCTGGCCGACGGCCAATCCCCGCGTTTCCGTCGAGCGTTTCCGGCCGCACCCGGGCGCGCCCTGCCACGGCGGGGATCCCCCGGGCCGGCCACGGGCCGCCACGGGCCGCCGCGGGCCGCGTCGCCGCGCCACGTTCACGCGCCCCTTGACGCCGGCATTCGTAAGCATTTACTTACCGTAAGTGACTACTTACCAAGAGGCCCAGCTCGACGCGCTCGGGGACGCGACGCGACGGGCCATCGTCACCCGGCTCCGTGCCGGGCCGATGGCCGTGGGGGAGCTCGCGCGGGCGTTTCCGATCAGCCGGCCGGCGGTCTCGCAGCACCTTCGCGTGCTGAAGGATGCGGGGCTGGTGGTCGACGAGCCGGCGGGGACCCGCCGGCTCTACCGGCTGGACCCCGCGGGGTTCGACTCTCTGCGCGAGTACTTCGACGAGTTCTGGACGCAGGCGCTCCAGGCCTTCAAGGAGAGGGTGGAGCAATCATCAACGGGGAGGAGACGGTGACGACGACGGTGAAGGAAGCGACGGACGTGGCGGATGTCCCGGTGCGGAAGAGCGTCACGGTGAAGGCGAGCGCGGAGCAGGCGTTCCGCGTGTTCACGGACGACATCGACAGCTGGTGGCCGCGCTCGCATCACATCGGGAAGTCGCCGATGAAGCGCATCATCATCGAGCCGAGCGTGGGGGGTCGCTGCTACACCGAGCAGGTCGACGGCACGGACTGCGATTGGGGCTCGGTGCTCGTGTGGGAGCCGCCGCGACGTTTCGTCATGGCGTGGCAGATCACGACGAGCTGGCAATTCGAGCCCGATCTCGCGAAGTCGAGCGAGGTGGACGTGCGCTTCACGCCGCTGGCGGATGGGAGCACGCGGGTCGACCTCGAGCATCGCTACTTCGCCCGGCACGGCGCCGGCGCCGACTCGATGCGGGGGGCCGTGGACGCGCCGGATGGCTGGGCGGGCACGCTCGATCTGTTCGCGGCGCGCGTGGCGGAGGGGGCGTAGCGGGCGCACGGTCCGTTCCCGGCCCGGGCGCGGGCGCGGGCTCGGACTCGTGATCGGGCTCGAGGTCGTGATCCGCGCCTGCGGCGCTGAGATCGAGATTGGAACGGCTCCCGGAACGGACGGCGCCCGGTGGGTTTCTTCCCACCGGGCGCCTTTTCACATGCCCCGACCGTTTCGACCGCCCGGGCACGCCCCGCGGCTTCGCGTGAGCCCTCGACCGTTCAGCCGCCGCGAACCCCGGCGCGAGCGCCCGCAGGCCGCTCGGGCGCGGTGCTATCCCGCCCGCACCCGCTCGTGGTTCAACATCCAGTTCATCCCGAAGCGGTCGGTGAACATCGCGAAGCGCGCGCCCCAGAACGCGTCATGCGGCGCCATGATCTCCTGGCCGCCGGCGGAGAGCGCGGCGTACAGCGAGCCGACCTCGTCGTCGCTCTCGCACTCGAGGCTCAGCCAGACGTCGTTCCCCTGCTTGTACGGCATCCCCGGCATCGTGTCGGAGGCCATCAACATGAGATCGCCCCGCTGCAGCCGCGCATGGATCAACCGCTCCTTCGCCTCCGGCGGCGACTCGAACTCACCCTCGCCGAACGTCATCACGTGGAGCTCACCACCCAGGCACCGCTGGTAGAACGTCATCGCCTCGCGGCAGTTCCCATCGAAGTTCAGGTACGGGGTGATCGCTTTCATCGGTTTCTCCGCAATGGAGTGGAAGGAGCGCGCGAGGCCGGTCCTCGCGCAGGTAGAGCCCTCCCCGGGCATGAGCGGGGCGTATGCCGCGGGAGGACGGATGACGGAATGGCCGGTCGCTGACGCGCACCCGCGGCGCCCCGACGCCAGGAGGTGGCGGCCGGGCCGGATCGGGCTCACGGCCGCCAGCCGCGCCGGCGCGTGTCAGGACGGTGCCGACGTGACCCGAATATATACCGAAAGCGCGGGACGCGCCAGACGGTAGGGGCCACCGGACGGACCGGGCCGCGGACCGGCCGGCCCGGCCGAGGTTACCGGGCGCAACGCAGTCGTGTCGTGGGAGCGCGGCGATCGTCGCGGCCGGCGCCGGGGTCGTCGCTTCGGGCTGGGGAACGGAAGGCGGGCACACGGCGGCACGGGGGCCCGGAGGCTCGCCGGGCGGGGGAGATATGGTGGGGGATGGAGGCGCGCCCCGCGGCCGACGCCCCGCCGGGGGCGTTCCTGTCGTGAAACACAGCGGACGCCCCGGAGCGTCGGCCGGCTCCTTCCGCCGCGTACCCGAGGCACACGGACTCCACCCCGCCGCGGCTCCGCGCCTCTGCGTGAGCGGGGGTGCGCGCCGGGGCGTGGCGCAACCGGCCAGAAACCGGTGGTTTCCTGGAGTTCACCGGGCTGTCTGGGCTCGCGGCATCCAGGCGGGCACGGGTTGCGACCCGGTTGCCGTGAACGCCGCACGCGCCGGCGTCGCGGAGACGCGTGCGGCCTTCCCGGCGATTATTGATACCGCTGGCGAATTCACGCCGCGACGGCCGCCGGATTGCCGTCAAGTCCGCACGCATGTACACCGCCGGAGGTCCTTGCGGCCCCTACGGCGATTATTGCCGTGATCTCCGCAAGCGTCTCCTGCGAGCGCGGTGCGTGCGGGGTTCACGGCAACGGTTCCGGCCTTTCGCCGCTTTCGATTCGGTCGCAGGACGGGACGTGGCTCGGGCAGGTCGTGGGAGCGGAATTGGGCGGCACGATACCGCCGCCGGATTCGCGCCGCGGCGGGGGCGGAGCCGGCTCGCGGCGCCTCGGACGGGTTGCCGGACACGGGCCGCGTCGCGAGCCGGACGTCGCCTCGTCGTCGGCCGCTCGCGCCGAATTCGCCAGCGGTATCAATATAATTGCCGGGAAGGCCGCAAGGACGTCGGGAGGCGCATACGCGTGCGGGGTTGACGGCAATCCGGCGCCGGCCCGCCACACGCCGGCCGAGCCATGCGGCCGAGCCATGCGGCCGAGCCATGCGGCCGAGCCCGGCGGCCGAGCCCGGCGGCCGAGCCCCGAGGCCGAGCCCCGAGGCCGAGCCATGCGGGCGAGCGCCGAGGTCGGGCCATGCGGCCGAACCGCGCCGCCGAACGCAATCCGCCAGGCGCGAGCGGTCGCGGCACGGTTGGCGTTTTGTGTGCGCCAGGTGCACAGAAGCCGCCACGCGCACCTCGGTGCCGAACGCCGCTGGCGGAACGTGTTCGTATACCGCACCGAATCCGCCACCCGCCTCGCCGGCCCCCGGCGCGTGGCGGCTTCGCGCCGGGGAGCGCCGGGGAGCGCCGGGGAGCGCCGGGGAGCGCCGGTACGCGGCGGGCCCCGGCGCAACAGGCCAGAAACCGCAG
>DASTKT010000033.1:0-40123 GCA_035715725.1 Longimicrobiales bacterium | reverse complement strand
GAGACCGCCGTTCGCCGGCCCCGCGAAATCCTCTCCGCTGCCCGGTGCCCCGTGGCTCTCCGTAGAGCGCCGTGTCTCCGTGCGACACGCCTCCGTTCGGCGGCCTCGGCGCCGCGCCGGACATAGATCCGGCTCGGGCTCGCGATCGAGATGCGTAGCGGCGCCCGAGCCGCCCCCCGCCGCCGGACCTACTCCTTCACGCTCACCGCCGCCTTCACGTCCACCGACTTCGTGTTCGCCTGCAGCGCGTCGTTGTTCACCCAGTAGTACGGCCCGAACGGCTTCTTCTCCGGCCACACCTCGTCCAGCGTGTCCGCCTCGTACAGCACGCCGCCCTTCATGACGTAGCGGATCTTCTGCGAGTTGTGGATGTCCTCCAGCGGGTTCGCATCCAGCACCTGCAGGTCCGCCAGCTTCCCCGCCTCGATCGAGCCGATGTCCTTGTCCACGCCCAGCATGTGCGCGCCGTGCAGCGACGCGATCCGCAGCGCGCCCAGCGGCCCCGACGCCGACGCCTCCATCCACAGCTCCCACTGGATGTTCATCCCGTGGTGCTCGCCGTGGCCGCCCAGCGCGCCGTATCCGCCGTTCGCGATGACGTCGGCCACGCCCTGCGCCAGCAGCGGCCAGGAGTAGTCCGTCTCCGGCCGCAGCATCCGCCGGCGCAGGTGCGCGTCCAGCATGCGCCACGGCAGCCACCGCCGCTGCTTCGGGTCCTTCCAGACGTCGCTCGCGGCGAACCAGTACTCGATGTTCCACGGTCCCGGCCCCGCCACGACCAGCGTCGGCGAGTAGTGCGCGCCGGCCAGCCCGAAGAACTTCGTCGCGTCGGCGTAGAGCGGCACCTGGCCGATCGGGTGCTCCCACCCGGTCTGCCCGTCCATGATCATGGAGAGGTCGTAGAGCAGGCTGCCGCCCTCGGCCGTGACCATGAGCCCGCGCTTCCGGGCCACGTCGCTCACCCACTGCCGCTGATCGCGCCGCGGCTGCATGTACTGCTTCATCGACACGGCGCCCCACGACTGCAGCCGCGCCACGTTGTGGTCGGTCACCTCGTAGCTGCTCAGGTCGTTCTGCCGCGCGGCGTCGCCGCGGTAGAGCGGGTCGCCCGTCGAGAACGTGCGCGGCCCGATCATCTCCCCCGCCTCGATCAGCTCCGCCGTCGGGAAGATGTTCTCAGACCACATCGAGACGTCCAGGTTCGTCGTCACCCCGTACGCCAGGTAGATGGCGACCTCGTAGTCCCGCAGCGGCCGGTACCCCCGGTGCTCCCGGTAGTGGTGCGCGTGCATGTCGACGAAGCCGGGGATGATCGTCTTCCCGGTCGCATCCACGACGGTCGCGCCCGCCGTGTCGCACGTCCCGACGCAGGCGATGCGCGCCCCGTCCACCAGCACCGTCCCCTTCTCGATGACCTCGTCCCCCTTCAGCGTCACGATCCGCGCGTTCGTCAGCGCGACCTTCCCCTTCGGCTGCGGCCGCGGCACGGTCAGCCGGATCGGCAGCGAGTCCGCCTTCGCCGCCCCCAGCCGGTAGGCGATGTAGAACGGCCCGCTCCCCATCTCGATCGTCGTCGAGTCGTGCCAGCGCGGGAACAGCCCGCCCGCGAGCGTGAGCGCCTTCACCGGGAGCAGCCCCTTGTGGTGGTTCACCTCCACAGGCTCCTTCCCCGCGCCCTCCCACGGCACCGGCGCGAGGTAGACGTTGTCTCCCTCCTCGTACGCCGCCCAGCGCCCGTCCGGCGAGACGACGACCTCGTCCGCGTACGGGAACGAGAGGTGCTCGCGCCGGTCCAGCCCGTCCGCGTTCACCGAGACCAGCACCGTCTCCGTCTGGTTGCGCCCCTTGCTCACGATCTGCGGGAAGAAGATCCGCCGCTCCGGCCCCCACGACGGCGAGACGATCGGCCGCCGCGCCATCGTCGACGGGCTCGAGCCCGCCGGCAGCGCCATCCGCGCCACCGCCTTCGCCTCACCCCCCGCGGCCGGGAGCCGCACGATGTCCCACCACGAGTCCGCCGCCAGCGTCCGCCCCGCCGCCGTCTCCCCTTCGCCTCGGGCGACGACGAGCTCCCGGCCGTCCGGGCTCCACGCCGGGTGCACGTATTCCCCCGCCGCCGTCGTGAGCCGCACCGGCCGGCCGCCCCCGGCCGCCACCTTCCAGACCTGCCCGCGCGCCGTGTCGTCCCACGTCGTGAACGCGATCCACTTCCCGTCCGGCGACCACGCCGGCCCGTACTCCTGCAGCCCCGGGCCCCACGTCCCCGTCAGCCTCCGCGGCGTCCCCGACGGCAGGTCCATCAGCCACACCCGCCCCACCGCCTGGAACGCCAGCCGCCGGCCATCCGGCGAGGCCGTCTGCCAGCGGATGAACTTCGACTGGAACGGACCGTCCTCGATGCGGAACGGCGCGTACGCCATCTCGGAGATCGTCCGGTGCACCCGCGCCTGGAACGGGACCGTCGTCGCCGCCCCCGTCGCCACGTCCACCCGCTGGATCTGCCCCCGCGCGTGGATCACGATCGTGCGCCCGTCCGCCGCCCAGTGGTAGCGCGGCAGCGTGCCCAGGCTCTTCTCGCCGCTCTCCGCCGCCACCCCGATCGGGTCCAGCAGCAGCCGCTCCTCCCCCGAATCGAGGTTGCGCAGCCACAGCGCCGTCCGCGGCCCGAAGCGCTTCCCCTTGAACTCGATCGTGCCGTCCCCGATCTGCCGCCCGAACGCCAGCCACTTCCCGTCCGGCGAGACCTCCGGCGCGTACGCGCCGCCGCTCGAGACGCGGTTCGCCGCCACGGTCCCACCCGTCCCCGCCGTGATGTCGATGACCTCGCCCGTGCGCCGGTCCAGCCGCTGCACGCCGAAGTCGCCGTGCAGCGCGTTCCGGTCCCCCGACGACGTCTCGAAGTATACGTACCGGCCATCCCCGCTCACCGACGGCGCACCCGCGTTCGCGCTCTCGACCAGCTTGACGCCGTCGCCGCCGTCGCGGTGGTACATCCAGATCCCCTCACCGCCCTCCCGCCGCTGCGGCCCGACGTACTCCCGCTGCACCACGATCCACTGCCCGTCGGGCGTCCACGCCGGCGCCGACGCGCGGTACAGGTTGTCCGTGAACACCGGCCGCGGGTTCGAGCCGTCCGCGTCCATGAGCCACAGGTTGTCCTGCCCCCGCCGGTCCGAGATGAACGCGATCGTCTTCCCATCCGGCGAGTAGCGCGGCTGGTAGTTCAGCGCCACCCCGCTGTTCTGCGTCAGCGCCTCCGCCGTCCCCCCCGCCGCCGGCATCCGGTAGATGTGCCCGAGCAGGTCGAACACGATCCACCGCCCGTCCGGCGAGGCGTCCACCGCCATCCAGGTCCCCTCCGTGGTGGTGAAATCGATCTCCCGCGTCTTGCCGCGGGCGAGCGTCACGTCCCACTTCGGGCGGGAGGAGTCCGGGCGCTCCTGCGCCCGGAGGGGGAGGGGCAGGATCAGGAGCAGCGCCGGAAGGCAAAGAAGCCGGGTACGGGTACGGGTACGGGTAGGGGCAGGATGAAGCGAATGCGCCACGGCGCGAATTTGCATGATGGCCTCGCCGGATCGGTGTCTTCCAACTACTTCGAACAGTCAGATCGTATACGGCTCCACGATTCAATCGCCGCGCTGTCCCCTGACGCCATTCCACGGCCCCGCGCCACAGCCGATTCTCCTGATCCGAGATCGTACCCGTACCCGATCCGAGGCTCGACCATGAACCAGTTCAACCATGAGCGCCTCCACGTCTATCATCTCGCGGCGGATTTCGTCGTTTTGGCGGAGAACCTCATCGTCGGCCTCCCACGACAACGCCGCCATCTCGCCGACCAGCTCCACCGCGCCGCCACGTCGATCCCATTGAACATCGCAGAAGGCGCCGGCGAGTTCAGCCCGAAGGAGAAGGTTCGCTTCTACCGGATCCCGCTCCGGCCAGCGACGGAGTGTGCCTCGATCCTTGACCTGCTCCATCGGCTCGCCGCAATTCCGTCGGAGAGCATTCGAGACGGCCGGATCCTGCTCCTACGCACCGTTTCAATGCTCGTCAAGCTCTGCAAGCGGGAGCACGGGACGGCCACGGAAGAAACCGCCGACTGAGCGCAGCGCGGCGCGGGAGCGTTCGCCCCCGCGCCGCCTGCGTGTCCTGACGACCGTAGCCGCCGGGCACCTCTCCATCAGCCGACCGCCTCAGCTCGTCGGCTTCGGAAGGTTCGGGTTGCTGTTGTACTCCTCCAGCGGGATCGGGAAGCACTCGCCCGTGGAGTAGCTGCCCCACGTCGCGTTGACGTGCTGGCCGGTCGGGAACAGGTCGACCTGGTTCAGCTTCTTCCAGCGCCGGGTGTCGCCGAGCCGGAAGCCGCCGAGGTAGAGGTCGCGGCCGCGCTGCTCGCGCAGCTCGGCCATCAGCGCGGCGCCGGTCAGCGCCACGGGGGTCTGGCTCCCCACCGTGCGGCGCGCGTTCACGAACGTCAGCGTCGCGGCCGTCGGGCCGTCCGCCTCGGCGAAGTCGTGCGCCGCCTCGAGCCCCGACGCGAGCTTGATGTCGGTGTCGTAGGCGAAGTCGGCCGGCTTGCCGCCGCTGGACTGCGTCTGGCCGTTGTACGTCGAGTACGACCACGGCGCCCACGGCGTGTAGAGGGGCGTAAGCCCGTTGTGCCCCCTCCCCCAGTTCGGCGTGTACTGGATGCGCGGGTCCGTCTGGTTCGTCTGCGGCTGCGTGCCGAACGGGCCGTACAGGAAGTGCGGCGCCACGCCCAGCGCCCGGTTCGCGCCGTGTGTGCGGTCGTACATCACGTTCTGCTCGCGCGTCGAGTTGTTCGAGTACGAGACCCACCACGTGAAGCTCGCCGGCACCTGCGCGGCGAACTTCTTCACCTCGTCCATCTTCCCGATCTGCAGGTTCGCGCGCGCCAGGCCGACGCGCGCCAGGTTCGCCACGTCCTTGGCGTCCGACGCCGTCGAGGCCGTGGCGATCTGCAGCGCCTCGGCCAGCCGCGTGATCGCCATCCCCGACAGCTCGTCCGGCGTATAGATCTTGTCCCCGAGCTGGCCGCCCGTGCTGATGTTCGCACTGCACAGCGCCTCGGCCATCAGCTCGTACCCATAGCCCGCATAGGCCAGCAGCTTGGCCAGTCGGATGTCGGAGGTCGGCGTCTTCGTCAGACCCCGGACGATCGACGCGCCGCTGTCCGCCACCGCGCGGAAGCGCTGCAGGTTGCGGAACATGAAGTCCGCCTCGCCGTCGTCGTACTTGACGATGCGCTGATTCAGCCGGGCCGTCTGCTCCCAGTTGATCCCCGTCACCTGCTCGTCCGTCAGCATGCTGCCACGCCAGATGAACGGGTCGGCGTACGTCTGCTGCAGCTCGCCCACCGCGCTGTTCACCAGCACGGTGATGAGCTTCTCGTCCGCCAGGTCGCTCTCGTTGATCGCCGCCGGGTTCTCGGCCTTCAGCAGCTTGTCGCCGACGCCGCACCGGGCGGACAGGAGCGCGGCGGCGAACGCCAGGACCGCGCCCGCGCGGGTCCCGAAGAGTCGGTTCATGGTTCTCCCCTCACGCATGATGTTCGCGCCTCCCGCTCAGAACGAGAGCCGGACGGTGGCGACGAGGCGCCGGAGCATCGGCACCGCGTCGTAGTCCGCCAGGTTGAAATCGCCGCCATTGAGCGCCGACTGCGGGGTGCTGTAGAAGCTGACCTCCGGATCGCTCTTCCCCTTCCCGGCCACGCCCTCGTACTTCGTCCACATCCAGAGGTTGCGCCCCGCCAGCGTGATGCTCGCCGACCCGGCGCGAACCCGCTGCGTGTACTTCTGCGGAACGGTGTAGGTGACGGACAGCTCGCGCAGCTTGATGAAGTCCGCGGGCGTGATCCACGTCTTCGTCTGAAGGCTGTTCAGCACGGCGTAGTTGAGCGTGTCCGCGAAGGTGTTCAGCGGCTGGTTGATCGCCTCGGTGTTGTGGTCGAGACGGGTGCGCACCGAGCAGATCGCGCACCACATGTAGTGGCCGCCCTGGTAGTCGAAGTGCGAGAAGAACCGAACGTTGCCGAGCACCGTGAACGTGTTTGTCAGCCCGACCTGGCGGGTCGGGATCTGCGGGCCCACGAAGTGGTACGCCGGGTCCACGGTGACCACCGGCCGACCCCTCGAGTCACGCGTGAACGTCGGCTGGCCGCTGGCGTCCCGCTTCACGTCCTGGTACCAGTAGCCGCCCAGCGGGTACCCCTCGATGAAGCGCTGCGTCGTGGCGAACGCGCCGAAGTCGATCGACGTCTGCCCCGTGCCGAAGCTGACGAGCTTGTTCTTGTTCGTCGACGCGCTGATCGTCGCGTCCCAGCGCAGTGCCCGGGTGTAGACCGGCGTCGCGTTGAGCTGCAGCTCCAGGCCACGGTTCTTGATCTCGCCGATGTTGATCAGGTGCGTCGCCGTGAAGCCCGCGGAGCGGGGATCCGGGATCGCCATCAGCGCGTCCTTCGTGCGCTGGTAGTAGAACGTGAAGTCCACGCCCAGCCGGTTCTTGAGGAGCGACGCCTCGAAGCCGGTCTCGATCTCGTCGCCCGTCTCCGCCTTCAGGTCCGGGTTCCCGTACGCCTGCGGCTCGACCTGGTTCTGGCTCAGGTCGCCGCCGGACGGCTGAGGCACCGACGCCACGCGCCCGGCGAACGTCCGGTCCGCGGAGAACGGCGCGGGCGCCCGCCCCGCGCGGCCCCACGCCGCTCGCACCTTCAGCTCGTCCACGGCCGGGAGGTGGAACCACGGCTCCTCGGAGAGGATGTAGGAGACCGACGCCTTCGGGTAGACGACGAGGTTCACCTGCTCGCCGAACGCCGAGTTGTTGTCGATTCGGACCGCGCCCGTCAGGTACAGGCGCTCCTTCACCCCGACCTGGTCCTGTGCGTAGAAGCCCAGCGAACTCTGCGTCGAGAGGCTGTCGCGCGCCCGCGTCGTGGCCGCCGTGCTGATCAGGTTCACCTTGTCCGAGACGAAGCCGATCCCATCCGCGCGGGTGTTCTTGTACTCCTTGCGGTTGTACTGCATCCCCACGGAAAACGCGTTGTTGAGCTGCGCGGTGAGCTTGTTGGTGAGCGTGCTGGAGTAGTCGATCGTCCAGACGTGATCGGACGGGAGCAGGTTGTAGAGCGCGCCGAGGGCCTGCTCGCCGCCGAACGGCGCCTTCCCCGTCTGGTCGATCAGGAACAGCTCGAAGTTGTTGCGGTCGGCCTTGTCGAGCCCCAGCGTCAGCCGGTTCGACCAGATCGAGAACGGGTTGTAGTTCGTCGTCAGCCCGATCGTCGTGCGCTCGACGTACGTCTGGTTGTTGAACGTGTTCCCGATGTCCGGGGAGAGCCCGCGGTACCCCGCCCGCCACGGCGCGTTCGCGCCCGGCTGGCCGCGCCACGAGTTCCGCAGGATGCCGTTCGATGCGTTGTCGTTCAACGGGAGCTGGATGTGCTGGCGCGCGTAGCCGACGCTGACATTGAAGTTCAGCCGCTCGTTCGGCACGAAGCCGAAGTTCGCCCGCCCCGACTGGCGCCGGTTGTAGTTGTTGTAGAAGACGCCCGTCTCGTTGTTCGTCTCGGCCGACAGGTAATAGTTGTAGTTCGAGCCGCCGCCCTGCGCCGAGAGGTTCACGTTCGTCGTCTGCCCCGTCCGGATCCAGCTCCGGCCCGTCTCCAGATCATCGGCGGACCGGGCTGGTGCGCTGGTAAGAGGGGTCTGCGTGATCAGCGTGGTCGGCGACTGGCCCGCGCACCCCGGGTAGTTCGACGCCGCATCCTTCACGTGGTACGCGCCGCACAGCGTGTAATTCGTCGGCTGCGGCAGCGTCCAGTCGATGTTCCCCCGGTCCACCGACAGGTTCCAGTGGATCCCGCCGCCGGTGCCCCGCCCCTTCTTCGTGATGATCTGGATCACGCCGTTCGCCGCCTCCGCGCCGTAGAGCGTCGCGGCCGCCGGACCCTTGATCAGCTCGATCGACTCGATGTCCTCCGGGTTGATCGCGTCCAGCGGGCTCGTCCCCTGCACGATCCCGCCCGCCACGTCGAAGCCGCCGTCGGTGTTCGAGACGATGCGCACGCCGTCGACGTAGACGACCGGCTGCGTCCCCGCGTTGATCGAGCCCGCCCCGCGCACGCGGATCCGCGAGCTCGAGCCCACAGTCCCCGCGTTCGACATGATCGTCACGCCCGGCGTCCGCGCCGACAGCAGCTGCTGCACGTTCGACGTCGGCGCCGACTGCGTGATCTCCGCCGCCTTGATCGAGGCGACCGTGTTGCCGACCGCCCGCTTCGTCGTCGCCCCCGCCGTCCCCGTCACCACCACCTGGTCCAGCGCGATCGCCGCCTGCCCCAGCTCGAAGTCCGCCATCGCCGGCTGGTCGGCCGCCACCGTCACCGGCTTGTCCACCGTCCGGAACCCGAGCATCTCCACCCGCACCGCGTGGCTGCCGATCGGCACGCTGCCGATGGTGTAGACGCCCCGCTCGTCCGTCAGCGCGCCGAGGCGCGTTCCCACGATGTAGACCTGGGCCCCCGCCAGCGGGCGCCGCGTCACGGCATCCGTGACGGTCCCCCGCACGCTCCCGGCGGACTGGGCCCGCGCCCCGCCGGAGAGGGTGAGCACGAGAGCGAGCGCCCCGAGCGCGCACCGCCTGGTCAAGCCGATCATTCGTCCTCCTGCCGCCGAAGTGGACAATCCGTGATGCCCAGCAAAAGAGACGTGGCCGGCCTACGCCTCACACGACGCACACGCTCACGTACTTGGGCGCGCGCGCACAATAAGGCGTTGCCGGGCAGGCTGCTGGAACGCCGGCCACGGGGTGAAAACGACCGCAAAACGATGTGATCAACCCGGCGAAGCCGCGCCCGCAGGCACGGCGCTGCATTTCGTGATTTCGCCCGACCAGGAGTCGGACGGTGGACTGGGACCCTTCGGCGCGTCGGGGACCCCCTGGCTCACGTGCGGCCTGAGCCCGGCGGCCGGCATCCCGCACGGCATCCGATACGGCATGCCGAGACGGCATCCTGGGGCTGCATCCCAAAGATACCGAACGCCTCGCGCCTCAGTTCTGTGACACCGCCGGGCCGGCCCGAGCGAGGCGGACTCGCGCGGCGTCGGCGGCGGCTTGAATCTCAGGCGTGTGCTCTAGCGTAAGGACTCCCGGACATTCGATCAATCCCTGGAGGGAGCAATGACCGGTGAGGACGGGAGCTCGACCCTGAGCAAGCTAATCACGTGGTTCGTGATCGCCGTGGTCGCGCTGATCGCGATCCGGGTGGCCTTCATGGCGGTCGGCGTCGGCCTGTTCCTGCTGTTCCGGGTCGGACCGCTCGTGCTGCTGGGCTACCTGCTGTGGCGGGCGTGGCGGTGGCTCCAGGAGAAACCGGCCGAGTGAGGCCCCAACCGGGTACGGAGGCGGACGATGCAGATGGCGATGCGGGTGGCGGGCGGCGGGATCCTGGCGATCCTGACGGTCCTGATCGGAAAGATGTTGCTCGGCTGGCTCGGCGCGATGGTGGCATTCGTCGCGGCGCTCGCGTTCAAGCTGCTGCTCCTCGCCGTGCTCGTGTGGGGGCTGGTGTGGGTGCTGCGCCGGGTGCGCGGCCGGCCGCGCACCGAGCCCTGAGGCGACGAACGGCTGCGCCGGCGCACCGCCGGATTGCGGCCACTCCAGCGCACGGCCGATTTCGAGGTTCGCGCGCACGCGGCGCGCGGGGAGCGCGCGCGGCCGCGCCCATGGAACGGAACGAACCGAGGTCCGCGTGCGCGGTGCACGCGGACCTCGGCTGTTGCCTCGCAGCGCCGTAGGCGCCGTGGGGGCCTACGGCACTTCCGTCGGTCCCGGCGGCTCCTGCCCCGCCTCCGGCGGGGGCGGCAGTTGAGGTGGCGGCCCGGCGGGCTCGGCCGGCTCGGCGCGCTCCTCGCTCCTGCGCGCCGCGCGCGCGGCGCGCTCCTCCAGGTCGCGGCGCAGCGCCTCGATCCGGGACTCCACGCGCTGGAGCATCGAGTCCATCCGCGGGAACATCTCCTCCATGAAGCGGTCGACCCTGGGCTGCACCTCGCGCACACGGGCATCGACCCGCGGCCGGACATCCCGGATGGCGGAGTCGACCTTCTCCTCCAGCTCGTCGAAGGCGCGCTTCACCTTCGGCCGCAGCTCCTCCAGCGCCGCCTCGACGCGGGCCTGCAGCTCGGCGATCGGATCGCGCTTCGGGCCGCTCTCGTTCGTGTCGCTCATGGATCCCCTTTCGGCTCACGGGCACCGCGGATAGGTGCCTGCAATCCGTACGCCGCCGTCCGGACGGGGTTTCATACGAGCACGCGAACTCCGTTCGGCTGTTCCGGATCCGGTGAACCTGGTTTCGGCGCGCCCGCCGCGGTCCGCGCCGCGCCGGCGCGGGGCCGGCCCCGCCCGCCGCATCACCCCGGCCGCCGCGAGAAGAACGGCTTCCGCCCGCCGGCGTGGTCCGTGGAGTCCCGCACCGCGACGATCTCCGGCACCGCCTCCCGGATCATCCGCTCGACCCCCTGCCGCAGGGTGACGGCCGCGAGGCCGCATCCCTGGCAGCCGCCGCTCATCTGCACGTGGGCGACGGCGTCCTCGACGCCGAGCAGCGTGATCTTCCCGCCGTGCGCCGCGACCGCCGGGTTGATCCGCTCCGCGATGACGCGCCGGACGCGCTCGGCGAGATCGCCATCCGGGACGTCCGACACCGCGGCCGTGGCCGGCCGCACCTCGAACGTGCTTCCGACGAAGTCGACGACCGCGCCCTCGATGCCGGGCGCCGTCGCCGCGTCGATGTAGACGAGGAAGTCGCCGGCGTCGAAGACGACGTCGCCGGCCTCGGTGTCGTCGCTCTCGACGAGCGACAGCTCGTAGGACGGGGCGAGGGGGCTGCCGCCGGCGCCGGTGCCGACGCGCAGCGCGGCGGTCTCGGCGTAGAAGTCCTTCATGAAGCCCAGGACGCGCTCCCGGGCGGTGTTCGTGAACGTGAGCATGACTCCTCCCTTCGGCCGGCCGCGCCGGCACTCGAACCGGCTGGACAATACCCCGAAGCGGCGGGAAGGTCGAGGGGGCGCGCCGCACGGAGCCGTGACGCCCGCTCCGCCGCGGCGTACATTGCGGCACACGAACGCAGCCCGCGCACACTCGATCGGCGGCGACCCGGAACGGAGGCGACCATGAGCGGGATCAACCAGCCCGTGCAGGACGCGATCAACGAGCAGATCAAGAACGAGTTCTACTCGGCCTACATCTACCTGGCCATGTCCGCGCACTTCGAGGCGGAGAGCCTGCTCGGCTTCGCGAGCTGGATGCGGGGACAGGCGAGGGAAGAGGTCACGCACGCCATGAAGCTGTTCGACTACGTGAACGACCGCGGCGGGCGGGTGGTGCTGCACGCGATCGAGGCGCCGCCGACGCGCTTCGCCTCGCCGCTCGAGATCTTCCGCCAGGCGCTCGCCCACGAGCGGGAAGTGACGGCCATGATCCATCGCCTGTATGCGCTGGCCGCGCAGGAGAGCGACTACCCGACGCAGGTGGCGCTGCAGTGGTTCGTGACGGAGCAGGTCGAGGAGGAGAAGACGGCCGCGGACATCGTCGCGCAGCTCGAGATGGTCGGCGACAACCGGACCGCGCTGCTCCTCATGGACCGCGAGATGGCCGGCCGGCGCGCGCAGGACGAGGCGGCGGGAGGGGAGGCGTAGATGGCACTGCGGATCACGCAGGTCGACGCGTTCACGGCGGAGCCGTTCCGCGGCAATCCCGCCGCGGTGTGCGTGCTGCCGGAGCCGCGCGAGGCGGAGTGGATGCAGGCGGTCGCGCGCGAGATGAACCTCTCGGAGACGGCGTTCCTGCACCGCCATGGGGATGCGTTCGACCTGCGCTGGTTCACGCCGGCGGTCGAGGTGGACCTGTGCGGCCATGCGACGCTGGCCAGCGCGCACGTGCTGTGGGAGGAGGGCCACCTCCCGGAGGGCGAGCAGGCCGTCTTCCACACGCGCAGCGGCGTGCTCACGGCGGACCGGGACGGCGAGTGGATCCGGCTCGACTTCCCGGCCAAGCGGGTCGAGCCGGCCGAGCCGCCGGAGGGGCTGCTCGAGGCGCTCGGCGCCGACACCCACTTCGTCGGCCGAAACCAGTTCGACTACCTCGTGGAGGTGGCCTCCGAGGACGTCGTCCGCTCCCTGCGCCCGGACATCGGGCGGCTCGAGCAGGTGAAGGCGCGCGGCGTGATCGTGACCGCGCGGGCCGCGACGCCGCCGTACGACTTCGTCTCCCGCTTCTTCGCGCCGCGCGCCGGCGTGGCGGAGGACCCGGTCACCGGCTCGGCGCACGTGGCGCTGGGGCCGTACTGGGAAGGACGGCTCGGCAAGCCGGACTTCCTGGCCTACCAGGCGTCGCCCCGCGGCGGCGTGGTGCGGGTCCAGGTCCGCGGCGAGCGGGTGCTCCTCGGCGGCCAGGCCGTCACCGTGCTCCGCGGAGAGCTGTTCGGCTGAGCGACGGGGGCGCGCCGGCGCGACCGCGGCGCGCCCCCGGCTTCCGCGTCCCCGCCGGCGCCGATCCGAGGACCAGCCAACATCGCAGGCGTCCCCGCCTCACCCGCCGCCGACGCGCTCCAACCGCAGGTCCAGGTTCGGGTTGCGTGCGCCGAGGATCCGCCCCGCCGAGTCGACCGCGAGCCAGACCTCGTTGCCGGAGACGGAGATGCGCGCCGAGTCCCCGGGGAGCCAGAGCACGCGCACCCGCTCGCGCACGACGCCGCTCGGCCCGAGCGCGGCCACGGGGATCTGCGCGCTGTCGCCGCCGAGCGCGCGAGCGCGCCGCAGCACCTGCTCGGCGAGGGCGGCGGAGGGCAGCACATAGGCGACGCTGCCGGGCGGCACCGTGTCGCGCTGCACGCCGGGCGGCGCGGCGCCGAGGCGGAGCGTCCGGAGGATGCTGTCGCCGCCGAGGACGGCGCTGGCGTCGAGCGGGGCGGCGCCCCGCCCGGTCCGGTGCTGGTCGATGCGGGTGACGAGCTGCGCGGGATCGATCTCGGCGCGGTAGGCCCAGAGCCGGCCGTCGGCCAGGCGGAGCTGCCCCTCGAGCCGGCCGGGCGAGCGCGAGTAGCGCTCCGTGACCAGCGTGTCGGTGCCGCGCAGCAGGACGAACGCGCCGCCGGTGTCGGGCGGCGCGGCCACCGCCCGCCGCGCCGGCGGCCGGTCCGGCGGGGAGCAGCCGATCCAGAGGAGCGGCAGGAGCGTCGTCAGGAATCGTCGCATGGAGCCGTTTCGGCCGGCACCGCCCCTGTCGGGCGGCCGCCGGCCCCTGTAGCATGTTCGCGCCGGCCACGGTGTGCCGGCCCGGGTCAATTGTCGCTCACGCACCGAGGAAACTGCATGAAGGTTGCCGCCCTGGCCGTCGTGGCGGCCGCGTCGCTCGCCCCGGCGGTGGCCGGGGCCCAGCAGACGCCGGCGCGCGGCGCGGCCGCGCCGGTGACGTACGACGTCGCCTTCCCGAACGCCGTCCACCACGAGGCGCGCATCACGGTGACGTTCCGCGGGCTCGCGCCCGGACGGCCGCTCGAGGCGCTCATGGCGCGGTCCTCGCCCGGGCGGTATGCGCTGCACGAGTTCGCCAAGAACGTGTACGACGTCTCCGCGACGGACTCCCGTGGCCGGAAGCTCGCGACCACGCGCCCCTCGCCGTACGAATGGGACGTGGCGGGGCACGACGGCACGGTCAGCATCGCCTACACGGTCTTCGGCGACCACGCCGACGGCACGTACGCGGGCATCGACTCCACCCACGCGCACTTCAACATGCCGGCGGCGTTCATGTTCGCGCGCGGGCTGGAGAACCGGCCGATCCGCGTGACGTTCCACCCGCGTCCCGGCTGGAAGATCGCGACGCAGCTCGTGCCGGCGTGCAACCCGCCGGGGATGAGCGAGTGTCAGGAGAATACGTTCACCGCGCCGCACCTGCAGTACTTCATGGACTCGCCCACGGAGCTGTCGGCCTACGACGTGCACGAGTGGAAGGCGGGGCCGGGCGGGAAGTATACGATGCGGCTGGCGCTGCACCACCTCGGCACGCCGCAGGAGGCGGCGGCCTACACCGAGTGGGTGCAGAAGGTCGTGCGCGAGGAGGAGGCGGTCTTCGGCGAGCTCGCGCCGTACGATTACGGCAACTACACGTTCCTGGTCGACTACCTGCCGTGGGTCTTCGGCGACGGGATGGAGCACCGCAACTCGACGCTCATCACGGGGACCCGCTCGCTGCGGGACGCGGCGGCGCGCAACATCGGCACCGTGGCCCATGAGTTCTTCCACTCGTGGAACATGGAGCGGATCCGGGACCGGGCCATCGAGCCGTTCGCGTTCGAGCGCGCCGACATGTCCGGCAACCTCTGGTTCGGCGAAGGCTTCACGCAGTACTACACGCCGCTGATCGTGCGCCGCGCCGGGATCATGTCGCTGGACGACTACGCCGGGGCGGTGGGCGGCACGGTGAACGCGGTCGTCAACCTGCCGGGCCGCCGCTTCCGCAGCGCGGTGGAGATGAGCGAGTACGCGCCGTTCGCGGATGCCGCGGTCTCGATCGACCTGGTCAACCAGCCGAACACGTTCATCTCGTACTACACGTGGGGCGCCGCCATCGGCCTCGCGCTCGACCTGACCCTGCGGGAGCGCTACAAGCTGACGCTGGACGACTACATGCGCGCCATGTGGCAGGGGTACGGGCGGCTGCAGGCGAACGGGACCCCGCAGCGGCCGTACACCCGCGCCGACCTGCGGCGCACGCTGGGGCAGCTCACGAAGGACACGGCGTTCGCCGACGACTTCTTCCGCCGCTACATCGAGGGCCGCGAAGTCGTGGACTACAAGCCGCTCCTGGCGCCGGCCGGACTGCTGCTGCGCCCGGCCAACGCCGGGAAGGCGTGGCTCGGTCCGACCTACATGCTCCGCTTCGAGGAGGGCGCCGCGGTCGTGGCCGGGCCGACCCTCATCGGCACGCCGCTCTACGCCGCGGGCATCGACAACGGCGACCGGATCGAGGCCGTCGACGGCCGGCCGGTCACCGACGAGGCCGCGCTCCTGGCCATGGTCCAGGCGCACCGCCCCGGCGACGCGGTCCCGATCCGCTACGTCGAACGGGGAGAGACGAAGACCGGCGAGCTCCGCCTGGCGGAGGACCCGACGCTCGAGGTCGTGAGCTACGAGGCGGCCGGGATGCCGGTGACGGATGCGATCCGCGGCTTCCGCGCGGGGTGGCTCGAGTCTCGCGCCAGGTAGGCCGCACGACGAGGTCCGGCCAGCGACTCGAAACGGGGGAGGGACGCGATGGGCCCGAGGACGCACGCGGTATTCGGCAGCACGATCCTGGCACTGGCACTGGCGCTCCTGCTTGCGCCCGCCGGCGCGGCGGCGCAGACGCGGGGGACCGAGCCAACGGCGCTCCGGCGGGCGGCGGCGCCTGCCCCGCCGCTCGGGACGCCGGACGCACCGGCGCTGGCCGCCGCCGCGGCGCCCGCGCCCGACGCCGTTCCCGCGAAGGCGCCCGCGCCCGGTCGCGAGGCCGACCGGCTCGGGCCGACCGCGCCGGACGCGCGCCTCCTCGCACCCGCCGCGGCGGAGGCGCCGCGGCCCGAGCCGACGTTGAGCCGGGCCGCCTCCCACGGCGAGGGGATCCCGCTCATGGCCGCCGGCGGAGCGCTGTTCGTGGCCGGCGCCATCATCGGCGGTGACGCCGGCACGCTCCTCATGGTCGGCGGCGCGGGAATCGGCGCGTACGGCATTTACATCTACCTGCGGTAGCGCCGCGGGGGTTGCGCACGGGCCGTCCGTCGTGCATCCTGGCGCCGGACGGTCCGGTTCTCTCCTTCACCGAAACCCCGACTCTGACGACACCCCGGCTCCCGACGGGGCTCCTCTCTCGCGCGGTCCTCGCCGAGGAGATCCCCGGAACGCTTCCAGCGGGCGGTCCACCGCTCCGGCCCACGATGCGGCCCGCCGTCCCCGGGATGGCGGGCCGTGTCGTTCCCCGGCCTACGCGACGCATGGATGCAGAACTGCTGCAACAGCAGATCCGGCTCACGCGCGAACGCCTCCTCGCGCTGCGCGAGCAGCAGGTCCCGCTCGGTCCCGCTGCCGTCCCGCTCATCACCGCACTGATCGATGAGCTCGCCGGCGCGTTGCAGGAGCTCCAGGAGACGGAGGAGGAGCTGCTCGCGCAGAACGAGGCGCTCTCCGCCGCGCGGATGGACGCCGAGGTCGAGCGGCAGCGCTACTGCGACCTCTTCGAGCTGGCGCCCGACGGCTACGTCGTCACGGACGCCGAGGGGACGATCCTGGAGACGAACCGGGCGGCGGTCGAGCTGCTCGGCGCGCCCGCGGAATCACTGATCGGGCAGCACATCCAGCACTACGTGGCCAAGGAGGACCGGCGCGAGGTGAGGCATCGCTTCCGCCGCGTCGTCGCCGGGGAGCGGATGGAGGAGTGGACCTGCCACGTCTCCGCGCCGGGGAAGCCGCCGGTGCCGGTAGCGGTGACGGCCGCCGTGGTCCGGACGGGGGATGCGCCCGTGGAGTTCCGCTGGATGCTGCGGGACGTGACGCTGCGGGAGCGGGCGGCCGAGAGCGCGCGCGGGCTGATCCGGGAGCACGCCGCACGGGTCCAGGCGGAGAGCGAGGCGCGGCGCGCGGAGTTCCTGGCGAACGCCAGTCGGATCCTGGGCGGGACGCTGGACCCCGGCGAGGTGGTGCAGGGGCTCGTCGAGCTGGCCGGGTCGCTGGCGGACTACGCCGCCGTCTACCTCATCGACGGCGAGCGGCCGGAGCTGGTCGCCTCCACGGGCGAGACGCGCGGAGCGCAGCGCAGCCCGAGCCGCTCGGCGTCGGTCCGGCGGGCGCTCCGGCTCGCCGTCGAAGCCGCGGCTCCCCAGCTCATTCCGTCCCGCTCGCGCCGCACGGAGGGCGCCGAGGCGACCGGCCTGGTGGACGCCGTGCGTCGGGGCGTTTCCCGGCGCGGCGTCGTCGCGCCGCTGGTCACGCGGGGCGAGGTGATCGGCGCGCTGGTGCTGCTGGCGGGGGAGCCGCGCTTCCTGGGGCGGGACATCCTCCTCGCCGCCGAGCTGGCGGACCGTGCCGCGCTCGCGCTCGACAATGCCCGGCACTACCAGGCGGCCCAGGCCGCGAGCCGCGCCAAGTCCGAGTTCCTCGGCATCATCTCGCACGAGCTGCGCACGCCGCTCACCACCGTCATCGGGTATGCCGACCTGCTGCTCGGCGGGATCCCCACCGAGATGCCGGACCTGGCCCGGACCTTCATCGAGCGGATCCGCCTGAGCGCCTGGCACCAGCAGGCGCTCGTGGAGCAGATCCTCTCCTACCGCCGGATGGAGGAGGCCAAGGAGCCGGTGAACGTCGAGCCGGTCGCGCTCGATGCCGTCGCGACCGAGGTCGCCGCGCTCGTCGAGCCCGCCGCCGCGCAGGCCGGTCTGGCGTTCCGCCTACGGCTCCCCGCGCAGCCGGCGCCGATCCACACCGATCGGGCCAAGCTGCGCCAGATCCTGCTGAACCTCCTCACGAACGCCGTCAAGTACACCGAGCGGGGCGAGGTCGTCCTCGAGCTCCGGGAGGAAGACGGCTGGACGGTGTTCGACGTCGGCGACACCGGCATCGGCATCGCGCCGGAGCACCTGGAGCAGATCTTCGAGCCGTTCTGGCAGGCGGACAGCTCCGACACCCGGCGCGTCGGCGGGAGCGGGCTCGGGCTGAGCGTCGCGCGGCGCCTGGCCCGCCTGCTCCGCGGCGACATCCACGTACGCAGCCAGCTCGGCGCCGGCAGCGTCTTCGAGCTGCGCCTCCCGTCGACCTGACGCCCTACCGCCACCCCGGTCGCGCGGGCGTTCGGCGCCGCCGGCCGCGCGCCGCTCACCCCCAGCGCTTCGCGAGCCACCGGAGGAACCGCACTCGCGGCGGCCATCCGCGCGGCGCGTACGTCCCACCCGTCACCTCCGCCTCCGCGCGGTCCAGCAGGTCCTCGATCAGGGCGTCGTGCAGCGGCGCGTAGAACAGCGGCCAGGTGAAGCGGGCGTTCGCCATAGGCTGCAGCGTGAGCACGTGCCGCAGCCGGCTCGCGTCCGGTCCGGCCCGCTCGACGAGGAACTCGTGCTCTCCGACGAAGCCGGGCGGGCCGGTGAAGCGGAAGCGGACCATGCGGCCGGGCTCGTAGGCCACGACGTGGTAGCGGATCGGCCCGTGCCCGCCACGCGCGCCGACCTCGAGCGGCTTGTCCAGCCGGAGCGCGGGCCAGCGGTCCGCGGGCCAGAGCGCATCGTCGGCGGAACCGAGCGCGTCGAGGAGCCGGCCGACGGGCTCGGGCGGCGCCGGCAGGGTGCGCTCGTGCGCGACGAAGACGCTCGGCCCTCCCGCCCGGGCCAGCCCCATCACCATTCGCTCACCTCCCGCTTACGTGGCGTCGTCGCCGTAGATCATCTTCGTGAGGGCGGGCGTATGGCCCAGAAGGCGGCTGTAGAGCGCCAGCTGGCCGCGGTGGTACTCCTCGTGGCCGATGCCGTGGACCATCCAGGAAAGCCGCGTGGCGTACTCGCCGTTGAATTGACGGATGCGCTGGAGCATGTGGATCTCGCCGGCCTCGCGCAACCGCCGCTCACCCTCCTGGTGGGCCTCGCGCAGCAGGAGGACGAGCTCGCCCCTGTCGGCGGAGGCGGGGCGATCGAGCGCGTACTCCTCGAAGACCGCTTCCGGCGGCTTGCGCCGGAAGTCGCCGTCGGGGCGGCTGAGCTCCCCGGACATCAGACGCCCCATCTCGACGATGTGCTGGACCAGCTCGACCACGGTGCGGCGGGCGCCGTCGGGCGCGCGGCGCAGGTCGCGGTCCTCGAGGTTCTCGACCTCGGCGATGACGCCGGCGCGGGCGTCGGCCCAGGCCGCGAGGGCCTCGTCCAACAGGGTGGTGGCTTCCGGCATGAGCGCCTCCGGGTGAGGGAACGGGCTGCTGCCATCCGATGACGCGACGCCGGGTGTGCGGTTCCCGGCCTCCCTCGAACTTCGCGGCGCCGCCATGCGTTTTGCAGGTGGATCGACCCGGGCACCGGCGCCGGCGCGCGGAAAGCCTGGGAGGGTCGGTCGGACCCGAGAACCGAAACGAGCGGAGCCAACATGGCCGATAGAGACATTCCCCACGTGGTGATCCTCGGCGGCGGGTTCGCCGGGCTTTACGCCGCGCGGGCGCTGAAGGGGGCGCCCGTCACGGTCACGCTGGTCGATCGCCGCAACTTCCACCTGTTCCAGCCGCTGCTCTACCAGGTCGCGACGGCGGCGCTCTCGCCGGGGGACATCTCGGGGCCGATCCGCGGCATCCTCCGGCGGCAGAAGAACGTTCACCCGGTGTGGATGGCGGAGGTGACCGGCGTGGACCCGGCGGAGCGGGTGGTGCACCTGGCGGACGGCAGCCTGACGTACGACTACCTGATCGTCGCGACGGGGGCGACGCATGCCTACTTCGGGCACCCGGAGTGGGCGGAGATGGCGCCCGGGCTGAAGACGGTGGACGACGCGACTGAGATCCGGCGTCGCTTCCTGCTGGCGTTCGAGGCGGCGGAGCGGGAGCCGGATGCCGAGGTCCGGCGCCGGCTCCTGACGTTCGTCATCGTGGGGGGCGGCCCGACGGGCGTGGAGCTGGCCGGCACGATGGCGGAGATCGCGCACAAGGCGCTGCCGCGGGAGTTCGACGCGATCGACACGCGGATGGCGCGGATCATCCTGCTGGAGGGGGCGGACCGCGTGCTTCCGCCCTACCCGCCGGAGCTGTCGGAGAAGGCGCGGCGCCAGCTCGAGCGGCTGGGCGTGGAGGTGCGGACGAGCACGCTGGTCACGGGGATCACGGAGGATGCCGTCCATGTGGGCGAGGAGGCGATCACGGCGGGGAACGTTTTCTGGGCGGCGGGCGTGGCGGCCTCGGCCGTGGGCCGGACGCTGGGCGCGCCGGTGGACCGGGCCGGGCGGGTGATCGTTGGCCAGGACCTCACGCTGCCGGGGCACCCGGAGGTCTTCGTGGTCGGCGATCTCGCGCACGCGAAGCAGGACGGCGGGCTGGTGCCGGGGCTGGCGCCGGCGGCGATCCAGATGGGGAAGTACGCGGGGAAGACGATCCGGCGGGAGATCGAGGGGAAGGCCCGCGAGCCGTTCCATTACCGCGACAAGGGCTCCCTGGCCGTGATCGGGCGCGGTGCGGCCGTGGCCGACCTGGGCAAGGTCCGCCTCTCGGGGACCGTGGCGTGGCTGGCGTGGCTGTTCATCCACATCATGTACCTGATCGGCTTCCGCAACCGCGTGATCGTGCTGATCCAGTGGGCGTGGAACTACGTGTTCTTCCGGCAGGGGACCCGGCTCATCACGGGGAGCCAGGGACTGGAGCTGGCGCGCGCGATGCATGGCGGTCCCGGCATCGACTGCAAGCTGGGCGGCGACCAGCTCCCGGCCTCCGCCGCTCCGGCGGCCGTCTGGGCACGGCGCCCGGCGCCGGCGCCCGCCGGCGCCGGGCCGGAGCGGGCGGAGGGACGCTGATGCGCGACCTCCGCTCCGGTTGACTCGATGGCGACGAACCTCTGGTTCTGGATCGGCTTCAACGTCCTGGTGCTGGCGCTGCTGGCCCTCGACCTCGGCGTCTTCCACCGGAAGGCCCACGCGGTAGGGCTGCGCGAGGCGGCCACGTGGAGCGTGGTCTGGGTGACGCTCGCGCTCCTCTTCGGCCTCGGCATCTATCTCTACGCCGGGAGCGAGCCCGGGCTGGAGTACCTGACCGGCTACCTGCTGGAGAAGGCGCTCGCCGTCGACAACATCTTCGTGTTCGTGCTCCTCTTCTCGTACTTCGCCGTGCCGGCGGAGTACCAGCACCGGGTGCTGTTCTGGGGCGTGCTCGGCGCGCTCGTCATGCGCGGCGCGTTCATCGGCCTGGGCGCCTACCTGCTGCACCGCTGGCACTGGGTGATCTACCTCTTCGGCGCCGTCCTGCTGATCACGGGGATCCGCATGGCGCTGAAGCGGGAGGAGCCGGCGGACGTGGGGAAGAACCCGATGGTGCGGCTGGGGCGTCGCCTGCTGCCGCTCACGGACGGCTACCGTGGCGCGGCGTTCCTGGTCACCGAGCGAGGCCGCCGGATGGCCACGCCGCTCCTGCTCGTGCTCCTGGTCGTGGAGGCGACGGACGTGGTGTTCGCGATCGACTCGATCCCCGCGATCTTCGCGATCACGGACGATCCGTTCCTGGTCTACACGTCCAACGTATTCGCCATCCTCGGCCTGCGCTCCATGTACTTCCTGCTGGCCGGTGTGATCCACAAGTTCGTGTACCTGCGGGTCGCGCTCTCGGCCGTGCTGGCGTTCATCGGCGCGAAGATGCTGCTGACGGGCGTGGTCAAGATCCCGATCGGCATCTCGCTCGCGGTGGTCGCGGCGCTGGTCGGCGGCTCGATCGCCGCGTCGCTGATCTTCCCGCCCGGCGGCCGGGAGGGGGAACGGACCCCCCGGCCGCCGGGAAGCGCGCCCTGACGGATCCCGGCGCGGCCGCTCAGCTCCCCACGATCTTTCCCGGAAGGATGCTGCCGTCCCCGAACTTCGCGCGGACGGCGTCGAGCGCGCGCGCCAGGGCGCGGTCGCGCTCGGTCTCGAGGCTCGAGGCGGCCGGATCGTCGAAGAGTGCGAGTTGCGCCGGCCCATCGCCCGGCGTGAGCTGGGAGAGGCCGACGCCGAGGAGGCGCGCGCCCACGCGCCGCTCCGCGCGGAGCCGGACGAGCAGCTCGCGCGCGAGGCGGTAGACCGCGCGATCGGTCTCGACGGGCCGGGGGAGCGTGCGGCTGGCCTGGCGGGTGGTGAAATCGCCGTCGCGCAGCTTCACGGTCACGGTGCGCGCGCGCAGCCCGTCCTCGCGCAGGTCCGCCGCGGCGCGCATGGCGAGGCGGAGCAGCTCCGCGTCGAGGACGGCGTCGTCGTTGACGTCCTTCGGGAACGTCTCCTCGCGGCTCACGGACTTGGCCTGGCCGGGCGGCTCGACGGGCGTGGCGTCGACGCCGTGGATCCGGTCGTGGAGCCACTCGCCGGTGCTCTCGCCGAGCCAGTCGCATAGCGCCTTCCGGTCGTGCCTGAGCGCGTCCGCGACGCTGACCATGCCGAGGCGGCGCAGCCGCTCCTGGAGCTTCGGCCCGACGCCGGGGAGCGCCGCGAGCGGGAGCTCCGCGACGAACGCCGCCTCCTCGCCCGGCGGCACGACGTGCACGCCCGCGGGCTTGGCGCGGCGGACCGCCAGCTTGGCCACGAGGCGGGACGTGCCGCCGCCCACCGAGACGTCGATGTCGGTCTCGGCCCGGACGGCGGACCGGATGCGCTCGGCGACATCGGCGAGGGATGCGTGGCGGTACAGCGCCTCGGTGCCGCTCAGGTCGAGGTAGAACTCGTCGATGGAGGCCGGGCAGACGACGGGGGCGAAGCGATCGAGGACCGCCCGGATCTCTCGGTGCTTGCGCGAGCAGGCCGCCCGGGGCACGGGCACGCGCTCGGCCTTCGGGCAGAGGCGCAGCGCCTGCGCCATCGGCATCCCGCTGCGCACGCCGAAGACGCGGCAGGCGTAGGAGGCGGATGTCACGACACCCCGCGCGTCCGGCCGTCCGCCGACGAGCAGGAGCTCCACCTTCCCCGCGCCGTCCGGATCCTCCAGGCGCGCGACCTGGACGAAGTAGGCGTCGCAGTCGACCAGCAGGATCCGGCGGCCTCGCAGCGGCGGCGTGCTCATGCCCTTGAAGGTAACGCCCGGAAGGCTACGGCGGAGCCGGGAGGGACGCGGCCTGCGGGTCGGCGGACGCCGGCGGATCGCCCCGGACATACGTCCGCCACAGCCATTTCCGGTAGTTCCCGGCGTCCCGGTAGCTCTCGAAGCCGGCGCTCCGCATGACGTCGTCGTAGGCGCCGAACACGCGCACCTTCGCGGCATGCCGCGCCGCGCCCAGGTTCGACGGGAGGCTGTGCGTGTGGTAGTCCACGGACCAGCGCAGTTGCCAGCTCCGGGCGGCCGCCGCCGCGGCGACGGCGTCCCCGGCGGCCCAGTGGTCCGGGTGGTCCGCGGGGTTGAGCGAGCGGCCGGTGTCCGGGGCGTGGACCGTCGGGAGGTTGGACGGCGCCGATTCCGCGTCCACGATGGCGCCGACCGTCTCGTAGAGATCGCGCCACGACCGGTAGGTGGCCGACCCGTCCAGCGCCGTCGCCGGCGTGCCCCGGTCGCGCAGCAGCGGCAGGCTGCCCCGCCCGTGGCCGAGACCATCCCGGCTGTTTCCGTCGGGGAGCCGCAGGAAGTAGCTCACCGCCCGGTCCTTCGTGCAACGCTGGACGAGGTGCGCCCGCACGCTCGCGGCGCGGCATGTCCACCCGCCCGGGCCGATGACGGCGTCGACGCCCGCCCTTGCGGCCCGCTCCCGTGTCGTCCAGTACGCCGCACCGCCGCCGGCGTCACCCGCCGTGACGTAGACGAACAGCGTCTTCCGCGCGGCGAGCAGGCTGGCATAGGCGCGGTCTCCGACGAAGAGCATCCAGTCGTCGGCATGCGCGCCGATGTACACATCCACCGAAGGCGACGACGCGACCGCCGGCACGGTCGGCCCGGCCTCGCCGCCGCTCGGGCCGAGGAGCTTCGCCCAGGCGCCCACGAGCGCCACGAGCCCGGCCGATCCCCCCAGCACCCCCGCGAGGCGCCCGCCGCCCCGACCGGCCGCGGCCGCGGGACCGGATCTCCGCCCCATGGCACACCTCCATTCGCGGGTGCCGGCGGGAAAAACGAAGGGCGGCACACGCGTCGCGTGCCGCCCCGGTGCCGGGTGCGAGCGGCCGGCCCGGCCGCTCGCGCCCCTCGTCGATCGTCTCGAATCTGCAGGCTCGCGGCGGCGCACGCCATGGCCGCGTGAGCTGCGTGCTTCAGCGCGCCACGCCGCTCCACGCCACGGGGCCGGGCGCGTCAGAACCGCACGGGCAGCATCGCGTCCACGGCCAGCGCGGCGCCGGTCCGGTCCCGCGCGGGGGTGAACCGCGCGGCCCGGGCGACCTCGAGCGCGGCCCGATCGACATCCGGCCGGTCGGTGGCGTGGTAGAGGCGGGCGTCGGCGACGCCGCCGCGCTCGTCGACGTGCACGATGACGTTCACGAAGTACGTGACGCCCTTCGCGCGCAGGTCCGCCGGCTGGCGCTCGCGGATCAGACGGGCGAGATCCGGGCCGTTCCGCAGCTCGGGCATCGTGACGCCCTCGGGCACGCGGCGCGGGCCGTCGGCCGGGAGGTCCGGCACGCGGCCGGGCGCGGCCTGCTTCGCGCCACCCGCGCCGCCAGGCACGAACCTGATCGGAAGCTGGATCCAGACCGCGATGGGCCGGCCATGGTCTTCCGCGGGCAGGAAGCGTATTGCCTGGGCGACGTGGAGCGCGGCCAGATCGAGCGGGTCGTGGCCGGATCCCGTCGCGATACGGGTACCGGTCACGCGGCCGGTCTCGTCCACGTAGACCCAGAGGACGGCCTCCCCGCCCACGCCGGCATCCCGCAGCAGCGGCGGATAGGTCTCCTGGATGAGCCGGGCGACCTCCTCGCGGTTCGTCAGCTCCGGACGCGTCGTGTACGGCGTGAACGCGGGCGTGTCCACGCCGGCGGTCCGGGACTGGCTCGGCGCGTGCGCCGCGAGGCTCGCCAAGCGGGGCCGGCCCACGACCTCCGTCGGCGTCGGCCGGTCCGGCTCCGGCCCGAGGCACGCCGCCGCCAGGAGCACGGCGGCGCCACCGGCCGCGGCGAGCGCGCGCCGGCGGCGGTCCGCGGGGACCCTCGCCGTCAGCGCCTCGATGCGCCGGCCGAGGAGCGAGCGCGGCGCCGCGAACGCCGCCACCAGAGACTCCTCGCCGCCTCGCGCGCCGACCTCGAGCAGCAGCCGGGCGTAGCGGCGGAGATCGGCGTGGCGCGCGAGGACGCGGGCGTCGCAGTCCAGCTCCGTCGCCTGGCGGAGGCGCCGCACCTGCCACCACGCTCCCGGGCTCCACGGCGTGAGCACGAGCGCGCCGAGCGCGGCGGCCAGCAGCCGGGCATCACCGGCGGCCACGTGCTCCGCCTCGTGCGCCAGCACCAGGCGCCGCGTCGGCTCGTCGGCCGCCAGCACCCACTCGGGGAGCACGATCCGGCCGCGCCGGATGCCGACCACCGCCGGCCCGGTGCGGGGCGACACCAGGACCGCATGCCCCTCGACCGCGGCCTCGCGCCAGCCGCGCCGGCGTCCACGGAGCCGGGCGTAGGACACTCCCAGGTAGAGCGCGGCCGCGGCGGACGAGGCGAGCCAGAGCCAGCCGAGCGCGGCGTCCAGCCGCGGCAGCATGCCCGGCCACCACCCCACCGCGACACGCTCCGCACCCCCTGCCTGGAGGACCGGCCCGACCGCCAGCGCCGGGGCCAGGCCGGCCGGCACGCGGGACGGGAGCAGCAGCGCCGCCAGCGGGACGACGAACGATCCCGCCAGCGCCCCCGCCCACGCCCACCGCCCGGGTCGGCCGTACAGCCGCAGCCCGTACTCCACCAGCCACGCCGCCGCGCCGAGCGCCAGCGAGACGGTACCCGCATAGACCAGCCACGTCCAGATCATGGCTCCTCCTCCGTCCCGAGCCGCTCGTCCAGGAGCCGGCGCATCCGCTCCAGCTCCTCCCGCGTCAGGCCGCGGTCCGAGACCAGCCGCGTGAGCAGCAGCTCCGGCGAGCCGGCGAACAGCTTCCGCGTCAGCCGCCTGAGCGCGCTCTCCCCGGCCGCGTCCCGCTCCACCCGCGGGAAATACCGGTACGCCTTCCCTTCCTCCTCGTGGCCGACGTGCCCCTTCTCCTCCAGCGTCCGCAGCACCGTCAGCACCGTGGTGTACGCGAGCGGGTCGGCCAGCCGCTCGCGCACCTCGGCGACGGTCGCCGGCCCGTGCTCCCAGAGCACGGCCATGACGTCGAGCTCCCGGTCGGTGAACGCGATGTCCAAGCTCGCCTCCTACTAGAGTTGTAGTAGATGGTAAAACGCGAGGCGGGGTGCTGTCAACTACTTCATTAGTAGACGGGCGGTACACCCCGCCGCGCACACGCGACCCTGGCGCGCGCCGGCCGAAGCGCGCATTTTCCCCGGATCCCGGATAGCGATCCGGGCCGGTCGACGAGCCCGTACGGGCGTGGCCGGCGCGCGGATCGCTCCTCCCGCGCGGTTCGAGCTCCACCTCCCGGAAAAGTCCGCGAGCGCAAACGTCCGATGAAGGAAGAGTCCGTGCCCATGGCAGCGGCGGGGGCCGTCGACGCATCTACGGTTGCCGGCGAGCCGTTCATCGTGGTCCGCCTGACGGCGGACGGCGAGGTGATCGCGCTGGGTCCGCGAGGCCCGGAGGCGTTGCGAGACTATGCCCCGGGGCTGCTGGGGCGGAGCGTGGCGGACGTGGTGCACCCGGACGACCGGGCGGCGTTCTGGCGCGCGCTGGACGCGGCGCTGGCGGCGCCGCTCTCGTCCGGCCGGCTGGTGGCGCGGCTGCGGCTGGGGCGCGAGTACCGGACGGTGGAGTTGACGCTGGTGCGGGTGGACGCGCCGGAGGGGCCGCTGGCGATGACGTTGCGGGAGGCGACCGCGGCGCCGGCGGTGAAGGCGGGAGCGGGGATCAACTACCAGACGCTGTTCGAGAACTCGCGGGACGCGATCTACGTGTCGACGCCGGAAGGCCGGTTCCTGGAGATCAACCAGGCGGCGGTGGAGCTGTTCGGCTACGCACGGGAAGAGCTGCTGGAGCTGAATGCCGTCGTGCTGTACACGGCGGCGGAGGACCGGGACCGGTTCATCGAGGAGGTGGGCTCGAAGGGATTCGTCCGGGACTTCGAGCTGCGGCTGCGTCGCAAGGACGGAGTGGAGCTGATCTGCCTCCTCACGTCGGTGGTGCAGTACGGCGAGGCGGGGCAGGCCGTGGCGTTCCAGGGGATCATCCACGACATCACGGACCGGAAGCGGGCGGAGGAGAGCCTGCGGCACGCGGCGCTGCACGATGGGCTGACGCAGCTTCCGAACCGGGTCCACTTCCTGGACCGGCTGCGGCGGACGATGGACCGCCTGCGCTGGCGGCCGGAGTACCGTTTCGCGGTGCTGTTCATCGACCTGGACCGGTTCAAGGTGGTGAACGATTCGCTGGGGCACCGGGCGGGGGACGAGCTGCTGATCGCGATCTCGGAGCGGCTGACGGCGTCGGTGCGGCCGGAGGACATCGTGGCGCGGCTGGGCGGCGACGAGTTCGCGGTCCTGCTCGGCGACCTCGGGGGCGTGAGCGACGCGATGGCGATCGCGGACCGGGTGCGCGATTCGATGCGGGCGCCGTTCGAGATCCACGGGCGCGAGATCTACGCGACGATGAGCATCGGCATCGCGCTGAGCACGAACGGGTACGCGAGCGCGGAGGAGCTGCTGCGGGACGCGGATACGGCGATGTACGCGGCGAAGGGGCGGGGCACGGAGCAGTGCGTGATCTTCAACGAGGAGATGCACGCGCGGGCCGTGGCGCTGCTGGAGATGGAGATGGCGCTGCGGCGCGCGCTGGAGCGGGAGGAGTTCCGGCTGTTCTACCAGCCCATCGTCGCCCTGGACACGCAGAGCATCATCGGCTTCGAGGCGCTGCTGCGCTGGGAGCACCCCGAGCTGGGGCTGCTGGCGCCGGACGAGTTCCTCCAGGTGGCGGAGGAGACGGGGCTGATGGTGCCGATCGGCTGGTGGTCGCTGCGGGAGGCGTGCCGAGCGGCGCGGGAGTGGCGGCAGGGCGCGGAGACGGACCCGGCGCTGGTGGTGAGCGTGAACCTCTCGGGCCGGCAGCTCCTGATCCCGGACCTGGCGGCGCAGATCCGCCGGACGCTGGAGGAGACCGGCCTCGACGGCCGGGCGCTCCGCCTCGAGATCAGCGAGAGCGACATGGTCGAGCGCGCCGGCTCGGTGCAGCGCACGCTGCGGGAGCTGCGGGCGCTCGGCGTGCGCCTGTGCATCGACGACTTCGGCACCGGCTACTCCTCGCTCAGCTACCTGCAGGACTACGACATCGACGTGCTGAAGATCGACGGCCGCTTCACGAGCCTCCTGGGCGGTCCCGCGGAGGACGCAGAAATGGTGAAGGCGATCCTGCTCATGGCCCACAGCCTGGGGCTGAGCGCCATCGCCGAGGGCGTGGAGACGACTGCCCAGGTGAACGACCTGGTGCAGCTCGGGTGCGGCCTCGCGCAGGGGCACCTGTTCTCGCGGCCGGTGCGGGCGCGGGAGGTGCTGGAGCTGCTGAAGGGGTCGAAGTAGGGGCGGCGAGGGCGGCGAGGGCGGCGAGGGCGGCGAGGGCGGCGAGGACGGCGAGGACGGCGAGGACGGCGAGGGCGGCGAGGGCGGCGAGGACGGCGAGGACGGCGAGGACGGCGAGGACGGCGAGGACGGCGAGGACGGCGAGGACGGCGAGCGGAAGATGAGGCGGGTCGGCGGCGGGGTCCACCGGCCCGTTTGATTTTCGGCGGCACGACGCGGATCTCTCCGCCACGAACGAGGTGCTCGACGCGGCGGAATCTCGCTGACAACAGGCGCCGCGCATTCCGTCGGAGCCGTTCCCCCGTCGCGCCAGCCTCCGGTCGTTTCCTCCTCCGCATGCGTATTCACCTTCCAGCCTCGGAACACCGGGCGTGAGCGCGCTCGCGGATCGATCCGGTGCGCAACGGCCCGGGCGCGCGCGCCTGGCGAGTTCCGAGCGGCCGCGCCGCGCGTCCGCCGCGTCCCTCTCCGAGGCGCGCCGGCCGTCTCCGCCCATCGGAGAGCGCCGGCCGCCGGCACCTGGAGCGGCGTGCCCGCCCTCGGCCGGCGACCCTCCGCCTCCACCCTCGCCGCGTGCGGCCTCGCGGGCCTGAGCGGCCATCCGGGGAGCCGTCCGGGCTCGGCCTCGACCGGCCGGACGCTCGCCCCGCCCAGGGCCATGCCGACCGCATCGACTGCTCACCGACCTCGCACCAGGCGCTCGAAGGCTCGGAGCCGGACGCGACGGGACGCCGGACCTCCCGGCTCCGGTCAGAGCCGCCGCAGGAACCCTTCCGGCCCGTTCAGGAACGCGCGGGTGAGCTGGACGTGCTGCAGCTCCTCGTAGGGCACGATGGCGGGGGGCGCCTCGTCGAAGGAGACGATGGCGGCGCCGGGGAACGCGAGCAGGATCGGCGAGTGCGTCGCGATCAGGAACTGCGACTGCTCCTCGACCATGTCGCGAAGCATGGCCAGGAGCGTGATCTGGTTCTGCGGCGAGAGCGGCGCCTCGGGCTCGTCGAGGAGGTAGAGCCCGTCGGGGACGAAGCGGGACTGGAACAGCTTGAGGAAGCTTTCCCCGTGGGAGCGGGCGTCGAGGTCCACGCCGTAGCGCTGCTCCATCTCCGCGAGCGACGCGCGGGCGGGGCCCGCGGCCAGCCCCTTCACGTAATCGGACGCGCCGGCGAACTCCTCGTCGATCTCCTCGAGCCGGCGCAGCATCTCCGACCGCAGGCGTGCCACCCGCCGCGCGAAGCCGAAGAAGTCCTCGGCCCGCAGGAAGAAGCCGCGGCGCGCGCGCTTCGTCCAGGTCAGCCTCAGGTGCTTCCCGAGGCGACGCTGCGCCGCCAGCGTCTCGTCGGCGCCGACCTCCTCGGCGCCGACCGTCGGGGAGCCGGCCGCCGCCGCGATCGCCTCCAGCAGCGTGGACTTGCCGGAGCCGTTTTCGCCGACGAAGAACGTGACCGGCGCGGTGAGGTCGAGCGCGCCCAGCTCGCGGATCGCCGGCACGGTGAACGGGAAGGCGGCGGCCTCGTCCGGCGCACGGGGGCGGCGCAGCTCGATGCGGCGGAGGTGCACGGTCGAGGGTCGGGCGCTCATGCGGCCAAGCTATGCGCCCGGCGGACGCTCGGCGAGCGCGGGGCCACGGCCGGCCGGAGTCCGCGGCCGGCCGAGTCCGCGATCGCGGCCGGCCGTTCCGCGGTTGCAGCCGGCCCGGGCCCGCGGTCGCGGCCTACCGAGCCATCGACAGCGCAACGTCGCACCGGCCGGCCCCGTCCCCACGCCCTCGCGTCGCCGCGCGGGCCGGAGCTCTCCCACAGGCAGCCGGCGCGGACGGACGTTACCTTCCCCGGCATGCCCTCGCCCACCGCGCCACAACCGCCCGACGCCCTCGTCGCCTTCGTCGAGCTGTTCGCGCGCGGCGAGTTCTGGGAGGGCCATGAGGCGCTCGAGGCTGCGTGGCGCGCGAACCGGAGCGGCTTCTACAAGGGGCTGATCCTGCTGGCGAGCGCGTTCGTCCATGTCGGCCGCGGCAACGCGCACGGGGTCGGAGCGCAGCTCGCGAAGGCGGAGCGGGAGCTGGCGCCGTACGCGCCGGCGTACCTGGGGATCGACGTCGCCGCGTTGCTGGAGGTGGCGCGGCGTGGGCAGGCGCTGGCCCGGGCGCATCCGCGCGCCGGAACCGAGGCGTGGCGGCGCCTGCTGCCGGCGCCGCGGATCGTCATCGAGCGGGCGCGGATCCGGGGGAACGAGGCGGAGCTGCGCGATGGCGCCTGATACGGAGTCCGGCCGACGCCTTTTCGATTCCGCTCTCCGATGAGCGGCGCGCGAACGGGACCGGTAACGAGGGGCGATCGGCCGGGCGGAGTGTCAGGTTTCGCCCACCCGAACCGCCAGACGTCCGGCCGCCGTTGCCACGCCGTTACGGGCGCGCCGGAATCGTCGCCGTAAACACCGCACGGACCGACCCCGCGAGCGACGTTTGCGGCGTCCACGGCGATAATTCACGTGAAGGCTGCAAGGACGTTCGGGCGAGCGGATCCGTGCGGCCCTGGCGGCACTCCGGCCCCCGCCCTACGGCCGGCCACTCCACGCCGGCCGCGGCACTCCGGCCCCCGCCCCTACGGCCGGCCACTCCCGCGCCCGCGCCTACGCCGCGCCGCACCGCAACACCGTGTCCCGCCCGAACCCCGCATCGTCCCGCTCCGAATGGTCCACGTTGTAGTGCAGGCCGCGGCTCTCCTTCCTCGAGCGCGCGCAGCGCACGATGAGGAGCGCCACCTCCGCGAGGTTGCGCAGCTCGGCCAGCTCCGCCCACGGCGCCTCGCGCGAGAGCTCGCCGGCCACCTCGTCGCGGATGCGGCGGAGCCGGGCCTCGGCGCGAGAGAGGCGCGCGTCGCTCCGGACGATGCCGGCATCGGCCCACATCAGCGCCTGCAGCTCGCGGCGCAGCGCCTCCACCCGCGGGCGGTCGTGCGCGCGGGGCGGGCGCGGGGGCGGCGCGGGCTCGACGTCGCCGGCGACGACCTCCAGCTCCGACTCCACGGCGGCGGCCGCGCGGTGGCTGTAGACGAGCGCCTCGAGCAGGGAGTTGGAGGCCAGGCGGTTGGCGCCGTGCACGCCCGTGCACGCCACCTCCCCGGCGGCGTACAGCCCCGGGAGCGTCGTCCGGCCGTCGGCGTCGGTGACCACGCCGCCGCACGCGTAGTGGGCGGCCGGGACGACGGGGATCGGCTCCCGCGGCACGTCGATGCCGCGCGCGCGGCACTGCGCGCTGATGACCGGGAAGCGCGCCTCGAACTCGGCCGGCGTCAGGTGTGAGGCATCCAGCACGACGTACGGGTCGCCGGTCTCCTCGAGGGCCGCGTAGATCGCGCGGGCGACGACGTCGCGGGTGCGGAGCGAGAGCGGCTCGCCATCGTCGTCCCGGAGCGCCTCGCCGTCGATCCGCCGGAGCACGGCGCCCTCCCCGCGCACTGCCTCGGAGATCAGGAAGGCGCGCCCCTCCGCGGGGTAGAGCGCCGTCGGATGGAACTGCACGAACTCGAGGTTGGCGACGTCGGCGCCCGCCCGGTAGGCCATGGCGAGGCCGTCGCCGGTGGCGATCTCGGGGTTCGTGGTGTGGCGGTAGACCTGGCCGAGCCCGCCGCTGGCGAGGAGCACGGCGCGGGCGCGGTACTCGAGGACCTCGCCGGTGGTGCGGTCGAGGACGCGGGCGCCGGCGCAGCGTCGTCTTCCGGTGCGGGGGTCGGCGCCGAGGATCAGGTCGAGCGCGAGGTGGTCCTCGAGGAGGGCGACGTCGGGGTGGCGCGCGAGCGCGTCGAGCAGCGTGCGCTCGATCTCGCGGCCGGTGTAGTCGGCGGCGTGGACGACGCGGCGGCGGGAGTGGCCGCCTTCGCGGCCGAGCGCGAGGTGCTCGCCCTCGCGGGAGAAGCGGGCGCCCCACTCGACCAGCTCGCGGACGCGCTCCGGGCCCTCGCGCACGAGCAGCTCGACGGCATCCTCGTGGCAGAGGCCGGCGCCGGAGGCGAGCGTGTCGCGGATGTGCAGCTCGGGCGCATCGTCCGGGCCGAGCACCGCGGCGATGCCGCCCTGCGCGTAGTTCGTGTTCGAGTCCGCGCGCCGCTTCTTCGTGACGAGCGTGATGCGGGCGCGGCCGACGAGGTGCAGCGCAAAGGAGAGCCCGGCGATGCCGGAGCCGATGATCAGGACGTCCGTGACTTCGGCGGCGCGGCGGTCCCCCCGGCCGCTGGCGTCCGCGAGTGGGGGAGTGGCGGAGTGGGGGAGCGGGGGCGACGGCATCGCTGTTTCCCCCACTCCCCCGCTCGCCCCCTCCCTCGCTCGGCCGTTCACCCCACCTCCAGCATCCGGTCGATCGCGCGCTTCGCCCGCCTTGCCGTCTCCGGGTCCACGTCCACGACGTAGCGGTTCTCGCGCAGCGACGCGAGGACCTCGTCGAGCGTGATCTCGTTCATGTGCGGGCAGCGGACGGAGCAGAGACGGACCATCTCCTTGCCGGGCGTCTCGGCGACGATGTTGTCGGCCATGGAGCACTCGGTGAGGAGGAGGTAGCGCGGCCGGTCGGACTGGCGGACCTCGCGGATCATGGCGGAGGTGCTGCCGGAGAAGTCGGCGGCCTCCACCACGTCGGGCGGGCACTCGGGGTGCGCGAGGACGAAGACGTCGGGGAACTGGGCGCGGACGGCGGCGATGTCGCCCACGGTGAACTGGTCGTGGACCTCGCACTTCCCCCGCCAGGCGACGACGGCGAGCTCGACGCCGTCGGCGGCCGCCGTGGCCTCCCGCTCGGGCTCGGGCCCGTTCACGACGGGGAGGATGATGCGGCGGCCCGTCTCGCGGGCCACGTTGCGCGCCAGGTACTCGTCGGGGAGGAAGATCACGGTGTCGGCGTCCAGCGCCTCCACGACCTTCACGGCGTTGCCGGAGGTGACGCAGATGTCGCTCTCGGCCTTCACGTCGGCGTACGTGTTGACGTAGGTGACGACCGGGACGCCGGGGTAGCGGGCCTTGAGGCGGCGGACGTCCGCGGCGGTGATCGAGGCCGCGAGCGAGCAGCCGCCCTTCGCCGACGGGAGCAGGACCGTGCGCTCCGGGTTCAGGATCCTGGCGGTCTCCGCCATGAAGCGGACGCCGCAGAAGACGATGGGGTCGGCGTCGGCCTTGGCGGCGATGCGAGAGAGCTCGAGCGAGTCGCCGGTGTGGTCGCACACCGAATGGTAGAGGGCCGGCTCCATGTAGTTGTGGCCGAGGATGACGGCGCCGCGCTCCGCCTTCAGGCGGTTGATCGCGAACGCCACCTCGGCCTTGTGGGCCAGCTCGAAGTCGGGGACGACGTCGTGCAGGCGCTCGTGCAGCGCCTCGTACATCTCGCCGGCCGTCCGTGCCTGGATCGCCACCGCTGCCTCGCTACACGTTGAAGTCGAGCGCCACGTCGAAGGCGGGCGCGGAGTGGGTCAGCGCCCCGACGGAGATGAGGCCCACGCCGGCCTCGGCCGTGCGCCGCACCGTCTCGAGCGTGATCCCGCCGGAGGCCTCGGTGCGGGCGCGGCCGCCGATGCGGCGCACCGCCTCCGCCAGCACCTCCGGCGGCATGTTGTCCAGCAGTATCGTATCCGGTTCCGCGGCGAGCGTTTCATCGAGCTGGTCGAGCGTGTCGAGCTCGATCTCGATCGTGACGGTGTGCGGGAGCGCGGCGCGGGCCCGGTGCACCGCCTCGACGAGGCCGACGCCCGCCGCGGCCAGCGCGGCCCGGTGGTTGTCCTTGAGCAGGAGCGCGTCGCCCAGGTGGAAGCGGTGGTTGTGGCCGCCGCCGCAGCGCACCGCGTACTTCTCCAGCAGGCGGAGCCCGGGCGTGGTCTTGCGGGTGTCCACGATGCGGGCATCCGTCCCCGCCACCGCCGCGACGTAGCGGGCCGTCAGCGTGGCGATGCCGCTCATGCGCTGCACGAAGTTGAGCGCGATGCGCTCGGCGGAGAGGATCGCGCGGGCGCGGCCGGCCACGCGCAGGAGCGAGCGGCCGGCGCCGACCGTCTCCCCATCCCGCGCCAGCAGCTCGACGTGGAGGTTCGGGTCCATGGCGTGGAACGCGGCGCGCGCCACCGGCAGGCCGGCCACGACGCCGTCACCGCGCGCGACCATGGTGGCCTCGGCCGTGAGCTCCGCGGGGAGCAGCGAGTCGCTCGTCACGTCGCCCCAGCCGAGGTCCTCGCGCAACGCGGCCTCGACCACGCCGCGCAGCAGCGCGGGCGGCAGCTCGGGCACGTCGGAACGGATCTCGGCTTGCTGGCTCATTCCCTCTCCGGTCGCGAGCGGCGGCGCGTTGCGCCGCCGCGGCGGGGCCGCGCGGCTCCGGCCCCGAAAGCGGGGCCGGGAACCTGCGTGGTGGACGGGCGTACCGCAAGTGGTTTCTTCAGGCGGGAATACCCCGAAACGGCGCCGTGAGTGCCGACCACGAGGGCCATGGATCCGTTCGTCGCTATGCTCGCGATCGCCGTGATGGTGGTCGGTCTGCTGCTGGTCCCGCTGGGACTTCCGGGGACGTGGCTCATGGTGGTGGTTCTGGGCGTGGCGGCGTTCTACCAGAAGGTCGGTCTCTTCGTCCTCTTCTTCTCCGCGGCGCTCGCGCTCGTGGCGGAGCTGGCGGAGTACTCCGTGACGAAGCACATGACCACGCGCTACGGCGGCTCGCGGAAGGCGTTCTGGGGGGCGCTTCTCGGCGGCATGGTCGGAATCTTCGTCGGGATTCCCGTGCCGGTCGTCGGCTCGATGCTGACGGGGCTGCTGGGGTCGATGGCGGGCGCCGTGCTGGTGACCTACCTGGAGACGCGGCACCTGCCGTCCGCGGGGCGCGTCGGCTGGGGCGTCCTGCTGGGGCGCGGGCTGTCCATCGGCGTGAAGGTGGCCGCGGGCGTCGTGATCCTGGTGCTCGGCGCGGCCTCGCTGCTGATCCGCTAGGCCGGGCGGGCGTCCCCGAGCGGGCGGCCGACGCGGCGGCGGCGCGGTGCTCAGCCCTCCGGCGGGAGCTGGCGCTCGAGCCCGGCGATGAGCTCCTCCACCTCGGCTCGGGCCTTGCGCGCGCGGGCCGACGCGAGAAGCGCGCGGGCCGCGGCGACGTCTCCCTGGCGCAGCGCGAGCCCGGCGAGCTGGAACTCGATGATGCTCCTGTCGTTGTCGCTGCGGAGCGGCCCTTCCGCGGCGCGGGCGAGGAGCTCGCGGGCGCGCGGGACGTCGCCGTCGTCGGAGGCGAGCACGCCCTGCATCCAGTCGTAGTAGGCGCGGTCGCGGGGGCCCAGGCGGTCGGGTCCGCGGACGCGCTGCAGCAGCTCGCGGACGCGGGCCATGTCGCCCTTGCGAAACGCGTCGAGGGCCGGCCCGATCGAGGGGAACTTCAGGCTGCCCCAGCCGAAGAGGAGGGCGGCGGCGAGATAGGCGAGCCCGAAGGCCCAGCGGCCGGCCGCGAAGGACGCGATGGCCGCGACCAGGCCGACGATGGGCAGGAGCCAGCGGAGGCGCGAGGAAAACACGGTCGTTGGTGCTCCTGCGAGGTCAGGTGATGCCGCTCACGCGTCGCCGGTCCCGAACAGCGGCCATTCCTTCGCCAGCTCGTCGAGGGTGCGCGGCCAGGCATTGCGGGCCTCGTACGTCGGGCGATGGAAGCCGCGCAGGGACGCGAGGGTGCCGAGGCTGAGCACCGCGTCGACCCGCATGATGGCGTCGACCGCGGCCTCCGGCTCGATCCGGTCGTGGACGAACTCCCACAGGCTGCGTCTCAGGAGCTGGTACTCGGTGTAGATGAGGCTCTCCGGGAAGCCCTCGCGCTGGCGCGTCTCACCGTGCTCGGCGGCGAAGCCCACGAGGGTCCGGCAGGCGGCCGCGGTGAACGGGGTGACCAGCGCGACCGCCGCGATCGCCTGGAGCACCTCCGGCAGACTGTCGTACGTGATGCTCTCCGGCAAGGCCAGCCACTTCTCCTTGCGTCCGACTTCGCGCCAGTCCTCGAGGACCTGCTTGGCGAGCGTCGCGGCGCTCTCCTGGATCAGCAGCCCGAGTTCCACCTCGGTCATGGGCGGACCTCCCGACGAGTCGTCGCCGTGCGTCCGGTCCGGACGCACCCGCCGCGTCCCGTGGAGGGGAACGCCAGCCGCGAACGGAGCCATCGCCAAGCTTCGTGCCGCAATGGGCGAGCCGCGGTGCCGGGCCCGGCCTGCACCGGTGGGCACGGTCGATCGGCACGCCAGGCGGAGCGCGCTCACCACCACCCGAGCGCCTTCCACCAGAGGAGCCCGAGCCCGCTCCAGAGCAGGATGTTCGGGACGGACACGGCCAGCCCGATCTTCCACCACTGCTTCTGGGAGACGTACCCGGCGCCGAAGTAGATCGGCGCGGGCGTCGTGCCGAAGTGGGTGAGGGAGGCGTCGAGGTTGGAGAAGTACGCGAGCAGGAGCACGGCGAGGTAGGGCGGGGCGCCGGCGGCCAGGGTGACGACGAGGAACGGGATGTACATCGCGGTGGCGTGGGCGGTGATGCTGGCGAACGCGTAGTGCGCGTAGAAGTACACGAGAAGGAGCAGCGCGAGCGCGGCGCCCCACTGCCAGCCGGAGGCGAAGTGCGCCGCGTAGCCGGCGAACCACTTCGTGATGCCGGTCTCGCCGAGCATCTTCGCGAGCTGGACCAGGCCGCCGTACCAGATGAAGACGTCCCACGCGCCGCGCTCGGTGACGACGTCGCCCCAGGTCAGAACGCCGGAGACGAGCAGGACGGCGATGCCGAGCAGGGCGACGACGGAATAGTCGATGTGGTGCCAGCCGGTGGTGAGCCAGAGCGACAGGACGAGGGCGAAGACGCCGAGCATCAGCTTCTCGCCGCGGGACATCGGGCCCATCTCGCGGAGCTCGCCGGACGCGTACTCCGAGGCTCCCGGCGTGTGCTTGACCTCCGGCGGGAACATCCGGTAGACGACGAGGGGAACGAGGAGCAGCGCCGCCAGCCCGGGCACGAGCGCGCCGAGCGCCCAGCGGCCGTAGCCGAGGTCGATGCCGGTCGTCTCGCGGGCGAACTTCGCGATCAGGACGTTGGAGGCCTGCCCGGTGAGGAACATCGCGCAGACGATGACGTCCGTCTGATAGATCAGCGTCATCAGGAACGCGCCGAGGCGCCGCGCCGTCGGCCCGGGGTGCGAGTCGTAGCCCTCGGCGATGCTCCTGGCGATGGGGAAGATGATGCCGCCCGCGCGCGCGCCGTTGGACGGGATGATCATCGCCAGGACGCCGTCCGTGCACGCCAGCGCGTAGGCCAGCCCCAGCGAGGTCCGGCCGAGCGCCCGGATGAAGAGGAGCGCGACGCGCCGGCCGAGGCCCGTCTTGATCATGCCGCGGGCGATCATGAACGCCGCGAGCACGAGCCAGACGATCGGGTCGGCGTACCCGGCCAGCGCCTGCGCCGGCGGCATCAGCCCGAGCACCGTGGTGGCGGTGACGCCGAGGAGCACCATGGCGCCGCCCGGCAGCGGCTGGAAGATCAGGCCGAGGATCGTCGCGACGAAGACGGCGAAGATGCGCCACGATGTCGGCGTGATCCCGGCCGGCGCCGGCAGCGCGGCGATGACGAGGCCCGCTCCCAGCACGACGGCCCAGCGCAGCCAGAGCGGGAGCTGCCGTTCGGGCGACGGCGCGCCTACGGCGCTCTCGACGGCCTGGCGATCGGGGAGGATGGTCGCGCCCATGCCCTGCTCCGGCAACGGGTTTGGACGATGGGATGGTCCGGGAGTGGGAGCGAACAGTCTACACGCGGAGCGGTCGGCGAGCCAGGGTCACGGCGCGGCGGGCAGGTCCGCGCGGAGGCCCACCCGCCCGCACGGAATGGCGCTGCGGCGCTTTCCGCGCCGGCCCCGCGCGTGCATCTTCCGCCCCCCATGAGCGTACCGGACGTCACCCCCGACCTGCCGCCGCCCGCGTGGCGCGCGATGCTGGGCCTGCTCGGCCGCCTGCCGCAGGGGGCGCTCAGCCGCGGCTTCGGCCGGGTGTCCGACATCCTGCTGCCGACCCGGCTGCGGCGGCCCGTGCTCGGCTCGTTCGCCCGCGTGATGGGCATCGACGTCGCCGAGGCGGAGCTCCCGATCGTCGCGTACCCGACGCTCAACCACTTCTTCGTGCGCCGCCTCCGGCCCGGCGTGCGCGCGTGGCCCAGCGAGCCGAACGTGGCGGCGTCGCCCGTGGACGGCGTGCTCGGGCAGTGCGGGATCCTCGACGGCGGCCGGCTGGTCCAGGCCAAGGGACGGTGGTACGACGCCGCGTCGCTCCTGGACGACGCCGAGGAGGCCGGCCGCTACCGCGACGGGCTCTTCGTCACGCTCTACCTGAGCCCGCGGCACTACCACCGCATCCACACGCCGACGCACGGCGCGGTGAGCAAGGCCCGGCACATCCCCGGCGCGCTCCTCCCCGTGAACGGACCCGCCGTGCTCCACGTCGCGGACCTCTTCCCGCGCAACGAGCGCCTCGTCGCCTACGTCGACGGGCCGCTCGGCCGCATCGCCGTCGTGGCCGTCGGCGCCTACAACGTCGGCCGCATCTCGACCGCGTTCGACGAGGCGTGGAACGCCCCGCCGGGGGAAGGCGGATGGGTCACGAACCGCCTCGGCGCCCGCCCGCACACGCGCCACTACGACCCGCCCGTCCCGCTCGACACCGGCAAGGAGATCATGGCCTTCCACCTCGGCTCGACGGTGGTGCTGCTCTTCGAGCCGGGGGCCGGCGCGCTGGTCGAAGGGATCCAGCCGGGAAGGGAAGTGCGTCTGGGAGAGCCGCTGGTGCGGTGAGCGCGGGATGCCGCGCACGGCGCCGGGCGCGGGGGAGCGTTGGCGGGGAGGTCGGAACTGCGGCAACGGATATGACTTCGGGCGGGGGCTCGAGGCAACTGCGGGTGCAACGGCGGGCAGGGGCGGGGCAGCGTCCTTCGGTGAGGCCCTGCCCTCGGTTGAGGAGGGGACCCGTGCGGCTCGAGCGGATGCGCAGGGGCCTGGCGGCGGAGGCGCCCCTCTCGGGGCGGCTCGTTCCGAGCGAAGGGCAAGGGCGCGGCCGATGAGGTCGCGCGAGAAGAAGCGCGCGAGATGCGAGCCGTCATGCGGCGGTGGGCGGTGCGGCGAGCCTTCATCGATCGGGACGTCCGAACGCCAGCGACCTCGCCGGTGCGGGGGTGGGCAGGCTGCCGGCCGCCATCCTCGCCCTGGTGAAGCGAGCCGACGGGTGGAGCGCCCGGAGGTGGAGCGCCCGGAGGTGGAGCGCCCGGAGGTGGAGCGCCCGGAGGTGAAGTGCCCGGAGGTGGAGCGCCCCGGCGGGTGAAGGGACCGGACCGGTGATGCGACCGGACCGGTGATGCGCCCCCCGCCCGACGTGCTCCCGCAGTGGGCCCGCGCCCGCGCTCGCGCTCGCCGCCACCCGCAGTCTCCGCCCCCACCCGCCGTCGGACCCGTAGTTGTCCCCCCGTCGCCCTCGCCCCCGCCCGCAGTCGACCCCGCAGTGATCCCCGCCCGCAGCGACTGCCCCGGCCCCCGTCCGTGAACGGTTACGGGCGCCGAGGAGCGCGGCTCGGGAGGTGGGACCAAAGCCGCCAGATTCGTTGTCGCCTCCACCTCCGCGCCCGCCTGCGAACAGCCGGAGGCGGGCGCGGAGACGGGATGACAAACGGACGTTCCGGATCTCAGACGAGGGCAGATACGGCGGACGCGCCGGCGGCGCGCCTCCGCGGTGGGCATGCGGCCG
>DASTKT010000032.1:0-6703 GCA_035715725.1 Longimicrobiales bacterium | reverse complement strand
AGCCATGGCGGGGGCGGCCACCAACAACTCCCGCGGACAGAGCCCGAGCGGTTGGGGGCGAGGTGAGGGTCGGCCGGCGGGACGGCCGCCGGTGCGGGTCCGGGCGCGCGGCAGGCGCGCGGCAGGCGCGCGGCGGGGGCGCGGCGAGCGCGGGGCGGGGGCGGGGCGGGGCGAGGTGGGCGCGAGGTGGGCGCGAGGTGGGCGCGAGGTGGGCGCGAGGTGGGGACCTGGGCGGAGGCGATGGGCGTGTCAATGGCGGCCCAGACTTTCAATCGCCGGTGACAGGGCGTCGGGGAACGACCTGTGTCCCGGGCAACACAGGCCTTCGCACGCGCCTCCTCACACGTCTCGGGGAACCCTCTCCGGGTATCGGCGCGGCGGTAGCGACGGCCGGCAGGGGGGACGGGAAGGTCAGGGGGCGAGGGTGCGGCGCATGACCGTAGCGGAAGCCGGGCAGGCCTCGCGGCAGCCGACGGCCTCGCGGCGGTCGACGGACTCGCGGACGGCGGCGGGGGCCTCGACGCGGGGCATGCGGGCGAAGCCGTGGCGCGGGAAGGAGTCTTCGGCGGTATCGGTGAGCAGGAAGCCCAGCCGGATCCCGTGGCGAGCGGCGGCCCGCAGGACGTGGTCCACGAGCTCCGAGCCGAGGCCCCGGCCGCGCCGCGAGGGGGCGACGACGACAGAGCGGAGGAGCGCGGCGTCGCCGCAGTGCTCGAGGCCGGCGGCGGCGACGACCGCACCTCCTTCATCGGCGACGAAGAAGTCCGCGAACCACTGCTCGACGCCATCCGCCGGAAGGCGGTCCTGACGTTACTGCGCCAGGACGGCGGGGAGATCCGCCGGGCGGATGGGGCGCAGCGCGTGACTCACGGGATGCTCGGGCGGGCGAGCAGGAGCTGGCATGGGCTCATGGGGCGCTCGGCGTCGCGGGCTTGCGGGCGCGGACGAAGGCGGCCATGAAACGGCCGTCGATGCCGGCGGCGACGCTTGGAGCGTCGAGGCCGGCCTCTGCGAGGAATGCCCGGGCCTCGTCGAAGCCGTAGACGCGCGTCGGCTCGATGTCGACGTCCTCGAAGCCGACCTCTTCGAGCAGCCGGCGGAACTCGGCTTCCTCGAGGGCGCCGGCGATGCAGCCGACCCACAGCTCCATGCTGCGACGCACCTCCGGCGGCACCTCGCCGCGGACGACGACGTCGGAGACGGCGAAGCGGCCGCCGGGGCGAAGCACGCGGAACGCTTCGGCGAGGACGCGTCGCTTGTCGGCGGACAGGTTGATCACACAGTTCGAGATGACGACATCGACGGCGCCGTCGGGGAGCGGGATCGCCTCGATCTCGCCGCGAAGGAACTCCACGTTCTCGACGCCGGCCTGGCGCTGGTTGCTGCGCGCGAGCTCCAGCATCTCGTCGGTCATGTCCAGGCCGTACGCCTTGCCCTCGGGGCCGACGCGGCGCGCCGAGAGGAGCACGTCGATGCCGCCGCCGCTCCCCAGGTCGAGCACCACCTCGCCGGGGCGGAGCTCCGCCAGCGCGGTGGGATTGCCGCAGCCGAGCGACGCCAGCACGGCGCGTTCCGGGAGTTCCGACGTCGTCACCGAATCGTAGAGGTTCCCCGTGATCGGGTCGCAAGCCGGCGCGGCCGCCCCACCGCAGCAGCCGATCGATTCGCAGCAGGAGGCGGGGAGCTCCGCCCCGTCCATCACCCGGAGCGCCGCCTGGCCGTAGCGCTGGCGCACGATCGCCTTCACATCTCCGCTCATCGGATCCTCGCATTCTCGTCCGCGGACCCGGCGAGCGCCGGGCGCGGGGTGAGGTTCGCCTCCAGCAAACGCTCGACGATGACCACGTCCCGCCACACGCCGTCGAGCCGCGCGTGCTTCCGATACGTGCCGACCTCGCGGAACCCGTGGCGACGGCAGAGGCCGCGCGACGCCGCGTTCTCCGGGAAGACACGGGAGACCAGCTTCCAGACGCCGGCCGCCTCGCAGGCGGCGATGAACGCCGCCATCAGCGCGTCGCCGACGCCGGCGCCGCGGGCGGATCTCCCCACGTAGACCGAGAACTCCGCGATCCCGGCGTAGCACTCCCGGTCGCGGTACCTCGAGGCGGAGGCCCAACCGACGACCTCGCTCGCGCGCTCCGCCACCAGCACGGGATGCCGCGGATCGCCGAGCCAGCCGAGGACCTCCGCGGGGACGCGCTCGCGCGTCTCGAACGTCGCCACCCGATCCTGGATCCCCTCGTTGTAGATCCGGGCGATGGCCGCGGCATCCCGTGGCTCCGCGACGCGCACCTGAACCGGCTCGCCCATCGCCGCCCCCCTCAGCGGGACGCGCCGGAGCGGGGCTCGAGCTGGACCGGCGGGTCGATGCGGCAGCACGAGCCGCCGGTCGTGTCCACGCGCGCGGCCGCCGCCCGGGCCAGCGCCTCGATCAGGCGCGTCGCCGAGGCGCGCACCTCCGGCGAGAACTCCGCCAGCAGGCGGTCCTCCTCCGCCACGATCTCCGCCTCGATACGGGCGTGCAGATCCCGCCCGGAACGCGTCGCCTCCAAGAGCACCGAGCGCCGGCTCGCCGGATGCGGAGATCGCGCGGCATACCCCTTTCGCTCCAGCCCGTCCGCCACCCGGCTCGTCGTGCTCTTGTCCAGGTACAGCTCCGCCGACAGCTCGTTCAGCGTGAGCGGGCCGCGCAGCACCAGCGCCTCGAGCGCGTAGCACTGCGTCACCGAGATGTCGTGGCAGCAGATCCGGGCGCGGTCGCGGAACTGGTAGACGCGGACCAACTCGGTGAGCGCCCGGTGGAACGCCAGCGCGTCGGCGTGTCCGGGCGCGTTCGCGTTCGCGGCGAGAGCCGCGGGCACGCTCGGAGCGGCCGGCGCGGGCCAACCCGCGGGCGCGGGCGGGACCGCGGGCACGGCCGCAGGCGCGGGCGGGACTGCGGGCGCGGGCCGGACCGCGGCCGCACCCGCACCCGCGCGGACATGCGGGACCGCGCTCGGAACGGCACCCGCGGACGCTGGCTCGTGCTTGTCGGTCATTGGGCTCGGTTCGCTCACGCAACTATTGTGGCTGCCAACAGTGTGCACCGGCGATGCCGGTGTCAAGGATCCCGTGTGGGAGCGGCCGGCGGCGGGCCGCCGGCGCGCGGGCAGCTCGAGCGGCGCGGCGCCCGGTGACCACGCGAGGCTGCGGCGCCGGCGCCGCTCCGCCCGAGCGTGCCGTGGCGCGCCGCCGCCCCCGCCCCCGCTCCGCTCGAGCGCGGCGTGGCGCGCGGCCGTCCGCCCCCGCCCCACCCGAAGCGCGGCAGGGCGCCCGCGCCGAAGCCGCGCCTGCGCCCGCGCTCGTGCCCGCGTCGGCGTCGCCGTGGTCCCGCTCGTGCGGCGGAGCGCCGCTGAGGGCGGCGGCGGGGTCCGCTTGCCTGACGCCGAATCGGGGAAGGAGCGGGAGGATGATCGTCACGACGGGAGAGCTGTACCGCCACGCCTACGGCGAGTATGCGCTGGGCGCGTACAACGCGAACAACGTCGAGCAGGTGCTCGGGCTGTTCGAGGGGAACCGGCGCGCGTCGGCGCCGTTCATCGTGCAGATCTCGAAGGGCGCTCGGAAGTACGCCGGCGCGCGGACGCTGGACGCGATCCTGAGGGCGGCGCACGAGCGCTTCCCCGAGCTGGTGTTCGCGGTGCACCTGGACCACGGCGACGAGAAGACGTGCTACGACGCGATCGACTCCGGGGCATACACGTCGGTGATGATCGACGCGTCGCATACGCCGTTCGAGGAGAACGTGGCGACGACGCGGCGGGTGGTGGAGCGCGCGCACGAGCGGGGCGTGAGCGTGGAGGCGGAGCTGGGCCGGCTCGGCGGCGTGGAGGAGCACATCGCGGTGGACGAGAAGCACGCGTTGCTGACGGACCCCGCGGAGGCGGAGGAGTTCGTGCGCGCGACCGGGTGCGACTCGCTGGCCGTCGCGGTGGGAACGAGCCACGGCGCGTACAAGTTCAGCGGCACGCACGGGCTGCACCTCGACCGGATCCGCGCGATCCAGGAGCGGCTGCGGGGCTTTCCGCTGGTGCTGCACGGGGCGAGCGCGGTGCCGGCCGAGGAGGTGCGGCGCATCAACGCGGCGGGCGGCGCGCTGGACGAGAGCGCGCGCGGCGTGGACCTGTCGGATCTCCCGCGGGCGATCCCGCTCGGGATCACGAAGGTGAACATCGACACGGACGGCCGGCTCGTGTGGACCCGGGTGCACCGCGAGTACTTCCGCGATCATCCGGCCGACTTCGACCTGCGCAAGCCGGGGCTGCAGTTCATGGAGGCGCTGGCGGAGATGGTGGAGGAGCGGTCCGGGCACCTGCACTCGGCGGGCCGACTGGACGGCCTGCGGGAGGCGCTGGCGCGGGGCCGCTGACGGCGCCCTCGTCGCCTTCGGGACGTGCGGGCGGCAGGGTCGACGTTCCGTCCTCCCGGCAGGCCCTTCGGCGCGGATCGTGGTGGCACGCTCCCCCGGCTCGGCGTATGCAGGGCTCGAGCGGATGGATGGGTGCGCTCGCCCGGGCCGGCCGGCCTGGCCGTTCTCCACGATATCGTCCGGGTCCCGGCGAGGCCGCCGCCGGATATGCAACCGCCGGCCGCCGGCGGGTGTACACGCTGCCGGCGTAGTCGGCCGTCCGGCCGGAGCGCGGCGCCGTTAACGCCGCCCGCCACGCCGGCGTCCATCTGATCGGGAAGCGAGGCAACCCGACGTGGATCCTGCAAGCGACGAGGGAATGTCGGAGCGACCTGGTACCCGGCGCGCGCCCGCCAGGCCGGGGTGGAGCGGCGAGCCGCCGGGCGAGGCGGCCGCGGCGCCGGACGGGGCGACGCCGCCGGACGCGAGCCCCGCGGCGAGCGCCGGTGCCCGCCCCGGCGGCGAGGCCGGCGCCGGCCGGGGCCCGGCAAGCGGGGACCGCATCCCGACGCGCGCCACCCTCCCCCCGGACGCCGACTCCGGCGCGGACGAGCTCGAGCCCGGCTCCTGGCGCGCCACGCGCCTCTCGACCGCTTTCGTCGTCTTCGCGCTCTTCGCGCTCCTCGCCGTGCCGATCGTCGTGCAGCGCCGGATCGCCGGGGTGATCGAGCACACCATCGACGTGGCGGCGGCGGCGCGCGACCTGATGGACGACGTCGAGCGCGCGCTGGCCGTCGAGGTCGCCTCGATCCGCGCGTACGCGCTGACCGGCGACGAGGCGTACCTCCGCACGTTCGAGGCTGCCCGGAACGACAACCGGCGCGCCCTCGTCGCGCTGCGCCCGTTGACGCGCCGCCTCGCGGTATACGGCGTCGCGGCGAGTGCCGATTCCCTCGAGAACCTGCTGCACTCGTGGGAAGAGGTCCCGCTCTCGGCGCTGACCCGCCCCGGCGACGCGCGCGCCGCGAGCCAGCAGTTGGCGAGGCAGCAGCGTCTCTTCGAGCGGATCGTGAACGCCTCCGCGGCGCTGGACGCGGCCCTGCGCCGCGCCACCGAGGGGGGCCGCAGAGAGGTGCAGCGCGCGCAGGACCTGGGCATGGTCCTCACCGTGCTGCTGGCCCTGCTCTCGCTCGCGGCGGTGCTCCTGCTCGCGCGGCTGGCGAGCCAGCTCCGCAGCCTGGCCGGCCGCGAGGCGCAGCTCCGGCGCGAGCTCCAGGCCTCGTTCCGCAGCCGCGAGCGCCTCATCCGCGGCTTCAGTCACGACCTGAAGAACCCGCTCGGCGCCGTCGACGGCTACGCCCAGCTCCTCGAGGGCGGCCTCCTCAACGACCCGGAGAAGCTGCGCGCGAGCGCCGCGCGCATCCGCTCCGCGATCGGCGCGGCGCTCCAGCTGATCGACGACATCCTGGACATGGCACGGGCGGAGGCCGGCGAGCTGCGCGTGGCGCGAAAGTCCGTGGAGGTACGCGCCATCGTCCGCGAGCTGGCCACGCAGTACGGCCCCCAGGCCGCGCGCGCCGGTCTGACGCTCGACGTCGAGGTCCCCGACGATCTCCCCGACGCCGAATCCGACGCCGCGCGCGTCCGCCAGATCCTGGCGAACCTCCTCTCCAACGCCATCAAGTACACGTCGGGGCCGGGGCATGTCGGGATGCGGGCCTTCGCCGTCGTCGGCGCCGGGCCGCGCCCCGACCTGGCCGAGTGGGTCGTCGTCGAGGTCTGGGACGAGGGTCCGGGGATCGCGCCGGCCGACCAGGAGCGGGTCTTCCACGAGTTCACCCGCCTCTCCCCCGAGAGCAAGGCCGGCGCCGGCATCGGCCTCGCGATCAGCCTCCGCCTCGCCCGCGTGCTCGGCGGCGAGCTGACGCTCCGCAGCCACCCCGGCGAGGGCTCCGTGTTCAGCCTCTGGCTCCCCCTGGCGCCGGATCGGTGATGGCCCCGGCTCCGCCGGGGCCGCAAGAGGTCGCCCTGCGGGCTCCCGCAAGAGGTCGCCCTGCGGGCTCCCGCAAGAGGCGCGCGGCCTGACGGCCGCGGCGCCGCGAAAGGGCGCGCTGCGCGCGGCCGCAAGAGGTCGCGCTGCGCGCTCCCGCGAGAGGGCGCCTGCGGCGCCCGCAGGCCGCCTCCCAGTCGGATCCCGCCCGCCCCGAACTGGCCGCCGCTCGGCGGAACTCGCGGCGCCGGCCCGCCGCTTCTGAGCGTGCCCGCAGCCGCGAGCGGCCCCGCCTCGCGGCAACGCCCCTGCCCGAACCGCGGAGG
>DASTKT010000031.1:0-3446 GCA_035715725.1 Longimicrobiales bacterium | reverse complement strand
GGGGCGCTCCCGGTCGGAGGGCTGACAGGCCAGCGCGGCGAGCGTCAGGACTGCGAGCGTGGCGGCCCGACGGCGGCGTCGCGAGAGATCCGGCATGGGGGTCACCGTGGTTCGAGGGTGGGAACCCCGGGGGAGGGCGATACGTGCTCGGACCCTAGCGCGGCCGCCATGGGAAGTCAACCCCACGGTGTGTGGGCATCGGCTGACGCGGTCGCGCGACAGGTGAGGGAAGCAGGACGCACCATCGCCGTCGCGGGCGCGACCACGCTCGATGACGGCGGCCCAGAGCGGAGCCGCCGGCGTCATAGAGCTTCGGGCGCGTGCGTAAAGCCGCGGGAAAGTGCGCGCACGCTCGGCTCCGCCCGGGCCCGGCGGGGGGCGGGAGGCGGCGCGCCGGCGGGCGGGGGGCGGCGCGCCCGCTCGCCCGTGCCCGGGCGGCCGCCTCACTCCGTCCGCAGCGCCGCCGTCGGGTCGAGCGCGGCGGCGCGCCGGGCCGGCACCCAGCTCGCCACGGCCGCGACCGCCAGGAGGAACGTCGTGACGGCGGCGTAGGTCAGCGCGTCCGTGGCGGTGACCTGGAAGAGGAGCGAGGCCATCAGGCGGCTGAGCGCGAGGGCGGCGGCGAGGCCGATGCCGAGCCCGATGCCGACCACGGCGCCGCTCTGGCGGAGCACCATCCCGGAGACGTCGCGCGGGCGGGCGCCGAGCGCCATGCGCAGGCCGATCTCGCCGGTGCGCTGTCCGACGACGTAGCTGATGACGCCATAGATGCCGACGGCGCCGAGGAGGAGTGCGATGCCGCCGGCGATGAGCAGGAGCATCATGGTGAACGCCATGCGTGCCGTGGCGTCGGAGACGATCGTCTCCATGGACCTGACGTGGCCGAGGGCGACGTTGGGGTTCACCTCGGCGGCGGCGGCGCGGACGGCGCGGGCGAGCGTCATGGGCGGGACGCTCGTGCGGATGGCGAACGCCATGCCGTGGACGCCGGAGCCGACGTCGCCGACCGGGTCGACGACGGGGAAGTAGGCGATGCCGTAGGGCTTCTCGTCGAGGCCGTCGACGGGGGTGTCGCCGACGACGCCGACGACGGTGTACCAGGGGGTCTCGCCGCCGTCGGTGCCCGGCACCCCGGGGAACATGAAGCCGACCTGCTTGCCGATCGGGTCCTCGCCCGGGAAGTACAGCTCGGCGGCGCGCCTGGAGAGGACGACTTCGGCGGGCCGGCTGCGGGGGTCGACGGGGGAGAAGTCGCGGCCTTCGACGAGGCGGATGCGCATCGTCTGGAAGAAGCCGGGCATGGCGCGGCGGATCTGGAGGAGCGGCGGGACCCGGCCGGGCTCGAGCGGCCGGCCGCGGACGGCGAGCGGGTCGCCCCAGCAGCTGCCGGCGAGCGGGAGGCAGGTGGCGGCGCCGGCGGCCTGCACGCCGGGGAGCGCGCGCAGCCGCTCGAGGAGCGCCTGGTGGAAACCGATGGCGCCGAGGCGGTCCGGGTAGTCGTGGCTCGTCAGCGAGACGTCGAACGTGAGCACGTTCGTGGTGGCGAAGCCGGGGTCCACGGCGCGGAGTCGCAGGAAGCTGCGGACCATGAGCCCGGAGCCGACGAGGAGGACGAGCGCGAGCGCGACCTGGCCGGCCATGAGGGCGTTGCGGGCGCGGAAGCGCGCGCGGCCGGCGGTCGAGCCGCGGCCGCCCTCGCGCAGCGTGGCGGCGAGCGCGCGGCCGCGGCGGAGCAGCGGGATCGCGCCGAACGCGAGGCTCGCGAGGAGCGCGAGGAGCGCGGTCCAGGCGACGGTGCCGGCGTCGACGGCGATCTCGTTCAGGCGCGGCAGGTTCTGGGGCCCGAAGCGGACGAGCAGCCTGACGCCGGCGGTGGCGAGGGCGAGGCCGAGCGCGCCGCCGGCGAGGGAGAGGAGCGCGCTCTCGGCGAGGAAGTAGCGCACCATCCCGGTGCGCCCGGCGCCGAGTGCGCGGCGGACGGCGACCTCGCGCTGGCGCGCCTCGGAGCGCACGAGGAACAGGTTGGCCACGTTGGCGCAGGCGATGAGGAGCACGAAGCCGACCATGCCGAGCAGGATCCAGAGCGTCTTGCGCACCCCGCCGACGACGTGGTCCTTGAGCGGCTCGGGCGCGCCGGCGAGCTTCGCGGAGCCGACGACCATCGGCGCCACCGGGTCGCCCGGGAACGCCTCCTCGACGCCGCGGATGAGGGCGTCGATCTCGCGCTTCACGTCGGCGACGGCGGCGCCGTCGCGGAGGCGCGCGATGCTCTGGTAGTTGAAGCCGCCGACGGTCTGCACCTGCTTCTCGTCGATGCGCTCGGGGATGTAGAGCTGGATCTCGGCGTTCGGGAACGCGAGCGAGGCGGGCGTCACGCCGACGATCTCGCGCGGCACGCCGTCGAGGCGGATGGACCGGCCGATGATCTTCGGATCGCGGCCGAAGCGCGTGGTCCAGAGCGAATGGCTGATGACGACGACGGGCGCGCGGTCCTGCGCGTCCTTCTCCGTGTACCAGCGGCCGAGCGCGAGCGGCGTGCGCAGCGCCGAGCCGAGCGAGGCGGTGGCGAAGACGCCGATGATGCGCTGCGGGTCGCCCTCACCGGTGAGCGTCCACTCGTCGCGGCGGTAGATGGCCAGGTCGGTGAACGTGTGGGCGCGCTCGCGATAGTAGCGGTAGAGCCCCTGGGAGAGGCCGGGCGAGCCGGGGAGGTCGATGCCGGGCGCCACGTGGTCGACCCAGATCAGGCGGTCCGACCGGGGATAGGGGAGCGGCCGCAGGACGACGCGGTTGACGACGGTGAAGATCGTCGCGTTCGCGGCGACGCCGAGCGCGAGCGTGAGCGCGGCCGCGGCGGCGAACGCGGGGCTGCGCAGGAGGCGGCGCGCGGCGTGGCGGAGCTCGCTGATGAGGTCGGGCATGGGGGCCGTCCGGCTGCTGGGGGCGCGTGACGTGGAGCCACGGGGCCGCCGATCGGCCGGGGTGGCGGCGGTCGGGGCACGAGGGGCCGTACGGGGGGAGGGGAGCGCGGGTTTCGGCGCACCGCGCCGGCCGTTCCGGGAGCGGAGTCGATCTCGAGCGCGATCTCGATCTCGTCTGTTTCGAGCCCGAGCCCAGCGCCGCCGGCGCGGAGCCCGAGCCCGTCCGTGCAGCCGTTCTCGCGGCGTTCGGCGAGGCGAACCGCTTCAAGGACGGGCTCGGGCTCCGCGCCCCGCGGGCGCTGGGCTCGGGCTCGGGCTCGAACAGCGAAAACACGAGATCGCGCTCGACCCGAGAGCCGCCGAGCTCCGGCGCCGGCCCCCCCGGCCCTACCGGAACACGTTCAGGTAGCCGGTGATGATGAGCGCGTTCGTGAAGTCGATGAAGAACGCGCCGACCATGGGGAGGACGAGGAAGGCGCGGGGCGCGGGGCCGAAGCGCTCGACGAGGGACGTCATGTTGGCGAC
>DASTKT010000030.1:0-8027 GCA_035715725.1 Longimicrobiales bacterium | reverse complement strand
GGGCCAGGCATGGGCTCCGGCATGCACCATCACGGCGCGAGCGATCCCGACGACCCCGGCTCCGACATCCGCTTCGCCGCCTCGACGGACGGCGGGCGCAGCTTCTCGGCGAGCCGCGTCGTCGACCGGAACGCGTGCCCGTGCTGCCGGACGGTGCTGGCCACGGGGGCGGACGGCAGCGTGTACGTGGCGTGGCGCAAGGTCTACCCGGGGAACGTGCGGGACGTGGTGGTCGCGCGGAAGGCGCCGGGCGCGGCCGATTTCGGCGCGCCGGTGCGGGTCAGCGCGGATGGCTGGGTGTTCCCGGGGTGCCCGCACGCCGGCCCGGCGCTGGCGGTCGACGGGCGCGGCCGCGTGCACGTGGGCTGGTATACGGGCGCGGAGAAGCACCAGGGGCTCTGGTACGCGGTCTCGACGGACCAGGGGCGGAGCTGGAGCGCGCCGGTGGCGCTGGAGACGGCGGCGTGGGTGCCGCCGTCGCAGGTGAAGCTGGCCGCGGCGGGCGACGACGTCTGGGTGGCGTGGGACGACCGGCGCAAGGACCCGCGCACGGTGACGATCGCGCGGGCCGCCGGGACGGGCGCGCTGCAGGTCGTCGCCGAGGCGGCGACGGGCGCGTCCCCCGCCCTGGCCGCGTCCGGCGACGGCGCGCTCGTCGCCTGGCTGGACGGTCAGGCGGTGCGCGCCCGGGCGGTGGGAGGCGGCCGTGCGCGGCGCTAGGCTCGCGGCGCTGGCGGCCGCCGTCGTCGCCTGCGGAGCGTGCACGCGCTCCGACGAGATGCGGCCGCTGGCCGCCGGCGACGCCGCGCCGGCGTACGGCGCGCGCGGCCTCGAGGGAGACTCGCTTTCCCTGACGCAGCTGCGGGGGAACGCCGTCTTGCTGAACATCTGGGCGACGTGGTGTATTCCATGTCGCCAGGAGATGCCGGCCCTGGACTCGCTGCAGCGGGCGTACGCGGCGAAAGGGCTGAAGGTGGTGGGCGTGAGCATCGACGAGGCCGGCGCCGACGACGCGGTGCGGGAGTTCCTGCGCGAGCGCGGCATCGGCTTCACGATCCTGCGCGACCCGGACGAGCGCGTGACGCGGAGCTTCCGCACGAGCGGCGTGCCGGAGAGCTTCCTGCTGGATCGGCAGGGGCGGATCGTGCGGCGCTGGATCGGCGCGTTCCAGCCCGCGGCCGCCGAGACCCGGACGAGCGTGGAGCGGGCGCTGGGCGCCCGGGGGTGAACGCGACATGGAGTCATTGACGCTCACGGCCGCCTTCGCGGCGGGAGTCCTCTCCTTCCTCTCGCCGTGCGTACTGCCGCTCATCCCGAGCTACGCCACGTTCGTGACGGGGATGACCTACGAGGAGCTGACCGGCCGCGATCCGATGCGGGCGCGCCGCGCGGTGCTCGTCCACGGCGGGCTCTTCGTGCTCGGCTTCTCCCTGGTCTTCCTCGCGCTCGGCGCCTCCGCCACGCTGCTCGGCTCGCTGCTGCGCGTCTACGGCGCGTGGCTCGGCCGGATCGGCGGGCTGCTGCTCATCGCGTTCGGGCTCTACCTGGTCGGCGCGTTCCGGCTCCAGGCGCTCATGCGCGAGCGACGCGTCCACCTGGCGCACAAGCCCGCCGGCTACGCCGGCTCGGTGCTCGTCGGCGTCGCGTTCGGGGCCGGCTGGACGCCGTGCATCGGCCCCGTCCTCGGCGGCATCCTCACCCTCGCCGCGACGCAGGGCTCCGTCGGCCAGGGCGTGGGGCTGCTCGCCTTCTACTCGCTAGGCCTCGCCGTGCCGTTCCTCGCCTCCACGCTGCTGCTCGACCGGTTCCTCACCGGGTTCACCCGCATGCGCCGCGTGATGCCGTGGGTCAACCGCGTGAGCGGCGTGCTCCTCATCCTCCTCGGCGTGCTGCTCGTGTCCGGCTCGCTCTCGACGCTGTCCGGCGTGCTGGCGCGCTGGACGCCGGACTTCGTGCTGAACCGCATCTGAGCGGGGGCGAGGACGCAGGCTGGCACGGAAAGTACGTAGCACCCACCGCAGAGTCACAGAGGACACAGAGCACGGCGACGGAAAGCCGGGCGGCGAAGCTTCGTCGCCGACCGAACGAATCTTCATTCACAGGGAGCAGGGGAGCTGGGGAGACCCGCTGGGGGCGGCGACGGGTCGTCGTAGCGGAAGCATCCTTTTGGGGGTTGGACCGTGGAACGAGGGTCACCGTTGCAACCCCGACTTCATTCCGTGGCGTCGGAGGCGGCGTAGCCCGGATCCAACTTCAAAATGGATGCATGTGTTCGCCGCGAAGCAGCGTTCGCGGCGGCTCGGGGTATTCTCCCTAGCTCCCCACCTCCCTGTGAAACGCCGTTGGCAGGCCGATGCCGATGCGCCCCCCGCTCGACGCCGTTCTCTGCGCCCTCTGCGCCTCTGCGGTGGATATTCTTGACCCGTTCGCCCGGGAGGGCCCGAGCCGCCGAGGAACCGCCCGGGAACCCCGCCCGCCGCGCCAACGTTAGTACGAGCGAACCGCAACGAGAGGCAGGAACCCCATGACGCGCAAGAGCTTCCTGAAGGGACTGCTGGGAATGGCGGCGGGGACGCCGATCGCCGCGTCGTACGTGGACGACACGGAGGGCGGCGGGGCGGGGGCGCCCGACCAGGGCATCGCGAAGCTGGTCAAGCCGAAGTCCGAGTGGAAGAAGCTGCTGCCGGAGGCGTCGTACGACGTGCTCTTCGAGGAGGGCACGGAGCGCGCCGGGACCAGTCCGCTGAACAAGGAGCACCGCGCCGGCACGTTCATCTGCGCCGCGTGCTACCTGCCGCTCTTCGACTCGAGCAAGAAATTCGAGAGCGGCACGGGGTGGCCGAGCTTCTGGGAGCCGATGGCGGGACACGTCGCGTTCAAGAAGGACTTCAAGCTGGTGCTCCCCCGCACCGAGTACCACTGCGTCCGCTGCGGCGGACACCAGGGCCACGTCTTCGACGACGGCCCCCCACCCACCGGGAAGCGCTACTGCAACAACGGCGTCGCGCTGGCGTTCGTGCCGAAGGGCGAGGCGCTCCCCGCGCTGCGGACCTGACCGTGCGTCGACTCGTGCTGGCGGCGGCCGCGGCGGGGGTCGTCGGCGCGGCCGGGGCGGCGCTGGCGCGGGCCGGCGGACCCGGAACGGACCGGTCGCCGGAGCTGGCCGCGGCGCCGACCCCGCAGGCACGCACCGCGAAGGCCACGTTCGCCGGCGGCTGCTTCTGGTGCATGGAGCCGCCCTTCGATACGGTGCCGGGCGTGATCTCGACGACGTCCGGCTACACGGGCGGCACGAAGAAGCACCCGACCTACGAGGAGGTCTCGGCGGGCGGCACCGGCCACGCGGAGTCGGTCGAGGTGCTCTACGACCCGGCGAGGGTGACGTACGAGCACCTGCTCGACATCTTCTGGCACAACGTCGACCCGCTCACCGCCGACCGACAGTTCTGCGACATCGGCCACCAGTACCGCACGGCGATCTTCTACCACGACGAGGAGCAGCACCGCCTCGCCGACTCGACGAAGGCGGCGCTCGAGACGTCGGGGCGCTTCAAGCAGCCGATCGTCACGGAGATCGTCTCCGCCGGCCCGTTCTGGCCCGCCGAGGAGTACCACCAGGACTACTACCGGAAGAACCCCATCCGCTACCACTTCTACCGCACCGGCTGCGGCCGCGACTCGCGCCTGCGCGAGGTCTGGGGCGAGCACTAGGCGCGCGGCCCCGTCACCCGGCTTCCGCTATTCCGCGCGCAGCGCCTCGGTCGGGTCCACCTGCGCGGCGCGCCGCGCCGGGACCCAGCTCGCCACGACCGCGACGCCGGCGAGGAGCGCGGCGACGGCGACGAACACCAGCGGGTCGCGAGCCGACACGTCGAAGAGGAGCGGCTGGACCCAGCGCGCCGTCACGAGCGCGATGACGCAGCCGATGGCGACGCCGGCCACGCCGACCCGCAGCCCCTGCCGCACCACCAGCCCCACGATGTCGCGGACCTGCGCGCCGAGCGCGACGCGCACGCCCAGCTCGTGGCGCCGCTGCGCCACGTCGTAGGCGAGGACGCCGAAGAGGCCAACGGCCGCGAGCGTCAGCGCCAGCACGCCGAACGCGACGAACATCGTCGCGCCAAGCTCCCACGAGCGCATCTCCGAGCCGACGACGTCGGCGAAGGGCGTGACCGTGACGTACGCCGGCGCGGGCATCGCCGGCTGGAGCTGGCGGCGGATCGACTCCGCCTGCCGGGCCGCGTCACCCCGCGTGCGCACGAGGAGCCCTGTCCGGTCCGGATGGAACTGCTCCGCCGACAGGTAATAGTAGAGCTCCGGGTCGTCGCTCAGGCTGCTGTTCTTGATGTTCTCGGCCACGCCGACGACGTACGTGCACGGCACGGTGTCGGACGCGACCTTCACGCACTGGCCGATCGCGTCCTGGCCCGGCCAGAGCCGCCGCGCCATCGCCTCGCTCACGACCATCGCGCCGGGCGCGCCGGCGACGTCGCGCGCCTCGAGGCCGCGGCCCCGCAGCAGACGCGTCCCCATGGTCGCGAAGTAGTCGGGCGTCACCGCGTTCAGGTCGAACTCGCCGAGCCGGCTCACCGAGTCGATCCCGGCGACGTGGAGGTCCATCGACCACACACTCCAGAACGGGATGCTGGTGTTCAGCGCGGCGTGCTCGACGCCCGGCAGGCTCTTCGCCTTCTCCAGCAGCCCGCGGCGCAGCATCAGGGCGTGCGCGCTGTCGAGCTCGACGCCGCGCATGTTCAGGTCGACGACGAGGACCCGGTCGGCGTCGTAGCCGAGGCGGAGCGCCCGCACGTTGCGCAGGCTGCGCACGAAGAGCCCCGCGCCGACGAGCAGCACGACCGAGAGCGCGCCCTGCAGCACGAGCAGGCCAGTCCGCCCGCGCGAGCGACGATACCCACCCTCCCGCACCCCCGCCTTGAGATCGCCGACCAGCTCGGCGCGCCGCGTCTGCCACACCGGCGCGAGCCCGGTCAGCACGCCCGCGGCCAGCGCCGCCGCCGCCGCGAACAGGAGCGTCCGCGGGTCGCCCAGCACCGCGGACTCGGCGCCTCTCGGCAGGATGACCGCGCGCAGCACGGACCCGCCCCACTGCGCGACGAGCACGCCGGCGGCGCCGCCGAGGAGCGCCAGGAGCACGCTCTCGGTCAGGAGCTGCGAGGCGAGCCGCACGCGGCTCACGCCGAGCGCGAGCCGGACGGCGACCTCGCGCCGGCGGCGTAACGAGCGTGCCAGCAACAGGTTGGCCACGTTCGCAGAAGCGATGAGCAGGACGACGAGCGCCATCCCCGCCACGAGCTTCGCGACCTTCGCGATGCTGCTCTGGTTCGGCCCGCGCTCGCTCAGGATCGACGCGGCGATCGCGTGCGGGCGCGCGGCGGAGGCCGGCGGCAGGCGCGGGCTCGAGGCCCGCTGCGCCGCGTAGCTGCGCTGGAACGCGTTGGTCAGGTCCGCGTTCGCCGCAGCGAGCGAGACCCCGGGCCGGCGCTGCACGATCATCGAGGCCCAGGTCCAGTGGTACGTCGCCCACCAGCTCTCGCCGCGCAGCTCGGGGGCCGACGTCGCCCCGTACGTCGTGATCGGGATGAACGCGACCGGCGGCTGCTCGGGCCAGAGGCCGACGAAGCCGGCGGGCGCGACGCCGATGACCGTGTAGACCGTCGGGCCGATCTGGAGCGTCGTGCCGAGCACGTCGCGGTGGCCGCCGTACCGCGTCTTCCACATGCCGTAGCTGAGCACGGCGACCGGCGTCCCCTCCGGCGGCGAGTCCTCCCGCGCGCTGAAGTAGCGGCCGAGCGCCGGCGGCGCGTCGAAGAAGCCGAAGAAGCTCGCGCTCACGGCACCGACGTGCATCTCGCGCGCATCGGCGCCGACGCCAATGGCGAGCTTCCGGTCCGTGAACTCGGCGGTCCGCGCAAAGGACTTCGTCCAGTTGGTGAGGTCCGTATATCGCGCGTACTCGACGCCGCTGCTCGCGCCCTCCTTGCCGCGGTGCGTCCTGGCGAGGTAGACGCGGTGCGTGAGCGCCGGCGCGGCGAGCATCGGCGGCGGCCGGAACAGCAGCCGGTCGACGACGGAGAAGATCGCCGCGTTGGCGCCGATGCCGAGGGCGAGGGTGATCACGACGGCGGCGGCGAAGCCCGGCTTCGCGCGCAAGCCGCGCACCGCGTATCGAAGGTCGTTCCAGAGCGCGTCCATGACGGGTCCCATCGGTCCGGGCAGCGGGGAGCGGGGAGTGGCGCACAATACCATAGGACACGCGGCCAGGTGCAACGGTTGCGGCGTCCACCGCCGGCGCGCCCGCCGGTATCCCCGGCCGCATCGCCCGCCGCCGCGGCCTCGGCGGCGCCCCGGCGAGCCGGGGAAGCGACGTTCCGGAGCCCCTCGGACACTAGCGTGCCGCGCGCGCGGCGAAGCGGCTCGCGCCGCGCGCCTGATGTCCGGCGCGGCCGCAACCGCTACCGCCAGCATCGAGGCCGCGGCCGCGGCCTGGTCCGTTGCCACCACCGGCGCCGCGCGCCGGGCGGGCGCCGCGGCCGGTGCGCAACGCGCTCTCGCCCGGCATGGCAGGCGGAGCGGCCACCGGATCAGCCAGCAGTGTAGGCCTGCGGACTCGCGACCGACGCGGCGAACGCGGTTCCCTCGCACGTCAGCTGCGGTCTTGATCCCCGAGGCATGGGGGATCGCCCGGGCCGGTCAGCTCGGCGGCGGGGATCGAGTGTGGCCTGCGGTCCCACTTGGCCCTGACCTGCCCGGCGACGACCACTCTCCCCCTCGGAGCCCTCGGTCGCTGTCCGCAGGAAGTGTTGGCGCGAGCGGCCATGGCGGCGCCCCGGCGGCCGGCCCTTCGTCCCGCCCATGCCCCGGCGCTCCCGACCCTCCGGCCCGCCGCTCCGCGATGCGGCTCCTCCCGCTCCGCCGGACTCGCGCCCCTTCGCCCCCACCCCGGCGCTGCCCGACGCGCTCCAGGTCCTCGTCGATGCGCGTCGCCCGCTCCCCCCCGCATGCCCCCACTGCGGCAGCGGTCCCCTCATCCGCTGGGGCACGTTCTCCGGCCGCCAGCGCTGGCGCTGCAAACCGTGCCGTCGCACCTCCAGCGACCTCACCGGTACCGCCCTCGCCTACACCAAGCGCCTGCCCCTCTGGGGCGACTTCGCCGGCTGCATGCTCGAGAGCCGCTCCTGCCGCGCCGCCGCGCGCCACCTCGGCATCCACAAGGACACCGCCTGGCGCTGGCGCCACCGCCTCCTCGAGCGGCTGCTCGCGGCTCCCGCGCCGCCGCTCTCGGGCACGGTCGAGCTGCTCGAGGTACGTGTCCTCGTCTGCCGCAAGGGCGAGCGCCGGCTCGGCCGCCCGGCGCTGCGGCGCGGCAGCCCCTTTCCGCTCCTGCCCGGGCTCGGCAGCGGGCACCCCGCCCCTGCATTGGCACCCGCCAGCGCGTCCGCCAGCGCGCCCGCCGGGGCGCCCGCCGGGGCGCCCGCCGGGGCGCCCGTCGGGGCGCGCGCGGCGCGGCTGAGCGAGCGGGCACGGGCGCGGGCGCGAGAGACGGCAATGCTTCTCGTCGCCTGCGACCGCCAGGAGAGAAGCCGGGCGCTGCTGGTCTGGCACGCCGGCCCGCGCCGGACCGACGAGCTGGCCACGTTACTCGACCGGGGCGCGTCCCGGTCCAAGGCGAAGAGCCCGGAGCCGGGCGGTTCGGAGCCGGGCGGCCCGAGGCTCCGGCTGCTCAGCCGGGGACGCAGGCTCTCGGCGTACGCCGAGCTCGCCCGGCGGCACGGACTCGACCACCGGCAGGTGCTCCGTACCGCGCCGGGCCCGCTGCGCGGGGCCTCGGGCGGCGTAGTGCGCCCGCGCAGCGCGGAGCATCTCGGTACGGTCGCGGGTGCGGTGCGACGGCTGCGGACGTGGCTGCGTCGCTTCCATGGGGTGGCGACGAAGTACCTGCTGCGCTACTGGGCCTGGCACCGCTTCCTGGATCCCCTCGGCTGGGTCGAGGCCATCCGGCGATTGCT
>DASTKT010000029.1:0-15343 GCA_035715725.1 Longimicrobiales bacterium | reverse complement strand
ATCGTGAACGGCGCGAACGGGCTGCTCCGGCTGCAGAGCCGCACGGGCGGGCAGTCGGGGCGGCTGTCCTACCAGGCGAACGTCGCCCGGCTGGCCTACGACGGCTACCGCCGCTCCAGCGACGCGCGGAACACGCAGGCGGACGCGCAATTCCGCGTCGAGGGCGAGCGCGACCGGCTGCAGGTGACCGGCAACTTCGTCGACTACGACGCGAAGAACCCCGGCTCGCTCTCGGACTCGCTGCTGCGCGTCGACCGCTTCCAGGCGTTCGCGAACAACGTGCGGCAGCACACGGGCGAGGCGGGGCACCAGGGGCAGCTCGGCATACTGTGGCGGCACCGGATGGAGCCCGGCGAGCTGGAGGTGTCCACGTACGGCGTCGTACGCAGCCTCGACAACCCGATCCCGGTCTCGATCATCGACCTCGACCGGAGAGGCGGCGGCGTGCGCGCGCTCTACCGCAGCACGCTGCGCGTGGCGGGACGGGACATGCTCTGGACGGTGGGCAGCGACGTCGACGCGCAGCACGACGACCGCGTCAACCACACGAACCAGCAGGGGCAGCGCGGCGCGCTCACGCTCGACCAGATCGAGAAGGTCTCCAGCCTGGCCGGCTTCGCGCAGCTCTCCGCGCCCGTGACCGACCGCGTCAGCCTGCTCGGCAGCCTGCGCTACGACAACATCCGCTTCACGGCGGAGGACCGGCTCATCACCGCGACGAACCCGGACGACTCCGGCCGGCGCTCGATGGACCGGCTCAGCCCGTCGCTCGGCATGGTCTGGAACCTGGGCGAGGCGCTCGGCGTCTACGGCAACTACGCGACGTCGTTCCAGACGCCGACCACGACCGAGCTGGCCAACCGACCGACCGGCGCCGGCGGCTTCAACCCGACGCTCGAGCCGGAGCACACCCGCGGCTTCGAGGTCGGCGCGCGCGGCCGCCTCGGGCCGCGCGTCGACTACCAGCTCGCCGCGTTCCGCGCCCTCGTCGAGAACGAGCTGATCGGCTTCGAGGTGCCGCAGGCGCCGGGACGGACCTACTTCCGCAACGCCGGCTCCGCGGTGCACCGGGGCGTCGAGGCGGAGCTGTCCTTCGCGCCGGTGCCGGAGATCGTCGCGCGCGTGGCGTACACCTACACGGACGCGAAATTCCGGACGTACCGCGTCGGCACCAGCGTCTACGACGGCAACCTGCTCCCGGGGATCGCGCCGCACCGGCTGGACGGCGTGCTCTCCTTCCAGCCCGGGCCGTGGTACGTCGACCTGGACGCGCGCTACGAGTCCCGCATCCAGGTGAACGACGCGAACACCGCGGCCTCGCCGGCCTACGCGCTGCTCGACGCGCGCGCCGGGCTCGCCCCGGTCCGCCTCGCGGGGCTGAGGGTGGCGCCGTTCGTCGGCCTCGCCAACGTCCTCGACCGCCGCTACAACACGTCCGTCGTCATCAACGCCGCCGGCGCGCGCTACTTCGAGCCCGGGCCCGGGCGCGCGTTCCACGCGGGCGCGACGCTGGCGGTGGGGCGGCAGTAGGGGCAGCGCTACTCCCAAGGTCCAATGCGCGGGCGGCCGCGCGAGCGGCGATCGTTTCGGTCGACGGCACGCGGCGCGGGACGGCAGCCCGTCGGGCGCGCCCGGATCCCCGGGAGGAACGATGGATCCGATCCAGGCCATCGACGCCATGCTGCACGGCCCCGGCCGGTTCCGCTACCTCGTCCAGCCGATCGTCGCCGTGGTCCTCGGGATCCGCGACGGCCGCCTGGACGCCGCGGCAGGCCGCCCGCCCTACATCCTCGCGCTGGCCACCGGCACCGGCCGGCGCGGCGAGACGCTGAAGTCGGCGCTGTCCTCGATCGGCGTGCCGCTCGTCGTAGGCTTCGTGATCGACCTGCTGATGCAGCGCTGCATCCTCCACCGCGTCCACGTCCTGGTCGCGGTGCTGAGCGGTACGCTCGTCATCGCGCTGCCGTACGCGGCGGCCAGGGCCCTGACGAACCGGGCGGTCCGGGCGCGGACGGAGCGGCGGCGGCCGGCCTGAGCGCGGCGCTGCCGCCGCCTCACCGGCGCGAACGCCCGGGAACGGGACGGGCGCGATCAGCCGCCTTCGCCGCCGATCGCCCGGCGCACCGTCAGCTTGACGGCGCGGGCGTTCAGCGGCGTGAGGAAGCGCTCGAGCTCGCCGGTGCGGCGGTTCTCGTTGAACGTGCCGAAGATCGCCTTCCTCGAGTCGAGCACGTTCGTGACCGTCGCCGAGAGCTCCCACGCCCCGAACACCAGCCCGGCCCGCGCGTTCGCGACGACGTAGGCGGGGAGCGGCGCGGTCTCGTTCGCCTCGTCGCCGCGCAGCCACTGGCGGCCGAGGTAGCGCAGGTCGGCGCCGAGCGAGAGGGCGGGCGTCACGCGCAGCAGAGCGCCCGCCTTGGCCTGGTGGTCCGGCACGAGCGGCAGCCGGCTCCCCGGCTCGACCCGGTTCTCCCCCGCCAGCCGGCTGTCCGCGAACGCTTCGTCGGAGCGGATCGTGAAGATGGCGACGGCGGACTCGAACGTCGCCCGCGTGTACGCGTAGTTCGCGTACCACGAGAGCCGCCCGCCGATCGCGCCCTCGGCGGCCAGCTCGACGCCCTCCCGGCGCGTGCGGTCGAGGTTCGTGAAGTAGCCCGACAGCAGCGCGCGCTCCGAGGCGACGAAGAAGATCTCGTCGCGCACCTCGCTGCGGTACACCGAGCCGCTGAGCGCGAGCGCGCCGGTCGTGCGGCGCGCGCCCAGCTCGTACGTCGTCGCCCGCACGGGCGCGAGCGGCGGGTCCTCGCCCAGCGCGAACGGGAGCGGGCAGGAGGCCTCGGGGTCGGCGCAGCCCAGCTCCAGGATCGCCGGCGCGCGGAAGCTCCGGCCGACGGACGCGTAGACGGCCGCGCCGCCGCCCAGGTCGAGGCTCGCGCCGCCGCGCGGGCTCAGCCGGTGGAACGTGTGCGTGGCGTCCTCGGCCGGGTCGAGCAGGTTGCGGAACGGGATGCGGATCAGGTCGTAGCGGGCGCCGCCGGAGAGCGTCGCGCGGCCGAGGCGCAGGTCCGCGAGCGCGTACCCGGCGACGTCGTAGCCCGGGCTGCGCACGTCGGTCGTCAGCAGCTCCCCTTCCCCGCCGGCGGTGGGCTCCTGCGCGGGGACGGAGAAGATGCGGGCGTGCACCCAGCTCACGGCGCCGTCCAGGCCGGCGCGCAGCGCGAGCCCGGCGCCGCTCTCCGCCGGCGCCCAGCGCCAGTCGGCGGTGCCGCCGAGCGTGCGGTTGTCGGTGCGGGCCAGGACGTCGTCGTCCGGCGGCTGGTTCACGTTGAAGCGCTCGGCGCCGAAGCGGCGGGCGTAGGCGGTGAACGAGGCGCGGCCGGCGCCGAGCGGCGCGTAGCCGGAGAGCGAGAGCTGCTCGGCGTCGAGGTCGTCGTAGTCGCCGGGCGTGAAGTTCGTCTCGGGGCGGACCGCGAAGATGCTCTCCGGGAGCGAGCCGGCGGTGCGCGCGCGCGAGCGGGCCGCGAACGCCTGCACGCGGAAGCCGCGGCGCTCGCCGGTTCGGCCGAGGTTTACGAAACCATTGTACTGCCGCTCGCTCGTGCCCTCCCGCCAGCCGCGCTCGCGCCCCCAGCCGCCGCTCAGGTACGCCTCCCAGCCGCGGGACAGCGTGCTGAACGACGCCTGCCCGGCATACGCGCCGTACGCGCCGACCGACGCCTCGGCTTCGCCGTGCGGCGGGCCTTCGCCCCGGTCCGTGATCAGGTTGATCGCGCCGCCCAGCGAATTCGGCCCGAGCAGCGACGCGGTCCCGCTCAGCAGCTCGACCCGCCGCACGTGCTCCATCGGCAGGAGGTCGAAGTTCACCTCCTGCGCGTCCGCCTCGTTCTGCCGCACGCCGTCGAGGAACACGGAGACGCCGGGCGGGAGCCCCACCGTCGGGCCCGCCGTGAAGCCGCGCGTCGTCAGGTTCAGCTTCGACGGCGCGCCCAGGTCGTCGTAGAGCGAGACGCCGGCCTCGGACGCCAGGATGTCGGGGAGGATGCGCGGCTCCCACGCCTCGATCCGCTCGCGCGAGAGCACCTGCACGCGCGCGGGCACGCCGGAGCCGATGCGCGGCGCGGCGGCCGGGATGATCGAGCCCTGCACCTCGAGCGGCGCGAGCTTGACGACCGCGGTGTCGGCGCGCGAGCGGGCGCTATCCCGGGCCTGCGCGTGAGCGGGCGGGGCGAGGCCGGCGGAGGCGAGTGTGGCCGAAGCCAGGGCCGCGAGCGCGGCCGACCGGTCGAGGCGGGCCATGCGGATCGTGCTCCCGGACGGGGCAATCCGACGGGCTGGGCGGGCGGGCCGGCGCCGGCGCCGGCGCCCATCACGGGGAACGAACGGCGGCTCCGGTTTGCGACGATGCGGCGAGAGACATGCCGCCGGCCGCGGTGCCCCGCACGACGCGGACCGCCGCGGCGGTCCTGCGGCGACCCTACATCCGGAACAGGTAGCTGATCTTGAAGAAGAAGCCGTCGCTCTCGCGGCGCAGGTCGCGCAGCGTGAAGACGTCCGCCGCCAGGCTGCTGCCGTAGCCGGCGAAGAGCACGGTCCCCGGGTTCGGCTGGTAGGAGAAGAGCCAGTCGGCGCGGAAGTCGTTGCGGCGCTCCTCGACGCTGCGCCGGAGCACGCCGTCCCCGTCGGCGACGAGAATCGGCCGGCCGTCGGCGTCGCGCAGCGCGTCGCGCCACTCGGCGTCGTACTGCCCGACGAAGCGGAGGAAGATCGGCCGCGCGAGCTGGTACTCGACCTTCAGGCGCGGGATCGAGCGGACGTGCGCCGCCGAGCGGTCGTCCACGCGCAGGTAGCGCTGGTGCAGGTAGCGCGCGTTCACGCGGACGCGCTCCGTCGGACGCCAGTCCGCGCTCAGGTCCGCGAGCCCGACCCACGCCGGCGCCCACTCGTCGAAGTTGACATCCCGCGAGCCCGTCAGCGAGACGTTCCCCGCGAAGCGCGGGAACTGCGGCGTGCTCAGCGAGAGCTGCAGGCTGGCGCCGCCGATCCGGTCCCGCCCCGCGAAGGCGACGGTGTCGGTCGCGCCGCCGGCGCCCGCGAGCACCGCGTAGCCGTCGTACAGCCCGTCCGGGAAGCGCGAGGAGCCGACGGAGAGCTGGGCGCCGGCGTGCCAGCCGCCGCGGAGCGAGAAGTTGTTGTTCGCGCTGAACTTCATGTCGTCCGGCATGCGGCCCGACGTGAAGCGGTCGTACGTCCAGCGCCCGTCCAGGTTCAGGTAGACCGTGTAGTTCTCGAGCAGCCCGCCCTTCGGCCCGAACGCCGTGAAGCGGTTCAGGATCATGGCGTGCGCGACCCCGGTGCGCCCGAGGAACCCGCTCTGCGCGTCGAAGTCCGGGTCCGTCCCGGAGAGCGTGTAGTGGAAGCCGAAGTTCCGGCCGGTGCGGTCCACCGTCCCCTGCCACGTCGGGCCCGAGCGCGTGGACGCACTGTCGCCCGTGAAGCTGACCGCGGCCTGGAACTCGGCGTAGTACAGCTCCTTGAAGACGACGCGGGCGTCCGCGCCCGCCACGCGGTTGAAGACCGAGCCCTCGGTCCGGTCCGTGTAGACGAGCCCCGCCGTCGACTGCGAGCCCACGTCCCGGCGCACGCGCAGCAGGTTGAAGACCGGGTGGTGCAGCCGGCCGTCCGCCTCCGTCACCTCGTCGACCGCCGAGAGCAGCCCGACGTCCGTCCGCCCGCCCACCTTGCCGGTCACCTTCCCCGCGGCGACGGGGTTCAGGATGCGGCGCGTGTAGATCAACTGGCCGGGCGTCTGGAACTGCTCGATGCCGTCCAGGAAGAACGGGCGCTTCTCCGCGAAGAAGAGCGCCTCCCGCGGGTCCGTCACGATCTGCCCCGCGTCCGCCTCGACCTGCGAGAAGTCCGGGTTCACCGTCCCGTTCAGCGTCAGGTTCGACGTGAGCCCCCAGCGCACGTTCCCGCCCAGCTCCGGCGAGGTGTCGTAGCTCCAGCCGGCGCCCGGCTCCGCCGGCGCGCCCGCCACCTTCGTCGTCGCCACCGGGTTCACGTCGAGCACCAGGCCGCGCCGCAGCCCCTGCAGCCCCTCCAGCGTCCCGCTCTGCGCGATGAACGACGCCGCGCCCTTCCGCGCCGGCGTCCACGTCTGCTGGTGCCCCGAGTGCTGCACCTTGCGCAGCACCTGGATCCCCCACGACTGCACGTCCACGGACTGGTAGCGCAGGCTCTTGAACGGGATGCGGATCTCCACGTCGTAGCCGTCCTCCGTGAGCCGCCCCTTCGACTCGTACAGGAAGTCCGGCGACAGGTCGAGACCGCTGAAGTCGTTGTTCTTCCCGGCGTTCCCGCCCCCCTCGCTGCGGATCCCGTCCGACTGCACGCCGAACGGGTTCACGCCGAAGACGAGCGCGCGCCGGCCGTCATGGAACGTGTCCAGCAGGACCTGGATGTAGTCGTCGCCGTCGATCTTGTCCCGGTCCGCCAGCGTGGCGCGCGCCGGGCCGTGCCGCTCGTGCGCGCGGATCCCGAAGTAGATCGCGTGCGGCGAGTACCAGACCAGCACCTCCGTCGAGTCCTGCGCCGGCATGCCGTCCACCGGCTCGTACTCGGAGAAGTCCGCGAGCACCGCCGCCTCCCGCCACGCCCCCTCCGAAAGGCGCCCATCCACCTCCACATCCTCCGCCTCGACCCGCGGCGTCCGCACCGCGAGCTGGTTCTCGCGCCCCCGGTAAACGTCCGCGGGCGGCGCGGCCGGCGAGGCCGTCGCGAGCTGGAGGGCCGTAACGAGCGAAAAAAGCATCGATCGGAGTCGGTCAGGTCAACGTCTCACGGGAGACGGGAAGTGTAGCGCGCGGGCGGCCGAGGGGGTAGGGCCGGCGGAGTGTCCCGCTTGCGATCCGTTCCTCTGCACTGCCGTGGTGCCGGCGAACGGCCGGGAGCGGGAGCGTAAGCGAGAGCGGGAACTGCTTTTTTCGGGTCGGGGGTCAGGGGTCGCGAATTCGCGGGCGCGGGCACCCGCTGCGCGCGGGCATGCGTACGGGCCAGGGAACGGGAAGGGGTCGACGACCCGCCTCGTCCGGTCGCAGTCGCACTAACATTGCCGCGCGCGGACCGGTGAACTACTCTGGTCACCCCTGCCCTCGCCGCGCCCCTCACCGCATTCGCCTGGAGGAAACCGTGAGCCACGATCGTCGTGAGTTCCTCGCCCGCGTCGCCACCGGCGCCGTGGCCGGGGTCGTGCCGTTCTCGCCGGACGTGCTGCGCGCGCTGGACGGCGCGAGGCCCGCGACGGCCGGCGAATGGGACCTCACCTGGGTGGACCGCATCAAGGGGAAGAACCGCGCGGTCTTCGACGTGCCCGAGATCGATAGCGGCTACGGCGTCTGGCGCGCGTCGCTCTGGGAGAAGCAGTACCAGGACGTGCTCGGCGTGAAGCCGGAGGACATGTCGGCCGTCGTCGTGCTCCGGCACAACGGCATCGCGCTGGCCATGCAGCAGACGTTCTGGGACCGCCACGAGCTCGGGAAGACGCGGAAGGTGCTCCACCCGGTCACGCAGAAGCCGACGGATCGCAACCCGGTGCTCCTGTCGTCGAAGCGGGGCGAGGTGCCGGAGATGTTCGACGAGGTCGCGCTCGACCGGTTCATCGCCCGCGGCGGGATCGCGCTGGCGTGTAACCTGGCGCTCGACGACATGATCGAGCTCGTCGCGAAGAAGGAGCGCGTCCCGCCGGAAGAGGCCCGGAAACAGGCCATCGCCGCGCTGGTGCCGGGCGTGATCCTGCAGCCGTCCGGCGTGTTCGCGGCGCTGCACGCGCAGGACGCGGGGTGCAACTACCTGCGGGCGAGCTGAAGACCGGATCCGGAAGGTCCGTCCGTACGTTCCCGCCTCCGCCTCCGCCCGTTCGAAGGCGGCTGCGGGCGCGGAGGCGGAGGCGACAACGGCTCGGACGGATTCGGTATCAGGACCAGGGCTCGTCCGCCGACGGGCCGTAGATCGACGGCACCTTCCCGCCCGCGATGCGCAGGTAGACCGAGAACTGGCCGCGGTGATGGATCTGGTCGTGCAGCAGGAACCAGAGGAATTTCGTCTTCGGGATGTCGCCCATCTGCTTCGGCCCGGTGAAGAAGCGCACGGTGCCCTCGAGCTGCGCCTCGGAGCCGTTCCGCAACTCCTCGAGCAGCTGCGTGCGGGACCGCTCGAACGCCGCCACGACCTCCTCGAACGTCGCCGGCGCCGCCGGGAAGCCGCCCCCGAGCTTCATCTCGTCCCGCAGCGCCTCCGCCGCCAGCCTCTGCTCCTGCGCGAAGAGCCAGGCCAGCTCCCGGGCCGTCTTCAGCCGTGGGTGCGGCTGCAGCTCGCTCTGATCCGACGGGTACGCCCGCAGCAGCTTCAGCGTGGTCGCCGTCTCCTGCTCGAACGTCTCGAGGAGCGACTGCCTGGTGCGGAGCGTCTCGGACTGGGTCGTCGCATGGGGTTCCAAGGAAGCCTCCGGGGTTGGCAGGGAGGTCGGTGGTTCGCCTTGCGAGTGTAGCGACGGCGACGACGGCGCGCCATGGAGGCGGAGCTCTCGCGCCGGGAACCGGGGCCCGGCTACAGCATCTCCAGCGGGCGCGGTCCGGTGGGGGGCGGGAATGCGCGGTCGAGGTCGGCCAGGTCCTGCGGCGTGAGACGGACGGCGAGCGCCGCGCGGTTCTCGCGCACGTGCTCCGGCCGGCCGGCCCGCGGGATGGCGATGATCCGGTCCAGCCGGAGCACCCAGGCCAGCGCGATCTGCGCGGGCGTCGCGTTGTGCCGTGCGGCAACTGCCTCCAGCTCGGGATGGCCCAGCAGACGGCCCTGCTCGATCGGCGAGTAGGCCATGATCGGGATGCCGCGCTCGTGGCACCACGGCAGGAGGTCCCACTCGATGCCGCGCCGGGTCAGGTTGTAGAGCACCTGGTCCGTCGCGACCTGCGCGCCGCCGGGCACCTCCAGCAGCTCGCGCATGTCGTCGATGTCGAAGTTGCTGACGCCCCAGTAGCGGATCTTGCCGTCGGCGATGAGGCGCTCGAACGCCTCCAGCGTCTCGGCGAGCGGCGTGGGCCCGCGCCAGTGCAGGAGGTAGAGGTCGAGCCGGTCGGCGCGCAGGCGCTGCAGGCTCCGCTCGCACGCGTCGATCGTGGCGGTGCGCGTCGCATGCTCGGGGAGCACCTTGCTGACCAGGAAGACCTCGTCGCGACGGCCCGCGATCGCTTCCCCGACCAGCTCCTCGGCGCCGCCGTCCGCGTACATCTCGGCGGTATCGATCAGCGTCATGCCGAGGTCGATGGCGAGGCGCAACGCGGCGATCTCGTCGCTGCGGCGCTCGGGGTGCTCGGCCAGGTGCCAGGTGCCCTGCCCGAGCACCGGGACCGCCTCACCGGACGGGAGCGTCGTCGTACGCATCGGAACGGTGGCCATGGCACCCCCCTCACGAGCAGGTGACCCCCCCCGAAACATGCCCGCCGGGCGGAGCAAACACCGTCGGACCAAGGGGAAGCGGGTGTAGGAAAAGCGCGCGAACGCGGCCGGGCGCCGGCTTCGCGGGCGGCCTCACGTCCAACAGCACTTTCACCGCAGAGACGCAGAGGGCACAGAGCACCGGCACCACGCCGGCCACCTGCGTACGCAGGAATTGACATCAAAAATGCTGCGTCACCCCGGTGAGCCGCCGGTGCCCGGCAAGCCTCCGCGTCCTCTGCGTCTCTGCGGTGAAATCGTGTTGATCCGTTCCCACCCCTACCGGATCCCGACCAACCCCTTCGTCGCCTCGACCAGCTTCGGCGCGTCGTAGCCCACGCCGTCCTTGAAGACGACCGTGACCTGACGGATCTCCGCCGGCCGGGCGACCGGGTCGCCGCGCACGACCACGAGGTCCGCCTTCTTGCCGACGGCGACCGAGCCGACGTCCCGGTCCATCCCCAGCACCTTCGCGCCGTTCAGCGTCATGATCTGGATGGCCTGCACCGGCGTGAACCCGCCCTCGATCAGGAGCTCGTAGTTGCGCTGGTCGCCGAAGCCGGGGAGCGCGCCGCCGTTCCCCGTCGGGTCGACGCCCGCGGCGAGCAGCCCGCCGGCGGCGACGAACGCGCGGTCGAACGCCAGCGACTTCTTCAGCAGGCTCTCCGGGATCGCGCGGTCGGGGTTCTGCGCCAGCCGCTCGCGCGCCGCCATGTACTCGGCGCGCGTCTCGCCCGACATCGCGTCCATCGTGCGCTGCTCGAGCGGCGGGCGGTTCGGCACGAACAGCTCGTAGACCGACGGCGTCGTCGTCAGCGCGACCTTGTGCTCGACCATGTCCCGGATCGTGGCGTGCACGGCGTCGCCATCGACGTCCGCGGCCTTCAGGCTCTGCATCGCGGTGGCCGGGCACTCGTCCGGCTTCTTGTTCGGGTCCCACTCGCTGTTCGCGAAGAGGCTGTGCTCCAGGTTGTCGATCCCCAGCGCCACCGCCTCGCGGTAGCCCACGGAGCACAGGTGACCCGTCAGCTTCAGCCCGCGCCGGTGCGCCTCGTCGATCGCCGCCTTCATCGACTCCCGGCTGACCAGCGTGTAGAACTTGAACCACGTCGCGCCCTCGTCCGCCCAGTAGCCGACGACGCGCCGCGCCTCCTCCGGCGTCGTGATCGCCGCCATCGTCGCCGATGCGCCCCCGCCGGTCAGGTACGGCCCCGTGATCAGCATCCGCGGCCCCGGCGTGCGCCCCATCTCGACCTCACGCTTCAGCCCCAGCTCCGCGTAGGGCGAGGCGCTGCCGGTCGTGCGGATCGTGGTCACGCCGCTCCCCAGGTAGAGGCGCGGCGCCGTGAAGTTGCTCTGCACGCTGCGCCCGGACGTCGTGTAGAACGTGTGGTCGTGCAGCCCGACGATCCCGGGGAGCACCGTGCTGCCGCGCAGGTCGAGGACACGCGCGTTCGCCGGCACCTTCACCTTCGCCGCCGGCCCGACCGCGGCGATGCGGCCGTTCTCGACCACCACCGTCTGCTCGTCCGCTGGCGCCGCGCCCGTGCCATCCACCAGCCGCACGTGCGTCAATGCGACGACGGGCTCCGAAACCGCGACGTACGCCTTCGTCGCCTCGCTGAGCTGCGCGTAGCTCTGCGCGGCGAGGAGGCTCGGGACCGCCGCGAGCACGGCGGCGAGGGTGAGACGGCGCATGGCATCCTCCATCGGTGAGGGTCGGCGTGCGGGTTCGGCAAGGACACGGAATTCATTTCACAGGGAGCTCGGGAGCATGGGAGGAAGGGCGACGAACAGCCGGGCGAGCGCGGGCCTCGTCGAATCCGGATCATCCTTCTGGTTGGAGCGGTGAACCTCCGACCACCGGTCCGACCCAGGCCCCGGATCCGGCGTCGAGGCCGGCCTACGCCGGATCTACTCGAAGAACGATGGTGCGTTCGCCCGCGCACCCTGCGCCCCACCGGCCCAAGCCGTTCTCCCGCGCTCCCCTGCTCCCTGTGAAAACTTGTCGTTCTCCATCACTCCACCACGAACATCGCGTGCATCCCCGCCTCCAGGTGCTCGGCGATGTGGCAGTGGAGCATCCAGCGGCCGGGGTTCGTCGCCTCGAGGAGCAGGTCGACCGTGGCGCCGGCCGGGACCAGCACCGTGTCCTTCCACGCCAGGTTCTCGCTCGCGACGCCGTTCACCGCCAGCACCAGGAAGCGCTGGCCGTGGATGTGGATCGGGTGCTGCATGGCGTGGAAGACGCGGCGCTCGTTCGCGAGCCGGATGCGCACGAGCTGCCCGCGGCGGAAGCGCCACTCGATCGCCTCGTTCTCCTTCCCCGTCGCCGGGTCGCGCAGCACCCAGCGGAGCTGGTCGGCGGTCGCCAGCCAGTCCATCATCGGCATCGTCCCCACCCACTCGACCGGGTTGAAGAAGTTCGTGTCGAGCTTCATCAGCTGCTCGAGCCCGAACGGCAGCCCCCGGTTCTCGACGGCGAGGACCAGCTCCTTCTCCGGCGGCCGCGAGAAGTACGGCCGCAGGCGACGCAGCTCCGCCGACACGTCGTCGCGTGCGCGCAGCCGCTCGAACTCGCGCCCGAGCTCCGGCCGCGCCGCCGCCGCCGAGGCGGTGACCCGCCCGAGCGTGTCCGCCATGGCGACGAAGCTGCCGTACGTGTGGTCCAGCGCCTGCACCCGGTTCACGAGCGCGTACGTGCCCGCCGCCGGGAAGCGCACCTCCACCACGTAGCGCTCCGCCGGGGCGAGGACGACGCTCTCCACCCACTCGTCGCGCTCGAAGCGCCCGACGTCCGCCGCCACGACCTTCATCCGCGCGCCCGGCAGCGACACGTTGAACGTGCGCACGTTCGACGCGTTCGTCAGGTAGAAGCGCACGACCTCGCCCCGCCGGACGGAGAGTGCATACGACGGCTCGCCGTTCACCAGGAGCACGTTCCCGGAGCGGCCCATCAGCGCGTGCGTCGCGTGCTCCCGGCCGTACGGCACCGGCCCATCCTCGCCGACCAGGAAGTCGTCCAGGATCAGCACCGCCTCGCGGTTCGCCGGGCCGTAGTGGTCGCGGCGCGGCGAGCCGACCAGGATGTTGCCGTACAGCCCCATGTCCTGCTGGATGTCCTCGCGCACGTGCGGGTGGTACCAGTAGATCCCCGCGTCCGGGAAGTGCACGCGGTAGCGGTACGTGCCGCCCGGCGGCACCGGCTCCTGCGTCACGTGCGGCACGCCGTCGCTCGCGTTGTCCAGCCGCACGCCATGCCAGTGCACGGTCGTCGGCAGGTCGATCCGGTTCGTGAAGTCGACGACGACCGTCGCGCCCTGACGCACGCGCACCAGCGGACCCGGGACCTGACCGTTGAACGCGTACGCCGCGAAGGCGCGCCCGCCGATCCGGCGGCGCACGAGCCTCGCCTCGAGATGCAGCGTGTCGCCGTCGCGCAGCTCGAGCGGCCGGCTCGGCACGGCCGGCGGGAGCGAACCCGGCGCGACGCCGCGGCCCGGAAGGAACGGCGTCGCCTCCGGCACCATCCCGTCGAGCAGCCCGGCGGGCATCGGCGGGACGCGCGGGTCCATCGGCGGCATCGCCCAGCCGCCGGGCGCGCTCAGGTGATGCTCCCCGTGCGCCGCCGGGTCCGGCCCCGCGCCGATCCCGAGCGGCGGGATCCCGTCCGCCCGCAGCTTCATGCTCGGCGACATCCCCCGCAGCACCAGCCGCCCGGCGCGCGTGGTCGCGGCCGCCGAGCGCTCCGCGCTCACCATCACGAAGAACTTGTTGAAGCTCACCTCCGCCAGCTCGTTCCGCCCGTTCCCGACCTCGCCCAGGCGCACCATCGGGTCGAGCCCCGGCGGCGTCGCCCACGCCACGTACGCCGTGTACGCCCCGAGCGACGACGCCGGCGGCAGCCCGCCGAGCGTCAGCACCAGCCGCGTCCGCGGCCGCCCGTCCGCCGTCACCGCGACGGTGAACGGCGTCGGAACGTGCGCGAGCTCGGCGGTGCCGGAGGCGGAGTCGATGCCGGCGGCGGGGAGCAGGTCGATGCAGTAGAGATCGCGGCTGGGCGCGGTGGTGTTGGGCTCGAGGCCGGCGCAGGGCCCGGGGGTGGGCGCCGCGGACTGGGCGCGCGCCGGAGCGGCCACGGCGAACGCCAGCGCGACGACGGCGATCGCGGCGCGCGCACGCTCGGCAGGGCGTCGGGCGCGCACGGCCATGCGATCACGCGGCCCGTCGCGGTGCGGAACCACGGCACACCCCGGGTGAGGGAAGTGGACGGTGAGGTGGGGACAAGATGAGGTGCCGCCCCGGGCGGGAGCAAGCGATGGGGGCGCCGCGAGCCCCCTCCGCCCGGCGCCGGCAGACGGCGCGGAGATCGGACGCCGCGGCTCACGGCAGCCTCGCCGGCCGAGGGAGGTGCGCCGCCAGGGCACACGGCGCCACCCCCTGCGTCCCCCGCGCTCGCCCGCCGTTCCCCCGAAGTGGGCTCGCGCTCGCGCCCGCGCTCGCCCGCGCCCGCAGTATGCGCCCTCGCCCGCAGTAGGACCCACGGTTTCGGTTTTCCCTGCCCCTGCGCTCGCCCCCGCCCCTGCCCGAGGTTGCAGCCGTTGCCGCAGCGCCGGTCTCCTCGTGATCGGTGACGTATGGACATCGTGTGCCCGGCGCGAAGGCCGTCGAATGATCTGCCCAGCCAGACATTGTGCCGCGCGCCCGCGTTTCCCGCCGCGGGCGGGCCTGCCAGCAACGTCGACGCGTGCGTCATTGCGCGAGGATAGTTGCGTCGTTATTCTCCTTTTCAATCCGCGTTGTGATGAGATATCCCCACCACGCCGATCACCGGCCATGATCCCAGAGACCCGGTGTCCCGCCCGACGCCCGACGCGCGCAGCCATCGGCCGCTGCGCCGGGGCCGCCGCGCTGCTCCTCGCGACGGGCGCGCCCCTCGTGGCGCAGCGGGAACTGCCTTCCGTCTCGCAGCTCGTCGACTCCGCCGCCGTGGCCGATTCCGCCGGAGCGTTCGTCACCCGGCGCACGGTCGTCTCCCTGGCGTTCGACAGCACGGGTGCGGCGGACTGGAGCCGGGTCGTCGAGCCGCGCGACGCGGGCGCGGCGGAGCGGCGCCTCGAGGCGCTGCTCATGGATCGCCTGCGGCCGCAGGAGCCGAAGCGCACGACGTACCTGCGGCTCGAGGTCGAGCCCGGCCCGCCGGCGCGCCTACGGGTGCGCTCCAGCGACTATCGCAAGCCGGTGCTCACGGATCGCGGGTTCGTCGCCCAGCGGCTCGTGGACGCCGTCCGCCGGACGGGGCTCAGTCCGACGAAGGTCGCGCTGCGCGTGCTGGTGGACGAGAACGGCCACGTCGCCCGCACCCAGGTCCGCAACGCCGGCTCGATGTCGGTCACCGAGCTCGAGGACATCGCCCGGTCGATGGCGTTCCAGCCCGGCGCCGTCGACGGCCGCCCGGTTCCGCTCTGGATCGAGATCCCGCTGCGGATCGAGCGGCGCCGGTTTTGAGGCGTTGGAGACGGCCGGCTAGGGCAGGATCTCCACGTACCCTTCCGTCCCGTGCACGCGGATCCGCTGCCCATCGCGGATCCGGCGGGTGGCCTGCTCCACCGCCACGACGGCCGGCAGGCCGTACTCCCGGGCGATGACCGCGCCGTGGGTCATCAGGCCCCCGACCTCCGTCACCAGGCCACCGATCGTGACGAACAGAGGCGTCCAGCTGGGGTCCGTGTAGGCGGTGACCAGGATGTCGCCCGGCTCGAGGTCGGCATCCGCGGGGTCCAGGACGACGCGGGCCCGTCCCTCCACGATCCCGGCGGAAACCGGCAAGCCGGCCAGCGCGCCGGCCGGC
>DASTKT010000028.1:0-3379 GCA_035715725.1 Longimicrobiales bacterium | reverse complement strand
TGCCGCGCACGGTGCGGGTGGGTGTCACGCTGTCGAGGTAGGGCGCCCTCGAGGGCGTCCTGGAATCGAAACCGCCGTGGCGACCGGGCTCGCCACGGCGGTTTCGTCGTTGCTCCGCTTGCGCTTGCGCGCCCGCGCCCGCGCCCGGGAAACCCGAGCGCCTGGGCGTCCAAGGCCGTTGGCGGGTCCGGCGCGAAGCTGTCGCGGGAGCGTAAGCGGGAGCGGAACGGACCCCCGGCCCGACCTACCTATGCTTCGCGAACAGCCACGTCCACAGCGTCGGCTCGGCGTACGCCCGATCCCAGACGTTGTGGTCCATCCCCGCGTACTCGGTGTAGCGGATGTCGGGCGCGCCGGCGTCCTTGAACGCCTGCACGAGAGCGCGGTCGACCGTGACGGGCGCGGCCTGGTCGGCGCTGCCGTGGAAGATCCAGACCGGCTCGCTGCGCAGCTTCGTCGCGATGCTCGCGTAGACCGGCGCCGGGTCGGAGGACGGATCGCCGGTGAAGCAGGCGATGCAGACGCCGCCGGAAACCGGCACGATCGCGGCGAAGCGCGCCGGGTCGGCGAGCGGGAGGTCCCACCCCCAGATCGCGCCCATCGAGACGCCGGTGAGATAGATGCGGGTCGGGTCGACGTTGTAGTCGCGCAGCGCGGCGGCGAGCACGTCGTTCGCCAGCCGGATCATGATCTGGTGCGCGCCCTCGCCGAGCGGGACCTGCGGGAAGAGGACGATGGCCGGGAACGTCGCCTCCTGCGCCCGGACGGCCGGGCCGAGGCCGACGCGCGTCTGCAGCTCGCCGTCGCTGCCGCGCTCGCCGTTGCCGTGCAGGTACAGGATCAGCGGCCACTTCTTCTTCGCGTCGTAGCCGTGGGGAACGAACACCTGGTACTTGTAGGTGGTGCCGGACTCCACGACCGTGCGCGGCACGAACCCCACCTGCGTCGTCGAGGGCGTGCTGTCGGGCGGCGGCTCGTGCGTGCCGCCCGCCGGCTGGACGCCGGTCGGATCGCTGCACGCGAGCACCACGCCCAGCAGCGCGGTCAGGGTCGTCATCGACACTCCGTTCATCGCTCCTCCGCTGCCGTTGCATCAGCCCGGGCCGACGGAGAGGGGGCAGCGCCCTCCGGATATCGCCGCGGTTGCTCGCCGGTTGCGGCGAGTGGCTCACTCCCTCGGGCGCGGCGACCCGACCCCGCACGGGCGCCGCGGCGGCCTCGAACCGGCCCGGTCCTACACCGGGCCGTCCCGAACGTGCCGGGCCGGCTCCATCGCGGCGGTCGGCCTCGGGCCGCCCCCGCCGTCCTCGTCATCCCGCCGTGCGAGCGTCGAGCACGTCGCCGGCCGCGCCGGTTTCTCCGCCCGCTCCCGCGGCGCCGGCCGGCGCGAAGCGGCGCAGCCGCCAGGGCGCGCCGTCGGCAATCACCGCGCCGGAGTACCCGGGCGCCGGTGCGAGGTCGTGCAGCGTCCAGGCGGCGGCGCGCCCGGTCGCGTGCCGGTCCGCGAGCAGCCGCGCCGGCTCGCCCGGCGCCAGCGAGACGTCGAAGTAGTCGAGCCCCTGCGAGACGCCGAGCCCCGTCGCCTTGATGTACGCCTCCTTGCGCGACCAGCACGCGAAGAAGCCCGGCACCCGCGCATCGGGCGGGAGCGCGGCGAGCTGCGCCCGCTCGGCCGGCGAGAAGAACTGCCGCGCGAGCAGCTCGGCCTCGATGTCGCGGTCCCAGCACTCGACGTCCACGCCCACCGCCCGGTGCCGCGTCACGGCCAGGAGCACGAGGTCGGCCGAGTGCGACAGGTTGAACTCGAGCCCGCCCCCCGCCGGCTCGCACAGGGACGGCTTGCCGAACGGCCCGGCGGCGAACTTCAGCGCGGCCGGCTCCGCGCCCAGGTAGCGCGCCAGCAGCAGGCGCACGAGGCCGTGCGCGACGACGTACTGCGTCCGGTCGCGCGCGAAGCGGTAGCGCTCGGCGCGGGCGAGCTCCGCGGCGTCGAGGAGCGCGCGCAGCCGAACCTCGCCCGGCGCGAGCGCCGCCACGCTCGCCTTCCAGACGTGCACCTCGTCGTCCGGGAGCGGCGGGTGGTCCGCTGGCGTGGCCCACGCCGTCCCACGCTCGGACGCGACGCCGGCGATCGCGGCGCCGGTGGCGTCGCTCACGGCGTCGCCTCCGCGGCATCGAGGCACGCGCGGATCCGCTCGGCGAGCGCGGGCAGGTTGTGGTACGCGACGAGGTTGATGTGCGTCGCGTCGAGGCCGAACGCCCGCACCGCCGGCGAGACGGCGCTCCAGCCGCGGGTCGGGTCGGCGCCGGCCGTCGCCCAGAGCTGGCGCGACCAGACCAGGTCGATCGGGCCGCGGAACCGCCGCGGCACGTAGGCGCCCTGCGCGCGCCAGACGTGGTGCAGCACCTCCTCGCGCAGCCGGCTCGCCGGCCCCTCGCCACCGAGCACGGCCGCCGGGTCGTCGACCTCGAGCACGGCCCGGGCGGTGGGCGGCGTGGGCGTGGCGGCGCGGCCGGCGTCGGCCCGTTGGCCATCCCCCAGCCGGCGGCGCAGCACCCCCGCGAGCCAGCGCAGCCGCGCGCCGTTCGGCATGCGCCGGACGCTCCGCAGCCGCCACGAGTAGTAGCGCAGTTGCGCGAGCGCGTCGGCACGCCATTCGATGCGCGCCTCCGGGCGGAGCCGGCGCGTCACGCCGTCGAGCAGCGGCGCCAGCGCGTGGAAGCGCGCGTTCATCCCCGTGCTGTCGACGAGCACGAGCCGCTCGACGGTCTCCCCGTCCGCCTGGAGGCGGCGCGCCATCTCGAGCGCGATGAGACCGCCGTGGCAGTAGCCGCCGAGGCGGTAGGGCCCCTTCGGCTGCACCCGCCGCAGCTCGGCCAGGTGCACGGTCGCCATCGCCTCGATCGTGGCCGGCACGCCGAGGCGGTCGGGGTAGAGCGTCGGCAGCACGATGAGCGGTGCGTTCCCGAGGAGCGGCGCCAGCCGGCGGCAATACCAGCCGCCGCCGTAGATGTCGCCGTGGACGAAGGCGAACGGCCGGCCGGGCGCCCCGTCCTGGAGCACGACGACGCCCGGCTCGCCCTCGGCGTGCGCCGACGATGCCAGGTGCCGCGCCAGGCTCTCGATCGTGGCGTGCTCGAACAGCGTCGCCAGCGGCACGCGCCGGCCGCGCACGCGCTCGACCTCCGCCAGCATGCGGACGGCGAGGAGCGAGTGGCCGCCGAGCTCGAAGAAGTCGTCGCGGATGCCGACGCGCTCGACGCCGAGGATCTGCGCCCAGATGTCCGCGACGGCCTCCTCGAAGGCGTTGCGCGGAGGCACGAGCTCCGGCCGCTGTCCGACGTCGAGCGCCGCGAGCGCGCGGCGGTCGATCTTGCC
>DASTKT010000027.1:0-2611 GCA_035715725.1 Longimicrobiales bacterium | reverse complement strand
AGCTCGTCGATGAAGACGATGCACGGCGCGTTCGACTTCGCCTGCTCGAACAGGTCGCGCACCCGCGCCGCGCCCACGCCCACGAACATCTCCACGAACTCCGAGCCGCTGATCGAGAAGAACGTGACCCCCGCCTCCCCCCCCACCGCCCGCGCCAGCAGCGTCTTCCCCGTCCCCGGCGGACCCACCAGCAGCACGCCCTTCGGGATCTTCGCGCCCAGCTTCGCGAACTTCTCCGGCGTCTTCAGGAACTCGACCACCTCCTCGAGCTCCTGCTTCGCCTCGTCCGCGCCCGCCACGTCCGCGAACGTGACCCCCGTCCCCTCCACCCCTACGATCCGCGCCTTGTTCTTCCCCACCGTCATCACGCCCTGCGCCGGGCTGATCCGCCGGATCATCCACATCCAGAACAGGAACAGCAGCCCGAGCGGCAGCAGCCACCCCAGCGCCTGCCCCAGCCACCCCTGCGTCGTCCCCGCGTACTGGACGTGCTCCCGCTCGAGCAGCGGGACCAGCTCCGGGTCGTCCTTCACCCGCACCGCCGTCCACATCTCCGGCGCGCCCCGCCGCACCAGCGAGTCCACCGGCGTCGCCCGCATCGTCTCGTCGCCCAGCATCACCTCCTTCACCTGCCCGGCGGCGATCCGGCTCTTCAGCTCGCTGTACGGGATCTCCCGCGTGCTGCTCTGCGTCAGGATGTAGTTCAGCCCGATCAGCAGCAGCAGCACGGCGATGAAGTACAGAACGGAGAACCGCATCCGTCGGTCCCCCATCGGCCCCGGTGAGGTCCGCCGGTCCCCCGTCCCCCGGCGACGCTCGCCGCGCCGGCGCTCCGCCGTCCCCTGCCGTCGCTCGGCTTCGTTCATCGGCCCCGTCCTTGTTGACGCGCCGACAGAGGGGCAAGAGGCGCGCCAGGCGCCGCTGCGCGGCGCCGCGAGAGGTCGCGCTGGCGCGCTCCCGCAAGAGGCGCGCGGCCTGGCGGCCGCACCGCCGCGAGAGGGCGCGCTTCGCGCGGCCGCAAGAGGTCGGCCTTCAGCCTCCCGCCCGGCCCCCGGATGCGAGAGGTCGCGCACGCCCCCGCCCCTTGCGCGGGAGCGCGCAGCGCTCCCTCTTGCGGGAGGGCACCGCCCGCCCTCGTTCGGGAGGGCGCAGCCCGACCTCTTGCGGGAGGGCAACGCCCGACCTCTCGCCGGCGCGCGCAGCGCGCCCCACCTGGAGCTGATTTCTTGGTATCACTCGACGAGCTTCGCGCCGCGCAGGCCGCGCTGGCCGGCCGGATCCACCGCACCCCGCTGTTCGGCTCCCGCACGCTCGGCGAGCGCACCGGCGCGAGCGTGTTCCTCAAGGCCGAGCTGCTCCAGAAGACCGGCTCGTTCAAGGTCCGCGGAGCGCTGAACAAGATCCGCTCGCTCTCGCCGGACGAGAAGGCGCGCGGCTTCGTCGCCGTCTCCGCCGGGAACCACGCCGCGGCGCTCGGCTGGGCCGCCTCGCAGGAGGGCGCCCGCGCGACCGTCGTCATGCCCGCCAACGCCTCCCGCTCCAAGGTCGACGCCAGCCGCGGCTACGGCACCGACGTCGTCCTGCACGGCACCGTCTTCGAGGCGTTCGAGAAGATGGAGGCGCTGCGCGCCGAGCGCGGCCTCACGCTCGTGCACCCGTACGACGACGCGCACGTCATCGCCGGCCAGGGCACGGTCGGTCTCGAGGTGATGGAGGATGTGCCGGCCGCCGACGTGGTCGTCGTCCCCGTCGGCGGCGGCGGGCTGATCTCCGGCATCGCGGCCGCCGTGAAGGCGCTCCGCCCGGCCGCCCGCGTCTACGGCGTCGAGCCGACCGGCGCGGCCGCGCTCTCCGCCGGCCTCGAGGCCGGCCACCCCGTCCGCCTCGAGCGCGTGCAGACCATCGCCGACGGCCTGGCCGCGCCCGCCACCGGCGCGCTCGTCCTCGAGCACGTCCGCGCGTTCGTCGACGACGTCGTCCTCCTCACCGACGACGAGATCGCCGTCGGGCTCCGCTTCCTCCTCGAGCGGGCCAAGCTGCTCGCCGAGCCCGCCGGCGCCGCGGCCGTCGCCGCGCTCCTGGCCGGCCGGATCCCCGTCCGCCCCGGCCAGACGGTCGTCGCCATCGTGAGCGGCGGCAACGTGGATCTGGCTCGCCTGAAGGAGCTCCTTCCCTGATCCGCAGGAGAGTGTCCATGCGACGTCGCGTCCGACCGCTCCCCGCGCTCGCCCTCCTCCTCGCCGCCGGCGCCCGCGTCGAGATCGAGCGCATCGCCGCGGCGCACGCCGCGGGCTGAGCGTTCAACGGATCAACGGCGGTTGCACCGCAGAGGCGCAGAGGGCGCAGAGAACGGCGGGAGCCGGCGGGGCGCAGCATCCGCGGCGAACGCATGCATCCATCTTGAAGTTGGAACCGGGCTACGCCACCTCCGACGCCACTGAATGAAGTTGGGGTTGCACCGGTGACCCTCGTTTCACCGGTCCAACCCCCAAATGGATGCTTCCGCCACGACGACCCGGCGCCGCCCCCAGCGGGTCTCCCCAGCTCCCCTGCTCCCTGTGAATGACAATCCGTTCAAACGCCGACGAAGCTTCGCCGCCCCGCTTTCCGT
>DASTKT010000026.1:0-51427 GCA_035715725.1 Longimicrobiales bacterium | reverse complement strand
CAGGCACGGATGCCGGCGAGGAACCGGCCGTGCCGGGGTCCCGCGCCGCGCCGCCCCCGGGCACGGCGCTGGTCGCGCGGATCCGCATCTCCGCCGACGCCGCGCTCCCGGCCGCCCGCGCGCTCCTGGCGCGCCGCAACGTCGAGGGCGTCACGACCGTGCTCGGGAGCGACCCGGCGGAGCCGCGGCCCGACTTCCGGGGGGAGATCCGGCTCTTCCTGGCAGCCGCCGCGGACGCGGCGGCCGTCGAGGCCGCCGCCCGAGCGGCGGGCGAGATCGACGGTGTGGTCTTCGAGCGGATGGCGGGCTCGGTGGAGGACGCGGCGGCTCCGACGTCCACCGGTGGTGGGGCGGAGCCGGCGCCCTCCGGCGGGCCCGGCGCCGGCGCCGCGGTGTCCGCGCCGGCGGACGCCGCGCCCGGCGCCCTGGTGCCCGGGGCGCTGCGCGTCCGCCACGTGCGCGTGGACCAGCGCCGGCTGGACGAGCTGGCGAACGGGCTCGGCGAGCTGGCCGTCGTGCGGGCGCGGATCGAGGAACTGGTCGAACGAGCCGATACTCCAGGGTTACGGGAGCTGGTCGAACGGGCGGGCACGCTGGTCGAGGCGCTGCGGGAGACGGCGCTGGCCGTGCGCATGGTCCCGGCGGGCGAGGTCTTCGACCGCTTTCCGCGCCTGGTGCGGGACGCGGCGCGGGCGCTCGGCCGGGACGTCGAGTTCCGGATGGAGGGCCGGGACGTCGAGGTCGACCGCACGGTGCTGGACGCCGTGGCCGAGCCGCTGGTGCACCTGCTTCGCAACGCCGTCGACCACGGCGTCGAGCCGGAGGCGGAGCGCCGGGCGGCGGGCAAGCCGGATCGCGGCCGCGTGACGCTGCGGGCCATGCGCGAGCGGGCCAGCCTCCGGATCGTCGTCGAGGACGACGGCGCCGGGGTCGACGCCGAGCGGGTGGCCGCCCGGGCGCGCCGGCTGGGTGTGCTCGCGCCGGATGCGCCCACGCCCACGGAGCCGGACGAGCTGCTCCGGCTGCTCTGCCGCCCGGGCCTGTCCACCGCCGACGAGGTCACGGAGCTGTCCGGCCGCGGCGTCGGGCTGGACGCCGTGCTCGAGCGGGTGCGCGCGCTCGGCGGCGCGCTCGAGCTGCAGACGGCGCCGGGCGCCGGGACGCGGCTTTCGCTGCGGCTGCCGGCCACGCTCGCCGTGGCGCCCGCGCTGCGCGTGCGGCTCGGCACGGAGCAGTACCTGGTGCCGATGACGCATATCGAGGAGGCGGTGGAGCTGGACGGCGCCGACGTTGCGCGCGTACGCGGGCAGGAGGTGCTCCGGCTGCGCGGCGAGACGGTGCCGCTGCTGCGGCTGGTGCGGGTGCTCGGTGCGCCGCACGCCGGCGAGCAGGCCGGCGCGGCCCTCGTCGCCGAGGTCGGCGGCCGGCGCCGCGCGCTCGCGGTCGACGAGCTCGTCGCCCGCGAGCAGATCGTGATGAGGGGGTTCGACGCGCCCCGGGGGCTGCTCCCCCACTTCTCCGGCGTCACGCTGCTGGCCGACGGGCGCCCCGCCCTCGTGCTGGACCCGATGACCGTGTTCTGACGGATGGAAGCGATGATCGACATCCGGGCGCTCGACGCCCTCGAGCTGGATGGCTTGCGGGAGGTGGCGAACATCGGCGCGGCGCATGCGGCGACGGCGCTCTCGCAGATGACGAACCGGCGCATCTCCGTGACCATCCCGGTCATCCGCATCGTCCGGCTGGAGGACGTGCCGGAGATGACCGGCGACGCCGACGAGGCGATCGCCGCCGTGCTCATGCGGGTCCTCGGCGATGCGCCCGGGCGCACCGTCCAGATCTTCCCGGCGGACAGCGCCTCCCGCCTGGCCGGGATGCTCCTCGGCCGCGAGCAGGTGCCGTTCCCCGCCGGGTTCGGCGACCTCGAGCGCTCGCTCCTCAACGAGGTCGGCAACATCGTCGTCGGCGCCTGCCTGAACGCGCTCTCCGAGTTCCTGGGCATGGTGCTCATCATGTCCGTGCCGGCGCTGGCCATCGACAAGGCCGGCGCGATCCTGAGCGCCAGCTACCTCGGCTTCGGCGACACCGGCGAATACGTGCTCTGCATCGACACGCAGCTCTACATCTCGGAGCGCTCCGAGCCGCTCCGGGCGCACTTCCTCCTGATCCCCGAGACGGAATCGCTCGGGGCGATCCTGCGCGCGATGAACCTTCGCTAGACCGGAGGCCAGGTGGCGACGGCGGAACCGAGGGCGTGGGAGCCGGGCGCAGCTCCCGCCGGGACGGCGACGGCGCCGGACGAGCCCGTGCCGGACGGCGAGCCCGCGCCGGACCGCGAGCCCGCCGGGCTCCGCGGCGAGCGCGAGGCTGCGCCGCCGCCGCGGCCCTCGCCGCGCTCCGTCCGCGACCTCGAGATCCTGCGGCTGCTCGCCCGGAGGATCGGCGCGACGGACGCCGGCGCACACAACAACCTCGGCGTCGTCTACTACAACAAGGGGCTCTACGCCGAGGCGATCGAGCGCTTCGAGACCGCGCTCGACCTCGACCCGCGCATGCGCGTCGCGGAGCGCAACCTCCAGATCGCGTACTTCCACACGGGCCACTTCGAGACGCTCGTCGCCGAGCTGCAGGGGCGGCTCGCCGATCGGCCGGACGACGTCGACAGCCGCGAGCGGCTGGCCCGCGCGCTCCTCCACGCCGGCGACGTCGCCGCCGCGCTCGAGGAATGGCACCGCGTGGTCGAGCTGCGGCCGGACGAGGTGCGCTTCCGCCTGCGGCTCTCGCGCGCCGAGGCCGAGCGCGGCAACCTCGACGCCGCGCTGCACCAGCTCCGCGCGGCCGCTTCTCTCGCGCCGGAGAACGCCGCCATCGTGCTGCGCACCGGCGAGCTGCTCTACCACTGGGGCGTGGTCGACGAGGCGCGCGAGACGCTCGAGCGGGCGCTCTCGCTGGACGGACGGCTCGCCGAGGCGCACCACCTCCTGGCCTTCATCTACGGCGACATGGGCGACGAGGCCCGCGCCGCCGCCGCCGCCGCGCGGGCGAGCGAGCTGGACCCGAGCCTCGGCCGCGCCGAGCGCAACCTCTCCCTCGACCGCTACAGCGAGGGCCGCTACGCGGAGCTGGTCGGGGACCGCCCCGAGCACCCCGAGGTCGCGGACGCCACGCTGGCGCACCACAACCTCGGCCTCGCGTTCCGGCAGAAGGGGCTGTTCGAGGAGGCCGCCCGCGAGTTCGACCTCGCCCTCGAGCGGGGCGAGGACCCGTTCCTGGTCCGGCAGGCCCAGGCCGAGATGGCGCTGCTCCGCGGCGACGCCGCGACCGCGCTCCTCCTCTACGAGAGCCTGCTCACGCTCGAGGCCGCCAGCCCGAAGCTCTGGAACGAGCGCGGCGTCGCGCTGCACCTCCAGGGCCGGCTCGAGGAGGCCGAAGCCGCCTACCTCGGCTCGATCGAGCTGGACCCGGCCTACGCGCTGGCGCGCAACAACCTCGGCATCGTCCGGCTGCACCGCGGCGACGCGGGCGGCGCGGAGGTGTCGCTCCAGGCGGCGCTCGACGGCGAGCGCGCGCCCGTCGACGTCTGGCGCAACCTCGGCCTCCTCGTGGGCCGCCAGGGGCGCCCCGGCGCCGCCATCACGGCGTTCCGGCGCGCCCTCGAGCTCGATCCGCGCTGCGCGCCGGCCTGGACCGGGCTCGGCGCGGTGCTCATGGAGAGCGGCCGCCCCGAGGAGGCACGGCGCGCGTTCGTCCGCGCCGTCGACGCCGACCCGGCGCTGGCCGAGGCCCGCTACCAGCTCGCCTTCTCCCTTTCCGCGCTCGGCGACTACACCGGCGCGCTGCGCGAGACGAAGCGGGCGCTCGAGCTCGACCCCTACTTCCCGGCGCCGCGCTTCCGGCTGCTGATCGACCTCCAGTTCGAGGAAGCCAGCGTGCTGGCGCCGGAGCTCGATGTCGCCGAGCGCGTCGACGCCGCCGGCATCGCCGAGTTCCGCTTCGACCCCGAGGCGCTGGCCGGCATCTTCGACGAGCTGGAGGGCGGCGCGCCCGCCGACCCGGGCTTTGGCGCCGCGCTCCGCGACGCCGAGCCGGAGCACGCCGGGCTCCTCGCGCAGCACGCCGCGCTGAGCGGCCCCGCGCCCGAGATCCTGCTCCTCCAGGGCGACGTCTTTCTCCTGCGCGGCCTGGCCGGCGAGGCGATCGAGCGGTTCCGCGCCGCGGCCGCCGCGCTCGGCGACGTCGAGTCCGACGCCATGCGCCGCGCCCAGATCGGAATCGCCGCGTCGCTGCACGCGCTCGGCCGGATCGACGAGGCCGAGGAGGTCGGCGCGCGCCTCGAGCGCATGGCGCCGGCAGACACGGCGGCGCAGCGCGTCCGCGGCCGGATCCTGGCCGCGGCCGGCCGCCCCGCCGACGCCGTGGACGCCTTCGAGCGGGCCAGCGCGCTGGCGCCGGAGGACGCCGGGATCCTGGCGGAGCTCGGCGTCGCCTGCATGGCCGCCGGGGACGATGACGCCGCCGGCCGCGCGCTCCGCGGCGCGCTCGCGCTCGATTCGGGGAACGTGGCCGCGCACGCCGGGCTCGGCACGCTGCTGCGCCGCGCCGGCGAGACGGAGGGCGCCGCCGCCGCGCTGCGCACCGCGCTCGAGCTGCTGCCGAGCTACGGCGAGGCGGCGCTGTCGCTGGCGGAGCTGGAGATGGAACGCGACGCCGCGGACGCGGCCGTCGCCGTGCTGGTCGACCTCCTCTGGGTGGACCCATACCACCTGGAGGGGCTCGTCCGGCTGGGGGAGGTGCTGGAGCAGGCGCAGCGCGCGACGGATGCCGGTACGGCGTTCCGGCGCGTGCTGCGGCTCGATCCGGGGAACGAGGCGGCGGCCGCCGGACTGCGCCGCCTGGGTTCGGGGAGCTGAGACGTGGGCATCGAAGGACCGCTCGAGGAACTGGATATCCAGGACGTGCTGCAGCTCCTGGAGTCGACCCGCAAGACGGGCATCCTGATCGTTCGCGCCGAGCAGCCGACCGACGAGGCCGTCGTGCACTTCGACCAGGGCACCGTCATCTTCGCGGCCCGCCGCCGCTCGACGCGCCGGCTCGGCCAGCTCCTGGTGCGCGCCGGGAAGCTGACGGAGCGCGCGCTCGAGCACGCGCTCGACCTGCAGCGGCAGAACCCGAGCAAGCGGTTGTCGGACATCCTCCTGGACGAGGAGGCCGTGCGGCCGGAAGACATGGAGCGCGCGCTCGTCTTCCAGATGACCGAGACGCTCCACGAGATCATCCCGTGGCGCGAGGGCTACTTCCGCTTCGAGGAGCGGCCGACGGGGCAGGGCAGCGCCGTCGCCCGCATCAAGGTCGACTCCGTGCTCATGGAGACGGCCCGCCGCACCGACGAATGGACGCTGCTCGAGCCGAAGGTGCCGGGGCCGGATGCGGTGCCGACGCTCGCCGTTGCGCCGCAGGCCGTCGACACGGCGCCGCTCGAGCTGCGCCCCGAGCACTGGGAGATCCTGGCGGAGGTCGACGGCGAGCGCGAGGTCCGCCACATCGCCGCCGCCATCGGCCGCAGCAGCTTCGACGTGGCCAAGAGCCTGTTCCAGCTCGTCGAGCTCGGCGTCATCCAGATCCGCGAGACGCGCGGCCGCACCGCCGCCCGCGAGGTGCAGGACGGCGCGGAGGAGGTCGAGCGGCTGCTCGCCGCCGGCGCCACCGAGGACGCCGCGCTGCGCCTGGCCGAGCTCGAGCTCGCCTACCCCGAGCGCCCCGACCTCGCCCTCGTCGGCGGCCGCGTCATGACGGCGCTCGGCCGGCCCAAGGCCGCCGTCGAGTCGTTCTCGCGCGCCGCCGACCTCGACCCGCTCTCCGCCAACGCGCAGTATCACCTCGGCTTCGCCGCGATCCGCACCGGCGAGCTGCGGCGCGCGGCGCAGGCCTGGCGCGCCTATCTCCGCTTGTCCGACGGCGACCCGCGCCGCAAGACGATCGCGCACGCGCTCGCCGCCGCCGAGACGCTCCTCAAACTCCTCGGAGAGGAAGCGAAGTGATGACGAATCCGGCCGCCGCGGAGCTCCGCCGCTGGAGCGACGAGGTCGCCCGCGACCCGGGCGCTCCCGCCTTCCTCCCCCTCGCCCGCGCGCTGCGCCGGCAGGGGCGGCGCGACGCCGCGCTCCGCCTCTGCCTGCGCGGGCTCGAGCACAACCCCGGTCACCTCGAGGCCCACGCGCTCCTCGCCGTCCTCTACCTCGAGGCTGGGGACCGCGACCGCGCCTGCGACGAGTGGGCCGCGATCCTGCGCCATGACGCCGGCCACTTCGAGGCGAACCGCGGCCTCGGCTTCCACTGGATCGAGCGCGGCGAGCTGGCCCGCGCCCGCCCGCACCTCGAGCGCGCCCTCGACCGGCGCCCGGAGGACGGACCCGTGCGCGAGGCGCTGACCGTCCTGGCCGCTCGCGGCCGAGGGGGCGAGCGGGGGAGCGGGGGAGTGGGAGACACGGCGATCGCCCCCTCTCCCACTCGCCCGCTCTCCCACTCCGCCGGCCGGGCGCCCGCCGGCGGCCCCGCGAGCGGGCCGCCGGGCGCCGAGGTCCACCCCCATGTGAGAGATCCCGCCCGCGTCTTCGAGCCGCTCCTCGCGGAGCCGCCGTTCCTGGGCGGCCTCGTGATCGATCGGCAGGGGCTGATCCTCGCCGGGACCTGCCGGCCGGACAGCGACATCGAGGAGCTCGGCGCCGTGCTCGGCGCCGCCATCGACGAGTCCGCGCGCACGGCCGAGTACCTGGCGCTCGGCCATTGGCGCGGCGCGCTGCTGGAGGCGGAGCGCGCCGTCGTCCACATGACGCCGCTCCCCGGGGACCTCGCCGTCCTCCTGGCCGTCCGAAGCGACGTCCCCGCCGGCTACGTCCTGCGCCTCTCCGCCCGGGCCTCGCAGATGGCCCGCGCCTTCCTTGGAGTCGAGCCGTGAATCCGCCCCTCGCCGCCGCCCTCGAGCGGCTGAGCCGCGTCCCCGGAGTGCGGGGCGCCATGATCGTCGACACGGCCGCCGGCGTGCCGGTGGCCTCCGAGGTCGCGGCCGGCGTGCCCGCGCCCGCCGTCGCCGCGCTCGCCGCGTCGCTCTTCAAGCGGACGGCGCAGGCCGCGGCCGGGTTCGGCGCGCTCTCGACGCTCCAGCTCGAGGCCGACGGCGGCCACGTCGTCATCGCCGGCGCGGGAGACGTCGCGATCGTCGCGGTGGCCGAGTCCGCGGCGCAGCTCGGGCTCGTCCGCCTCGAGGTCCGCCGCGCCGCGGAGGGGCTCCGATGAGACGCGAGGACCTGGCGGCCGTCGTCGATGCGGTGAAGGGACCCACGGACCGGTTCGTGCGCGAGTCGCGCGTGCGGACCTGCCTGCTCGTGAACGGTGCCGGTCAGGTGCTGGCGCAGTACGGCTTCACGAAGAGCTACGAGGTGGTCAACGTCGCCTCGCTGGCCGCCGCGGCCCACGCCGCCGCCGGCGCGCTCGCCAAGATGACCGAGGCGGGCGGGTGGACGCACCTGCACAACCAGGGGAAGGACCGGCAGCTCTTCCTCGCGCCGTTCCGCACGCCCGTCGAGACGCTCGTGCTCGTCGCGATCTTCGACGACGAGTCGTCGCTCGGCGTGGTGCAGTTCTTCTACGAGCGCCTGGTGGGCGAGGTGCGCGCGCTCCCGGCACTGCAGGCCGTCGCGCCCATCGAGACGCAGGCCGCCTTCGAGCGCGACCTCGAGGCCGGCATCGGCCAGGTGCTGCCGACCGAGGCGGACGGAGGCGGCTGATGTCGCTCGTGAACTACTCGACGCGCGAGATCACCTGCAAGATCGTGTACTACGGCCCCGGCCGCTCCGGGAAGACCACGAACCTGCAGTACGTCCACGCCAGCGTGCCGGAGGACCGCAAGGGCGGCATGGTCTCGCTGGCCACGGAGACGGACCGCACGCTCTTCTTCGATTTCCTGCCGCTCGATCTCGGCTCGATCTCCGGGTTCCGCACGCGGCTCCAGCTCTACACCGTCCCCGGACAGGTGTACTACAACGCGACGCGGAAGCTCGTGCTGCGCGGCGCCGACGGCGTCGTCTTCGTGGCCGACTCGCAGCGCGAGCAGCTGCGCGAGAACCTCGAGAGCCTCCGCAACCTGCACGAGAACCTGCTCGAGCAGGGCCTCGACATCCGGGAGATTCCGTTGGTGCTGCAGTACAACAAGCAAGACCTGCCGGGCGTGGTCTCGCGCGCGGAGCTGGACGACATCCTGAACTTCCGCAGCATGCCGTCGTATGCCGCCGCCGCCGTGAGTGGCGACGGCGTCTTCGCCACGCTCCGCGGCGTGAGCGACCTGGTGCTCAAGGCGATGTCCCGGCGGCTCCGCGCCGAGACGGCCACGGGCGGCGCACGGCGATGAAACCGTTCGAGCTCGACGCGCGACTCACGTTCGACACGTACATCGTCGGCGCGGGCAACCGCCTGACGTGCGCGGCGGCGCGCCGCATCGCGGAGTCCCCCGGCACGTCCTACAACCCGCTCTTCGTCTACAGCGCCTCCGGCCTCGGGAAGACCCACCTGCTCATGGCCGTCGGCAACCATGCCCGGCGGCTGCACCCGCAGCTCGAGATCGTCTACGACAGCATCGAGCACTTCATCGCGGAGCTGACCGCCGCGATCGAGGCCGGCGAGCGCGACGCGTTCCGTAACCTCGTGCAGGACATCGGCCTGCTGCTCCTCGACGACGTGCAGTTCCTGGCCGGGCACCAGCGCATGCAGGAGGAGCTGATCCGCGTCTGGGACGCGCTCACCACGCGCGGCGGGCAGGTCGTCCTGGCCAGCGACCGGCCGCCGCCCGAGATGGACGGCCTCGACAGCCGGCTGCTGTCGCGCTTCTCCGGCGGGCTCATCGTCGACATCGGCGCGCCCGACTACGAGACCCGCGTCGCCATCGTGCGCCGCAAGGCGGACGAGCGCGGGCAGAGCCTGTCCGCCGGCGTGGCCGAGGCGCTCGCCCGCATCGCGTTCGGCAACGTCCGCGAGCTGCAGGGCGCGCTCAACCGCCTCATCGCGATCCAGGAGCTGGAGGACCGCGCCGTCACGGTCGAGGAGGTCATGGCCGCGGTCGGCACGAACACCGGCGGCATCCGGACTCGCCCCGGCGCCGGCGACGCGGAGTTCTTCGGTTTCGTCGAGGCGGTCTCCGGCACCGTCGGCGAGATCGTCGCCGCTTCGGCCGCGGAGCAGGCGCTGGCCACCGCGATCCTGCGCTGGGAGGGCGAAGGCTTCCGGACCCAGCGGCTCGATGCCGCGCTCGCCCGCTCGCCCGCCAGCGACGAGGCCCAGGCCGCCATCGCCGCGTTCGAGGCCGATGCCGCCCGGCTGCGCGAGATCGAGCGCGAGATCGCCCGGCTCGAGCCCGGCGCGCCCGAGCTCAACCGCGCCGACCTGCTCCGCGATCCGGATCGGCGCCCGGACGCCGAGCGCCTGCTCGAGGAGGTCGCCGAGCGCGCCCGGCCGCTCCCCGCACCCCCTGGCGAGGCGAGCTTCGACGCCCTCGCTCTGCCCGCCGACCTGCTCGCCGTGCGCGCCGCCCGGGCCGCCGTCGACCAGCCCGGCGCGCGCTACAACCCGCTGTTCGTCCACGACCGCGATGGGCGGAGCAAGTCGGCGCTCCTGGTCGCGCTCGCGGCCGAGCTCCGCCGCCGCTACCCCGACACCGTGGTCGCGTACCTCGACGGCACGGCGTTCGCCGCGGACCTGATCGGCGCCATCGAGCGCAACCGCGTGGACGCGTTCCGCGCCCGCTACCGCCGCGCCGACGCGCTCGTCGTCGACGAGGTGGACGCGCTGGCCGGCACCGAGCGCGCACAGGACGAGCTGTTCCATCTCTTCGAGGCGCTCCAGCGCAAGGGCGCGCAGGTCGCGTTCGGCGCGCGCACGTCGCCCCGCGGACTCGTCGGCATCGAGGACCGCCTGCGCTCGCGCATTGCCAGCGGGCTCGTCGTCGAGGTGCCCGAGACCGCGACGCTCCTCGCCGACGCACCCCCCGCCGAGCCCGCCATGCCGGATTTCAGGATCCGGCCGTGGCAGGAGCCCGGCGCGGAGCCGGCGCCCGCGGCGCGGACCGCAACGGCGAACGGTGCGGCGCCCGCGGAGGGCAACGGCGCGGCGCCCGCGGTCACGAACGGCACGGCGCCCGCCACGGCGCGCAACGGCGCGCGCCGCCCGGCCGGCGCCGTGCCGGCGAACGGCCGCGCCGCCGGGGGCGCCGCGGCCGCCGCATCGAGCGCCGCCGCCCCGGCGAACGGCCGGGGCGTGGTGGACGCACTGGCGGCCGGGTCGCCCACGCCCGCCCCCCCGCTCGCGCCGACGCAAGCGGGTGCCGCGCCGATGTCCGACATCGACGCCGCGCTGAACAACCTCGGCGTCCCGCGCCCGGCGGAGCCCGCCGCAGCGTCGGCGCTTTCGCTGCACGAGTTGATGGGTGGCGCGCCGGGTGCCGCGAAGAGCGCGCTGGACCACGCGTTCCTGGACGCTGAGAAGCTCCCGCGGGAATGGCCCGCGCCGGAGGCGTGGCTCATCGAGGAGCTGGACTAGCCGTGGCGATCAAGGGGAGCCTCAAGGAAGCGAGCCTGGCCGACGTCTGCCAGCTCCTGGCCATGGGCCAGAAGAACGGCTGCCTGTCGGTCACGGACCGCTCGCGCTTCGGCCAGATCTTCTTCGAGCGCGGCCGCATCACCTACGCGCGGATCGTGAACCGCCGGGACCGGCTGGGCGACCTGCTCGTGCGCGAGGGGCACATCACCGAGGCGCAGTTGGCGGACGCGCTCGACGTCCAGGCCCGCCAGCCGGAGCGCCGCCTCGGCGAGATCCTCGTCGCCGCCGGCCACCTCGAGGCGGACGCGCTCACCGCCGTCGTGCGCCTGCAGATCGAGGAGGCGGTCTACCACCTCTTCACCTGGACGCGCGGCTCGTTCTACTTCGAGGTCGAGGAGCGCCCCGACCCGGCCGACGTCAAGGTCTCCATCAACCCCGAGGGGTTGCTGCTCGAGGCCGCGCGCCGCGTCGACGAGTGGAGCCTCATCGAGAAGAAGGTGCCGAGCCTCGACATCATCTTCACCATCGACGTCGAGCGGCTGCGCGAGTCCGGCGTCGAGCTGACCGCCGAGCAGGAGCAGCTCCTCCCCTTCTTCGACGGTGCCCGCACGGTCATGGACGTGGCCGACGCCAGCGGCATCGGCGAGTTCGACGTCGGCAAGGCGCTCTACGGGCTCGCCCAGGCCGGCTTCGCGCACCAGGTCGGCCGCCGGGGCGACGAGCCGACGCGGGGCAGGGAGGCGGATGTCGCCGAGCGGCTGAACCTCGGCATCGCCTTCTACCGCACCGCCATGTTCGACGACGCGGCCGTCGAGTTCCGCCGCGCCCTCGAGGCGCAGCCGGACGAGCGCACCGCGCACTTCCATCTGGGCCTCATCGCGCTGCGCCAGCGCGAGTTCCGCGACGCCGTGCGCGAGTTCCGCGCGGTCGTCGAGCACTGGGGCCCGAACTACGCCACGTTCCTCGACCTGGCGCACGCGCTGGGCGGACTCCGCCAGTACGGCGAGGCGCTGCTCGTCCTCGACGAGGCGGAGGCGATCCGCGCGGGGACCCCGACCGTCGCCCTCACCCGCGGCGTCCTGCTCCTCGGTCAGGGCGACGTCGAGGCCGCTCGCACCGCCTTCGCCGAGTACCGGCGCCGGCTGCCGAACCGCGAGGAGCCGTCGGCGCTCTACTTCTACTACGCCGGCGTCGCCGCCGGCGCGCTCGGTCAGCTCGACGAGGCACAGACGCTCTGCGCCAAGGGGCTCGACCGCCACCCCGGCGCCGCGCCGCTCCTCCTCCTCGCCGGCGCCGTCGCCGAGCGCCGCGGCCAGGACGACGCCGCGCTCCGCCACTTCCGCCGCGCCGCCGAGGAGAGCCCCGGCCTCGCGCAGGCCCACAAGAACCTCGGCGACGTCGCCTACCGGAAGGGCCGCCCCGACGAGGCCGCCGAGCACCTGCGCCGCGCCGTCGAGCTCGCCCCCGACCTCGGCGACGACGTGTGCACGAAGCTCGGCAACCTCTGCTTCCGGCGCATGGAACGCGACGAGGCCGTCGCGTGGTGGCGGCGCGCGCTGGAGCTGAACCCCGAGAACCGGCTCGTCCGCAGCCACCTGGAGGTGTTGTCCCATGCGGTCGGGTGAGACGGCGTCCCGCCCGCTCGCCGCGGCCGGGCTGCACCCGCTCGCGGTCCGCGAGCTCACCGAGGCGGAGATCCGCGAGTTCGCCGACCTGAAGCGGCACATCGAGGCCGGCGGCTTCCGCTGTGGCGGCTACAAGGACCGCTGCCTGCGCCGCCGGATCGCCGTGCGCATGCGGGCGTGCGGCAGTCAGACCTTCGCCGAGTACGCGGAGCTGCTCTCCACGGACCCCGCCGAGCACCAGCGCCTCCTCGACGTCGTCACGATCAACGTCAGCAAGTTCTTCCGGAACGCCGAGGTGTGGCGGGCCGTCGAGGCGCACGTGGTGCCGCGGCTCTTCGAGCTCGACGTGCCGGAGGTCCGGATCTGGAGCGCCGGCTGCGCCGCCGGCGAGGAGCCGTACACGCTGGCCATCGTGCTCCACGAGTACGCCGAGCGGCACGGACTTCGCCACCGCCTCGACCGGTTCCGCATCCACGGCACGGACATCGACGGCGAGAGCCTTCGCACCGCCGCCCGCGCCGAGTTCAACGATTTCGCGCTCGCCGAGACGCCGCCCGCCGTCCGGGAGCGCTGGTTCGAGAGCGGCCGCGTCTTCCGGCTCCGGCCGGAGATCCAGCGCCGCGTCACGTTCGGCACGCTCGACCTGCTCCGCTCGCCGTTCCCGGCGGGGCAGCACCTCATCATCTGCCGCAACGTGATCATCTACCTCGAGCGCGCCGTGCAGGACGAGCTGTTCCAGCGCTTCCGCTCGGCGCTCGCCCCGGACGGCTTCCTCGTTCTCGGCAAGGTCGAGACGCTGTTCGGGCCGGCGGCCCCGGCCTTCCACGCCGTCGCCAACCGCGAGCGGATCTTCCGCGCCGTATGAGACCGCCGATCTTCGTGCGCACCGGCCAGGCCCGCGCCGCGGCCGGCGAGGCGGTCCTCGCCACGCTCGGCCTCGGCCCCTGCGTCGCCGTGCTGCTCCACGATCCGGCCGCCGGCATCGGCGGGCTCGCCCACGCCATGCTGCCGGACCCCGCCACGGCGCCCGACGGCGGGCCCGCCGCCCGCTTCGCCGCCCGCGCCGTCCCGACCCTCGTCGGCGAGATGACCGCCCTCGGCGCCGCGCCCCGCCGCCTCGTGGCCACCCTCGTCGGCGGCGCCGCGCTCTTCGAGCCGCTCGCCTGCCAGGGCCAGCGCACGCTCGGCGCCCGCAACGTCGACGCCGCCCGCGCCGCCCTCTCCGACGCCCGCATCCCGATCCGCGCCGAGGCCGTTGGCGGCGACTTCGGGCGCTCCGTCTACTTCCAGATCGCCGACGGCCAGGTGCTCGTCACCGCCGTCGGCCGCCCGGATGTCGTCCTCGGCTGAACGACCGGGCGTCCTCCTCGTCGAGGACAGCGACCTCGTCCGCGCCGTCGTCGCCCGCATCATCGACGAATCCGGCGAGTTCCGCGTCGTCGGCGAGGCCGCTACCGGCTTCGACGCCATCCGCCTCGTCCACGAGCGCGCGCCCGACCTCGTCAGCCTCGACCTCGAGATGCCCGAGCTCGGCGGCCTCGAGACGCTCGGCTACATCATGAGCGAGGCGCCACGCCCCGTCGTCGTGCTCTCCGCCCATGGCGCCGCCGGCGGCGAGCCCGCGCTCCGCGCCCTCGACCTCGGCGCCGTCGAGGTCGTGGCCAAGCCCGGCGCGGACGGCGCCGGCGACGTCGCCGAGCTCCGCGCCCGGCTCCTCGAGGCGCTCCGCGCCGCGCGCCAGGCCGACCTCGGCAACCTGCCGATCATCGTGCGCCGCGCCGCCCTCCGCGCCGCGCCCCGCGCGGCCGTGCGCCGCGGCGCCGCCAACGCCGTCGTCGCCATCGCCGCGTCCACCGGCGGGCCGCGCGCCCTCGAGACGGTCGTCGCCAGCCTCCCCGCGGACCTGCCGGCCGCCGTCCTCATCGTGCAGCACATGCCCGCCGGCTTCACGCGCCTCCTCGCCGAGCGCCTCGACGCGGCCGGCCCGCTTCCCGTGCGCGAGGCCGCCGACGGGATCATCCTCCGGAGAGGCGAGGTGTACGTCGCGCCCGGCGGGCGGCACCTCGGCCTCGAGCGCCGCGCCGACGGCGTCGCCGCCGTCCTGCACGACGGCCCGGCCGTCTGGGGGCTGCGCCCCGCCGCCGATCCGCTCTTCCGCGCCGTGGCCAGCCACTTCGGGCCGCGCAGCATCGGCGTCGTGCTCACCGGCATGGGCCGCGACGGCGCCGCCGGGCTCCGCACGATCCGGCAGGTCGGCGGCCGGACGCTCGCGCAGGACCGCGCCTCGTCCGTCGTCTTCGGGATGCCCCGCGCCGCCGCGCCGCACGCCGCCGAGGTGCTGCCGCTCCCGGAGATCGGGCCGGCCATCGCCCGCGCCCGGGCGGCCATGACCGACCCGCCGGCCCGGCCGCTCGACGCATGAGCGCCGCCCCGCGCGACCGCGACGCGCCGGCCCGGCGCCCCGACGCATGAGCGCCGCCGCCGAGGGCCGCGTCCTCGTCGTCCGCATCGGCGACGAGTGCTTCACGCTCCCCGCCGCCGGCGCCGAGGAGGTCCTCGAGGCCGCCCACGTCGCGCCGATCCACGGCCTGCCGCCCCACTTCGCCGGCGTGTGCCGCCACCGCGACCGCTGGATCCCCGCCGTGGACCCCGCGCCCGCGCTCGGCCTGCCGCCCGCGCCGCGCCCGTCCGCGGTCGTGCTGCGGCGCGGCGCCCTCGTCTACGCGCTCACCGTCGACGCCCTCCTCGGGCTCCGCGACGGCGATGCCGACGAGCCCGCCGGCCGCGTCGATCCCGATTCCTTCTTCAGGGCCGAGCCGCCCGCCGCACCGCAGGAGAGCCTCATGACCGGCCAGACCGCCGCCCCGCCGCTCGCCGTCGTCCTTCTCCGCATCCAGGGCGAAGACGTCGGCGTCGACATCGCCCGCGTCCACGAGGTGCTCGCCTACCGCGCGCCCGCCGCCGTACCCCACGCCCCCGACTTCGTCGAGGGCATCATCCACGTCCGCGGCGCCGTCCTCCCGGTCGTCGACCTCCGCCGCCGGCTCGGCCTGCCGCCCGCCGACCACACCGACGAGACCCGCATCGTCGTCGCCGACCTCGACGGCGACCGCGTCGGCCTCGTCGTCGACGGCGTCACCGAGGTCGTCCGCGTCCCGGCCGACGACGTCGCCGACCCGCCCCGCCTCTTCCGCGGCCTCGCCCGCGAGCTGCTCCTCGGCATCGCCAACGTCGGCGGGCGGCCCGTGCTCCTCCTCCGCATCGATCGCATCCTCGCCGCCGAGGAGCGCCTCCAGCTCCTCGGCGCGGAGCTCCGCCGGGGATAGCCGGCGCCGCCGCGCCGCCGCCGCGGCACGGGACGCCCGGCCACGCCGGGCCCGTCCGGCCTCCCGCGGGCCCCGCGCGCCGCGGCCGCCCCGCCTTGGCCCCGGTCCGCATCGCCCCTAATCTCCAGGCGATGCGCGCACTCCTCCTCGCCGTCCTGGCGCTGCAGCTCGCCGGCGGCCCGGCCGCCACCGGCGGCACCCTCGTCCAGGGACCGGTCCGCTTCCACTTCGCCCCGGCCGCCCGCCCGCTCGCGCGCCATCTCGCCGCCCTCGCCGCCGGTTACCGCGCGCTCCCAGGCCTGCCGCCCGACGTGCTCCGGCGCGGCCCGCCCGTCGAGGTCTACCTCGCGCCCACGCCGGCCGCGTTCGACTCGCTGACCGGCGGCGCCGCGCCCGACTGGGGCGCCGGCGTCGCCGCGCCCGAGGCCGGCATCGTCGTGCTCCCCGCCTACTTCTCGCGCCGCGCCGACGAGTCCCAGCTCGGCGAGATCCTCCGCCACGAGCTCGCCCACATCGGCCTGTACCGCTACCTCGCGCCGGCCCGCGTCCCCCGCTGGTTCGACGAGGGCTACGCCACCTGGGCGGCCGGCGGCCTCGATTGGCAGTCCGCCTGGCTCATCCGCATCGCGTTCGCGCTTCACCGCGCGCCGCCGCTCGACTCGCTCGAGCTCGAGTTCCCCGCCGGTGAGACCGACGCCCGCGTCGCCTACCTCCTCTCCGCCACCGCCGTCCAGGCCCTCGCCCAGCGCGCCGGCGACGTCGGGCTCACCCGCCTCCTCGCCCGCTGGCGCGAGACCGGCAGCTTCGAGACCGCGCTCCGCCGCACGTTCGGCGTCACCTCCGGCCAGTTCGAGCGCGAGTGGCGCGAGAGCGTCAAGCGCCGCTACGGCTGGCTCGTCGTCCTCTCCGACACCGCCGTCTTCTGGCTCCTCGTCGCCCCCGGCCTCATCGCCCTCTGGCTCATCCGCCGCCGCCGCGACCGCGCCCGCCTCGAGCGCCTCCGCGCCAGCGAGCCGCCCGATGCCCCGGCGTTCTGGGTCGAGGAAGGGACCCCCGAGCCCCCCTCGGAGGTACCTGAAGAGGAAGGCCGGACCCCTCCCGCTGGCGACGAGGGGTCCCCGCCAGCCTCGCCTTGAGGCCGGCTCCCCGGACCGTTACCTTGCGCGCCATGACCGCTACGACGAGATCCCGTTCCGCCGCGCCCGCCTCCCGGGCATCGCTCCGCTTCTCGCGGATCAACCTGATCCTCGCCGCCGCCGGCCTGACGGCGCTCGCCCTCGGCTACGTCACGCTCTCGCAGGGCTCCACCGTCGCCGCGCCGCTCCTGCTCACGCTCGGCTACGTCGTGCTGCTGCCGCTCGCCATCATCGCGTAAGTCTCGTCCGCTCCGCTCGTCCCCGGGCGCCGCCCCGCTGCTCCATTCCGGCGAGGCGCTCCGGGGGACGCGTGTGCCCGGCCCGCCCTCGCGCCCGCGAGGGCTCCCGTCCCGCCGGCCGATGCTCTCCCGCCGCAGGCCAGGAACCATTCGCATCCGGCCTAAGTCCCTGTCACATAACCGTCTACCAGGTGACACTCAGGTGACGGACCGCCGCTAACATCCCGGGGCCAAGCAGAGATCGGCCATCCCCGAGCCCCGTGGTCCTCTCCACGCCCTCGGTTCTCGAGCGGTCCGACCTCGCAGGCTCCCGCCCCTGCGGCGGGGCCACCTCCACCCGGCATGGCGACCGTGCCTCGGCGCAACCCGCGTCCGGGGCTTTTTTTCGGGCCGGCCGCGCCGGGGCCGTCGATCCCACCGCTTGGCCATCCACGCCGCCGACGCGCGCCACCACCGGCGAGCGCGCCGGCTCCTCCACCCCACCTCGAAGAGGCCGCCCATGACGAGACGATTCGCGCTCCCCGCGGTCCCGAGGGGTTCCTCGCCCCGCGGCGCGGCGAGTCCCGCTCAGCCGCCCTGACCGGCGCGTTCGGCAGGTAGGCGTCCCGTGGCTCGGGTCACCGAGCGCAACCGCAGTGCAAGCGCCAACCCTCCCTGCGATCACGGCACCCCGGCCGCGAGGCCGGTCCGCAAAGCCAAGGGGTCTCGCCGAGACGGCCCGGCTGCCCAGGGGGGGCCCGTGGACGCGGTCCAGCGTCCGCGGCAACCCTGCTGGCCTGGAGACCCTCAATGGCAAATCTCCCCGGAAATTCCACGACGTCGCGCTGGCTCGTGCGCTGTACGGCGCTGGGCCTGGTCGCGGGCATCACGGCGGTGCTCTTCGCGTGCTCGGACCGGCCGACCGCGCCGACGACGGCGCGCCCGGTCGCGCCGGAGGCCGCGACCGTCCCGGCGGGCGGCTGGAACCTCACCGAGGGCAGTCCCGTCACGATCACGAGCAGCGCCGGCGTGACCGGCATCTGGGAGTTCCCGACCCCCTTCAATGTCGGGACCGGTCTGATCAGCCCGTTCCTGCGGGTGCAGAACAACGGGACGGAGGCGGGCTTCAACACGAACGCGAACAACGTCCTCGACGACAAGTCGGGGAGCATCGCGCTCGCGCTCAACCGCGTCCCGGTCATCAAGCGCGGGAATGCGTTCTTCCGCCAGATCATCCTGGACGCGAACGAGTCGAACTCGGACCCGGACCAGCAGATCTCGATCGACCGGTTCGACCTCTGGGTCTGCAACGATCCCGGCGCGCCCAACTTCAACCAGCGCAGTCAGTTCACGGGGAATTCGAACTGCGTCAAGGTCTATGACCTCAATGGCAAGACGGCGTTCGCGTTCGACAGCCTCACCAGCGGCAGCGGCAATGCGCTGGACTACGACATCCTCATCTCCGAGCAAGGCTTCCTCAACGGGTTTTCCGCGCTCAACGTCGATCCCGCCCAGTGTCCGTACATGGGACCGAACGCCGCGCCTTGCGGGCTCTGGCTGATCCTCGACACGCAGATGGGAGGCTTCGGCGGGGACTGGGTCGCCGGGGCCACCTTCGAGGAGTACAGCACGATCAAGCAGCCGTATGTGACGGTCTCCAAGACCGCCACGCCGACGTTCACGCGCACGCACAACTGGGACATCGACAAGGTGGTCAACCCCACGACCATCAGCATGTTTACGGGTGAGTCCCAGGATGCGACCTATTCGGTGGTCGTGACGGAGCTGTCCGCCACGGATGGCGACTGGAAGGTTACCGGCCAGGTCACGATCCAGAATCCCTCGGACGGCTCGGTGAGCATCACGGCCGTCAACGACCTGATCCAGCCGGGGAACATTCCGGTCACGGTCGACTGTGGCAGCTTGCCCAGGACGCTGGCGGCGGGGGCCACGCTCGTCTGCGACTACACGAAGACGTTCGCCTCGAACCCGGGCGCCGGGACGTTCCAGAACACCGTGACGGTCGAGCTGGACGGGCTCGCGATCGCGAGTGGTCACTCCGACGCCTTCTCGTTCACCACGCCGACCACCGAGGTCAACAAGACCGTGGACGTGACCGACACGAACCTGGCGCAGAAGCTCGCCGACGACATCGCCAGGGACTCGACGTTCACGTACAAGAAGACGTTCACCTGCGACGCCGACGAGGGCTCGCACCAGAACATCGCCAAGGTGATCGGCGACAGCGACGCCGTGCTCGACCAGGACGACGCCACCGTGACCGTCGACTGCGGCAACCTGTCGGTGGACAAGACCGTGAACGTCGACTGGGAGCGGAAGTACAAGTGGACGGTCGACAAGTCGGTTACGCCCGCCACGTGGGACCTCTTCACGGGCGACCAGGGCACGTCCCACTACACGATCACCGTGACCCGCTCGACGGACACGGACAAGTTCACGGCGAGCGGCACGATCACGGTGAGCAACAGCGCGGGGATCGCCGCGACCAACGTGGCGGTCGCCGACTGCGTCCAGCAGAGCACGAACGGCGGCGGCGCGTGGACGGACGTGAAGTGCCAATCCCCGGTCGCCACGGGGCAGACGATCCCGGCGAACGGCAGCGCGCAGTTCAACTATTCGATCGTGGACTTCCAGCCCACGGCCGGCGCGCTCCTGCGCAACCACGTCACGGTCACGCGCAACTCCGTGGCGGCCGCCGCGAAGGACGTCGCCTTCTCGATCCCGGCCAACCCGACCTCCGAGATCGACGAGAACGCATCGGTGACGGACACGTACGGCGGCGCCGGCGGCCCGTTCGCCTTCAACGGCGGCGGCGGCACGAAGACGTACGACCGCACGTTCACGTGCGATGCCGACAAGGGGAAGAACGACAACACGGCCACGCTGACGACGAACGACACGAACACCCAGGTCAGCGACGGCGCGAGCGTCGTCGTGAACTGCTACGGGCTGGGCGTGACGAAGACCGCGACCACGGAATGGACCCGGACCTGGACGTGGACGATCGACAAGACGGTCGACCCCACGTTCTTCCTGCCCGGGACGTACGATGCCGGCACGAACACCGCCACGATCCAGGACGGCGAGGTGCTGCAGGTCAAGTACCTCATCAAGCTGGACGCCACCTCCGCGGCCGGCAGCCAGAAGGTCAGCGGCAAGATCACGATCACGAACCCGAACCCGGCGCTCGATGCCACGCTGACCGGGGTCGCGGACGTGGTCACCACCAGCATCGCCGCGAACGTGGTCTGCCCCACGTTGACCGTGCCGAAGGGCGGGAGCCTGGATTGCACCTACAGCACCGACCTCCCGGACGGCAACTCGCGGTCGAACACCGCGACCGCCACGCTGCAGAACCACAAGTACGTCGATGGGAACACGACGGACCTCGGGACGACGGACTTCAAGAACAACCCGGCCGTCGCCGTCACGTTCTCGAGCACGCCGACCGTCGAGGTCGACGACTGCGTAACCGTGAAGGACCTGCTTCAGAAGGGCGGGATCCAGGTCGGCAGCGAGGTCGACGTGGTCCCGGGAACCTACTGCGCCAAGGACGGCCTGCCGAAGACGTTCAGCGTCATCCGGACGTTCGGCGGCACGACGGGCATCCCCGTCGCGTGCGGTGACAATACGTTCGACAACACCGCCACGTTCACGACGGATGACACGAACAAGACCGGCTCCGATCCGGCTCGGATCATCATCCACGTGGACTGCGGCAAGGGCTGCACGCTGACGCAGGGGTACTGGAAGACCCACAACGCATCGTTCAGCCTGAGCAGGAACGGCAACGGTCCGCCGCTGGATGCCACCTGGGGCCTGCTCGACGCGCCGCAGCCGCCCAACTGGACCGGCGACGGGGTGTTCAACAAGGAGAACGAGCCGTTCTTCCTGAGCGGCCAGACGTGGTTCCAGGTCTTCAATACGGCGCCGCAGGGGAACGCCTACTACATCCTGGCGGTCCAGTACATGGCGGCGGTGCTGAACGGCCTGGCGGGCGCCGACCAGAGCGCGGTCAGCACCGCGCTCGCCCAGGCGACGACGCTGTTCAAGACGTACACGCCGGCCCAGATTGCGGCGCTGAAGGGGAAGAACGGGGATGCGCTGCGTCAGCAGTTCATCGACCTGGCGGGCACGCTCGGGAAGTACAACGAGGGCCTGATCGGTCCCGGCCACTGCACGGAGAACCAGACGTCGCTGTGATCGCGGGCTGAGACACCGATCCTCTTGACTCCAGCCGGGAGGGGCGGCCGAGCCGCCCCTCCCGCTCTTTCCGACGACGGCGCCGGCCGGTCACGTACACGGCGCCGTGCGCATGCTCCGCGCGAGCTCCGCGAGCTCGGCCGACGGCTCGAGCTCGTACTCGTCGGCCAGCCGGCGGGCATACGCCGTGTACGCCGCCACGGCGCCGACCCGGTCTCCGAGGCCGCGCAGCAGCAGGAGGAAGCGGCGTTGCGCCTCCTCGTCGATCGGGCTCAGGCTGACCGCCCGGCGGGCCCACTCGCGGGCCGCCTCGGAATCGCCCTCCGCGCGCCTCGCCTCGGCCTGCGCCCACGCCGCCGTCACCATCAGCTTCCTCAGCCGGGCGCGTTCCTCCTCGACCCACTGGTCGAACTCCGGTGCCGCACCGCTCAGATGGAAGCCGTCCAGCAGGTCGCCACGGTAGAGGGCGAGCGCTCGCCCGAGGGCTCCCTCCGCCACGGCCGACTCGAACTCGAGCGCGTCGCACGCGAACGTGCCGCCCGCGAGTGCGAGCTCCTCGTCGCCGCGGCTCGCGATGACCCTGCCCCCCAGCGCGCAGCGCAGCACGTACACGGCCTGGCGCAGCGCGTGACGCGCACGCTCCTCATCCGATTCCGGCCAGAAGAGCGCGAGGAGCTTGTCCCTTCGATGGAAGCCTCGCGGCCGCGCGAGCGCGAGATAGACGAGCAGGGCCATCCGCTTCGGCTGTCGCAGGACCGCCGGGTTCCTGGGCAGGCGGGCGCCCCGCAGCTCCAGAGCGCCCAGCGCACGCAGCTCGAACATGGTTGCCGTTTCGGTGGGGCGGTTGGACGGGCACGCCGACCGCCCGCACGACGGTCGGGTGTGTGACCTGGGAGGTGTCGAGGTGGCCCGAGAATACGGCCGCGCACCGCCGAACGGTGCCCGGTCCCGCAACGTTCCGGAATGGAGAAAGAGCGCTGCGCCTACCTTAGAAGTGCACCGCGGGAAACGCAATGGCGTCGATGCGTGACCCGTCGCGCGTGAGCCGGCCTCGTCCCGCCACCGGAGCGCGACGGGGCCGGCCCGGCGCCCGCCCGCGGCGGCGCTCCGATCGTCCACCCCGCCGATCTGCGGCCCGGCGCCGGCCCCGCGCGGCGACGCCGTCGGCCCGGCGCCGGCCGCTCCATTTTCACATTCTTGCGAATTCCATTCCGATCCGGAAAAACGGCGCGAGCGGCAGGCGGCGGCCGTCGCCCCGCGGATTGCCGGCGTACGCCGGCGGGGCGCCGCCCCGCCACCGCATCCGCTCCGCGAGCGCGCGGCGGCGCCTCCGGCGGGGTGCAATCGCGTCCAGCGTTTGCTTATCTTGGTCATCTGGGTAGGAGACGCGCAGTCGTCCGCCGCCGCCGATACCCGGGCGCTTAGCTCAGCTGGTCTAGAGCACCTCGCTTACAACGAGGGGGTCGGGGGTTCGAATCCCTCAGCGCCCACTCGACAAACGCAAGGCCCCGCAACGACTCTCGCCGTGCGGGGCCTTCGTTTTTCCGATCCGGGACCGGGCGCCGCCCGAATTCACCCCGCTGCGCGCTGGCGCAGGCACAGCGTGAACGTGCTTCCGGCCCCCGGCCGGCTCTCCACCACCACGTCGCCCCCGAGCAGGCGGGCCAGCCGCTTGCTCACCGGCAGGCCGAGCCCGGTCCCGCCCCGCGTGCGCGTGGTCGACTGGTCGATTTGCGTGAACGGCTCGAAGATGCGGCCGTGATCGGCCTCCTCGATGCCGGGACCGGTGTCGCGGACGCGGAGCAGCACGTGCGCGCCGCCGTCGCGCTCGAGCTCGAGCGCGACGACGCCCTCGTCCGTGAACTTCGCGGCGTTGCCGAGCAGGTTCAGCAGGATCTGGCGCAGCTTGCCGGGGTCCGTCTCCAGCCAGACCGGCTCGTCCGGCACCTCGACGTCCAGCCGGAGCCCCTTCGTCAGCGTCTGCGGCTCGATCAGCAGCGCCGCCTCGCGCGCCAGCGCGGCCACGTCGACACGCTCGAGCCGGACCGTCTCGCGCCCGGCCTCGACCCGGGAGAACGTCAGGATCTCGTCGATGATGCTGACCAGGTGGCGCGCGCCCGCCTTCACCCGCCCCACCTGCTCCTTCTGCGCCGCGTTGAGCGGCCCGGACACCTCCGCCAGCAGGAGGTCGCTGAAGCCGACGACCGCCGTGAGCGGCGTGCGCAGCTCGTGGCTCATGACGGCCAGGAACTGGCTCTTCGCGTGGCTGGCCTGCTCGGCCACCCCGCGCGCGATCGTGACGTCGCGGAACAGCCGCGCATTCTCCACCGCGAGCGCGGCACGCCCGCCCAGGTCCTGGATCAGCTCGAGGTCCGCGGCGTCGAGCGGCCGACGGCCCCCGCGTGACGTGCACACCGCCAGCGCGCCGACCGTACGGTTTCCGGCCCGCAGCGGCACCACGATCGCAGATTGCGGATCGAGCGCCCGCGCCACCGCCTGGTGCGCGGGATCCGGCAGCGCCATCGCCAGGTGCTCCGCTCCCAGCTCGGGCAGGAACAGCGGCTCGCCGGTGCCGACCACCCGCGAGACCCCGAGGGCCGCGCCCGAGTGCGACGACCGCCCGGCCAGCTCGCGCACCAGCGCCTCCTTGCCGGCGTCCGCGTGCGCCACCGCGGTCCGATGGAGCGCGCCGTCCTCCGCTACCAGGTAGCTCACCGCGAAGTCCGCCAGCGTCTCCGTGGCCAGCCGTGCGAGGCTCTCCATCAGCGTGTCCGCGTCCAGCGAGCCTGCCAGCACCTTGCTCGCCGCCGCCAGGAAGCGCTGCGCCTCCTGGATCGCGACGCGCTCCGTGATGTCGTTGTGGACGCCGACCCACTCCCGCACGCTGCCATCCGGGTTCAGCACCGGCGCCGCGCGCGCCGCGAACGTCCGGTACTCGCCGCCGGCGACGCGCACCCGATGCACCACCTGGAAGAAGCTCTCCGCCCGCAGCGCCTCCTCCCACGTGCGGCGCGTCGGCTCCACGTCCTCCGGATGCACCGACCGCAGCCACCCCGATCCCCGCGTCTCCGGCGTCGACACCCCCGTCAGCCGCTCCCACGAAGGCGACGACTCCGCCCACGACCCATCCGGCGTCGCGCACCACACCGCCGCCGACGTCGCCTCCACCAACGCCCGGTAGCGCGCTTCGCTCCGCTCCAGCTCCCGGCGGACCCGCGCCTCCTCCTCCAGCAACGCCTGTCGCGACAGCGCCAGGTTCACCAGCAGCGCCACGCTCACCGCGATGATCACCCCGCTCGCCAGCGCCGGCGACACCACCGGCGGACTGACCTCCGAGGCCAGCGTCGCCATGAGCAGCAGGACCACCAGCCCGAAGACCGCCGCGAACAGCCGGCGCATCATCGGCGTCAGCGCGACGCGCGTCCTCACCGCACCACCTCGATCCGGCGCCGCGCGGGCGCGCGGCCGAGCGGCGCACGCCCGCCCCCGCCCGGCCGCGCGCAACGCCCGCGCCCGAGCGCGCAGCGATCTCGCCAGGCGAGCGGGAGTGCGTTCGGATCGGTCCCGGCCTCAGGACGCGGCATATGTTTTGGCTGGTCAGAGGAAGTGGCGACGAAAACACAAGATAGGCCCGATCACTGGCACCGGCAATAGCCGCGCGCTCCGCGCTGCCGATGGAGCGGCCGACGCGACTGTGGCCGCTGCCTGCCTTCGACGACGGGCCGGCGCGGCCGGTGCAGAACGGATGGCGAGTGCGGGGACGCCGCGTGGACGGGGGTGGCGAAGGGATGAATCGAGTGGGCGGCGCGCGGCGGGGGAGGCCGGCGCCGCGCCCGAGGGGTGGAGGTCGGGCGGGAAGGGTGGTCAGGGCTCCGTGCGCCGCCGGCCGGGCCACTCGGAGACGAGGATCGGGCGCCCCGTGCTCATGGGGCGGGCCGGATCGCCGGCGCGCCGGATCATCTCGGCGATGCGGCGGAACCGACGGGCCTCGTCGCGCAGCTCCCGTGCTCGCGCCTCGTCCGCCTCGCGGGCGGCCCACTCTTCGTGGACGGCGGCACGGTCGAGCGTGAACTGGATGACCTCGGAATAGGCGCGCACGGCTCCCCCTGTGGACGACGGCGTTCGTCTCGATCCGGATATGCGATGGTCTGAGACGGCTGGGCGGTGGGCCTTCGCAAGAACCGTACGCCAGGGCGCGGGGCCGCCGCAATCCGAAAAACTGCTGGTATCTACAGGCGCCGGCACGCGGGAGGCGCACGCCGCTGGCCGGCCGGCCGGAACGATTCGTTACATCGCGGCTGTCGCATCGCGGTCGGCCGGACGTGGGCGCGTGGAACCCACCGCGCATCGCTCCGATTCGGTGCTAGGGAGCGGCGGCCACGGGGCCGCCGCTCCACGGTCGACCGCCGGTGGCCGGCCGACGCAGGAGCTGCATCGCCAGCCGTACAGGAGGATTCGTCGTGGAGTCGTCAATGGAGGCGGGGGGCGGCGCGCCCGCCGGTCCCGCCGGTCCGGCCGTCGGGCCGCGGACGCGGGTGGACGTGGTGTGGGAAGGTGGGCGCAGGTACCGGGGCGGGCGCCCGGACGGTCCCACGCTGCTCGTCGATGGCGAGCGGCAGCAGGCGCCGGGCCCGGTCGATACGATGATGATTGCGTTGGCGTCGTGCTCGGCCATCGACGTCGTGGACATCCTCGAGAAGCGCCGTACTCCGGCGGCCTCGCTTCGGGTCGAGGTCGAGTTCGACCGGGCCGCGACCACGCCGCGCCGCGTGCTGGCGGCGCGGCTCCGCTGGATCGTGGCGACGGCGTCGGACCGAGCGCACGTCGAGCGCGCGGCCGACCTGTCGATCCGGAAATACTGCTCCGTGGCCGCGTCGCTGGCGCCGGACGTCCGGCTCTCCTGGGAGGTCGAGGTCCGTCAGCCCGGAGGCGAGCCGTGATCGACGCGTTCATCGGTGGCACGCCGGCCGTCCGGCTCGAGCGGGTGGTGGAGCCCGACATGGCGGAGGTGTGGGTCAAGCTGGAGGGGGCCAACCCGGGCGGCTCGATCAAGGACCGGACGGCGCTCGCGCTCATCGGCGACGGCGAGCGGCGCGGCCTGCTGCGGCCCGGCGGCACGATCGTCGAGCCGACGTCCGGCAACACCGGCATCGGCCTCGCGCAGGTGGCGTCGGCGCGGGGCTACCGCCTCGTGCTCTGCCTCCCGGCATCCATGAGCATCGAGCGGAAGCGAACCCTGCGCGCGTACGGCGCCGAGCTCGTGCTCACGGATCCCGAGCGGCGCATGCTCGCCGCCATCGAGGAGGCGCACCGCATCCGCGAGGCGACGGGGGCGTACCTGCCCGATCAGTTCACGAACCCCGCCAACCCGCGCATCCACTACGAGACGACGGGCCCGGAGATCTGGCGCGACCTCGGCGGCCGCCTCGACGCCTTCGTCTACGGCACCGGCACGGGCGGCACGATCTCCGGCGTCGGGCGCTTCCTCAAGGAGCAGCGCCCGGAGGTCACCGTCGTCGCCGTCGAGCCGGCGCGCTCGGCCGTGCTCTCCGGCGAGGCGCGCGGCCAGCACCAGTTCCAGGGCATGGGACCGGGCTTCATCCCCGAGAACCTGGATCGCACCGTGATCGATCGCGTCATCAAGGCGTGGGAGGAGGATGCGTTCCCGCTCGCCCGAAGGCTCGCGCGCGAGGAGGGGCTGTTCGTCGGGATGAGCAGCGGCGCCATCGTCTGGGCCGCCCTGGAGGTGGCGCGGGAGCTCGGCCGCGGCCACCGCGTCGCCTGCATCGCTCCCGATTCCGGGGCTCGCTACCTCAGCACGGCGCTGTACGCCGAGCCCGGCGCCGACGAGACGCCGGACGACGAGTGCTTGTGACCCGCCGGCGGGTGGCTCGTCTGTAGGGGTGCGACACCCGCAGCGAAGCCGCGCTCCATCGTCCACCCGTCAGCGGAGGGACCGCCATGGCGTCGACCGGGGCTGTCCTCATCGTCGACGACTCGCCGGATGTGCGCTACCTCTTCGCCGCCGCGCTGGCATCGTGCGGCTTCCGCGCCCTCGTCGCCCGTGATGGGCGCGAGGGCGTGGCGCTCGCCCGGGAGCACGAGCCGCGCCTCATCCTGCTCGACCTCGCCATGCCCCGCATGGACGGGGTCGGCGCGATGGCGAAGCTGCAGGAGGACCCGCGCACCGCGCGGATCCCGGTGCTCGCCGTGAGCGGCTACGACGTCGCCGCCGACGAGCTGCGGCGCCTCGGCTTCCGCGGGCTGGTCCACAAGCCGGTCGCCGCCCTCGATCTCGCCCGCGCCGTCCGGGGCTGCCTCGAGGATGCGGCCCGCGGCATCGCCTGGAGCGATCCCGGCACCCTGTCCGGACGCAGCTCCGCCGAATGATTCCCGGCCTCCTTCCCGCCTCCCGGCTCGCGACGGCCCGGCCGTTGCGGAACCAATCCGTCGTCTGGCCCGTTTGTAGCATTTAGACCCGCGCCAAGCCGACCCCAGGGAGGCCCGATTCCCGCGGCGTGCGGCGATGACGAGGCGACGCCCGGTCTCCGCGGCGTCGCGCGCCATCCGCCGCGCGACCCGGCGGCGCCGCTGCCCGACCGCCCGAGCGCGGGTCCGGGCCGAGAACGAGGAAGGAGTGTGGCGTACATGGCGACCGCCCTGGCGCATCCGTCGGCCGTGGAGGCCGGCGCGAGCGCGGCGCTGCGCGAGCGGCTGGCCGCTCGCTACGACGAGGTGCGCGGCTTCACCGACTCGCTGACCGAGGGTCTCGCGGCCGAGGACATGGTGGTGCAGTCCATGGCCGACGTGAGCCCGACGAAGTGGCACCTGGCGCACACGAGCTGGTTCTTCGAGACGTTCGTGCTGCTGCCGAACCTCGACGGATACCGTCCACTCGACGCCGCCTACGCGTACCTGTTCAACTCCTACTACGTCCAGGCCGGCGAGCGGCACTGCCGGGCCCAGCGCGGCTACATCTCGCGCCCGACGGTCGCCGAGGTGCGGGCGTATCGCCGGCACGTGGACGCGGCCATCCGGACGCTGCTCGAGCGCCTCCCCGAGGACCGCCTCGCCGAGCTCGAGCCGCTCCTCACGCTCGGCCTCCACCACGAGCAGCAGCACCAGGAGCTGATGCTCACGGACATCAAGCACGTCTTCTCCGTGAACCCGCTCCGCCCGGTGTACCGCGCAGCCGAGGCGCCTCGTGCCGGAGCGGCGCCCGCCGCCGCGTGGGTCGACTTCCCCGAGGGGTTGCACTGGGTCGGCTGGGCCGGCCCGGGCTTCGCCTACGACAACGAGGGCCCGCGCCACCGCGAGTTCGTGGAGCCGTTCGCGCTCGCCAGCCGGCTGGTCACGAACGGCGAGTACCTCGAGTTCATGGCCGACGGCGGCTACCGGCGTCCCGAGCTCTGGCTCTCCATGGGGTGGGCCACGCGCGAGCAGAACGACTGGACCGAGCCGTTCTACTGGGAGAGGCGGGACGGCGATTGGTGGCTCTTCACGCTGTCCGGCATGCACCCGGTCGAGCCCGCCGAGCCCGTCTGCCACCTCAGCTACTTCGAGGCGGACGCGTTCGCCCGCTGGGCCGGCGCGCGCCTGCCGACGGAATTCGAGTGGGAGGTCGCCGCGGCCGGACTCCCCGCCGCCGGCAACTTCGTCGAGGATCGCGCCTACCATCCGCTCGCCGCCGCCCGCGGAGCCGGCCTGCTCCAGATGTACGGCGACGTCTGGGAGTGGACCCGCAGCCAGTACACGCCGTACCCCGGCTTCCAGCCGGCCGCCGGCGCCGTCGGCGAGTACAACGGCAAGTTCATGTGCAACCAGTTCGTGCTGCGCGGCGGCTCATGCGCGACGTCGGTCAGCCACATCCGCCCGACCTACCGCAACTTCTTCCCCCCGGACGCCTGCTGGCAGTTTACCGGCGTGCGGTTGGCGCGGGACCTCCGGTGAGCATGCTGATTCGGAAGTCGCGACCGGCGCCGGTCCCGTCCGCCGACGCCCTCCCGAATGGCGCGGCACTCCGGCGCGACATCGTGGCCGGCCTGACGGCGCCGGCCAGGAGCCTGCCGTGCAAGCTCTTCTACGACGACGCCGGCGCCCACCTGTTCGACCGGATCACCCAGCTCGACGCCTACTATCCCACGCGGACCGAGCTCGCGATCCTCCGCGGTCACGCCGGCGAGATCGCCCGGCTGCTCGGACCGCGGTGCAAGATCGTCGAGCCGGGGAGCGGCAGCGGGCTCAAGACGCGCCTCCTCCTCGAGGCGCTGGAGGAGCCGGCCGCCTACGTCCCCGTCGACATCTCGCGGGCCCAGCTGGAGGAGTTCGCCGCCGCGCTCGCCGCCGAGATGCCGTGGCTCGAGGTGCTCCCCGTGGCCGCCGACTACACCGGCGGCTTCGACCTGCCGCGCGGCGCCCGCGCCGCCCGCCGCGTCGCCGTGTTCTTCCCCGGCTCCACGATCGGCAACTTCGAGCCGGCCGACGCCGAGCGCTTCCTCTCGCGCGCGGCCGCGCTGGTCGGCCCCGACGGCGCGCTCCTCATCGGCGTCGACCGCAAGAAGGACCGCGCCACGCTCGAGCTCGCCTACGACGACCCGGAGGGCGTCACCGCCGCGTTCAACCTCAACATCCTCACGCACGTCAACCGGCTCTGCGGCTCCGACTTCGACACCGCCGCGTTCCGGCACCACGCCTTCTACGACGCCGCCGCCGGCCGGGTGGAGATGCACCTCCTCAGCCTGCGCCGGCAGTGCATCGCCATCCCGCCGGGCTACGGCGAGCCGGCCGTGCGCATCGCCCTCGACGCCGGCGAGACGATCCGCACGGAGCACTGCTACAAGTACCACCCCTCGGAGTTCGCGGCCCTCGCGGAGCGCGCCGGCTGGCGGCTCGAGCGCGTCTGGACCGACCCGCGCGAGTGGTTCGCCGTCCTGTACCTCGAGCCCGCCGGGCCGCGCCCCGAAGTCCATCCGAAGGACTTGTGACCGCGTCGTGACCGGATGTAGGTTGCCAGTGCGTCGCGCGGGGAAAGCGGTGCTTGTCCCGGGCGACGGGCGGAAGGCGGGACGCCGCCGGACGCCATGCTCGCGGAGGGAGTTCGGCCCCGAAGCGAGACGGTTGCGAGGTCGCTGGACGCAACCGACGCCCCAGAGCTCAGGGGCACCCTCGGCCACCCACCGCGTGGACCGGGGCAAGGGATCGAAAGAGGGCCGCCGCACGCGGCGACCGAGCCGAATCGGAAGATCGGTCCCACCAGCGGAAATGAAGCCCCCGGGTGCCGCGTGAGAGGCGCCCGGGGGCTTCACGCATGCGGCCGCGAAGCGGCCGCGGCCTCCTGCTCTGGCTCGTGCCGACCCCTGCCGGCAGGGCGACCGCCCGCCCCACCCATTGCCCCCACCTCTCCTCTACCCGACATTCCCCCGTTCCCGATCGCCCACGCCCCCGACGCGTACGCCCGCATGCTCACGACGCAGCGCCACCTGTTCTCGCTCCCCGAGGGCCTCCACTACCTCAACGCGGCCTACATGGGCCCGCTCTCCCGCGCCACGCAGGAGGCCGGCATCCAGGGGATCCTGCGCAAGGCCGATCCGGGCACGATCGTCCCGCAGGACTTCTTCGCCGGGAGCGACGAGCTGCGGCGCCTGTTCGCGCGGCTCGTCAACGCGCCGGACCCGTCGTCCATCGCGCTCGTTCCCGCCGCCTCGTACGCGATCTCCCTCGCCGCGCGAGGCGTGGAGCGGGACGTGCGCGCCGGGCAGTCGATCGTGCTGGCGGAGGCGCAGTTCCCGAGCAACGTGTACCCGTGGCGCGCGCTCGCCCGCCGGCGGGGGCTCGAGGTGCGGACCGTGGCCGCGCCGACCGGGCCGGCGCGAGGCGCGGCGTGGAACGAGCGGCTGCTGGACGCCATCGGCCCGGATACCGCCGTCGTCGCCTTGCCGCCGGTGCACTGGACGGATGGCACGCGCTTCGACCTGGAGCGGATCGGCGCGCGAGCCCGGGAGGTGGGCGCGGCGCTCGTGGTGGATGGCACGCAGTCCGTCGGCGCGCTGCCATTCGACGTGGCCCGCGTCCGCCCGGATGCGCTCGTCGTCGCCGGCTACAAGTGGCTGCTCGGTCCGTACTCGCTCGGCTGCGCCTATCTCGGGCCACGGCTGGCCGCCGCCGAGCCGCTCGAGGAGACGTGGACCGGGCGGCTCGGCAGCGAGGACTTCGCCGGACTCGTCAACTACCGGGACGAGTACCAGCCGGGCGCCGTCCGCCACGACGTCGGGGAGCGCAGCAACTTCATCCTCGTGCCGATGCTCGCGGCGGCGCTGCGTCAGATCCTGGAGTGGGATCCGGCGGAGATCCAGACCTACTGCCGGGCGCTCTCCGCCCCGCTCGTCGAGACCGCGCGGGAGCTCGGCTTCCATGTCGAGGACGACGATGCCCGGGCCGGCCACCTCTTCGGGATCCGGGCGCCGGAGGGGCTCGACCTGGATCGTCTGCACGCGCGCCTGCGCGAGCGGCACATCCACGTCTCGCGCCGCGGCAGCGCACTGCGTATCTCGCCGCACGTCTACAACGACGCCGAGGACATCGCCGCGCTCGCCCGCGCGCTCCGCGAGGCGCGCTGAGCGGGCGGCACCCGCCGATCGCGCTCGCGGTCGCCCGGGCGGAGCCCCGCGGCCGGATGCGTGCCCCGGTCGCGCCGCCTTGACGGCCCGACCGGTCGCCGCGAACTTCCGCGCCCGTTTCTTCCACGGCCGGTGCCGGCCCGCGGTCTGCCTGCGGCCCGTCCCGGCCGGCAGCACCGCAGGCGCATGCAGACGACGTCCCTCCCGGCCCACCTCCGCGCACTGAACCCTGAGCAGCGTCGCGCCGCCCAGCTCACCGAGGGGCCGGTCCTCATTCTCGCGGGCGCCGGCTCGGGGAAGACCAAGACGCTCGTCCACCGGATCGTGCATTTGATCCGCGGGCAGGGCGTGGATCCGTCGCGCATCGTGGCCGTCACGTTCACGAACCGCGCGGCCGAGGAGATGCGCGAGCGCGTGAAGTCGTACGCCGGCGCCGAGGCCCGCCAGGTCCTGCTCAGCACGTTCCACTCGCTGGGCGCGCGCATCCTGCGGGAGCACGCGCACCGCCTCGGCCTGCCCGCCCGCTTCGCCATCTACAGCACGCCGGACCAGCTCGCCGCGCTGCGCACCGCCTGCGCCGAGATCTCGATCGACGACGACGCGTTCGACCTGAAGCGGATCGTGCGCCAGATCTCCGACTGGAAGTCGAGGCGCGTGGATCCGGCGAACGCGAAGCGGGAGGTGGCGGCCGGGCTCACGCGGGGCAACCGTCGCGATGCGTACGCGGTGCTCGCGGCGGACGCCTACCTGAAGTACGAGGAGGTGCTGCGGGCGTCCGGCGCCGTCGACTTCGACGACCTGCTGCTCCTTCCCGTGCGCCTCCTCTCCGAGGACGAGGAAGTGCGCCGCGCCGTCTGGAAGCGCTGGCATTACGTCATGGTCGACGAGTACCAGGACACGAACGCGGTGCAGTTCGAGATGGCGCGCCTGCTGGCCGGGAGCCGCCGCAACCTGTGCGTGGTGGGCGACGACGACCAGTCCATCTACGCGTTCCGCGGCGCCGACGTCGCCAACATCCTCGAGTTCGAGCAGCACTTCCCGGGCGCCGCGGTGGTGAAGCTGGAGCAGAACTACCGCTCGACGCAGCGTATCCTGGAGGCGGCGAACGCCGTCATCGCCGGCAACGCGCGCCGGCACCCGAAGCGGCTGCGCACGGAGAACGGCCCGGGCGCGCAGATCGATTACTGCGAGCATGCGGACGAGCGGGCCGAGGCCGAGGCGGTGGCCCGCGAGATCCAGACGCGCCGCCTGACGCACAAGCTGAACTGGGGCGACGTCGCCGTGCTCTACCGCACGAACACGCAGGCCAAGGTGCTCGAGGAGGCGCTCCGCGAGCGGAACATCCCGTACCGCGTCGTGGGCGGCACGTCGTTCTTCGAGCGGAAGGAGGTGGCCGACGCCACCGCGTACCTGCGCGCCGTGGCGCATCCGCGCGACGAGATCGCGATCCGCCGGATCATCAACTATCCCGCCCGCGGCATCGGCCGCACGACGGTGCTGAAGGTGGCGGAGCTCGCGGCCGAGCGGGCCACGCCGTTCGCGCTCGTGCTGGAGTCGCTCACGGCGGCCGAGGTCGGCGCCGCGCCGGCGCGCGGCATCGCGGACTTCCTCGGCGTCCTGGAGGCCGCGCGCCGGGGCCTGGCCGCCGCCGAGGCGGAGAGCGCGCGCACGCCGTTCCACGAGGCACTCCCCCCGATCGCCCGCTGGGCCGAGGCATTCTTCGGCGAGATCGGCCTCGAGGACGAGATCCGCAAGGACCCGCGCAACGCGCGCTCGGCCGACGCCCGAAGCGACAACGTCAAGGACCTGGTCGGCTCCATCGCGCGCTACGAGCGGAAGGTCTGGGACGAGGCCGCGACGCGGCAGGGCGTGACGCTGCTGGAGGCCGCCGCCGATCCGCCGGAGGACTGGACGCCGCCGACGCTCACGGAAGCGCTCGCCCGCCTGGCCCTCGTCGACATGAGCCAGGACGACGACGACCGGAAGACGGACGACGCCAACGTCGCCCTCATGACGCTCCACTCCGCGAAGGGGCTGGAGTTCAGCGACGTGTTCCTCGTCGGGCTCGAGGAGGGGATCCTGCCGCACACCCGCTCGCTCGAGGCCGCGGCCGACGCGGAAGAAGGGAGCGCGACGGACCCGCTCGCGGAGGAGCGCCGCCTGCTCTACGTCGGCATCACGCGGGCGCGGCAGCGGCTGACGCTCTCGCTGTGCAAGGCGCGCGGGAAGAGCGCGGTCCCGGCGCTCCCCTCGCGCTACCTGGCGGAGATCCCGGCCGCGCTGCTCAACGTCAAGACGGCCGAGACCGTGCTCTCGCCCGAGGAATCGGCCGACCTGCGCCGGAACTTCTTCTCGCAGATGCGGGCCATGCTCGGTCCCGAGGACGGCTAGCCCGCGCGGCGCCGCGCGTCCGCCGGAGCCGTGCCCGCGGCGCGGGCGGCCGCGGCCCGGGCCCGAGCCGCCGGCCCGCGCCGGGCGCGGCGCACGCGCGCCGGTACGCCTCCTGCGGCCCGGCGCGGCGGACGCCTACCGGAGGGGAGCCCGATGGAGCCGTGGGAGATCTACGTCGGCGAGCTGGAGGGCCGCGGCAAGAGCGTGGCGCGGGCCCAGTGGGGCCGGGACGAGCGGCTCATGGAGCTGGCCCACGACGCCTACCAGCGCACGAGCGACGAGCTGACCGCGCGAGGCTGGGACGAGGAGGACGCGCTCACGCTCACCCGCATCTTCGGCCAGGAGGTGAAGGCGTGGATGAGCGCCGATACGCTGGACTGGAGCGAGCTGCGCGAACGGCTCCGGTCCCGCTGGCGGAGCTGGGAGTCCGGCGGCGAGCCCGACTGAGCGGTGGCGCCGGGCACCGTACCGCCGGCTCCACGGGGCGCCGGCGGCCCCGCGCCGTCCCTTGACGCTCCGCGACGCCCGGTCGATCTTCCCGCCCGACTCCACTCCACCGCGACCGGGGCCCCCACGCATGCGCGCAGCTTCCCTGAGCCTCCTCCTCCTGGCCGCGGCGGCGTGCGGCGGCGAGCACCCGTATCGCATCGGGGTCGCCGCCGGCCCGATCGTCTATGACGCCGCCGACCTGGCCGCCAAGGAGGTGAACGCCACCGGCCGGATCGACGGGCGCCCGCTGCGGCTGACGCGGGGGGACACGCTCGACAAGAGCACGGGAGCCGCTCACGCGGCGAAGCTGGCGCGGGACTTCGTCTCGGACACCCTGGTGCGCGCGGTCATCCAGAAGAGCGACGAGGAGGGGATGGAGGCGGCGGCGCCGGTCTACGAGAGCGGCGCGCTCCCGGCGCTGGTCCTGGCGCCGGCGCTCGCGCCGTCGGGAAAGTGGGTGTTCCACCTGCTGCCGCGCGCGGAGGAGGAGGCGGCGCTGCTCGCGTCCGAGGCGCGCCGCATCTGGGCGCCCAAGCGGGTGGCCATCGTGCACGCGCCGGACCGGTACGGCCAGCAGATGTCGGCGCTGGTGCGGCAGGGGCTCGAGGGCGTCGAAGTGGCGCTCGACACCGTGTACCCTGCGGGCGCGGACACCGCCGGGCTCGGCGCGCTGGAGCGGCGGATCGCCGACGCGAAGCCGAGCCTCGTCTTCTGGCTCGGCGACTCCCGGCCGCTCGGCGCGATCTTCTCGCAGCTGCGAACGGACATCGCCGACCTGCGCGTGCTCGGGAGCGACGCGGTCGAGTCCGCCCGCGTGCAGACGAACGAGGAGTGCAACTTCTGCGGGCTGGTCTTCGCGCGGGCCGTGGATCCCGCCGCGGACAGCGCGAAGTACGCGAACTTCCAGTACCGCTTCACCGTCTGGATGGGCCGCCCGACCACGAGCGAGGCCGTGCTCGCCTACGACGCCGTCGGGCTGCTGGCGCAGGCGCTGCGCTCGGGCGCCCGGAGCCGCGCCCAGCTCCGCGACTACCTGGCGTCACTTGGACGCACCCGGCCGGCGTACCAGGGGTACAGTGGACCGATCGCATTCGACTCGGCGGGCGTCGCGACGCGGAAGCTGCAGCTCGCGGAGGTGACGGGGCAGGGGATCGTGCCGGTGGAGGCGCCGCCCGTGGCCGCGAACTAGCGGCTACAGACTGTCCAGCAGATCGTCGATGGCCTTGGACGTGGCGTCCTGGGCGCGGCCGTGCAGCAGGTTGTCGAGCATCTCCCAGACGTCGACCTCGACCTCGTCGGGGTGGCGCCGGTCATGGACGGTCCGCACGACATTGCCGATCGGGAGCAGGGCCAGGCGGGGCTCCTCGTCGTCGTCGGCGCTCGCTTCCAGCTCCATGGGCGGCGTGGGAACGCTCGCCTTCCACGGCTCGTCGGGCTCGTCGTCCTCGTCTTCGCCCGCGTCCGCCTCCATCGGCAGCACGAGGCAGACACGGCCGTCGATGTTGCCGTCCTCGTCCTCCGTGGCCGCGAGCGCGATCGACACCGGCGTGCGCAGCAGCAGCCGGATGGCGTCCACCGCCTCCGGCGCGACGGCGCCGCGGGCGATCAGGTGGTCATCCAGGTAATATCCCAGCGCCACGACGCCATCGGGCAGGGTGTCGTGCTCGATGGCGCGAGCCTGCAGCAGAATCGGCTCGGGGTGGGTTACGACGACGAGCTGGTCCACACGATCCTCGAGTTGACGGCGAAACGGATCTAGCCCCACTGCGGCCAACTTGTTCCGCGCGCGGGCGCGATGCAAGCGCGGCGTCCGGGGCTCGCCGGAACTTCGGCGCCGTTGCATCGTACCCTGAGCCCGAGCCGTCGAGCCGCCCCGGCCCGCGGCCGAACCGAGCCAGCGAGACCGATGGACCCGCGCCCCGACGCCTTCTCCCGCTTCCTGGCCGAGCTGAAGCGGCGGCACGTGTACCGCGTGGCCGCCGTGTACGTCGTGGTGGCCTGGGCCGTGATCCAGGCGGCGACGACGGCGCTCCCCTACCTGAACGTCCCCACGTGGGTGATCCGCGGGATCATCGTGCTGGCGATGGCCGGCTTCCCGGTCGCGCTCGTCCTGGGGTGGCTCTTCGACGTCACTCCCGCGGGGATCCGGCGGACGGGGACATCGAGCGGCCAGGGCGCCGCGGACGGCGGCCATCCCACGAGGTCGCTCGCGATGGCCGGCGTGATGGTCGTCGTCGTGGCGGTGGGCGTCCTCGGCGGCGTCTACGCCTGGCACGCCGCGGACGAGCGTGCGACGGCGGCGCGGCCGGCCGAGCCCGACAGCGAGGCCGCCGCCCCCGTGCCGCCGGCGCCGCCGCCCGCCGCCCGCGGCGAGCCGGACGAGATGCGCCGGCGGATCGCGGAGCAACTGCGCAGCACGGCGCGCGAGCTGGAGTCCGGGCGGCGGCCGGCGCCCACGGCGCCGGGCGGCGTGCCGATCGTGATGCCGAACATCGACAGCATGACGAAGGCGGCGCTCGAGGCGGCCCGCCGTGGCGGCCTGCCCCGCGATGTCGGGCTCCTCGCCGGGATCCGGTCCGGCGCGTATCGCCGCGTCGCGGTCCTGCCCTTCACGCAGGCGGCGCCGCCCGGCGTGCCGGATTGGCGCCGCGCCGTGCAGGACACGCTCGGCCTCGCGCTGCGCGACGTGGTCGGGCTCGAGCCCGTGCCCGTCGAGGCCGTGCGCGCGGCGCTCGCCAAGGAGGGGCTGGGACCCACGGACGACCCGGGCCTCGACGAGGCCCGCCGCGTCGCCCAGCGGCTCGGCGCCGACCTGTTCGTGACCGGCCATTTCAGTCGCACGGCGGACTGGTTCACGATGGAGTTCGCGATCACGGCGACGGCGTTGCCCGCGCAGCGCCGCGCCGTGGCGGCGCTCGGGAAAAGCGGCGAGCTCCGCCGCTCGCTCTCGAACGCGCTCAAGGACCTGCGCCGCGGGTGAGCCCGCGCCGCCCGGCTGGCCCCACGCCGCAACGCGCCGCATATTCCTCCGCACCCATTCAACCAACCCGGAGTCGATCGAGATGAAGGTCCAGACCGGAGCACTGCTCCTTCTCGCGCTCTGTCCCCTCGTTCGTCCGGCTCCGCTGCGGGCGCAGGAGGCGTGGCCCGCCCCGGACCCGAAGCTGCTCGCCCGTGCGAACCAGCTGCTGACCCAGGTCCCGGTGATCGACGGCCACAACGACCTTCCGTCGGAGGTCCTCGAGAAGTTCGGCGGCGACCCCTACGCCGCCACGCTCGACCAGGGCCAGTCGAAGCTGCAGACGGACTGGCCGCGCGTGCGGCAGGGCCACCTCGGCGCGCAGTTCTGGTCGGCGTACGTCGAGAACGACTCGATCCCGGCGGGCGCCGCGCTGCGCCAGGCGCTGCGCGAGATCGACATGGCCCACCGGATCGTGGCGGCGTACCCCGACGCGCTCGAGTTCGCCCGCACCGCGGCGGACATCGAGCGCATCGAGAAGCAGGGGAAGACCGCCTCGCTGATCGGCGTCGAGGGTGGGCACGGCATCGAGAACTCGCTCTCGGCGCTGCGCACGTTCTACGACCTCGGCGTGCGCTACATGACGCTGACCCACAACACGACGCTCTCCTGGGCCGACGCCGCGCTCGACTACCCGAAGCACAATGGGCTCACGGCCTTCGGCGAGGAGGTCGTGCGGGAGATGAACCGGCTCGGAATGTTCGTCGACATCTCGCACGTCAGCGCGGACGTCATGCGCGACGTGCTCCGCGTGACGCAGGCGCCCGTCATCTTCTCGCATTCCTCCGCGCGCGCGCTCGTCGACCACCCGCGCAACGTCCCCGACGACGTGCTCCGCATGCTGCCGAAGAACGGCGGCGTCGTCATGATCAACTTCTGCCCGTGCTTCACGGCGAAGGGGATCGATCGGTGGTCGGTGGAGCGGGACTCCGTGATGGAGGCCGCCAAGGCGAGCGCGCCGGACCGCAAGGCCGCCATGGCCCAGGTCCGGGCGTGGATGCAGCAGCATCCCGCGCCGAAGTCGTCGGTCGCGGCCATCGCCGACCACATCGACCACGTCCGCAAGGTGGCCGGGATCGACCACATCGGCATCGGCTCCGACTTCGACGGCATCGGCGGGGACTCCCCGATCGGCCTCAAGGACGTGTCCACCTACCCGGTGCTCTTCGCGGAGCTCCTGCGCCGGGGCTACAGCGACGACGACGTGAAGAAGATCGCCGGCCTGAACCTGCTCCGCGCGATGAAGCAGATGGAGACGACGGCGGCGCGGCTGCAGCGCGAGCGCCGGCCGTCGCTGGCGGACATGACGCCGCGCGTCACCGCGACGAACTGAGACCCGGCCCGCGGCGAACGGGCGTCGGGCGGGATGCGAGCGGGGCCGGGTGGATCCACCCGGCCCCGCTCGCATCGGACGGTCGCATCAGAAACCGCCCATCCCACCGCCGCCGAAGCCGCCGCCGCTCGACCCGCCGCCGCCGAGCCCCGAGCTGCCGGAGGACTTCGGCGCGGAGGTCATGGCCGTGGCCGTCTGGCCGCACATCTGCCCGAGGTCGTGCGTGAACGCCGACGCGCGGAACTGCCGCCCCGGCGGGCCCGCGTACCACCGCGGCGGCTCGCGGCAGATGTCCTCGAACGCGCTCGCCCACTGCTTCGCGACGCCGAACGCCATGGCGTACGCCAGGTACTTCTCGAACAGCTCGGGCGTCTTGATCACGCGCTCGATGCGGTCCCCCTCGACGCGCCGCAGGAACTCCTCGAAGCCGAGCACGCCCTCCAGCGCTCGCGCGCCGACGAGCGTGCGGGCGGGCATGATCAGGCCGAACAGGACGATCACGAGCCCGGTGACGATGCCGCTGATCACGAACGGGAGCGGCTGCTGGCCCAGCAGCCGCTGCGCCAGCGCCGCACCGCCGTAGGCCACGAGCGCGCCGAATACCACACCTCCGGCGAGGAACGGCTTCTTCACCGCGTCCGGGCGCCGCTTGTAGTAGCCCCGGTAGACGAGCCGGTCGAAGACGGCGTCCTTGATGCGCGGCAGCTCCTTGTAGAACGAGTTCACGAGCGAGGACATCGGCACGGCGCTCCGGTCGCCGTCGTCGAAGAGCGCCGAAAGGAGCGCCTGCTCGTGGGGGAGCAGCTCCGACCACGCCTCCCGCGGACGGGTACGGTGGAAGATGTAGTCGGTCTTGCCGAACAGGCCGAGCACGCCGCCGGTCTCGTGCTCCTCGATCCGCAGATAGCCGCGCACGGCCAGGTCCACGAGCGTCGCGGTGACGTCCTTCGGGTCGGCGCCGCTGTCCAGCAGTGCACCGGCCTCCGCGACCGTGAGCGCGTCCGGCGGCTCGTAGCGCGGCGCGATCGGGCGCAGCCGCGGGTCCCGGCCGTAGAGGTACCAGATGCGGCCCATGACCGCGAGCGTCAGGAGCGGGAGCAGCAGGATCCAGTTGCTGATGAGGAAGAGCCATACGCGCTCCACCGGCGTCGGGCGGTGCACCACGCCCGGCGCCCACCCCACCGCGACGGTGAGCCCCTCCTTCGGCGACAGCGGTCGCAGCGCCCGCACGTCCACGACGTTCCCGCCGACCACGTCCGCGCCGCCGGGCTCGGTCGCGCCGTCCGGCCCCTCGAACGCCTGCGCCCGCACGCCGGACACCGCGCCCGGCAGCAGCACGCGGGCGGATGCCAGCGCCACGGGCACGTCCGAGTCCTGGCCGACCACGTTCCAGTACAGCTCGTCGTGGTCCGGGAAGAAGCGCAGCCCCTGCTGGACCCGGTAGCGCAGGACGAGCATCCGGTCCGCGTCGGTGGCGCCCGGGATGTAGACCTTCACCCGCAGGAGCCGGCCCTCCCGCTTCAGCTCGTAGCGGAGCGGAGCGCCGGAGCCGTCCGTGACGCTCAGCACCTTCAGGCGCAGGGTGTAGTTCAGCCCGCCGGGGCCACGGTACTCGACCGGGATCGTGCGATAGAAGCCGTTCCAGGCGCCGTCGAAGCGGATGTCCAGCCGCTCCGTCACGTCGAGCAGACCATCCTCCCGCACGAGCAGCTCGGCGTCCACGCGTCGGACCGAGACCTGGCGCGCGACGGCCGCCGACGCCGCGGCCAGTGTGATCGCCGAGGCCAGGATGCCGGCGCGCAGGAGCCTGGCGCCGGCCGACCGGGGGAGGCTCATGTCAGAAGGAGACCTTCGGGACGGCCCGCTCCTCGTCCGCGATCTCGAAGAACTCGCGGGGCTTGAAGCCGAAGGAGAGGGCGACGAGGTTCGACGGGAATTGCGCGATCTTCGTGTTCAGGTCGCGAACGACGGCGTTGTAGTAGCGCCGCGCATTCTGGATCCCGTCCTCGAGCGTGTGCAGCGTCTGCTGGAGCTGCCCGAAGTTCTCCGAGGCGCGCAGCTCCGGGTATGCCTCCGCCACCACGAGCAGCGATCGGAGCGACTGCGTGAGCTGGCCCTCCGCCTGCGCCCGCTCCGCCGGGCCCGCGGCGCTCATGGCCCGGGAGCGCGCGTTCGTGACCGCCTCCAGCGTGCCGCGCTCGTGGCCCGCGTACCCCTTCACCGTCTCCACCAGGTTCGGGATCAGATCGTGGCGCCGCTTGAGCTGGACGTCCACGTCGGACCACGCCGCATCCGCCTGCACTCGCAGCCGGACCAACGAGTTGTACGCCCAGAAGACGACCAGCGCGAGAACGACGAGAACGACGATAGGCAGCATGGCCGGCGACCTCGGTCGGCGCGTGATGGGAAGATCCGGGGGTCGGCTAGGATACCCCCGCGGCGCCGGGAATGTAAAGGGAGGCGTGCCGCCGTGCCCGGGGCGGCGTGGCCGGTCCGGGGAGCGGAGGAGCGGACGGACGGGCGAGCCCGTCGCCGCGACGCGTGCGGCGAAGTGGTGACGACGATGCGCGGCCGTCGCGCGCCCCGCGAGCGACGAGCCCCTGCCGGCGCGCGCGCCCGGCGGCCGAGCGGCCGCGGCGCTACCGCACCGGCGGCGGTGGTGGCGGCGGCTCCCGCCGCTCGACGCTCCCCGCGATCGCCAGGATTGCGATGCCGGCCAGGACCACGGCACCGATGATGATCCAGGTGCTCGGCACACCGAGCAGGCTCGCTGCCCAAGCCAACCCGGCGATCAGGACCAGGAAACCCACGATATAGAGCGCGACCGACATCATCGATCTCTCCTCCCGGAGCGGTTCAGGACCCGATGATGTGGCAATTGCCGTACCTCCGTGGCGCCATGCGGGGTGGATCTTCTCCGATGCGCAACGGGGCGGCTCCTCCGCGGAGGAGCCGCCCCGTGTCACGCCAGCGGGTGGAGGTATCGCTCAGCGCTTCGAGGCCCGCCGGCCTGCGCGGGCCTTCCGCGAGACATCCGCCGCGGGGAGCGGCTGGAACGCCGCCTGGACCAGGTGCGCCTGCTCCGCCGCCTGCACGTTGGCGAAGCCTTCCGCCGGTGCGGCGCGCTCCGGCCGCCCGACGTAGGCGAGGCGCACGCCCTCCGGCGTCACCTCGAGGAGACGCATGTCGAGGAGCGGCCAGGGCCCCATGTTGTGCGGCTCCTCCTGCGTCCAGACCAGCTCCTCTACGGCCGGATACTGCGCGATCACCTCGCTCAGTTCCGCCTGCGGGAACGGGTAGAGCTCCTCGAGGCGGACGATCGCGATGTGGCGTGCCTTCTCGCGCTCCTCGCTGCCGATCAGGTCGTAATAGACCTTGCCGGTGCAGAGGACGATGCGGGTGATCTGGTCGGCGCGGGCGCGCGCCTCCGCATCGTCGATGACCGGCTGGAACCGCCCGTTCGTCAGCTCCTCGAGACGGGAGACCGCCTTCGGGTGGCGCAGCAGCGACTTCGGCGTCATCACCACGAGCGGGCGTCGGACGCTCGAGAGCGCCTGCCGGCGGAGCAGGTGGAAGTAGCTCGCCGGCGTGCTGCAGTCGGCCACGGTCATCTCCCCCTCGGCCGCGAGCTGGAGGAAGCGCTCGATGCGCGCGCTCGAGTGCTCCGGGCCCTGGCCCTCGGAGCCATGGGGAAGCAGCAGCACGAGGCGGCTCTCCTGGCCCCACTTCACGCGCCCGGCGGAGATGAACTGGTCGATGATGATCTGCGCGCCGTTGGCGAAGTCCCCGAACTGCGCCTCCCACAGCACGAGCGCGTCCGGCACCGCCACGGAGAAGCCGTACTCGAAGCCCACCGGCGCCAGCTCGGAGAGCGGCGAGTTGTAGATCTCGAACGGCGCCGTCGCCTCCGCGAGGTTCGCGATCGGCGTGTACGTGCCATCCGTCTTCACGTCGTGGAGCACGAGGTGCCGCTGGCTGAACGTGCCACGCTCGACGTCCTGGCCCGTCATCCGCACCGGCCGCCCCTGCGCCAGCAGCGAGCCGAATGCCAGCGCCTCCGCATGCGCCCAGTCGACCGGACCATCGGCGGGAAGCGCCTTCGCGCGCCGCTCGAGCTGCCGCGCGAGCTTCGGGTGCACGTGGAAGCTCTCCGGCCACGAGTGCAGCTGGCGGTCCAGCGAGAGGAGCAGCTCCCGGTCTGTGGACGTGTCCACCACGGGCCGGTCCACGACCGCGATCGGCGGACCGCCGTTCGGCTGGTACAGCGCCGGTGGCGACTTCTTGACCTCCTCCTGCGCCTCCAGGAGCCGCTGGTGCGCGGCGTTCCACTCCGCCTCGACCTCGTCCTCCGTAACGACGCCTTCGGCCACGAGCCGATCGGCGAAGATGCGCCGCACCGACGGGTGACTGGCGATCGCCTCGTACATGCGCGGCTGGGTGTACGCCGGCTCGTCGCCCTCGTTGTGGCCGTAGCGGCGGTAGCCGATCAGGTCGATCAGCACGTCGGTGTGGAAGCGCTCCCGGTACTCCATGGCCAGACGCGCCACGGCCAGGCACGCCTCGGGCTCGTCGGCGTTGACGTGGAAGATCGGGATGTCGAAGCCCTTCGCGACGTCGCTCGAGTAGCGCGTGGAGCGGCCCTCGCTCGGCTCGGTCGTGAAGCCGACCTGGTTGTTCGTGATGATGTGGAGCGTGCCGCCGGTCCGGTAGCCGGCCAGCTCGACGAGGTTGAGCGTCTCGGGGACGACGCCCTGGCCCGCGAACGCCGCGTCGCCGTGCATGAGGATCGGGAGCACCGCGTCCTCGTCCCGCTCGATCGTCCGCCCCGTCAGATTGCTCTGCTTGGCCCGGACCATCCCCTCCACGACCGGGTTCACGAACTCGAGGTGGCTCGGGTTCGGCGCCAGCAGCACCGAGAGCGGCTGACCCGACGCCGTCGCGTAGGTGCCTTCGCCGCCGATGTGGTACTTCACGTCGCCGGTGCCCTCGCTGAACTTGTGCACGCCCTCGAATTCGCCGATGATCCGCGTGTACGGCATGCCCAGGATGTGGGCCAGCACGTTCAGCCGCCCGCGGTGCGCCATCCCGAGGATCACTTCCCGCGTGCCGGCGGCCGCCGCCCTCTCGATGGCTACGTCCAGCATCGGCACGAGCATGTCCGTGCCCTCGCCCGAGAAGCGCTTCTGACCCAGGTACGCCCGGTGGAGGAACTGCTCCAGCCCCTCCAGCGCGGTGAGCCGCTTCAGCAGCCGCCGCTTCTCCTCCGGGCCGAACGCCCGAAAGTGGGCGCCCGACTCGATCTGCTGCCGCAGCCACTCGCGCCGCTCCGGATCGGCGATGTGCTCGTACTCGTAGCCGATCGGGCCCGCGTACGTCCGCCGCAGCCACTCCAGCACGTCGGCGGCGGTGCCCTCCCCCTCGAAGCCGAGCGCCGCGGCCGGCACGCTGGCCAGGTCCTCCGGCGTGATCCCGTAGAACTCGGGGTCGAGCAACTCGTCCGTCACCGCGTCGTGGCCCAGAGGGTTCACCCGGGCGACCAGGTGGCCGTGCAGCCGATACGCGTCCACCAGCTCCGCCGCCACCACCGCCGTGCGGAGCTGGGCGGCCGTCGGCGCGGCCGGTGCGGCCGGCGCGGCCCCGGCGACGCCGGAAGGCGCCAGCGCCTCCAGCCCGGCGGCACCCGTCGCTTCGAAGTAGCGCCGCCACTCCTCGGGAACGGAGAACGGGCTCTGGAGGTATTGCTGGTAAACCGCCTGCGCGTAGCCGGCGTTGTATGTTCCGAACGTCCTAGAGATCTCCACGGTCCTCATCCTCTTGCTGTCGCGCCCCCTGTCGGCTTCTACCCCCGGGGCGCGATTGCTGGTCCCGGGGCGAGCGCGGGTCCGACGGCCCGCCCTGGCGGGGCGCCGGTACGGCCGGGCGAATGTAGAGGCCGCCGCAGGCGCTGTCCAGCGCCCGCGCGCACCCTGCGCGCCACGGCGCCCGCGCCCGCGAGTATACGGCCGCGCGATCGGTGCGGGCGCACCGGCGCGCGGAGCGGCGCCGACACATGTTTCGACATCGCAGTGACTTGCATCTCTGGGGTTGCGCGTTTCCGCTGCGCCACCTCATGTTCGGGCCCGTCGGGCGGCCGCAGGAGCCGATGCACGCGGCCTGCCCGGTAGGGCTTAACGATGGACCGGAGATGGAGTAGGCCGATGAAGGAAGCTCGCATCGCCGCCCTCGTGTGCGCTGCCCTGCTGGCCGCCTGCAGTACGCCCTCTCCGTCGACCATGCGGCCCGCCACCGCTGCGCAGCCCGGGCAGGCTCTGATCTCCCTGCGTTCCGGGAGCACGCCCTTCCGTCTCGAGGACGGCATCTTCCACTCGAGCACCCTCGGCGCACCGAACCCGCTCGTCCCGACCGACCCCGCGACACGTCTCCTGGCGACGGCGCCCGTGCGCGACCGGGCCGACACCAGTGCCGGCCTGATGACTGCCGGCCTCATGCGCGTCGCCGCGCGAGGCAAGGCGGTCAAGGCGGCGCCGCGTGCGCGACGCACGACGCGGAGCGCCCGGGAGGAGTCGGGGGCGATCGAGGGCGCGGACCGGATCGCGGAGGCGCTCACGAACCTGCTGATCCCGGTGCTCGGCGTCGTCGGGCGCGATCTCCGCGACTCCTTCCACTCGCCCCGGGTGGGGCACATCCACGACGCCATCGACATCCCGGCGCCACTCGGGACGCCGGTCGTGGCCGCGGCGGACGGCACCGTCCTCGTCAAGAAGTGGGACGTGGGCGGGGGCCGCACCGTCCGGGTCCTGGACTTCACCGGCAAGTACCTCTTCTACTACGCCCACCTGAACGGGTACGCTCCGGGCCTCAACGTGGGCGACACGGTGCGGAAGGGCCAGGTGCTCGGCTACGTCGGCCGGACCGGCACGGTCATCGGCGGCGCGCACCTCCACCTCCGCATCGGCCGCACGGACAACCCGGAGCGGTGGTGGCGCGCCAAACCGCTGAACCCCTACCCGCTCCTCCGCGACGCGACGCCCGCGCCGCAAGTCTGCGTCGCCGACGCCGTCATCCCCGGCTGCCCGAAGTAGGCGGCGCGGCGCGCCGCCGCCGCGCGAAGCGCGGCGCACGCTGCGCTGTCGCGGCCTTCGGCCGCGCACGTTGCACTGTCGCTCGCCTGCGGCGAGCGCACGCCCGCTGCGCGGGCTGTAGCGGCGCTGCGCGCCGCGAGATGCGGGGCCGCCGGACCGCGCCCTCACGCGCGACCGCGGTGCCGCCCGCGCGGCGGTCCTCACGCTTCCGGGCGGTGCTGCCGCTCCCCATGCTCCGGAAACGTACCTGCCCCCCTACCCGTACCCGATCCGTTCTCCCGCCATTCGCCTCGGCCGCCACGCTCCCGCCCGAACGCCCTCCGCTCATCTGGCCAGGGGTGTATTCGTCCTCGCGGCCGAAGGCCGCTACAGCGAGCGCAGCGAGCGTGCGCGAGCCGAGGCGAGCGACAGCGTCAGCGTGCGTGGCCCGAAGGGCCGCGACAGCGAGCAGCGCGAGCGTACGCGAGCCGCAGGCGAGCGACAGCCCGCGCCGCGGGCGTACGCGGCGCTCCGCGCCGCGAGTGCGCCGCCTCGCGGATCGCGGTTCCGCGCGCTATGCTTCAGGCGGCGCGCAACGACGCCGACACACCCGTTCGCCCCCCTTCGTGGTCCGATGCCGAAGCCGGAAGACACCCCCTTGATGCAGCAGTGGCGGGACGCGAAGTCGCGCCACCCGGATGCGCTCATCTTTTTCCGCGTCGGCGACTTCTACGAGATGTTCTTCGAGGACGCGGAGGAAGGCGCGAAGCTGCTCGGGCTGACGCTCACGTCGCGCAACAACGGCGGCGCGGCGAACGTCCCGCTGGCGGGCGTGCCTGTCCGCGCGCGGGACGAGTACCTGGAGCGGCTCGTCCGGATGGGCCGGCGCGTGGCGATCTGCGAGCAGGTCGAGGACCCGGCGGAGGCGAAGGGGATCGTGCGCCGGGAGGTGATCGAGACGGTGACGCCGGGCGCCGTCCTCGCGGATACGCTGCTCGCGGCGCGGCGGAACAACTTCCTCGTCGCGCTCGCGCCCGCCGGCGAGGACGAGGTCGGCCTGGCCGGCGTGGACATCTCGACCGGCGAGGTCGTCTGCACGCTGGCGTCGGAGGGTGCGCTGGAGGCCGAGCTGGCCCGCTTCGAGCCCGCCGAGATCCTGGTTCCGCAGCGCTGGGAAGCGCGCGCGCTCCCGGTCGCCGACGGCGTGAGCCGCACCGTCCGTCCCGACTGGATCTTCGACCGGGAGTGGGCCGGCGACGAGGTCCGCCGCCGCTACCGCGTGCGTGCGCTGGACGGCTTCGGTTTCCAGCCGGGCGACGACGCCCTGGTCGCCGCGCTCGGCGCGCTCCTGGCCTACCTCGCCGAGGTCCAGCCGTCGGGGCTCGAAACGCTCCGGGCGCCCCGCCTCGAGCGCCCCGGCGAGGCCATGGCGCTGGACGAGATGACGCGCCGCAACCTCGAGCTGGTCGAGGCGCTGCGCGGCGACGTCGCCCGGAGCGGCCGCGCCGGCACGCTCATCGAGGTGCTGGACGAGACGACGACATCGATGGGCGCACGCCTGCTGCGCCGCTGGCTGCTCCGCCCGCTCGTCCGCCCGGAGGCGATCTGGGACCGGCAGGAGGCCATCGCCGAGCTGGTGCACGCGCCGGCCGTGCGGCGCGGGCTGCGCGGCGAGCTGAAGGAGATCCGCGACCTCGAGCGGCTCGCCGGGAAGGTCGGCGCCGGCCGCGTCGCCCCGCGGGAGCTGCGGGCGCTCGCGAGCTCGCTGGCCCGGCTGCCGGCGCTCCCGGAGCAGACGGCGGAGCTGGCGCCGGAGGGGCTGCTGCGCCGCCTCACGGACGAGCTGGATCCGCTGGAGGACGTGCGGGCGCTGCTCGAGCGCGCGATCGCCGACGATCCGCCGGCGGTCCTGTCCGAGGGCGGCGCGATCCGCGCGGGCTACGACGCCGAGCTGGACGGGCTGCGCGAGGCGCGCGACGGCGCCCGCGACTTCATCGCGCGGCTGCAGCAGCGCGAGCGCGAGCGCACCGGGATCGGCTCGCTCAAGGTCGGCTTCAACCAGGTGTTCGGCTACTACCTGGAGGTCACGCGCGCGAACATGGAGCGGGTGCCGGCGGACTACGAGCGGAAGCAGACGCTGGCGAACGCCGAGCGCTACGTCACGCCGGAGTTGAAGGAGTGGGAGGCGAAGGTGCTCGGCGCCGAGGAGCGGATCGCCGACCTGGAGGGGAAGCTCTTCGCCGACGTCCGGCGCCGGGTGGCGGCGCAGGTCGGGCGGCTGCAGGCGACGGCCGAGGGCGTCGCCGCGCTGGACGTGCTGGCCGCCCTCGCGCAGCTCGCCGAGCGCCGCGGCTACGTCCGCCCCGAGGTCCACACCGGGTACGCGCTGGAGATCCGCGGCGGCCGGCACCCGGTCGTCGAGACGATGATGCCGCGCGAGGAGTTCATCCCGAACGACGTCGTCCTCGACGAGACCGCCCGCATCATGGTGCTGACCGGTCCGAACATGGCCGGCAAGAGCACGCTGCTGCGCCAGGTCGGGCTCATCCAGCTCCTGGCGCAGATCGGCTCGTTCGTCCCCGCTGCGGCCGCCCGGCTGCCGGTCTGCGACCGCCTCTTCACCCGTGTCGGCGCCTCCGACAACCTGGTGCGCGGCCAGTCCACGTTCATGGTCGAGATGTACGAGACGGCCGCGATCCTGCACGGCGCGACGGAGCGATCGCTCGTGCTGCTCGACGAGATCGGGCGGGGCACCGCGACCTACGATGGCGTGAGCATCGCCTGGGCGGTGACGGAGTATCTGCACGAGTGCATCGGCGCCAAGACGATCTTCGCCACGCACTACCACGAGCTGACGCAGCTCGCCGACCAGCTCCACGCCCTCGTGAACTTCAACGTGGCGGTGCGGGAGGTGGGGCACGAGATCGTGTTCCTGCACCACCTCCAGCCGGGCGGCGCGGACCGCTCCTACGGCATCGAGGTCGGCCGGCTCGCGGGGCTCCCCGCCGATGTCGTGGCGCGTGCCCGGGAGATCCTGCGGGAGCTCGAGGGCGCGCACTCGGGCGGCGGCGCCGGGCTCGGCCACCACGGCGCCGGCGCGCCCGAGCGGACCCGCGAGCAGCTCTCGCTCTTCGCGCCGCCGGAGCACCCCGTGGTGGACCGCCTGCGGCGGCTGGCCGTCGATTCGCTCACGCCGCTCCAGGCGCTGAACGTGCTCGCGGAGCTGCAGGCCGTGCTCCGCGACCGCGAGTGAGCGCCGCGGCCGCCGGCCTGCCGCTGCGCGGCCCGTGACGTGAACGGCCGCGGAATCGTCGGGGTATGCGGGGGAGGAGCGGGCACGGCGCGGTCGGCTTCCGCGTCGCCGGAGGCGCGGCTATACTCACCCCGCCGCCGGCCGGCACGGCGCCGGCCGGGACCCGAACCGACCGAGGAATGACGGAGCTTCTGCGACGCGCTCTCCGGCTCGCGGCGGCGGCGCTGCTCGTCGCCTGCGGGGCGGATCCGCCTGTGGTCCCGCCGAAGGCGCTGGACGGACCCTCGCCGTTCGCCTACCCGCTGGCCCTCTGGGACGAGGGCGCGCAGGGCGAGACCACGCTGCTCGTGCGCGTCGACGAGAACGGCGCCGCCGACAGCGTGCGCGTCCTCCACTCGAGCGGCCGGAGCGCATTCGATTCCGCCGCGACGGCCGGCGCCTGGAAGCTGCGCTTCCTGCCGGCCCACCGCGCCGGCAGGAAGCGCTCGATGTGGGTCAAGCTGCCGGTCCGGTTCAGCCGGGACAGCACCGCGGCCGACACCGCGGGACTCGGCGCGGCGAAGCCCTGAGCCGCCCGGCGGCGGCCGATGGAGGAGTGAATGAGCTCGGAACCGATCCCCGCCCGGAACGCCCGCCCGTTCTCCAGCGTGCTGGAGACGGTCGGCTGGACGCCGCTCATCCGGCTGAACCGCGTCGTCGACGGGGCGCGCACCCCGGTCTACGCGAAGGCGGAGTTCTTCAACCCGGGCGGCTCCGTCAAGGACCGCATCGGGCTGGCCATGATCGAGGCCGCGGAGCGGGACGGGCGCCTGCGCCCCGGCGGCACCGTCGTCGAGGCGACGAGCGGCAACACCGGTGTCGGGCTCGCGCTCGCCGCCGCCCTGAAGGGGTATCGCTGCATCTTCACGATGTCGGACAAGTTCAGCCAGGAGAAGGTGCGGCTGCTGAAGGCGTTCGGGGCGGAGGTGATCGTGACGCCGGCGGCCGTGCCGCCGGACCACCCTGACAACTACCTCCAGGTCGCCAACCGCCTGGCCGCCGAGCTGCCCGGTGCCGTGCTGGCCAACCAGTTCTACAACCCGGTGAACCCCGAGGTGCACTACCACACCACGGGCCCGGAGATCTGGGAGCAGACGGAGGGGCGGGTCACGCACTTCGTCGCGGCGGCCGGCACCGGCGGCACGGTGAGCGGGGCGGGGAAGTACCTGAAGGAGCGCAACCCGGAGATCCGCGTCATCGCCGGCGACCCGGTCGGCTCGATCTACGCCGGCCACTTCCGCAGTGGCGACAAGGGCGGGAGCCAGCCGTACAAGGTCGAGGGGATCGGCAACGACAAGCTGCCCTCCACGCTGTGGTTCGACGTGCTGGACGACGTCCAGCCCGTGACCGACCGCGCGGCGTTCCACATGGCGCGGCGCCTGACGCGCGAGGAGGGGCTGTTCGTCGGGGGGTCGTCCGGACTCATCGCCCACGTCGCCGTGCAGCTGGCGCAGGAGCTGAACGACCCGGACCGCCTCGTCGTCTGCATGCTCCCCGACACGGGCGAGCGCTACCTCTCGAAGCTCTACAACGACGAGTGGATGCGCGAGAACCGGCTGCTGGAGCCCGAGCGGCTGACCGCGGGCGACCTGGTGGCGCGCAAGGAGGACGGCGCCCCGCCACTCGTCGGCGTGCAGGCGGACAGCCGCGTGCGCGAGGCGCTCGAGCTGATCAACGCGCACAACATCTCGCAGCTCCCCGTGTTCCGCGACGGCGCCTGCGTCGGCGCCCTCCTCGAGGCGAGCCTCATGTCGCGCGTCATCGAGGACCCGAGCGTCCTCGACCGCGCCGCCGAGGATCTCATGGAGCCGCCGTTCCCGGTCGTCGAAGCGCACGTCGAGATGGGGTCGATCGGCCGCTTGCTCACCCGGCGCAACCCCGCCGTGCTCGTGCGCCGGGACGGCGAGCTGGCCGGGATCGTGACGCGCTACGACATGGTGCGGTATCTCGCGAGCTAGCCGCGCCGCCGCAGGCGCCGCGCACGGTTCCCTGTCGCTCGCCTGGCGGCTCGCGCACGCTCGCGTTGCTCGCTGTAGCGGCCTTCGGCCGCGGACGCTGGCGCTGTCGCCGCCTGCGGCGGCGCACGGTTCCCTGTCGCTTCGCCTGGCGGCTC
>DASTKT010000025.1:0-5474 GCA_035715725.1 Longimicrobiales bacterium | reverse complement strand
TACGGTCGCGGGTGCGGTGCGACGGCTGCGGACGTGGCTGCGTCGCTTCCATGGGGTGGCGACGAAGTACCTGCTGCGCTACTGGGCCTGGCACCGCTTCCTGGATCCCCTCGGCTGGGTCGAGGCCATCCGGCGATTGCTGGCGAGGGCTGGAGGACGGGGTATCTAGGCGGAGATGGGGACCCGGGCGCGGGCGGCGCGCGGCAAGCACCTGGAGCCGTGGCACCCGGGGCACCGCGGCGGTCCGGGATGCCCGTTGGCGACGTGGGGCGGCGCCTGCTGTGCCGTAATGGGAGCGAATTCGAGGACGCCGGCGCGAATGGGGTCGAGCGGCCCGGCAGAGCCGAGCGGTCGGGCAGCGCTGATTCCCGGTGCGGCTCGCGACGTCAGATCCTCGCGACGGCGGACGCGGATGATCGGGCGTATGGCAACGGCGATCGTCGGCGCGGGTCGGGACGCGACGCCTGAGGCGGGTCGCGGGTGGGCCGGGGGGCGGCCGGTAGGAGGCGCATTCGTGTACCCGAACGACCAGTCGCCACGACCACCGCGACCAACACTTTCCGCGGACAGCGCCGGACGTTCGCGCGGCGCGGACCGGGGCGGGAGGGGCGCGGGTCGGCGACCGGCGGCGGATCGCTCCTCGTGCGAAAGCCGGGGGAGGGGTCACGACCGGGGTCGAGACGGCGCGCGGCCGCTCGACGCGTGTGGCGGGCGGCGCGTGTCGCGGGCGGCGCGGGGGGCCGCCGGCGCGGGCGGCGGGCAGAGGTGGGGCGATGGCGGAGGGGTACAGTCCCCGGGGACGGTGGGGTCCCCGGGGGCCGTGGTGTGTCGTGGTGCCGGCGGGTGGGACGGGCCGGGCGGCCCGTCCCACCGGCTAGATCTTCGGGTTGTTCAGCTTCTCGACGTCCGGCAGCGGGAAGCAGGTGTCGTTGCCGTAGGAGCCGCCCTTGGGGAAGGCGGTGCCGGCGGCGGGGGTGCGCGGCAGGGTGAAGCGAGCGACGTCCCAGAGCCGGTGGCCGGTGAGGAAGAGGACGGCGCGGCGCTCCTCGATGACGTGCGACTGGATCGTTTGCGCGTCGGTGCTCGCGAACGGCGGGAGGCCGGCGGCGGCGTGGAACGCGTTGATGATAGTCACGGCCTGCTGGCCGCCGGTGGCCTCGGCGAGGATGAGCTGGGCCTCGTCGTAGGACGCGATCGGGATGGGCGTGTTGAGGCCGAGGTACTTCTGCTGGAAGAAGATCGGCGTGCCGTCGGTGGCGTTCTTCTTCGCGTCGACGACCTTCACGCGGGGGTCCGCGACGCCGTCGTGGAGGTAATTGCGGTACTCGACGCCGACGGAGGAGGCGGTGCCGTTGCCGTTCTCATCGAAGACGCGGTTGTAGCGGCGCGAATCGATGGTCGAGTAGGTGGCGTTGTAGACGAAGCCGCTCGGCACGAGGGCGGCGTCGGTGGCCGCCTGGGTCTTCTGACCGAGGTCGAGGTAGGCCCGGGCACGGCCGACGAGGGCCATGTTGAGGATCTGGTTGTTGTTGGACGCCCGGGCCTGGTCGATAGCCTGAGTGAAGCGGTCGACGGCCTTCTGGAGCAACTGCTGGCGGGTGGCCTCGCCGCCGGGGGTCAGCGTCTCGTCGAGGAGCACACCGGTACAGAACGCCTCGCCCATGAGGAGGTGCGAGTAGGCGGAGTAGGCGGCCGCGGTCGCGATCGAGGACACGCGGTTCGCGACCTCCTGGTCCGTGTAAGTCTGCAGCCGGGAGAGCATGAGCTCGGCGTCGAAGCGGGCGGTGGAGAGGCCCTTGTAGATGCCGAGGCCGGCGCAGGTGTTGGTGGAGTACTGCGCGTCGTTGGAGGCGATGACGCGGCGCGTGTACGGCCAGCGCGAGGCGGTCTGGGTGGCGTCCATCAGCTCGCCGGCGAGCTGGCCGGTGATGACGGCGTAGCTGGCGTAGGCGCACTCGAAGTCCGCCTTGGCGCCGTTCAGGAGGAGCGGCACGCTGGTCGGGTTGTCGAGGTCCTCCTCGGGGATGCGGCTGGGCGCCTCCACCTTGAGCAGGTCGTCGAAGACGCTACAGGCGGCGCCGGGGAGGACGAGGCCGAGGACGACGAGGAGTCGCCCGAGGGTGCCCGCCGCGGCCCGCGTCTGGGTGCGGATCCGATTCATCGATTCATCCTCAGTCCGGGTGGCGTTTCCGAAGGTCGTCATGGATGCCCCCGGACTCAGAAGCTGACGTTGACGGTAGTGATGAACTGCGCGAGCTGCGGCGTCACGTTCTGCTCCCACTGGGCGCTGGCGCCGCCGCGCGAGCCGCCGAGGAAGGAGGCCTCGGGCTCGAGGCTCGTCCACTTCGTCCACGTGTAGAGGTTGCGGCCGGCGACGGTGATGCTGGCCGCGCGGGCGCCGAAGCCGTGGGCCCAGCTCTCGGGGAGCGAGTAGCTGGCGGAGAGCTCGCGCAGCTTCAGGAAGCTGGCGTCGTTGATGAGGCCGTTGACGTAGGCGCCGCCGAGCTGGGTCTGGGCCAGCCAGACGGGGTCGTTGACGAACTCCTGCGGATAGAAGTTCTCGCGGCAGCGGCCGAAGAGGACACAACGGACGCGCAGGTTGCCGTCCATCTTCTTGTAGCCGGTCTTCCAGTCCGCGAGGCCGTAGAGGCGCAGGTTGCGGAAGAGCGTGACCGTCGAGGAGAAGGAGCCCTCGACCTTCGGCGTCGGGCGGCCGAGGTAGACCTCGGGCGCGCTGGCGCAGGCGACCTGGCCGCCCTTGCCGTCGTCGCACATGAGCGAGCTGGAGATGACCTTCGCGTTCGCGTCGAACTGCGCGGCGACGAGCTTCTTGGCGAACCAGGCGCCGACCGGATAGCCCTCGTGGTGCTGCGTGAAGCCGCCGGCGGAGACGAACGTGAGGTCGGGGATGCCGAGGTCGACGACCTTGTTGTCGTTCGTGGCGACGCTGGCGGTCAGCTCGACGCCGAGGTTCCGCGACTGGTACGCGGTGCCGCGGGCCAGCAGCTCGATCCCCTTGTTCGAGATCTCGCCGGCGTTGATGTACTGGCGGCCGCACTCGGCGCAGCTCCCGCCCGTGAAGCCGCTGGAGGGCGGCAGGTCGCGGAGCAGGATCGCGTCCGTCGTGCGCTTGTCGTAGTACGTGAGCTCGAGGCCGAGGCGGTCGCTCAGGAAGCCGGCGTCGAAGCCGAGCTCGAGCTCCTTGCCGCGCTCGGGGCCGAGGTTCGGGTTACCGAGCGTCTTGGGCGTGACGGCGGCGCTATCGCCGGAGCCGGGGATCGGCTCGTACGTGCGCAGCGACGCGAACGCCGTGGGCTGCTTGCCGGACTGGCCGTAGGCGGCGCGCAGCTTGAGCGTGCTGATCGGCGAGAGCTTCCAGAACGGCTCCTCGCTGACGACCCAGCTCGCCGAGAGCTTCGGGTAGGTGACCCAGCTGAAGTCCTGGCCGAAGGCGCTGTTGTTGTCGACGCGCAGCGCGCCGGTGAGGAAGAGCCGGTCGCGCCAGCCGACCTGCTCCTGGGCGAACGTGCCGACCGTGGTGTTTTCCTCGTAGTCCTCGACGGCGGTCTTCGTGCCGGAGGCGGCGCTGATCGACTTCAGCCCGCGCGCCGGGAAGTTCTCGCCGTAGCCCTCGGTGAACTTCGAGTAGCGCCGGTAGTACTGGAGCCCGGCCGAGGTGGCGGAGGAGAGGCCGAGCACGTTGCGGTTCAGCGTCGCCGCGTAGTCGACCGTGTTGTAGTAGGTCGTGCGGTTGACGACGTCCTTGTAGCCGCGGATCTCGCCCGCCGAGAAGAACTGCTGCATGGCCGGATCGGCGATGCGCTGGACGAGCTCGGCGTCCTCGGTGCCGGTCAGGTCGGTGCCGACGGAGAGGCGGTGCGTGAACCAGGAGGTCGGCCGGTAGTTGAGCTGCACGCTGCCGGTGAAGTGGTCGACGTCCTGCCAGTCCTGGTACGCGTAGCGGTACGCCTCGGGCGTGGCGCTGTAGAAGCCGTTCTTCGGCGTGCCGAGCGTGTTCGGGTAGGCGAAGTACGTCGTCCAGGTGACGCCGCCGCCGCCGGACTCCAGCGGCAGGTTGACCTTGCCGTGCATGTAGCCGGTGCTGGCGGTGATCTCGACCTTGTCGTTGGGGACGATGGTCAGGTTGGCCCGGCCGTTCATCTTCCGGTCGACGTTGTTCGGCTCGACGCCCTCGTTGCGCTCGTAGGAGCCGGCGACGTAGTAGCGGACCGCGGAGCTGCCGCCGGAGACGTTCAGGTCGTAGGCCTGGAGCGGGCCGTTCTGGAAGATGGGCCCGTTCAGGCGCTCGAGGTCACTGTACGTGATCGTGTCGATCTCGTTGTTTTTCAGCGGGTTGCGGCCGTAGTTCGTCCAGAGCCGCCCCTGCGGGTTCGAGAACCAGTTCGTGCCGCGCCGGATCTGGAAGCTGTAGCGCGGCGCGCCCTGGGCGCCCTTCTTCGTGATGATCTGGATCACGCCGTTCGCCGCCTCGGTGCCGTAGAGCGTGGCGGCGGCGGGCCCCTTGATGATCTCGATGCTCTCGATCTCGTCCGGGTTGAAGTCGTTCCAGCGGGAGATCGTGCTGGAGCCGAAGGCCTGGTTGATCGGGCCGGTGGCCTGCGCGTTGTTGACGCGCACGCCGTCGACGTAGATGAGCGGCTCCTGCGAGAGCGAGAGGGAGCCGACCCCGCGGACGCGGATGCGCGCGCCGCTGCCGACGGTGCCGGTGCCGGGGATGATGACGACGCCCGGGGCCCGCCCGTTGACGAGCGACTGGAGGTCCTGCACCGGCGCCTTGGCGGTGACGCTGCTGGCGTCGATCTTCGCCACGGAGTTGCCGAGGGCGCGCTTCGTCTCGCGGCCGACGGTGCCGGTGACGACGAGCTGGTCGAGCTCGACGGCGGACTGCGCGAGCGCGACGCGCACGCCGGTCTCTCCGACCCGCGCCGCCTGGTGGGCGGTGCGGTACCCGAGCATCACGACGTCCAGCGTGACCTGCTCGCCGGTGAGGCCGGTGAGCTGGAACCGCCCGGCGGCGTCGGTGAGCGTCCCGCGCTCGGTGCCCTGGACGACGACCTGCGCGCCGGCCAGGGGGCGGGCGGAGGCGGCATCGACGACGGTGCCGGACACGCTACCCTGCTGGGCGAGCGCGGCCGACGGGAGCGCGAGGACGAGCGCGGCGAGCGCGCCGAGGAGCCCGCGCCAGGTGGCGGGGCCCCGCGGCACGCGTCCGCGGGCCGGGAAATGCGGCATGAACAGCCTCCTCCGGTCTTACGACCGAGCGGGTGGAAACCACGGGACGCTCCTCGCCCGAGGGGCGGAGCATCCCCGATCGCGGCGAACCGAGCCGCCGCAGTTCAACGGAGCCGTTGGCTACCGGGGTTACCAGAAGGGGCCGGATGGATCGGCCGAGCAATAGGCGGCTTCGAGCCGCTGCTGTCCAGGCCGGCGGGTGAACAACGCGCGGGAGGAGC
>DASTKT010000024.1:0-2366 GCA_035715725.1 Longimicrobiales bacterium | reverse complement strand
GAGCCGCCAGGCGAAGCGACAGGGAACCGTGCGCCGCCGCAGGCGGCGACAGCGCCAGCGTCCGCGGCCGAAGGCCGCTACAGCGAGCAACGCGAGCGTGCGCGAGCCGCCAGGCGAGCGACAGGGAACCGTGCGCGGCGCTCCGCGCCGCGGATTCAGTTCTTCCGGTACCGCCGGCTCACCTCGTCGAGCAGCCGCTTCTCTTCGGGGGTCAGGCTGCTCATGCCGGTGCGGCCGATCTTGTCGAGGATGCGGTCGACGTCGTCGAGGAGGCGCTCTTCCTCGCCCGTCTGGGCGCGGCGCGCGGGCTTCGGCGGCGGGGCGGTGCCCGTGCCGGGGACGACCGTCAGACGGGGCTTCGGCCGGAGCTTCTTCAGCCGCGCGGCGGCGCCGGAGCGAAGACGGTCCAGCTTGAGGTAGAGGAACCCGGCGGCGAAGCCGCCCAGGTGCGCGAAGTGCGCCACGCCGTCGGCGGTGCCGTTGAAGCCGCTGAAGAGCGAGAGGGCGACGAAGATGAGGACGAGCCACTTCGCCGCGATCGGGAAGATCCCCCAGATGTAGATCGGCGAGTTCGGCCAGTTCATGGCGAAGGCCAGCATCACGCCGTAGACGGCGGCGGAGGCGCCGACGACGGGCGAGTGGAACGCGAACAGGAACGAGAACGCGGCGCCGCCGAGCCCGCAGATCAGGTAGTACTTGATGAACTCGCGCGATCCCCAGCGCTCCTCCAGCGGCGGCCCGAAGAAGAAGAGCGCCAGCATGTTGAAGAGCACGTGGAAGAAGCCCGCGTGCACGAACATGTAGGTCAGGACCGTCCACGGCTCCCGCAGCGCCTGGCTCGGCACGAACGCCAGGAACGCGAAGAGGTCGACGCCGAAGCGCCCGGCCAGCCACGTCACCACGAAGATGGCGAGGTTGGCGACGATCAGTCGCTTGACCCAGGTCGTCAGGCCGCTGAAGGAGAAGGGACTACCGTACGCCATGATGGATGCTTCGGTCGCCTCGTGGGGAGGGGCCGGGCCGCGGGGCCGGGCTGGCCGAGCGCCGCGGGCCGGTCAATCTCTCTAAACCCGCCTCCGCCGGTGGTGTTCCTCCACGGCGAGGCGGCAAATCCGGTCGCAGACCTGGGGGAAGCTCATCCCCGCCGCGCGGCCTCCCCGGGGGAACAGGCTCGCGGCCGTCATCCCGGGGAGCGTGTTGGCCTCGAGGCACCAGAGCCCGCCATCGGCGTCCATGCGAAAGTCGATCCGGCTGTAGCCGCCGAGCTTGAGCGTCCGGTGGGCGCGGAGCGCCAGCTCCTGCGCGCGCCGGGCCACCTCCGCGTCCACCTCCGCGGGAAAGATCTCCTCGGACATGCCCGGCTGGTACTTGCACTCGTAATCGAAGATCTCGTGCCGTGGGATGATCTCTCCCACCGGGAGCGGCTCGTCACCGAGGATCGGCACGGTCAGCTCGCGTCCCGCCACGAACGCCTCGAGCATCACCTCGTCGTCGAAGCGGGAGGCCAGCTCGATCGCAGCCGGCAGGTCCTCCGCCCGCTTGACCAGCGTGAGCCCCACGGTCGAGCCCTGCTTGCTCGGCTTCACGACGAGCGGCAGCCCGAGTCGCGCCACGGCGTCGTCCGTGGCGACGGGCGCCATGAGCCAGTCCGGCGTCGGCACGCCCCCCTGTCGGAACAGCCGCTTGGCCACATCCTTGTCCATCGCCACGGCGCTGCCGAGCATCCCGCTGCCGGTGTACGGGATGCCGACCAGGTCCAGTAGCGCCTGGAGCTGGCCGCCCTCCCCCGTCCCGCCGTGCAGCGCCAGGAACAGCACGTCCACGCCCTCCAGCTCCGGCGCCTCCACGAGCGCCGCCGGGTTCCCGGTCCGGAGCATGTCCAGCTCCTCCGCCCCCGGCGGGATCGGCGCGACGCCCGCCTCCAGCAGCCGGCGCTCCTCCTCCTCCCCGAGCACACCGCGCGCCGTGTCCACCGCCACCACATGGTGTCCCGCCTCGCGCAGCGCCTGCACAACCTGCGCCCCGCTGGCGATCGAGACATCCCGCTCGGCGCTCGTCCCCCCGAAGAGTACGGCGATGTTCATGGCGCTCCAATCCGCGGCCCTGCGGGCCGTGCACGGTTCCGTGTCGCTCGCCTGGCGGCGAGCGCACGCTCGCGTTGCTCGCTGTCGCGGCCCGTCGGGCCGCGCACGTTTCACTGTCGTCGCGCCAGAGGCGCGCCGCACGCTGCGCTGTCGCTCGCCTCCGGCTCGCGCACGCCCGCGGCGCGGGCTGTAGCGGCGCTGCGCGCCGCGAGGTGCGGGGCCGCCGGACCGCGCCCGCAGGCGCGACCGCGATGCCGCCGCCCTTCGTGCTCCGACATTCGT
>DASTKT010000023.1:0-7411 GCA_035715725.1 Longimicrobiales bacterium | reverse complement strand
GTCCCATGCCGCAGCGGCAGCGCATCCGGGTAGCGCTCCTCCAGCCGTTTCCGTAACTCCGCGACTGCCAGTGACATCCGCCCTCACCACCGACGCTGGTGGCTCCCATTGTCCTCGCTCGCCCGCTCCCCTCAACCTTATACCGAAGAAAAACCGAAAGCAAGCCGCATGCCTAAGTCACGCCCTCACTATCTCTTCCCCGTTCCGCCGGGCATTACCCCACCTCCTCCCCCTCTCCCCACCGCACCATTTTCCGGAAAAATCGGCCGCCGGCTTGCCCCTGCCCCTGCCCGTGAACGTGCTTCTTGTCAAGTCCGGAGAGATCGGTAGCAGTGAGTCCGGGCGTCCGCGCCGATGTCGGCGCGGAGCTGGACTTCCACCTGGAGATCCGTGCGGGGGAGGATTACGTGGGATCCGGCGTGATCGCGGTGAGCGAGCGCCGGCGCCATCGACCGTCGCCGCGCGGCGCGGCGACCGGAGGCGACGGGCGACGAGCCGTGCGCGTCGCGGCCGGCTCAGTCCTCGGCCGTGCCCACGAGGCGGCTCACGGCCGCGAGGAGCCACCCCCAGCCGATCAGGAGCAGCAGCGGGCAGCCGATGAAGATGTAGGGGACGAAGGAGCGCTGGCGGACGAGAAAGGCGGCGTGGGGATCGGAGGGATCGTAGTAGGCGAGCACGAGGCCGCCGGGCGGGAAGTGCTGCGTGAGCCGCGTCGCCCAGCCTCGGCCCCGGCTCTCCCCCAGCGGTGTCACGCGGGTACTCAGGTACGTGCGGCCATCGACCCGGTAGCGGTAGCGGACCACCGGCAGGTAGGTGTCCGTCGTGCCGGAGCCCGCCGGATTCACCGGCTTCACGGTGGCGGAGAGGACGTACGCCGGCGTCGGCCGGTACACGGCCAGCCGGTGTTCCTGCGTGAACGCCATCGCGAAGCCGACCGCGAGGAAGAACACGAGCCCTGCCCCGACCGCCGCCAGGAACCAGTAGACCTCCCGGCGGGCGCGGCGGGGAACATGGGTCGAGCTCTCGGGCGTCGCGGCTGTCGTCGCCATGTCGGGCTACGCTAAACGCGCCGGGACCGCCCCGGCAACCTTCTCGTCCCGCCGCGCGCCCTGGCACTCCCCGCCCCGTCGGGCATATCATGCTGTGCCGACAGCGGATCCGCCATTTTCGCCCGACAGGAGAGCCGCATGCGACACGTCCGACTCGTGCTCCCGGCCGCCGCGCTGCTGGCCGCGTGCACCTCCGGTGCCCCCCCGTCGCCGGACGCGCAGGCCGCGAACTCGGCCCGGACGGGCCCCGCGGCCGCCACCTCCACCCGACCGATGCCGATGCTCGCCCCCGGAATCACGCCCGAGGAGCTGCGCGCCCGCGTGGCGCAGTTCGCGCCCGCCACCCTCGACTTCGACGCCACCACGCTCCAGCCCTGGGAGAAGCAGGTCCTGGCGAAGCTCGTGGACGCGTCGCGCGTGCTGCACGACGTCTACTTCGTCCAGGTCTCGCCGAAGAACCCCGACTACCTGGCCCAGCTCCGGTCGCAGCAGGGCGCCGGCAAGGATGCCGCCCTCGACTACTTCGACATCATGGTCGGCCCGTGGGACCGGCTCGAGCACATGCAGCCGTTCCTCGCGGTCGGCGCCAAGCCGAAGGGCGCCGGCTTCTACCCGCCGGACCTCACGCAGCAGGAGCTCGAGGCCTGGATCCAGGCCCACCCCGCCGACAAGGACGCGTTCACCGGCTACTTCACCGTCATCCAGCGCAAGGATCGTGGCCTGGTCGCCGTCCCGTACTCGAAGGCGTACCACGACAAGCTCGAGGAAGCCGCCGGGCTCCTCCGCGAGGCCGCGAAGCTCTCGCGCAACGCGTCGCTCTCCGACTTCCTGAACAAGCGCGCCGCCGCCTTCCTGAGCGACGACTACTACGCCAGCGACGTCGCCTGGATGGACATCACCGGCAGCCGCGTCGAGCCCACCATCGGCCCCTACGAGGTCTACGAGGACGAGCTGGCGGGCTACAAGGCCGCGTTCGAGAGCTTCATCACCGTCGCCGACCCCGCCGCAGGCGCCGAGCTCGAGCGCCTCAAGGGCGAGCTGCCGAACCTCGAGCGCAGCCTTCCGCTCGACGACCGCTACAAGAACCCGAACCGCCCCTTCGAGAGCCCGATCCGCGTGGTCGACGTGGCCTACACCGCCGGCGACGCGCGCCGCGGCGTCCAGACCACGGCCTTCAACCTCCCGAACGACGCCCGCGTCATCGAGCGCAAGGGCTCCAAGAAGGTGATGCTGCGCAACGTCTCGCAGGCCAAGTTCGACAAGGTCCTGACACCCATCGCGCAGGCCGTCCTGGAGCCCGCCCTCGCCGCGGACATCGGCTTCAAGCCGTGGTTCACGAACGTCGTCATGCACGAGCTCGCCCACGGCCTCGGGCCGCACGCCATCACGCTGCGGTCCGGCGAGAAGACCACCGTCAACAAGGCGCTCCGCGACCGCTACTCCGCGATCGAGGAGGCCAAGGCCGACGTCACCGGCCTCCACAACCTCACCGTGCTCCAGCAGAAGGGCGTCTACGACAAGGACTTCGTCGAGCGCGCCTTCGTCTCCCACCTCGCCGACCTCTTCCGCGGCACCCGCTTCGGCGCCGGCGAGGCCCACGGCATGGCCAACCTCATCCAGTTCAACTACCTCTGGGACAAGGGCGCCATCCGTTACGACCCGGCCACCGGCAAGTTCGGCGGCAAGGTCGACGACCTCATCGCCGCCAATCGCGACCTCGCCCGCGACCTCCTCACCATGGAGGCCGTCGGCGACTACGCCGCCGCCGGCGAGCTGATGCAGAAGCACGGCACCGTCCGCCCCGAGATGCAGTCCGCCCTCGACCGCCTGAAGGCGATCCCCGTGGACATCCGGCCGCACTTCGCGGTCCTGGAAAAGATGAAGAGCTGGTAGACAGCTCTCCCGGACCCGGTCCCGGACCCGGCGGTTCCCGATGGGCGGCCGGGTCCGGGTCCGCCGCCTGCGGCCGCTCATCCGGGTCCGGGAACAATGAAAACGCGGAGCCGACCGCCCGTCGGCTCCGCGTTTCTCGTTTCCACTCCCCCACTCGCCCACTCGCCCACTCCGCCTGCTCGCCTACCCCTCCATCCTCCTCGCCGGCACCCGCACCGCGAACGTCGTCCCGTCCGGCCCATCGCGTTCCACGTCGATCGCGCCACCCACGCGCGCCACCAGCGCCACGCAGAGCTGGAGCCCGATCCCGGACCCGCTCGACGGCCGCCGGCCCGGCGCCGACAGCCCCGGCCCTTCGTCGGCGACCCGCACCACCACGGCGTCCGGCACCGCGTCCGCCCGGACGCGGACGGCCCCGGGGAGCGCGTGCCGGATCGCGTTGTCCACCACGATCCCCACCGCCTGCCGCAGCACCCGCTCGTCCAGTGCGTACCGGTCGCCGCCCAGCGCGGAAAAGTCCGTCTCGAGCCGCTTCCCGCGGGCCGCGGCCTCGGCGGCGAAGCCGTCGACCTCGCTCGCCAGCGACGCGGCCAACGGGACGGCCGCCGCCGGTCCGGCCGCCGTGGCGGCGTCCAGCTCCGCCCGCGCCACGCGGAGCACGCCATCCATCGTCGCCAGGTTCCGGCGCAGCCGCGCGTGCACCTCGGCGAGGAGTTCGTGCTCGACCGGCCGCCCGCGCTCGAGCTGTCCCTCGACGTACTCGAACGTGCGGATCGCCGTCGCCAGCGGAGAGCGGAGGTCGTGGGCCATGAGCGAGAGCAGCAGCCGGTTCAGCTCGCTCGCCCGTTCCGCCGCCGCGCGCGCCGCCTCCGCGGCGAAGCGCCTGCGCTGCAGCAGCAGCCCGATTCCCAGGCTGGCGGGGAGCGTGAGGAACACCAGCACGCGGTTCGGCAGCCAGAACTCCGGCGGCGCCACCGGCCCCTTCCCGAACACCACGGCGAGGCTGCGGCCGAGGAGCGCCACGCCGAACGCGAGCCACACGCTGCGAGGCTCGTCGCTGACCGACGCCAGGATGATCGGGAACGCCAGCAGGATCCCCACCACCACGCCCGCGGGCGTCAGCCAGTCCGCGGCGACGATCAGGGCCGTCAGCCCGAGCGCGACCGCGGTAATGCGCCCGGACGTCCACCCCGGCCAGCGCGCCGCGCCGACCCGCGCGCGCGGGTCGGCCGCGTGCCCGGGCCGGCCACCTCCCGGCCCGCGGTACAGGGCGCGCGTCAGGCCCCCAGGCCGTAGCGCTTCCGCTTCTCCCATAACGTCTTCCGCGCGATCCCCAGCCGCTGCGCGATCGCCTCGAAGTCCTCGCCGCGATGCCGCTCCAGCGTCGCCTCCAGGTACCGGCGCTCGACCTCCTCGAGCGTGAGCCCCAGCTCCAGCGCGACGCCCGCTCCCACCGCCGCCGCCTGCCCCGGCTCCGCCGGCGGCAGCACCTCGATCGGACCGCCGTCGTGGAAGATCACCGCCCGCTCCACCGCGTTCCGCAGCTCGCGCACGTTCCCCGGCCACCCGTAGCGCGCCAGCGCCTCCGCCGACTCCGACAGCAGCGGCGGCGTCGGCCGGTGCATCTCCTCCGACAGCTCCCGCAGGAAGTGCCCGGTCAGCTCCAGCACGACCAACGGCATCTCGCGCAGCGGCGGCATCTCGATCGACGCCACGTCCAGACGGTACAGCAGGTCCGCCCGGAACGTCCGCTCCCGCACGCGACGCCGCAGATCGTCGTTCGTCGCCGCGATCACCCGCACGTCCACCCGGATCGGCTCCGTCCCGCCCACCCGCCGGATCTCCTGGCTTTCCAGGAACAGCAGCAGCTTCGCCTGCAGCTCCACCGGCATCGCGCCGATCTCGTCCAGGAACAGCGTGCCGTGATGCGCCAGCTCGATCAGCCCTCGCTTCAGCGACTTCGCGTCCGTGAACGCGCCCTTCTCGTGCCCGAACAGCTCCGATTCCAGCAGGCTGCCCGGCAGCGCCGCGCAGTTCACCTCCACGAACCGCCCCGTCACCCCCGACAGCTCGTGGATCGCCCGCGCCAGCACGCTCTTCCCGCTCCCCGACTCCCCCGTCACCAGCACCCGCGCCCCCGGCACCGACGCCACCCGCCGCGCGAACCGGCGCACCGCCTCCAGCCGCGCATCGTCGCCGACCAGGTAGTCCTCCGGCGACGCCGTGCCCCGCCGCCCCAGCGCCGCCGTCAGCTCCTCCCGCAGCGGACGCTCCGCCACCGCCCGCTCCACCAGCGCCAGCAGCGCCCCCACGTTCACCGGCTTCTGCAGGAATTCCGTCGCCCCCGCCCGGATCCCCTCCACCGCCCGCTCCAGCGTCGCGTGCGCCGTCATCAGCACGATCGGCAGCGCCGGATCCTGCGCCCGCACCCGCCGCACCAGCTCGATCCCGTCCATCCCCGGCATCGCCACGTCCGACAACACCGCGTCGAACACGCCCCGCGCCAGCCGCCCCAGCGCTTCCTCCCCCGTCCCCGCGACCTCCACGTCCACGCGACCGGGCCGCTGAAGGTTCGCCTTCAGCAGCCGCGCCTCGAGGGAATCATCCTCGACAAGAAGGAGTTGGAGGTGGTTCTGGGCCATCCGCCGACGTCGGTCGTTGACCGGCCGTCCACGCGGCTCTACCGGGGCTCCCGGGGTCACTTCGAAGGATACTCCTGGGGAAACGGGTAGAACGGTAACAACTGTCGAAAGTCTCGGCAAGTTTCTGATCGCCTTGAGACGCCGCGTCTTCCGCAGCCACTTCCACCCCGCTCCGATCTCGATCCCGGCACCGCAGGCGCCGGTCTCGATGCCGCAGGCCCCGATCTCGATCCCGACTCCGGTCTCGAGCCCGAGCCCAGCGCCGCCGGCGCGGAGCCCGCGCCCGAGCCCGTCCTTCGTGGGCGTCCTCACGCCCGGATGCGTCACGCGAAGCTGCGGAGCCCACGGACGAGCCGCGGAGCGCCGCCCGCCGCGCGAGCGTGAGCGCCTGCGTCATCGCCTCCGAACGCAACCTTACACCCGCACTCGCTTCCGCCTGCCCCCGCCCGAAGCCGGCGCCGCCGGCGCCGCACCGATCGCCGGCCCCGCGTTACGAAACGCCCCGCGACGTTCCCTTCGGTAACGAGAAGACGCGCCCGCCGACACGTCGAAAAACCCCCTAATGCGTGTCGTTGAAAAGAGTTAGCAAGCGATATCGGAGGCTGGCATACCCGGTGCCCAGGGTCACCGCGTCCGCGACCGGTTCGCCGGCGCGGCTGCCATCTCGCGAAACACTCCTTCCGACAAAGGCACCCCGGCCGTGAGGCCGGTCCGCAAAGCCGCGGGTCTCCTGGAGACGGCCGGGCTACCGAAGAAGGGCGCTGCCGGCGCGCGTCCCGACCGGTACCCCTGTGTCTGAAGGAGACACCTCATGAAGCGGCTCGCCTCCCTCCCGCTGGCCATGGTCTTCCTCGCCATCGCCTGCAACGACGTCCAGGACGTCAAGAAGTCGGCGCCGGCCGACCCGATCACCGCACCGGTCGTCGCGGCGTCGCCGCTCTCGATCACCAGCTCGACCATCACCGTATCCGAGGCCGGCAAGGCCTCGACCGTGTGCGGCGTCTACCTGGCCGAGCTGGACAAGGCGCACGCCTCCCTCCAGGCCGCGCCCACCAGCGACGATGCGACCCGGCAGGTCCAGCTCTTCGCGAAGCTCGCCACCGACGCCTGCAACTGAGGACGGCCACCGATGAGTCGAACGTACGCGCTGCTGGTGGCGCTGAGCACCGCGCTGGCGAGCCTGTTCGCGCCACAGCACGAATCCACCGGCCGGGGGCCGAAGGCCCTCGTCTACTGTCCCGCTTCCGATGTCTCCGGCTGCACCGCGGTCGTGAACGCCCTCGCCGGTGCCTTCCCCGGCGGAGTGGACCGCGGCTACGACGGCGGCAACGGCACCGTCGACCTCGCGAAGGTCGACCTCATGCAGTACAGCGTGCTGGTGGTCCCGTCCCTGGCCGACCGCGACGCCGCCAAGCCGTACGCGCTCCTGCGTGACCCGGTCGTCGCCGGCCGGCTGAAGGAGACGTTCATCGGCCGTGTCGCCTTCTGGTCCGGCACGCCGGACCTCGGCCAGGCCAACCGCGCCGAGAAGGACGCCTTGATCCGTAACCTGGCCGCCTGGGCGACGAGCAACCGCGCCATGCTCTTCCGCCGCGGCATGGTCGTGCTCCAGGACCTGTCGGAGGACGTCGCCAGGCGCTACGACTGGGTCCCCGCGATCGCCCGTGTGAGCGTGACCGCGGATGCCGCCGTGCGCGTGTACGGCAGCGTCAGCACGCCGACCGACGTCGGCAAGGCGATCCTCGACGACGGCGGCACCCCGCTCCATTTCGAGAACATGGCCGCCTTCGGCCTGCGCGTCGCCACCGGCACCACCGCCTCGCTGGA
>DASTKT010000022.1:0-2548 GCA_035715725.1 Longimicrobiales bacterium | reverse complement strand
GGTGGGCTCGCTGCTGGAGGTGGGGACGGGCTTCCATCCCGAGCTCACGGGCCGGGACAACGTCTACCTCAACGGCTCGATCCTCGGCATGGACCGGCGGCACATCGCCCGGCAGTTCGACGCCATCGTGGCGTTCGCCGGCATCGCGCCCTTCATCGACACCCCGGTCAAGCGCTACTCGAGCGGGATGTACCTGCGGCTCGCCTTCGCCGTGGCCGCCCACCTCGAGCCGGACGTGCTGGTCGTCGACGAGGTGCTGGCGGTGGGCGATGCGGAGTTCCAGCGCAAGTGTCTGGGCAAGATGGACGAGGCCGCGCAGGAAGGCCGCACGATTCTCTTCGTCAGCCACAACATGAACGCGGTGCAGCGCCTCTGCTCCCGCTGCGTCCTCCTCGACGCCGGGACGGTGGTGGCGGACGGGCGGCCGCACGAAGTGGTCGCGCGCTACCTCGCGGAGACCGCCGACGCCGGCCGGGCCGGCACCCTCGCGCCCGGCTCCTGGGCCGACCTCTCGAAGTGCCGCCGCTCGGGGGACGGCCGGGCCTGCTTCGAGGCGATTCGGCTCGCGAGCGATGATCCGGCGAAGGACCACAGGCCGTATCCGGACGGCCCGCTCGAGATCACGCTCGCCATCCAAGCCCTCCAGGCGACGCGGGTGGGAAGCATCGCGCTCAAATTGACCGATCCGCACGGGACCAAGCTGGTCAACGTCGATACGCTCGCGCTCGGCCTGGTGGTGCACCTGCGGCCGGGGCGGACCTACGTGCGGTTCCGCATCGCGTCGCTGCACCTGTCGCCGGGGACGTACCTCCTCGGCCTGTGGATGGCGAACGCGCAGGGGAAGGAGATCCTGGACCAGGTGGACTGGGCCGCTCGAGTGACGGTGATCGACCCGCAGGCCGCGGCCATCGGGGCGGCCCGGCCCGGCCTCGTCGCATGCGAGTTCCAGGCCGACGTCCTGGACGGAGCCGGAGGGGCGCTCGATGCGAGGTGACCACCCGCCGCTCGTTTCCGTGGTCATGGCCGTCCGGAACGGAGAGCGATACCTCGCCGAGGCCGTGGACAGCATCCTGGGACAGACCCTCGATGCGCTCGAATTGATCGCCGTCGACGATGGATCGGCCGACGCCACGCCGGCGCTGCTCGAGCGCTACGCGGCCGCCGACTCCCGCGTGCGGGTCGTGCGCGGGGGGCCCCGCGGCCTCACCGCGTCGCTGATCGCCGGCTGCGCGCTGGCGCGCGGTGAGTTCATCGCGCGCATGGACGCGGACGACGTCGCGTTCCCGGATCGCCTGGCGCGCCAGGTCGCGCATCTCCGCACCCATCCGGCCGTGGCCGCGCTCGGCGGCGCCGCCATCCGGATCGACGCCGCGGGCGAGCCGCTCAAGCTGCTCGAGGTGCCCGCGACCCATGCGGCGATCGTCGAGCAGCTGCAGCGGGCCAGCGCACTGGCGCATTCGGCGGTCACGATGCGGGCGGGCGCGCTCGCCGCGGTCGGCGGCTATCGCGCCGCGTTCCGGCACGCGCAGGACTACGACCTCTGGCTGCGCATGGCCGAGCGCTTCGAGCTGGCGAACCTCTCCGAGCCGGTCATCTACTATCGCGTGCACGATGCCCAGGTCTCGACGGCGCATCTCCTCGACCAGACGATCTGCGGGCTCGCCGCGCAGGCGGCCGCGGTCCGCCGCCGGGCGACCGGAGCGGATCCCATCGCGTCCGACCGGCCGATCACCCGCGAGCTCCTCGTCGAGCTCGGCGTCTCGGAGGCGGCGATCGACGACGCGATCAGCGGCATGCTCGCCCGTGTCGCCCGGCTGCTGACCGAGAGCGGCGCGAGCGAGCACGCGATCGCGCTCCTGCGGGCCGGCGTGCGCCTGCCCCGTGGTCGCACCATCGCGGGGCCGCTCCTCGGAGCGGCCTATCGTGGGCAGGTGCGGGAGCATTATCGCCGGCGGCGCCTCGTGCGGTCCGCCATCGCGACCGTGCGGGCGGCTCGCGCCGATCCGGCGGGGCTGGTCGCCGCGCTGCGCCGGGCGGCGCCGGCGGCCCGCCCGCGGCCTTGCACCTGACCTGACCCGGGAGCGGTGAATGTCCCACGTCGCCCTCCGAGCCGTGGAGCTCGCGAAGCGCTACCGCATCGGCGCCAAACAGGAGCGCGCCACCACACTGCGTGAGGCGATGATGCGCTCGCTGCGGGCGCCCGTCGACAATCTGCGCCGGCTGCGGGAGCTGACCGCGTTCGCGGGCGACGCGGAGCGCGATGTCGTCTGGGCGCTGCGCGACGCCTCGTTCGAGGTCCGCCAGGGCGAGGTCCTCGGCGTGATCGGGCGCAACGGGGCGGGGAAGAGCACCCTGCTCAAGATCCTCTCCAGGATCACCACTCCGACGCGCGGGCACGCCACGCTGGGCGGGCGGGTGGGCTCGCTGCTGGAGGTGGGGACGGGCTTCCATCCCGAGCTCACGGGCCGGGACAACGTCTACCTCAACGGCTCGATCCTCGGCATGGACCGGCGGCACATCGCCCGGCAGTTCGACGCCATCGTGGCGT
>DASTKT010000021.1:0-12731 GCA_035715725.1 Longimicrobiales bacterium | reverse complement strand
AGAGCGGCGCGGCTGGTGGTATCCAGCCGCGCCGCTCTCGCGTTGCATCGTACCCGTACCCATGCCCTTCCCCGTACCCGGTCGTGCTCGAAAGACCGGGTACGGGTACGGGCACGGGTACGTCTACGTGACGAGCGCCTGGGCGGGGAAGCGTTACCGCGGGTACGACGAGATCAGCGTCACCATCGTCAGCGTGCTCCCCGCGCGCCGGGCCAGCGACGCGCCGATGGCGTAGCTGCCGAGCTCGAGGCCCACTCCGCCGGCGATCTCGGCGCCGCCGGTGACGTAGGCCGCGCCGGCGCGGAGCGGGAGCCAGGCGACGGGGCGGTACTCGGCGCCGACGCCGGCGTGGGTCTTCGGGGCGATGTCGATGCCGCCGTCGCCGAGGCGCTGCTGGAGATCGGCATCCACGACGAGGCGCGGCATGGGTCGGAACGCCACGCCGGCGGAGAGGACGGGCTTGTAGCCGAGGTCGAGGACCTCCTGGCGGAGCGAGGACGGCGCCTCGGAGAACGGGCGCTCCTCGTCGAACTCGGCGGAGGTGCTGGAGTCGGCGGCGAAGAAGGCGTGCGCGGAGCGGTACCGCAGCCGGTCCTCCTTCCACTGGAAGGAGCTGGCCAGGTTGCGCAGCGTCAGCCCGGCGGTCCAGCGCGGGTTCTGCCACGCGGCGCCCAGGTCGAGGCCGAAGCCGGCGCCGTTGTCGAATCGACTCGCGGTGTCCGTCGTGACGACGGGGAAGTCGACGCTGGCCTGGAGCGGGTCCGCGTCGAAGCGGCTGCCGTTGTCCTTCCCGTACGCCAGGAAGTGGCCGATCGTGTACTTGGCCGTGACGCCGAAGGCGGCGCGGCCCTTCTTCCCGACCGGGAACCCGCGGCCGTAGGCGAGCGCCGCGGTCGAGGTCCAGGCGCCGTCGATGCGCGAGTCCTGGAGCGTGAAGTCCCGCGGCGCGCCGGTCGAGCCGGCGTTGCCGAAGAGGATCAGCTCCGCGGCGTCCGCCGAGACGTCGGCGAGCGCGCGGGCGGAGGTCGAGAGCTGGAAGCCGATCGAGCGGACCTGCGCGGCGACGACGGTCAGCTCCGCGCCCGCGCTCCCCTCCTCGCGCCCTTCCGCGCGGATCCGGTCGAGCCATCCCTGCCGCACGCCGCTCGGAACGTCCGCGCCGGCGAAGTCGACGAGGTCCCCGGGCGTGACGGGCGCCAGGCCGACGCTGCCGCGCGCCGGGAAGAACGCCCCCGACGCCATCGGATTCCCCGTCAGCCCCAGGTTCGCCGGGTTCCACGCCGTCGCGTCGTAGCCGCGGGCGCGGGCCGTGAAGTTCTCGCCCATCCCGAGCGCCGCCGTGCTCGCGCTCGGGAGCTGGGCCACCGCGGGCGCGGCGGCCAGGAAGATGGCCGCCAGCGCGGCCTGGAAGGGCTGGGCCCCGCGGGGCCGCAGGTCGTGGAGTGACATATCACTGCTCCTTCGCGCCGAGCACCAGCTCGAGCTTCGTCGTGATCGTGACCGTCTGGGTGGGCGTGACCAGCACCGGCGAGGCGGAGGACAGGGTGCCCGTCGCCGCGAGCACCACGCCCGGCTGGCCGAGGATCGAGCGCAGCTCGGCCTGCGTCAGCTCCACCCGCTCCGTCGTCGTCCCGGTCCGCAGCTCGACGTGCTTCGTGATCGGCGCCACGCCGGGCGCCGTGATCCGCAGCGTCATCGCGCCGGTCGCCCCGCCGAACGGGTTCGTGATCCCCAGCACGAGGGCCCCACCGTGCACCCGCTCGACCACCATGTCGTCGAGCCCGTCCAGCTCGAGCGCCACCGGCGGCACCGACACCGGCCGGCCGCCGACGTCCACCCGCGCATCGCCCAGCCGAACCCCCTGCGCCGACGCGCTCACCGTCAGCCGGTCCGACGTGTTCATCGTCGCCAGCCCACCGGCCGGGGACGTCAGCACGAGCCGCACGCTCATCGCGCCCGTCACGGCGGCGCTCGCCAGCGGAAGCGTCCGGCTCAGCGTCGAGCCGGCCGGGAACGGCGTCGTCGCCCCGTCCACCGTCGTCGAGGCCAGCACCGCCCCGCCCGCGCTCACCGTCAGCGTCATCGTGCCGAACGCGCCGCCGCCCGGACGGAGCGGATCGAAGGAGAAGCCGTTCGTCGCGTTCACGACCACGGTCCCGCCGACCACCGTGGCCGACGCCACGCCGGCCGGGAGCGCCAGGCTCGACCCCAGCGTCGCGGTGAACGCCGGCTTCGGCACCACCGCGCCGTTCACCGGCGGGCACGCGCTGCCACACATCTCGCCCAGCGACGTCGAGAACGTCGTCGGCGCGATGTCGAGCTGGAACGCCGAGCCGTCGGGCATGGCGCGCACGCCCGACGGGAGGAGCTGCGCCACGGGGAAGGACGCGCCCTTGCCGGGCACGACCCACGTCGTGTCCCAATGCGGCAGGTCGGTCGGGAGATCACAGGCGGCCAGCAGCGCCAGCGGCGCCAGCACGGCGAGCGCCCGGCGCGAACCGGCACGCCGGCGGCCCGGTTGGGGGGACAACGTCCTCATTCGACGGCCTCGATTCGGGAGATGTTCCAGGAACGGCCATGCGGGAGCCGCCCGCTCGGGCGGGGAGTACCTCAAGTTTTCGACCGGCGCACAGCGCGGCTCAAGCGCGGGCGGGCCGCGGCGGTGGGGTGCGCCATATTTCATGTATTGGCAGCGACTTACATGGATGTGGCGTCATCGTCCCGGCGGCGAGCGGCGCCGCCGCCGGGCGCGCGCGGCGCCGGCGGGCGGTCCACGCGAAACATCTTTTCCGGGTCCCCGGAAAAAGGTGCGCGCCCGCCGGGGGCCGGCGGGCGCGCGACGGCGATGTCGTTGCGAGGCCTACTCCTGCGTCGATCTCGAGCTGGCCGCGACCGCGGGCTCGTCGCGCACGACGTAGCGCCCGTCCGGGCCGACGCCGATCTCGGGGACCCGGTGGGTCCGCTCGAAGGCGTCGAAGCCCTCCTTGAGGTTCTGCCAGAAGGCGGTGACGTCGGGCCGGGCGGCGAAGGCGCCGCGGAGCTGGCTCAGGTTCGCGTCGGTCAGGCGAGCCGGGAAGATGTGGATCGGGATCGCCCGCTCGCCGGCGGCGCGAGCCTGGGCGGCGAGCCAGTAGACCTGCTCGATGACCTGGTCGGTGAGCGGCAGGCAGCCGGCGGACTTGCAGCCGCCATGGATGAAGATGTCGCCGCCGAGGGATGCGTCGTGGAAGCGGACGCGGTCCGCGACGTTCGGGTAGTCGAGCCGGAGCGAGAGGTGGTACTCGCTCTGGGGGTTGAAGTCGACGATCTGGTAGAAGCCCTCGGGGACCTGCTCGTCGCCCTGGCGGCGCTTGGGGCCGAGGATGCTGCCGCCGAGCGTGCAGATCGGGTACGTGGCGGCCAGCGCGTAGGAGTGGTCGGCGCGCTCGGCCCACACCTCGAGCTCCCGCTCCCGCTTGAAGGCGCGCAGGAAGATGCGGCTGGCGGGGTAGGGCAGCCCGGCCTTCGCGAAGGCGGCGCGCAGCGCGCCCTCGGCCGCGACGCGGGCGACGCGGACGCGGGGGAAATCGAGCTGCGACAGCAGGAACGCGCTGGCGGCCGGGCTCGCGGCCGGCGCCGCGGCCGGGAGCAGCACGCTCGCGGCGCTCGGGATGAGCCCGAACTCACCGGTGCCCGCCAGGACCGTCTGGACGGGAGGCGCCGCGTCGGAATCCGACGCGACGACGGGGGCGCGCTGCTGCGCGGCGGCCGGTCGGGCCGGCAACGCCAGCAGCGGCGCCAGGACGAGGAGGAGGCGGCTGGCGAGCCGGCCCGTGCGCGTTCCCTTCATGCCTCCGTCGGGTTCCGGGTTAGCGGGGGGTCGGTACAACGAAGATTCGAATATACAACCGGTTACCCCCGTTTTGAAGGACGTGGCCGGAGCAATGGTCGTGCCCGCGAGGCGCGGCCGTGATATCTTGTGGGCGGCACCCACCCGATCCGACGAGACCATGGAGCACACCGAGGACACCTTCCTGAGGGAGCTACGGGCCCGGAGCGTGACCGGGGTCCGCCGCGTCCGTTTCCGGCAGAATCGCACGCGCCTGGTCTCGCTCTCGCGGGACAAGCGCACGCTGAACGTGCACGTGTGTTACCGACGCGCGCCGAAGGAGATCCTGGATGCCATCGCCGGCTTCCTGACGCTCTCGCCGCGGAGCGTGCGCCACCGGTGGGCCGTGACGGCGCTGCGCGAGTGGCCGGGCGCCGTGGCGGGGCTCGCGGCCGCGCGCCGCTCCCGCCCCCCGGTGCGGCCGCGCGCCGACCTCTGCTGCGGCACGCCGGCGCAGCTCCGGTTCCTGCGCCAGCTCTACGCACGCCTGAACCGGGAGCGCTTCGGCGGGCGCCTGCCGGACGACGTCTCCATCCGCATCAGCGACCGGATGCGGCGCCGCTACGGGCACGCGCGCCTCGAGACGTCGTCGCGGGACCGGCGCGTCCTCGAGCTGGCGCTGAACGCCGACCTGTTCCTGGAGGGGAACGAGCGCGAGCTCCTCGACACGCTCCTCCACGAGATGGCGCACGCCGAGGCGTTCCTGGTCTGGGGGCACCGCGGCCATGGCGCCGCCTGGAAGCGCGTCGCCGAGCGCGTGGGGTGCGAGCCGAAGGCGTGCACGGCCCGGCGGATCCGGCGCCGGCGCCGCGGCGAGGCGCCCGTCGCGCGCGTGCCGGTGGGGGTTCCGCTGACGGCCAGGCGGGCCGGACTCGAAGCGGCCGCCCGGTCGAAGGGGTGAGCTCCGCGGAGCGCCTCGACGGCGCTCGCTCGGGGAAGGGAAGGAGAACCGGCGGTGCCCGGGCTCGCGCTCCGGGCCCTGAGCCGGGCGGGGGGCCGCCGTCGCGGATTGCGTCCCGCGGGCGTCCGCCGGCTCCTTCAACGGCACCTCACGCGGAGCCGCGGAGGGGTGCCGGGCGTTCGAGGGTATTCGGGGATCGTGGAAGCGCCCGGTGGGAAGCACGCCGCCGGGCGCTTTCCTGTCTCGAGTCAGAACCGCCCGGTGGGAAGCATGCCGCCGGGCGCTTTGCTATTTCGAATCACAACGGAGTCCCGGGGACGAGGCTCGGGCGTTGCGCCGCGGATCCGGCGAGCCCGGACTACGCCGCCCCGCGGCTCCGCGCCTCTGCGTGAGGCATTCGGACGTGGGGCCGCCCGCGAACGGGAGGACGGGCGCGGGCGCCGCGCCTGCGGCACTGGGCGCGGGCTCGTTCTCGGGCGCGAGGTCGAGATCCGCGCCTGCGGCGCTGGGATCGAGATCGGAACGGCACGCGCGCGAGGGAACGGACGGACGCCCGCGGCGTCCGGCTCGGTCAGGTCTGACCCGTGCCCCTGCCCGTACACGTGACCCCTGCCCCCTGTGACCCCTGCCCGCGCGCCGGGGCCTGCAGGTCCGCGCCCAGCACCCCGGAACACCCCCCGATCAACCTCAATTCTTCGCCTTCCCCAGCATCCTGGCCAGCCGCTCGCGGATCCGGTCCCACGCCCGCGCGTCGAGCGGGCGCACGCGGGCGATGGCACCGCCCGGGGCGCGGGCGCGGAGCTCGATCCAGCCGTTGCCGCTGGCCGCGGCGGCGCGGGCGCGTTCCACGGCCTCCACCAGGAAGCGCGGACTGACGGGCTTCCTGAGCACCCCGAGGAAGCCGAGCTTCCTCAGCTCCTCGGTCACGACGTCGTAGCCGGTGACGGCGACGATGGGAATCGACGCCGTGCGCTCGCTCCGCTTGAGCTCCTCGATGACGCCGATGCCGTCCACGACGGGCATGGCCAGGTCGAGGAGGACGAGGCTGGGGAGCGTCTCGCGGGCGAGCCGGAGCGCCTCGGCGCCGTTCCGGGCCGTGACCACGGCGTAGCCGGCGTTGGCGAGCGCCGCCTGGAAGATGCGGCGGAGGTCCTCGGAGTCGTCGGCGACGAGCAGCAGCTCCGTCATGCGGGCGGACGCAGGCCGGTATTCGGGGACGGGCGCGGCGGCGCCGGGGCGGCGTCACGCGCCAGTGGAGTCGGGGCGCGGCGTCCATCTGGAAGTATCGGGTCGCGGGTCGGGGGCTTGAGCGGCGCGCACGGCGGTTGTGACCTCCGGGCGCGCCGCTCGTCACTCTACACGGAGCGCGAGCAGCGCCGCTCGCTGCCAGGAACCAGGGGGGTGGCCCGCACGGCCCCCGCCACCGAAGGGTCGGATGGTGCGCGGTTCGCCGCGGCCGCCGAGGCGCGCCGGTCGAACGGCGGGCCCGTACGCCGACCCGTCGGCAGCAAGGATCATGATCCCGGAGGGACGATGTTCGCACGACTCGGCAGGACCTCGGTCGCCCTCGTCGCCGGCGCGCTCGCGCTGGCCGCCTGTGACACCTCCATGAACGTCACGAGTCCCGGCTCGGACAAGGCCCGGGTGACCGTGAAGCTCACGGATGCCCCCGGCGACCTCGCGGAGGCGTGGGTGAAGATCGACAAGATCGTGCTCGAGCGGAGCGCAACGAGCCAGGACTCCACGAGCGGGCGGATCGAGCTGACCCCCACGTCCGACGACTGGATCGACCTGCTCACCCTCGCCGGCGGCAACGCCACGGACCTCGTCACCGACACGGTGCCGCCGGGCACGTACAGCCAGGTCAAGGTCTTCGTCTGCGACATGTACATCCGGACGACGGACAGCATGGTCGTGGCGACGCCCGGCTCCTCGCTCCCGGACGGCGTGACGGCGACGCCGGGGAGCGAGCTGAAGCTCACCAGCCAGTGCCAGAGCGGCTTCAAGGTGAATTTCCCGCAGGGCGGCGTGACGCTGGGTGATGGGAACAGCACCCTCGTCATCGACTTCGACACGAAGAAGAGCTTCATCCACCAGGCCGGCAAGTCCGGGAAGTGGATCGTGACGCCGGTGCTGCGCGGGACGCAGCAGACGTCCGGCGGCGGCACGACCGCCGGGACCATCGCCGGCAACGTCACGCTCCAGGGCGTCACGCTGCCGCTGTTGTGCGGCGGCGACAGCCTGGCCCAGGCCGGCGTGCTGGCCAAGTTCGTCCCGACGGCGACGAAGGACTCGACCGTGCTCGCCGGCACGACGACGGGCGCGGGCGCCTTCACGATCGCGAACGTGCCGGCGGGGACGTACACGCTCGGCGCGGACGCCGTCGGCCTGGCCAACGGCGACAGCCTCACGTTCACCGTCGCGGCGACGCCCGCGAGCGTGGCCGTGGCGGGCGGTCAGACCACGAGCGCGGCCTACACGGTGAGCGCGGTGGCGTGCAAGCCGCACACCTGATCGCGTGGTAGCACCCGGACAACGCGAGGGGCCGCCCGCAGTCGGGCGGCCCCTCGTCGTTCGCGCTCGGCCCCCCTAATCCCCCGCCTGGTCCAGCAGCCGCCTCACCTCGGCCTCCCAGTCCCCCTCCTCCGCCCCGGACGTGTCGGTCAGGATCTGGATGGCGTGCTCGTGCCAGCCGAAGAGGAACGCCTGCACCCGCGGGTCCTCCAGCGCGCGGTGGTCCAGGCACTGGAGCTTCCAGCCGGCGGCGCTCCGGTCGGACACGAGCCCGCGCTCCAGCAGCGGCGCCACGATGTGCGCGTAATACTCGAGCGGCTTCGGCGCCTGCAGGTCGGCAGGGTCGACCGGGCCGGCCACGGCGTCCCGGCCGGCGGCGCGTGCGGCCGCCAGCGCCGCCGCGCGGTCCGCGAGCGAGAGCGTGCCGTAGGGTGCGGTCATGTGCGAGGCGTTCATGCGACGTCTCCCGGGTCCGGCGCCGGTCCAGCCGGCGATGCGTGCTCGCTCACGGCTTCAGGATGTTGCGCGCCACCACGGTGATGCCGTTGATGACGAACTGCGCGCCGATCACCATCACGAGGAGCCCCATGATGCGGGTGAAGACGTTCAGGCCGGTCCGCCCGAGCCGCCGCATCAGCGCGGGCGCGGCGGCGAGCGCGGCCCAGCTCGCGAGCATCACGAGCACGATCGCGGCGTAGACGAGCGCGCCGCGCATCCAGCGCTCGTCCGCCTGCCCCATCAGCGCGATCACCGTGGTGATCGAGCCGGGGCCCGCCAGCGACGGCAGCCCGAGCGGGATGATGCCGACGTCCTCCTTCTCGATCCCCTCGAGCTCCTCCTCCTCCGTGGCTTTCCCGCGCGAGCGGCGCGCCTGGAGCATGTCCCAGCCGATGCCGAAGAAGATGATCCCGCCCGCGACCTGGAACGCGTACGTCGTGATCCCGAAGAAGCGCAGGATGAACGTCCCCAACGCGGCGAACGCGACGAGGACCACGACGCCCGTGACGATGGCGCGGCGCAGCGTCGCCGCGCGGTGGGCGCGGTCGTAGCCGGCCGTCAGCGCCACGAACAGCGGCGCCGCCGACAGCGGGTTCACGATCGCGAGCAGCGACGTGAACGCCACCACGAAGAAGCGCCAGTCCGCGGCGTCCACGCCCGGCACCGTCGCCAGCTCCGCCGCCCCGCCTACCAGGCGATGCCGTACGCTTCCCGGCGCGGGTCGGCGCCCGTGATGCGGGCGTGCGTCCCGGCCGGGACCCAGATCACCTGCGCGCCGCCGAAGTCGGCCGCGCTGCCGTCCTGTACGAACACGCGGTGCCCGAGCGCCTGCAGCCGGTCGCGCACGTCCTGCGGGATCCCCGGCTCCACGCCCAGCCGGCCGTCCTCGTAGCCGCGCCAGCGCGGCGCCTCGATCGCCGACTGCGGCATCATGCCGAACACCAGCAGGTTCGACAGCACCTGCAGCAGCGTCTGCGGCTGCCCATCCCCGCCGGGCGTGCCGAACGTGAACGCCAGCTCGCCGCCCGGCCGCAGCGCCATCCCCGGCATCAGCGTGTGGTACGGCCGCTTCCCCGGCGCGACGATGTTCGGATGCTTCGGGTCCAGCGAGTACAGCGACCCGCGGTTCTGCAGCACGATCCCCGTCCCCGGCACCATCCGCCCGCTCCCGAACGACGCGAACAGCGACTGGATCCACGAGACCGCGTTCCCCTGCTCGTCGACGGCGGAGAGGTAGACCGTGTCGCCGTCGCCGTCCTCCGGACTGCTCGAGTGGGAGAGCGGGCGAGTGGAGGAGTGGGGGACACCGCCCCTGCGATCGCCCGCTCCCCCACTCCCCCGCTCGTCCACTCCGCCGTCCGCGCCGTCCGCCGCCTGCTGCTTGATCTGCGCCGCCAGCTCCCGCGCGTGCTCCTTCGACAGCATGAGGTCGACGGGCACCTTCGCGAACTCCGGGTCCGCGATGTAGCGGTCCCGGTCCGCGAACGCGCGGTCCTTGATCGCCACCAGCGTGTGGATGTAGGGCGCGCTGTTCCAGCCCAGCGCCTTCAGGTCGAAGTTCTCGGCGATGTTCAGCTCCTCGAGGAGCGTGGCGCCCTGCGAGTTCGGCGGGAACTCGAGGATGCGGTAGCCGCCGTGCTCGACCCCGATCGGCTCGGTCCAGGTGGAGGTGTGCTTCGCCAGGTCGGCGGCGGTGAGCAGCCCGCCCTCCTTCTCCATGAACGCCGCGATCTTCTGCGCCACCTCGCCCTTGTAGACGACGTCGGGTCCGCCGGCGGCGATCGCCTTGAGCGTGGCCGCCAGCTCCGGCTCGCGCAGGATCGTGCCCGGCTTCGGCACGGCGCCGCCCGGCAGGAAGACCGCCGCCAGCACGGGGTCCGCCTCGACCTTCCCGCGCTCGCCCGCGATGTCGCGCGCGAGCTTCTCGGAGACCGGGAAGCCCTCCTCCGCGTAGCGGATCGCCGGCGCCAGCGCCTGCGCCAGCGTGATCGTGCCGAAGCGCGCGAGCACGTCCGCCCACGCCCGCACCGCACCCGGCACGCTCACCGACAGGATCCCGGTGGACGGGATCTTCTTCAGCCCGCGCCCCGCGAAGAACTCCGGCGTCGCCCGGCTGCCGGCGCGGCCGCTGCCGTTCAGCGCACTGACCTTCCCGGTCTTCGCATCCCGCACGAGGATGAAGGCGTCGCCGCCCACGCCGTTCATGTGCGGCCGCACGACCGCGAGCACCGCGGCCATGGTCACGGCCGCGTCCACCGCGTTCCCGCCGCGGCGCAGCACGTCGGCGCCGGCGGCCGTCGCCAGCGGGTGGTCCGACGTCACGGCGGCGTGCATCCCGGCCACGTCCGGCCGGTTCTGCGCCGCGAGCGGCGCGAGGGGGGCGAGGGACATGAGGGCGCTCACGGCGAGTGGGTGGATCCTCATAGCAGAGACCCCTGGATGGGATTCGAGTGGGGGAGCGGGGGAGTGGAGGAGTGGGCGACCGCGCGATCGCCCTCTCGCCCACTCTCCCCCTCGTCCGCTCCGGTCATGTGGACCGGGAAGATGCAGTCCTCGACGTCGTTGCGCGGCGAGTTGACCAGCGTCGAGACGGCCCAGGCCTCCAGGTCGTCGCCGGTGTAGGGGGCGAGCAGCGCGCGCAGCTCGTCCTTCGGCGCCGCCGGGTCGAGCCAGCGCTCGCGCGCGCCGCGCGGCAGCAGCACGGGCATGCGGTCGTGGATGGGCCGGATCGGCGCCGCGGCGTCCGTCGTCACGATGGAGAACGTGAGCAGCGGCTCGTCGCCCTTGTCCCAGCGCTCCCAGATGCCGGCCATGGCGAAGGGGCGGCGCGTGCGCAGGTGGATCCACATCGGCGTCTTGCGCGCCCCCTCCTTGCGCCACTCGTACCAGCCGTCGGCCAACACGAGGCAGCGCCGCCGCTCGAACGCCGAGCGGAACGCGGGTTTCTCCGCGAGCGTGTCCGCCCGGGCGTTGATCATCTTGTTGCCGATCTCCGGCTCCTTCGCCCAGAACGGGACGAGCCCCCAGCGCAGCAGCGCGAGCCGGGGAGAATCGCCCTCACCCGCGAGCAGCACGGGCGAGAGCTGCATCGGCGCCACGTTGTAGCGCGGGCGAATGTCGAACGGCGCATCCGTCAGGCCGAACTCGTCGAACAGGTCCGCCTGCGGCACGGCAACGGTGAAACGGCCACACATCGGGCACCTCCGGGCAAACTTCCGAAACAGACCTCTTCACCGCAGAGACGCAGAGGGCGCAGAGAGCGGCAACGGAAAGCCGGGCGGCGCCGGGGCGTCGTAGCGGAAGCATCTATCTGGGGGTTGGACCGGTGGAACGAGCATCACCGGTGCAACCCCAATTCGTTTTCTGCCGTCGGCGCTGGAGGCGGCGTAGCCCAGATCCAATTCGAAATGGATGCATGCGTTCGCCGCGGATGCTGCGCCCCGCCGGCACAGGCCGTCCTCCCAAGCTCCCGAGCTCCCTGTGAAAAATTCGTTCAGTTGCCGACGAAGCTTCGTCGCCCGGCTTTCCGTTGCCGTTCTCTGCGCCCTCTGCGTCTCTGCGGTGAACTGTAGTTCCCGTTGACTAGCGCCCGGCCCGCGCCGGCGCGGACGGCAGCGTCGCCTCGCCGGTGCGGGGGTCGAAGACGCTCCCGGCCGGCAGGATCGACAGCCGCAGCGGCGTCGCCCCGAGCACGGCGCCGGGCGCGGTGATCCGCGCGCCGCGGGCGTCGTACACGACCGCGATGCTGTTGCCGAGCACCGTCCAGCGCCCGTCCGGCGCAACCTCCAGCGCCGTCGACTCGTCGATGCCGACACCGAGCAGCGCCGGGTGCTCGAGCACGAGGCTGAGCAGCCGGTTGAGCCGCTTCCGGCGCACGAAGTGCTGGTCCACGATGGCGTTGCGCACGAAGCCGAAGCCCGGCGCCGTGACCACGTTCTCCCGCGCGATCGTGACGTAGCTGAGCGTCGTGTCCGGCCGGTCCACGCCGCCCGGGTGCCGCTCGTCGCCCGTCAGCATCACCTCGCTCATGACCGCGGCGCCGGCCGACGTCCCCGAGATCACCGCCCCGCCGTCGTAGAGCGCGTGCAGCTTCGCCTCGACCGGCGTGCCCTTCAGCGCGCGCGTGAGCCGGTCCTGCTGCCCGCCGGTGAAGAACACACCCGTCGCGCCGTCCAGCAGCTTCGCCGACGCCGGATCCTCCGCCTCGGCCCGCGTGAGCAGCACGCTCGTCGCCTCCACGCCGGCCTTCCTCATCTCGGCGACGAAGTCGTCCCCCGCCTCCGCCGCCGCCTTCCGCCCCTCCGCGGTCTCGACGTCCCCGCTGGCGTTCGGGATGACCACGATGCGCGCCCGTTTCGGCCCGCCCGCCAGCGCCACGAACCGCTCCATCACCGACGCCGGGCGCGGCCCCCCGCCCACGATGACTAGGTGGCCGCGCGGCGCCGTCGCCGTCTGCGCGTGGGCGCCGACGCCCGCGGCCGTGAGCGCCAGGGCGAGGACGAGCGTGCGGATGGCGGTTTGCTGCATTGGCGTCTCCGGCTGTCGTTCGGGTGAGGTTCGGGGAAAGTAGGACGCGACGGGGGGATATCGCAATCGGCCAGCGCCGGATCGGGCCGCGTCAGCCGAAGGCGCGGGCCGGAGGGAGGTGCGCCGGGCGGCCGCGCGAGACTGACGGTCGGCGGCGGGGCGGGGTGCGGATCGTCACGGAGAGAGCGGCTCGCAGGGCAGCTCGCAGGGTGTCGTGCGGAGCGGCTCGCGGCGAGCCGGTCGGGGATCGGTTCGGGGATCGGTTCGGGGATCGGTTCGCGCGGTCCGGGGTCGCGGGAAACGGGTCACGGGAAACGGGTCACGGGAAACGGGTCACGGGAAACGGGTCGCGGGAAACGGGTCACGGGAAACGGGTCACGGGAAACGGGTCACGGATCGCGGATCGCGGATCGCGGATCGCGG
>DASTKT010000020.1:0-9333 GCA_035715725.1 Longimicrobiales bacterium | reverse complement strand
TACCACTCGCGGCTCTGGTTCGTGCCGGCCATCGAGTAGTTCTGCCCCCGGTACGACTGCGTCTCGTAGAACCGGCCGATCGAGTTGTGCGTGACCCCGATCCAGAACATGTAGTTGGGGACCCAGCCGTCGTAGTAGTTGTAGGTCCACACGCCCGGCACGTTGCGCTTGGCCATCTCCATCATCTCGTTCTGGGCCAGCAGCCACCATTCGTTGATCTGAATCGGATCGACGACGGTGTTGTAGGGGCCGGTGCCGGTGGAGACGTAGAGCAGCGGGATGGACTCGTGCAGGTCGTGCATCACCAGCGGGTGCCAGTCGTAGTACGCCTTGAAGATCGCGTGCGTCAGCGCCTGCGACATCTGCAGGCCGTCGCGGTTGTTGTCGTGCACGGCGTAGCGGCCCCAGTACGGCGTGACCCGCGGGAAGCCGTCGTCCCACTCCGGCCGCCCCTTCGTGTAGCGCAGGTACCAGTCGACCTGCTTGTCCCGCCCGTCCGCCTCCGACGCCGGATTGATCAGCACCACCAGGTTTTCGCGGATCTTCCTGATCGCCGGCTCGTCGCTCACCGCCAGCCGGTAGGCCAGCTCCATCAGCATCTCCGGCGAGCCCATCTCCGGCGAGTGCAGCCCGCCGTTCAGGTAGTAGAACGGCTTCACCCCCTGCGCCACCTGCGCGACCTGCTCCGCGCTCGTCTGCCGCGGGTCCGCCAGCCGCGCCATCGCCGCCCGGTACTGCTCGAGCTTCCCCATGTCGCTCTCGTCGGCGACGATGACGAGCAGGATCTCGCGCCCCTCCTCCGTCTTCCCCAGCGTCTCCACCCGCACCCGCGGCGTCGCCTTCGCCAGCGCCCGGTAGTACGCGTACAGCTCCGCCGTGTGGTGCATCACCCCCGGCGCGCCCACGATCGTGCCGAAGAACTGCTTCGGGCTCGGCACGCTCGCGCTCGCCGGCAGCGATGCCACGGACGCCGGGAGGAACTTCGGGTCCGTCGTCGCCTCCCGGATCAGCCGGGCGTACGCCGTGTCCTGCGGCTGCTGCGCGGAGAGCGGGACCGTGAACGACAGGCACGCCGCAGCGGCCGCGGCGAAGCCGAGGGGGGACCGTCGCATCATGAACTCCGGCTCGGAAGTGGGGCGGAAAAAAGGGCGTGGAACGCGGCATAATAATGCAGCGGCGCACGGCGGGGAAAGGAGCCCCACCCACCCGGCTCGCCGCTCCCGCCGCGCACGCCGACCCCGTGCCGGCGAGCCGAGGCGCAGCCCGCGCGAGACCCGCTGGCCTGGCACCGTGATCTCCGGCGGCGATGCGTCCGCGACGGCGGGGCCGCGCTCATTCACATCGCCGATCTCCGCCGTGCGTGGGCGGTTCCGCGCTGGCCCGCGCCTGCTGATCCAGACTCCGGATTCGGTGTGAGCTGGTGAAGCCAGCGATGAACATTTGGTTCATGGATTGCGCCACCGCCCGGGCTCACCGAACCGACGCTCTAACCGGGAGGCACCATGAAACGTGACATTCGGTCGCTCGTGATCGGCCTCGCCAGCGTGGGGTTCGCGGCGCTGACGGCCTGCTCGGAGCAGAGCCCCGATCCGGCCTCGCCGGGTGCGCTCGCCGTGCGAGGATCGGTCGCCGCCGCCACGGGCGGCGGGGTCTATACGATGGCGAACGGCGCGACCGCGAACGCCATCCTGGCGTTCCGGCGGGCCGCTGACGGGTCGCTGACGTCCCTCGGCGCCTTCCCGACGGGCGGGCGGGGGAGCGGGGGCACGGTCGACCCGCTGCAATCGCAGTACTCCGTGGTGCTGGACCCCGGGAATCGCTTTCTACTCGCGGTCAACTCCGGCAGCGACGATGTCTCGGTCTTTCGGGTAGGGAATGACGCCTCGCTCGAGCTGACGGATCGGCAATCGTCGGGCGGCGACCGTCCGATCAGTCTCGCGCTGGATGGCGACCGGCTCTACGTGCTCAATGCCGGCGACAACACCGTGAGCGGCTTCCGCCTGAACGGGAGCGGACGCCTGAATCCGATCCCGCACTCGACGCGCTCGCTGGCCGCCGGCGCGGCCGGCGCATCGACGATCCATTTCGCCTCCAACGGCGACTGGCTCGTGGTGACGGAGCGGGACGCGAATCGGCTCGAGACCTTCCCGGTCCGGCCCAACGGCCGCCTGGGCGAGCCGGTGGTCACCGCTTCGAGCGGCGCGACGCCGTTCGGGTTCGATGTCACGTCCGGCGGTCTGCCGATCGTAAGCGAGGCGGCGGGAGCCCCGCCGAATGGCGCGGTCTCGTCGTACCGGATCGCCGCCGACGGCTCGCTCGACGTGATCACGGGCTCCCTGAACTCCGGCGGCATGGCCTCGTGCTGGCTGCTGCTGACCGCCGATGATGGCATCGCGTTCGTGGTGAACTCCGCGAGCAGTGCGATCGCGGCGGTTCGCGTCGGCGCCAGCGGCGCGCTCACGCTCTTGACCGCGACCGCCGGCCTGACGGGCGCCGGCTCCGCTCCGATCGATCCCGACTTCTCGACGGGGGACCAGTTCCTGTACGTGCTCGAGGGAGCGACGGGAAACATCGCGCGGTTCAACGTGGGGCCCAACGGAACGCTCACGGCCCAGCCCGATACCCCGGCCGGGGCGCCGGCGAGCGGTCTGCAGGGGATGGCGGCCTTCTGACGTTGCGTGCCGGCGCTCGCGCCGAGCGGCGCGGCGTTCCGTGAACGCCTGCGCCTGCGTCTTCCCGTCTTCGGGTATACGTGACCGGCGACGGACCCGTTCACGCAGTCGAACCACAGGACACGCAGGCGCAGGCGTTCACGCCGACATCCGCTCGGCTCAGAACACCTTCAGGTTGATGTACCGGCTCGGGTTCTCCCGGATGTCCTGCGCCAGGCGGTTCATGTTCTCGGCCGCCATGTTCAGGTTGCTGTAGAGCGCCTCGTCGCGGGAGAGCTTCCCGAGCGTTCCCTCGCCGCGCTCCATGCGGCCGAGCACGACCTGGAGCGAGTTCGTCGACGCCGCCAGCGAGCGCGCCGCGACGCCGAGCTGCGCGGCCGTCGAGTCCAGCCGGGCCGTGAGCGCGGCGATGCGCGCGTTCGTCTGGGCGAGCTGCTGCCCGGGCTTCGTCGCCTCCAGGTCGGCCGCCGTCGCCGCCAGGCTGCGCGTCAGCGCCCGCAGGTTCGTCCGGTCCTCGGCCACCATCGCGGAGGTCTGCGCCAGCATGTTGCGCAGCTCCTGCGTGCTCGCGCCCAGGTTCTGGATGTTCTGTGGCGAGAGCAGCATCTGCGCGCGCGCCAGCACCGTGTCCGCCCGCTGCCCCACGGTGGAAGCGACGTCGAAGGCGCCCGCCTCCGTCGCGCCGGGGATCGTGTCGCCCTCCTCCAGGATCTCCGACGATTCTCCCGGCTCGATCGTCGCCGTCATCCCGCCGAGGAGTCCGCTCGAGGTCAGCTCGACCTTCGAGTCCTTCGGCACCTTGTACTCCCCCTCGAGCTCCATCTTCACGGTCACGCCCGTGCGCTGGATCTCGAAGCGGGAGACGCGGCCGACGTTCACGCCGCGGAGTTGCACGGGGTCTCCCTTGCGCAGCCCGCCCGCGTTCGGCACGACCGTGTAGACCATGTAGCGGCCGCGGAAGAGCGCCGGGTCCGTGAGGCTGAAGAGCGCCACCAGGATCGCCACGATCCCCGCGAGCACGAATGCGCCCACGACGATCGGCCGGCTCCCGCTGCGCGGCGGGATCAGGCGCTCCGGGTCGTACTCCTCCGCGCCGAAGCGGCGCGACCCGTCCGTGTGCGGCGTCGTTCTGTTGTTGTCCGCCATGTCAGTGAATCTCCAGTGTCTCCGCGGACGCCATCGCCGCCGAGCGGTCCAGGAAGGAGCGCACCAGCGGCTCGTCCGTCTGCCGGAACTCGTCCGGCGTCCCCACGAAACGAACCTTCCCGCCTTCCAGCAGCGCCAGCCGGTCCGAGATCGCCAGCGCGCCTTCGATGTCGTGCGTGACGACGATGGACGTCGCGCCCAGCTCGTCGTCCAGCCGCTCGATCAGCCGGTGCACGAGCGCGCTGTTCACCGGGTCCAGCCCGGTGACCGGCTCGTCGTAGAGGATGATCTGCGGCCGCCCCACGAATGCACGCGCCAGGCCGACGCGCTTCCGCATCCCGCCGGACAGCTCCGAGGGCAGCTTCCCCATCACCACGGTCGGCGACAGGTTCACGTGCTCCAGCGCGTCCGCCACCCGGTTGGCTACCTCCCGCCGCGGCAGCGCCTTCAGCTCCCGCTCGCCGATCCCCTGCGCCACGTTCTCGTAGACCGTCATCGAGTCGAACAGCGCCGCGTTCTGGAAGACGTAGCCCACCTTGCGCCGGATCTTGCGCAGCACCTTCGGCCCGCCGAAGAACACCGACTCGCCGTCGATGCGCACGTCCCCCCGGTCCGGCGTGATCAGCCCCAGCGTCGTCTTCAGCAGCACGCTCTTCCCCGTCCCCGACGGCCCCACGATCGAGAGCGTCTCCCCCGTGTTCACCGTCAGGTCGACGCCCCGCAGCACGGGAACGTCGAAGGTTTTGTGGATGTCTATGTATTCGACCAAGATCAGAACCCTTACTTGCCAGTTACTCCCGCTTGCGCTTGCGCGCCCGCTTCCGCGCCCGGCCGTTCGGCGGAGGGGGAGAGCGCGGGAGTGGAGGAGTGGGAGACACCGCGATCCCCCACTCGCCCACTCCGCAGCAAACCCGGGCGCGGGCGCGCGAGCGCAAGCGTGAACACCTCCCTCAGTTCAACAGCAGCGGCGGGAACATCGCGTCCATGACCAGCACGGCCAGCGTCATGAACATGACCGACGACGTCGTCGCCTTGCCGACGCCCTCCGCGCCACCGCGCGTGCGCAGCCCCATGTGCGACGCGATCATCGGGATCGCGAAGCCGAACGCCATGCCCTTCGTCAGCGAGTAGAGCAGGTCCCAGTTGTGCCAGTAGAGGCGCGCGCCGTAGAAGAACGCCTCGCGCCCCAGCCCCACCGTCGCGCGGGCCGCGAGCATGCCGGCGTACAGCCCGATCATGTCCGCGATCCCGACCAGCAGCGGCACCGTGATCAGCCCGGCGACGACGCGCGGCGCCACCAGCACCCGCACCGGATCGCGCCCCAGCGAGTACATGGCGTCGATCTGCTCCGAGACCTTCATGGTCCCGAACTCCGCCGTGATGCGCGCGCCCACGCGCCCGATCAGCACCACCGCCGTCAGCACCGGTGCCAGCTCCAGGATCAGGCTCGAGGTCACCACGCTCCCCAGCACGTACAGCGGGATCGAGCCCGTGAACTGGTACCCGCCCTGCTGCGACGTCACCACGCCCGACAGCGTCGCCGTGATGATCACGATCGGCAGGCTCAGCACGCCCATCCAGTACATCTGCTGCGCGATGTCGCGCAGCGGCACCCGCCCCGTGAAGACATAGCGCGCGACGTTCCAGAGGAGCTGCGACATCTCGTAGATGTGTCGCAGGACCTCTTCCCCCGCGGCGCCGAGTCTCCTCAGCAGGCGGGACGGGCCCCGTCGCGCCCGTACTACCGTTGCGCTCACGCGTTCATCCCTTCCGTTGTGCCTCCGCCTTGCGAAGCGTGCCGGCGACCCTCCGGGTTCCGGCCTCCCGCCCGGCGCGCGCGCCCCCGCGCGCGAAATCGGCCGGAGCGGGCCCCAATGTATGCCCGCTTCCCGCCGTGCGCGAACGGGCTCCTCCGTCTGTCCCTGCCATTACCGGGCCGGCGGCGCGGTGCGCCGCCGGCCCCCGTCCGGGGCGTTCGGCCACCCGAGCCACCCGGCCGGGACTGGTCAACGCCGGGAAGGCGCATCATATTCCACGTTCTTCTGGATTATCCCGGTCAGCCAGGATCACTCAATGCGCCTCAGCCGTTCCCGCGGACGGGCGCCTCGTCGCGCCCGGCAGGCCGCGCCGTGGTGCGGCCTCGCCGCCCTGATGCTCGCGGCGCCCGCCGTGCACGCGCAGCAGCCGGCCGCCGCGCCGGACAGCGGCGCGGCCCTCGCCGCCGCGCCGGACAGCGCCGCGACCGCCACCGCCGCGCTCTTCCGGGACCTGAAGCCCCGTACCATCGGGCCCGCCGTCATGAACGGCCGCATCACCGCGCTGGCCGTGCCGGAGACGCCGGGCCACAAGCTCATGTACGCGGGTTCCGCCGGCGGCGGATTGTGGAAGACCGCGAACGCGGGCGTCACCTGGGAGCCCGTCTTCACGGACCAGGGCTTCGCCTCGATCGGCGACGTCGCCGTCGCGCCGTCGAACCCCGAGATCGTCTGGGTCGGGACCGGCGAGCGCAACTCGCTCCGCTCCAGCGGCTGGGGCGACGGCGTCTACAAGTCGACGGACGGCGGGAAGACCTGGAAGCGCGTCGGGCTCGAGGACTCTCGACAGACCGGGCGCATTGTAGTACACCCGAAGGACCCGGACGTTGTCTACGTCGCCGCGCTCGGCCACCTCTGGGGCCCGAACCCGGAGCGCGGCGTCTTCAAGACGGTGGATGGCGGCAAGAGCTGGCGGAAGGTCCTCTTCGTCGACGACACCACGGGCGCGGTCGACCTGAAGATGGACCCGTCGAACCCCGAGGTGCTCTACGCCGCCACCTGGCACCGCCTGCGCTGGGGCGGCAACCACATGGAGGGCGCGGGCGCCGGCAGCGGGATCTGGAAGACGACGGACGGCGGCCGGAGCTGGAAGCGCCTGACGGACCCCGCGCTCCGCACCGGCCTGCCCACGGAGCCGATGGGGCGCATCGGCCTCGCCATCTCGCCGCGCAACCCGCGGACGCTCTACGCCGTCGCCCAGGTGGCGCGCGGGTCGACGAACCCGCGCCTGAGCCCCGAGGGCGGCCTCTTCCGCAGCGACGACGCCGGCGCGAGCTGGAGCCGCGTCAACGACCTCTCCGCCATTCCGGACTACTACTACAACGAGGTCTGGGTCGACCCGTCCGACGAGCAGAAGCTCTGGCTCACGGCCACGACGCTCGACTACTCGAAGGACGGCGGGAAGTCCATCGCCACGCTCCGCCTGGAGCGCGTCCACTCCGACCACCACGCCCTCTGGATCGACCCGTCCGACTCCGAGCACATGGTCCTCGGCAACGACGGCGGCGTCTACATCACGTTCGACGGCGGGAAGAAGTGGGCGCACCAGGTCATCCCGATCGCCCAGTTCTACGAGGCCGACCTCGACACCACCCGCCACCCCTACCACGTCTGCGGCGGGATGCAGGACAACGGGGTCTGGTGCGGGCCGAGCCAGACCCGCGAGCGGATCGGCATCACCGACGCCGACTGGTACCAGGTCTACGGCGGCGACGGCATGCGCTCCGCCGTGGCGCCCGACTCGCCCACCACGCGCTACGCCGAGTTCCAGTTCGGCACGCTCTCCCGCTGGGACATCAACGAGTGGCGCTACGTCTCGATCCAGCCGCAGGCCGAGGATGCCGGCGTCGAGAGCGGCTTCGAGTTCCGCTACGACTGGAACTCGCCGTTCATCGTCTCCGCCCACGATCCGACCGTCCTCTACTTCGGCGGCAACCACCTCTTCCGCTTCACGGACCGCGGCCGCACCTGGCGCATCCTCGGCCCCGACATGACGCGCCAGGACCGTCGCGCCCCCGAGCCCGACGTCGGCCACACCGGCTACCACGCGCTCCACTCGATCGCCGAGTCGCCGCTCGACCGCAACGTCCTCTGGACCGGAAGCGACGATGGCCTCCTCTGGACCTCGTCCGACGCCGGCCGCACCTGGCGCAACCTCACCGCGCAGCTCCCCGACACCATCGCCCGCCGCTGCGTCGTGAGCGAGATCGCCGCCTCCCGCTTCGACGCCCGGCGCGCCTACGTCGCCTACGACTGCCACGACCGCGACGACTACCGGCCCCGCGTCTTCCGCACCACGGACGCCGGCGCCACGTTCGTCGACATCTCCGGCGACCTCCCGCCCGATGCCGGCAGCCACGTCGTCCTCGAGGACCCGCGCAACCCGAACCTGCTCTACGTCGGCACCGAGCGAGGCCTCTACCTGACACTGGACGGCGGCCGGCGCTGGCACCGGCTGAAGTCCGGCCTCCCCACCGTCGCGGTCCGCGATCTCGACCTCGTCCCCTCCGCGGGCGACCTCGTCGTCCCGACGTTCGGCCGCGGCGTCTGGATCCTCGACGTCGCCGCCCTCGAGCAGCTCACCGACTCCATCCTCGCCCGGCCGGCCGCGCTCCTCGCCGTCCGCCCCGCGCGCCAGTTCCAGAGCCGCGACACCTACGGCGAGGTCGGCGACGCGTTCTTCCGCGGCCAGAACCCGCCCTACGGCGCGCGCATCGGCTACTGGCTGGCGAAGGACCTCGGCAAGGACGTGACGCTCACGATCAAGCGCGAGGCCCCCGCGGGCGCGAAGCCGCCGGTGGTCGCCGACGGCCGCGGCGCGCGTGCCGCTCCCACGAAGCCGGACGGCGCCCAGGCGCCCGGCCAGCCCCAGCCCGAGGCGCAGGCCGCCTCCGCCGAGGACGACGTCGTGGCCACGCTCACCGGATCCGGCCGCCCCGGGCTGCACGTCGTGAGCTGGGACCTGCGCTCGAAGGAGCCGCGCCCCCGGGAGATGGGCGGCCCGCTCGACCGCGACGAGCTGCGCCGGGTCCCGGCCGGCCGCTACACCGTGACGTTGAAGGTCGGCGATGCGACCCTCGAGCAGCCCATCCTCGTGGAGGACGGCTGGTTCGAGCGCTCGCGCGGACCCGTGCGCTAGGCAGTCCCCGGCCGGCCGCCACCGGGCCCGAGGCAGCCGGTATCATTCCACACTGACGGTCCCACGGAAGGAAGGAAGACATGCAACGAGTCCCGAGCGCCCGTCACCGCGGAAGCGTCCTCGCGCTCGCCGTCGCGCTCGCCTCCGGCACCGCGCCCTTCGACTCCGCCCATGCGCAGCAGGCGCCCGCGCCGGTCCGCTACGACACCTCGCTGTTCAAGGGGCTGCAGTGGCGCAACGTCGGACCGAACCGCGGCGGCCGCTCCACCGCCGTGGCCGGCAGCGCCGCCCGCCCGAACGAGTACTACTTCGGCGCCACCGGCGGCGGGCTGTGGAAGAGCACCGACGGCGGCAACACCTGGAAGCCGGTCACGGATGGCAAGATCGGCAGCTCGTCGGTCGGCGCCGTGGGCGTCTGCGAGTCGAACCCCGACGTCGTCTACGTCGGCATGGGCGAGACCGAGCTGCGCGGCAACATCATGCAGGGCGACGGCGTCTACAAGACGACGGACGCCGGCAAGACCTGGCAGCACGTCGGGCTCGAGAACACGCAGGCCATCGC
>DASTKT010000019.1:0-4643 GCA_035715725.1 Longimicrobiales bacterium | reverse complement strand
GACCTCTCCTTCACCATCCGCCCCGGCGAGCGCGTCGCCGTCGTCGGCCACACCGGCGCCGGGAAGACGTCGCTCATCTCGCTGCTCATGCGCTTCTACGAGCCGCAGCGCGGCGAGATCCTGTTCGACGGCGTGCCGATCTCGCGCGTCCCGGTCGAGGAGGTGCGGCGCCGCATCGGTCTGGTGCTGCAGGACGTCTTCCTCTTCAGCCGCGACATCGACTACAACATCCGCCTCGGCGACCGCGACATCCCCGACGCGGCGGTGCACGCGGCCGCCCGCCGCGTCGGCGCCGACCGCTTCGTCGAGCGGCTGCCCCAGGGATACCGCGAGCCGCTGGGCGAGCGCGGCGCGTCGCTCTCCGTCGGCGAGCGCCAGCTCCTCTCCTTCGCCCGGGCGCTCGCGTTCGACCCGCTCGTGCTCGTGCTCGACGAGGCGACGAGCTCCGTCGACTCCGCGCTCGAGGAGCAGATCGAGGCGGCGCTCGAGACGCTGATGGAGGGGCGCACCACGCTCGCCATCGCGCACCGGCTCTCCACGATCCAGCACGCCGACCGCATCCTGGTGCTGCACCACGGCGAGCTGCGCGAGCAGGGCACGCACCGCGAGCTGCTGGCCCGCGGCGGCATCTACGCCCGCCTCCACGAGCTCCAGTTCGCTGCGCGCGAGGCCGCCGCGCCGGCGCGCCTCGGTCCACCGGGCGCCGGCGTCGCCGCCGGGGGCGGCTGAGTTGCGCCTCTCGACCCGCCTGCTGCTCCCGCTGCTCACGACCGTCGCACTGGTCATGGGCATCTACACGGCGTGGTCGATCAAGCAGCGCGAGGCGACGCTCGCCATCGAGGCGCAGCGGGAGACGGAAGCGCTCGCCACCGCGCTCGGGCTCGCGCTCGAGTACGCGTTCCGCGACCGCAAGCTCGCCGACGTGCAGGACATCATCGACCGCGTCAGCCTGCAGCCCAAGGTCTACGGCGCGCTCGTCTACGGCCCCAAGGGCGACATCCTCTTCGTCTCCGACCCGCTGCGCGCCACCGGCCTGACGCCGCCGCGCGACCTGGGCGAGGTCTTCCGCGTCGGCCGCACCATCGGCTTCGAGCGCCGCCTCGCCGGCCAGCACGTCTACTCCGTGCTGCGCCCGATCCGGAACCCGAAGGGGAAGATCGTCGGCGCCTTCGAGGTCGCGCAGCCGCTCTCGTTCCTGGAGGCCGAGCGCACCGCCACGCGCAACCGCTTCCTGCTGAACACGCTCACGCTCCTGGCCGCCATCACCGTCGTCATCCTGGTGCTGGTGCGACGCCTGATCGGCGCGCCGCTGCGCGGCTTCGTGCGCGCGGTGCGCGCGCTCGGCCGCGGCGAGCTGGGCTACCGCATCGACGAGGGGCGAGGCGGTGGCGAGCTGCGCGAGCTGGCCTCCGAGTTCAACCGGATGGCCGTCGGGCTCGAGACGGCGCGCGCCGAGCTGGTCCGCGAGGCCGAGGAGCGGATCGCGCTCGAGCGGCGGCTGCGCGAGACCGAGAAGCTCGCCGCCGTCGGCAACCTGGCCGCCTCGCTCGCGCACGAGATCGCGGCGCCGCTCAACGTCGTCTCCGGGCGCGCGGAGCTGCTCCTCAAGCGCGAGGCGGCCCCCGAGGTGCGCGAGCGCAACCTCCGCATCATCGTCGAGCAGATCGGCCGCATCACCACGATCATCCGCAACCTCCTCGACTTCTCGAGGCGACGCGAGCCGCGCATCCGCCCGGTCGACCTCGCCTCCGTCCTGGAGGGCGTCACGGAGCTGCTCGAGGGGGAGCTGGCGCGCGCCGGCGTGCAGCTCGTGCGCGAGGGGCCGGAGAGCGCCTGGATCCGCGGCGACGCCCACCTGCTGCACCAGGTCTTCCTGAACCTGATGCTGAACGCGCTCCAGGCCATGGGCGAGCGGGACGGCGAGCGGCGCATCGTGATCCGCCTCGCCACCGCCGCGGGCGGCAACGGCATGCCCCTCTGGGTCACCGCGGAGGTCCGCGACACCGGCCCGGGCATCCCGCCCCACGCGCTCCCCCGCGTCTTCGAGCCGTTCTTCACCACCAAGGCCGGCGGCCAGGGCACCGGCCTCGGCCTCGCCGTCGCCCTCAGCATCGTCGAGGAGCACGGCGGCGAGCTCGAGGCCGAGAACGCCTTCGGCGCCGACGGCCGCGTCACCGGCGCCGTCTTCCGCGTCCGCCTCCCCGCCGCCTCCGCGCCGGAGTACGCCCATGCCTGACCGCGTCGTCATCGTCGAGGACGACCGCGAGCTGCGCGAGTTCCTCGCGGAGGTCCTCGAGGACGCCGGCTACCAGCCGATCCCGTTCGCGACCGCGGACGCCGCGCTCCGCTCGCTCTCCGCCGCCGACGAGCCCGCCGACCTCGTCGTCACCGACCTCGTCATGCCCGGCATGCGCGGCCAGGAGCTGCTGCGCGAGCTGCGCGTGCGCCGCCCCGAGCTCAACGTCATCGTCATCACCGCGTTCGGCTCGATCGACTCCGCCATCGAGCTGGTCAAGGCCGGCGCCTACGACTACCTCACCAAGCCGCTCGGCTCCGACGAGCTCGTCCTCGCCGTCCAGCGCGCGCTCGCCGACTCCCGGCTCCGCCGCGAGGTCGCCCGCCTCTCCAGGACCGGCACCGCCGCGCCGCCCGGCATCGTCGCCGCCAGCCGCCCGATGCAGGAGATCTTCCAGCTCCTGGCCCGCGCCGCGCAGTCCCGCCACCCGCTCCTCATCACCGGCGAGAGCGGCACCGGCAAGGAGCTCATCGCCCGCGAGATCCACCGCGCCTCCGGCCGCGGCGACTTCGTCGCCATCAATTGCGCCGCGCTCCCCGAGAACCTCCTCGAGTCCGAGCTGTTCGGCCACGAGCGCGGCGCCTTCACCGGCGCCGACCGCGAGAAGCCCGGCCTCTTCGAGGCCGCCGACGGCGGCACCCTCTTCCTCGACGAGATCGCCGAGCTCCCGCTCCCGCTCCAGCCGAAGCTGCTCCGCGCCCTCGAGCAGGGCGAGGTCCGCCGCGTCGGCTCCACGAAGCCCCGCGCCGTCGACGTCCGCATCGTCGCCGCCACCAACCGCGACATCGAGGACGAGGCCCACGAGGGCCGCTTCCGCGACGACCTCTTCTGGCGCCTCAACGTCCTCCACATCCACGTCCCCCCGCTCCGCGAGCGGCCGGCGGACATCCCCCTCCTCGCCGAGCACTTCCTGGCCCGCGCGGCCGTGGACGGCGGCGCCCCCCATACGCCCCGCGCCATCGCCGCCGAGGCCATGGCGCTCCTCACCGCCTACCCCTGGCCCGGCAACGTCCGCGAGCTCCGCAACGCCATCGAGCGCGCCGCCACCCTCGCACATACGGACGAGATCCGCGCCGAGGACCTGCCCCCGCGCATCCGCGAGGCGGGGTGGTCCGCGTCCCTCGTGGCCGACGCCTCCGGCAAGGGACTCTCGCTCCGCGAGCTCGAGCGGGCGTACATCGCCGAGGTGCTGCGGCAGACGGGCGGCAACAAGTCGCGGGCGGCGGAGATCCTGGGGCTGGACCGGAAGACGTTGTACCGGAAGCTGGCGGAGAGTCGGGGGGAGGAGGCGGGATGAGCCTCGGGTAGTTCCGCTTGCGCTTACGCTCCCGCTCCCGGGAAACCCAGGCGCCTCGGCGTCCATGGTACTCATGACCGAACGTTCCTGTTGAATCCCTCCCATCCACGCTTATCGTCCCGCCGGCCCGACGTCGAGAACCATGATCCAGCGTACCTGCGGGCCTCCACGCCCTGGGGATACAGGTGGAACGCTGCCGGCCGGACATTCCCTGCGAACGCGTCGTGAACGCCTGGACGGATGCGCGCTACACTTTCCGTCCGGGTTCAGCCGCGCAGGTTCGTCGCTTGCTAGCCGGTCCTTGTGTGATTACATTGTAATCACACACACGGGAGGCGTCATGAAGACCCGGATCATCCGCATCGGTAACTCGCAGGGGATCCGCATCCCGAAGCCGCTTCTCGAGCAGAGCGGCCTCGGCGATGAGGTCGAGCTCGAGGTGCAGCCGAATCAGATCATCATCCGCTCGGCTTCGCATCCGCGGCGCGGCTGGGCGGAAGCGTTCCAGGCCATGGCGGCGCAAGGCGAGGACGTCCTGCTCGACGCCGACGCGCCAGGCGGGAGCGAGTGGGATGCGGAGGAGTGGGAGTGGTAATGCGGCGCTTCGACGTGTACCTGGTCAACCTGGACCCCACCGTCGGCAGCGAGATCCGGCAGACCCGCCCATGCCTCGTCATCTCCCCGGACGAGATGAACCGCTACATCCGTACGGTGATCGTGGCGCCGATGACCACGAAGGGGCGCGACTACCCGACGCGGGTGGCGTGCTCGTTCGACGGCAAGGACGGCGAGGTCGTGCTGGACCAGATCCGAACCGTGGACAAGACCCGCCTGGTGAAGCGGTTGGGCCGTCTCGCGGAGGAGACGCAGGCGGACGTGCTCTCCGCCCTGGCGGAAATGTTCGCCCCCTGAGGCCGTGGGGGCCGCCGCTCGACCTCGCCGCGGACTACCTGTACGCCGTCGAGGTGGTCACGGTCGACGAGGCAGCACGAGCGCGGAGCGTGGTGGCGACGCGGGAGGCGTCCGCCGGGTGGCGTGTGCGGCAAGGTG
>DASTKT010000018.1:0-17724 GCA_035715725.1 Longimicrobiales bacterium | reverse complement strand
AACCCGCAGGCGGAGGTCGTCTCGCTGCGGGAGATCCTCGAGGCGGGCGTCTTCCAGAAGGCGAAGGGCGCACTCCCGCTCGCGCTCGGCAAGGACCTGACGGGGAAGCCCTACGTAGCGGACCTGGCCAAGATGCCGCACCTGCTGATCGCCGGCGCCACGGGCTCGGGGAAGTCGGTGTGCGTCAACACGATCATCACGAGCCTCGTCTACCGGCACTCGCCGAAGGAGCTGCGCCTGCTCATGGTCGACCCGAAGATGGTCGAGCTGAGCATGTACGGCGACCTCCCGCACCTGCGACATCCGGTCATCACGAACCCGCAGGACGCAGCCACCGTGCTGAAGTGGGCGGTGCTCGAGATGGAGCGCCGCTACGAGCTGCTCTCCGTGAACGGCGTGCGCTCGCTCGGCGAATTCAACCGCCGGGTCGAGGAGGGCCAGATCATCCGGCGCGCGAACCCGGTCGGCGACGGCACGGACGAGGACGCCTACATCTACAAGGACGGGCCGCTCCCGTTCATCGTCGTCATCATCGACGAGCTGGCGGACCTGATGATGGCCGTGCAGGCGGAGGTCGAGAAGCCGCTGGCGCAGCTCGCGCAGAAGGCGCGCGCCATCGGCATCCACCTCATCGTGGCGACGCAGCGTCCGAGCGTGAACGTCATCACGGGGTTGATCAAGGCGAACTTCCCGTGCCGCATCGCGTTCCGCGTGAGCGCGAAGGTCGATTCCCGCACGATCCTCGACCAGAACGGCGCGGACGCGCTGCTCGGCAACGGCGACATGCTCTTCCTCCCGCCCGGCACGTCGGACCCGGTGCGCATCCAGGGCGCGTACCTGGCCACGGACGAGACGGACCGGCTCATGAAGTGGTACCGCGACCAGAGCCGCACGCGGGCGATGCCGAACGAGCTGGAGGAGGACATCCTGGAGGCGGTCCGCGCGCGCGAGGCCGAGGAGGCGGGCGCGGAGCTCGGCGAGGCCAGCACCGAGGAGCGCGACAAGCTCTTCCGCGACGCCGCCGAGGTCTGCATCCAGGCGCAGCAGGGCTCGACGTCGCTGCTCCAGCGGCGGCTCAAGATCGGCTACGGCCGCGCCGCCCGGATCATCGACCAGCTCCACGTGGCCGGCGTGCTCGGGCCGCCCGACGGCTCGCGCCCCCGCGAGGTGCTGGTCGGCTACGAGTCGCTGGCGGCGATCTGCGGCGACGACTGAGCCGGCCGCGCGCCGCCACGCGGCCGTCCGCCGCCGTGCGGGCGCCCCGCGCGTGACCCGGTCACCCCAGCCGGAAGGAGCGCCGTGTCATCGATCAACCCGCAGGACCGTCGCGGTTCCTACCGCCTGCGCTTCCCGGTGCGGGAGCGCCCGCGACTTCTGGGCGAGGGAATGGCGTGGGCGGTCTACGACTGCTCGGAGTCGGGCGTCCGCTGCCTCGTCCCGGGCGACGCCGCCGCGCCGGACATCGGCGCCACGGTCGAAGGCACGCTCCGCTTCAGCCGCGGCGAGGAGGTCCCGATCGTCGGGGTAGTGGTCTGGGCGCAGCCGGGGCACGTCGGCCTGACGCTCGATCCTCGCCATGCCGTCCCGTTCCGCATCCTGCTCGCGGAGCAGCGCCACATCCACGCGACCTACCCGGATTTCCCGCTGTAGCGCGCCGGGTCCGAGGAACGCCGATTCCGGGGCCGTGTACCAGACCGGAGCCCGGACGACCACAGTCATCGGACCATGCGAACGAACTCCGTCATCCATCGAACCCTCGCGGCGGCGCTCTGCGTCGCCGCACTGGCTTGCGGGCGCGGCGGGCGCGCCGGCGAGGCGGCCGGCGCCGCGCGGAGCTCGCCGAGCGTCGCCGCGAGCGAGCCGAGCGCGCAGGCCCCGGCCGACCGGCCGGCGGCCCCGACTCCGGCGGCGGAGGCCGCGGGCGGAGCCGGCCCGGCCGACGCTCCGGCGTCCGCCGCGGCACCGGCCGCGGCGGCGCCCGTCCCGGCCATTCCCGCCGCGTCCGCGACGAAATCGGCGCCGGACGGCGGTGCCGCGCCGGAGCGGCAGGGCGTGAGCGCCACCGCGATCCTGAACCGGGCCTCGGCGGCGTACCAGAAGGTGCAGACGCTGCAGGCGGACTTCGTCCAGCAGCTCCGGAACCCGATGCTCGGGGACTCGCACACGAGCCGCGGCAAGATGTACCAGCGCCGGCCGGACCGCTTCCTCATGCGCTTCACGGAGCCGGCCGGGGATGTCATCGTGAGCGACGGCCGCTACTTCTGGGTCTATTACCCGAGCGTGGACGCGAAGCAGGTGATCCGCATGCCGTCCGCGGCGGCGGGCGGCGGCGTTGACCTCCAGGCGCAGTTCCTGGGCGATCCGGCGCGCCGCTTCATCGCCACGCTGGACGGCCGCGAGAAGGTGGCGGGGCACGACGCGTACGTCCTGACGCTGGTCCCGCGGAGCACGGCGGAGCTGGGGTATCGAAAGCTGCGCGTCTGGATCGATCCGAGCGACTACCTCGCGCGCCGCTTCGAGATCACCGAGGACAACGGCAACGTCCGCCACTTCGAGCTCTCCGGGCTGCGCACGAACGCGCCGGTGCGCTCGGACCTGTTCCGCTTCACGCCGCCCGCGGACGCCCACGTGGTCGAGCGCGGCTGACCGGCTGGACGGAGGCCGAACGATCGCGAGCGGCCCGGGGTGACCGGGCCGCTCGGACGTTCCGCCCTCCGGTTGGCCGATCCGGGCGAGCCCGGGTATATTCCCGTCCGTCTCGAGGAGATCGTTTGCCATTGGCCACGAACAGCATCAAGCCCCGTCGCCCGCTTCCGGTCCTTCCCGCCGGCCCCGCCGCCCCCGCCGCCGGCCCCGCCACCCAGGCGCGGCGCGCGCACGGGGGCGCGGCCGCAGGCGTGCGCGTCGGCCTGGTCACGCTCGGCTGCGACAAGAACACGGTCGACAGCGAGCGTCTGCTGGCCACGCTGCTCGGCACGGGTGCGCGCGTGGCGGCGGAGGCGGACGGCGCCGACGTCGTGGTCGTGAACACCTGCGGCTTCATCGACGTGGCGAAGGAGGAGTCGGTCGACGCGCTGCTCGATGCCGTGCGGCTGAAGGAGCGCGGCCGGGTGGGGGCGGTCGTCGCCGTGGGCTGCCTCGTGCAGCGCTACAAGCAGGAGCTGGCGCAGGAGATCCCGGAGATCGACCTGTTCCTGGGGCTGACCGAGGCCGACCGCCTCGTCCCGGAGCTGCGCGCCCGGGGGATCCTACCCGCGGAGGCCGACTCGCCCACCATGGAGCGGCCGCTTCGGGTGCTGTCCACGGCGACGCGCCACACGTCGTACCTGAAGATCAGCGAAGGTTGCGACCATTCCTGCGCGTTCTGCGCGATCCCGCTGATGCGCGGACGGCACCGCTCGACGCCGATCGAGCGGCTCGTGCGCGAGGCCCGGGAGCTGGAGGCCGCCGGCGTCGTCGAGCTGAACGTCGTCAGCCAGGACACGACCTGGTATGGCCGCGACCTGCTCCGCGGCGAGGCGGTGGACGATGGGCTGTACTTCGCGGGGAAGCCGTTCGAGGGGATGGCGGGGCGGCCGACGGCGCAGCGGGGGAGCGGGCGAGTGGCGGAGCGGGAGATCGCCGGCTCCCCCACTCGCCCGCTCGTCCACTCTCCCGCTCCGACGTCTCGCCACGGCCTGCTCCCCGAGCTGCTCGAGGCGCTGCTGCGCGAGACGAGCATCCCGTGGCTGCGGCTGTTCTACATGTACCCGTCGGGGATCTATCCGGAGCTCGTCGAGCTCATGGCGCGGGAGGAGCGGATCCTTCCGTACCTCGACATGCCGATCCAGCACGGCTCGGACCGCGTGCTGAAGCTCATGCGGCGCCCCGAGCGGCAGGTCACGATCCGGGAGCGGGTGAGCTGGCTGCGCGACGCGATCCCCGAGCTGGCGCTGCGCACCACGGTCATCGTCGGCTTCCCCGGGGAGACGGAGGAGGACTTCGAGGCGATGCTCGAGCTGCTCGAGGAGCTCCGCTTCGACCATCTCGGCGCCTTTGCGTACTCGGTGGAGGAGGGCACGTCCGCCGCGGCGATGCCGGACCAGGTGCCGGAGGCCGTGCGGCGCGAGCGGCTCGAGCGCGTGCTCGACGTGCAGCGCGGGATCACGCTCGAGCGCAACGAGGCGCTCGTCGGGCGCGTGGCCCCGGTGCTTATCGATCGCCTGGAGCCGACGGGCGCGGCGGTGGGCCGCACGCCGTGGCAGGCGCTGGAGCTGGATGGCGCCGTGCTGCTGCGCGGCGCGGTGAACGCGCGGCCCGGTGACGTGGTCCGGGCACGGATCGTCGATGCATCCGAGGACGACCTGGTGGCGGACCTGGTCCAGGCGGGACGGTAGCGTGGCCGAGCGAGCGAGAAGCGCGGAGTTGTTCCGCCGGGCGCAGGAGCTCATCCCGGGCGGCGTCAACTCGCCGGTGCGGGCGTTCCGTGGGGTGGGCGGCGAGCCGTTCTTCGCCGACCGCGCCGCCGGCGCCCGGGTCTGGGACGTGGACGGCAACGAGTACGTCGACTACGTGCTGAGCTGGGGCGCGATCCTCCTGGGGCACGCGCACCCCTCGGTGGTGCGCGCGGTCCAGGACGCGGCGACGCGCGGCACGAGCTACGGCATCCCGACCGGCGCCGAGGTCGAGCTGGCCGAGCTCGTGACCCGGATGCTGCCCTCGGTCGAGATGGTCCGCTTCGTCAGCAGCGGCACCGAGGCGACGATGTCCGCGCTCCGCCTCGCCCGCGGCTTCACCGGGCGCGATCTCGTGCTCAAGTTCGCCGGCTGCTACCACGGCCACGGCGACTCCTTCCTGGTGCAGGCCGGGAGCGGTGTGGCGACGCTGGGGCTCCCCGACTCGCCCGGAGTCCCCGCCGCGCTCGCGTCGCTCACGCTGACCGTGCCGTACAACGACGTCGAGGCGGTGGATGCGGCGTTCCGCGCCCACGGCGAGCGCATCGCGGCCGTGATCGTCGAGCCGATCGTCGGCAACGCGGGCTACATCCCGCCGGCCGAGGGCTTCCACGAGGCGCTCCGGCGCCTCACGCGCGAGCATGGCGCGCTCCTCATCTTCGACGAGGTGATGACGGGCTTCCGCGTCGCGCCCGGCGGGGCGCAGGAGCGCTTCGGCATCGTTCCGGACCTCACGACGCTCGGCAAGGTGGTGGGAGGCGGGCTCCCCGTCGCGGCGTACGGCGGCCGGCGCGAGATCATGGAGCGTGTGGCGCCCTCGGGGCCGATCTACCAGGCGGGCACGCTCTCGGGCAACCCGCTGGCGATGGCCGCGGGCGTGGCGCAGCTCCTCCACCTGCGCGAGAGCCGGCCCCACGAGGAGCTGGAGCGGCGCGCGAACCAGCTGCTGGATGGCTTGCTCGGCGCCGCGCGCGAGCTGGGCCTGCCGGCCTGGGGCGGCGCGATGGGCGGGATGTGGGGCTTCCACTTCGTCGAGGGCCCGGTCCGCAACTTCGAGGACGCCCGCGCCACCGACATCGAGCTGTTCCGCCGCTTCTTCTGGGGCTGCCTGCGCCGCGGCGTGAACTTCGCCCCGTCCGCATTCGAGGCGAACTTCCTCTCCCTCGCCCACGGCGACGCCGAGATCGACTTCACCGTGGACGTGATGCGCCAGGCGCTCGAGGAGGCCGCTCGGTGAGAGCGGGCCGTCCATCGCGCGCACGAGCGGCGGTCCCGCTCCTCGCGCTGGCCGCGGCGTGCCGCACGGCGGGGCCGACCGCTCCGACAGCCCCACCGCCCGCCGGCGGGCCGCCCGGCGGCGTCCCGCGGACGGAGCCCACGGTCCGCGTCGGGATCGCCGTCGACTCGCCGCAGGTGGTCATCGGCGCCACCACGCCGTTCACGATCTCGGCCTCCGGGACGACGCTCGCCCGGAACGAAGCCTCGGCGCGCTGGACGATCTCGGCGAACGCCGCGGGGCAGGTCGTGGGCACGAGCGAGACGGGCGGCCGCCTCGGCCCGGTCCAGGGGCCGGTCGTGGTGCGCCCGGAGGGCCCGGGCAGCGTGCTCATCGGGACGAAGCCGTATCGCGGCGCCGCGCTCGTGCGGGCGTCGACGAACGGCCGGGTCACCGCCGTCAACCTGATCGAGCTCGAGCGTTATCTGATGGGCGTCGTGCCCGGGGAGATCGGCACCCGCAAGTCGAACGAGGTGGAGGCGGCCAAGGTGCAGGCGGTGGCCGCGCGCACCTACGCCATCGCGAACCTCGGCAAGAGCGACGCGCGCGGCTTCGATTACTACGCGACGACGGCGGACCAGGTCTACGGCGGGGTCGCGGCGGAGGACAGCGTGGCCAGCCGCGCGGTGTGGGAGACGACCGGCGAGATCGTCACGTACCAGGGCGCGCCGATCGAGGCCTACTACCACTCGACGTGCGGCGGACGCACCGCCGCGATGCAGGAGTCGTGGCCGTGGCGCGGCTCGCGCCCGTACCTGCAGTCGGAGTCGGATCGGATCGACGACACCGGCCAGTACTACGACCAGGGCTCCGGCCGCTTCCGCTGGACGACGGCGTGGACGCCGGAGCAGCTCCGCGCGGCGCTGGAGGCGGGGCTCTCGGCGTTCACCGGCCGGCCGGTCACGGTGGCGAGCGTCCGGAGCGTCGAGATCCTGGACACGACGGCCTCGGGGCGGGTGGGGCGCATGCGCGTTCGGGTCGACAGCGCGGAGTACGTCGTGCGCGGCGACTCGGTCCGCTGGGTGCTGCGGCCGCCGGCCGGCGGGATCCTGAACAGCAGCTTGATCCGCGCACTCACGCCGCAGCCCGGGCCCGCCGGGCTCGGCCTCCAGGTCGCCGGCGGGGGGTGGGGGCACGGCATCGGGATGTGCCAGTGGGGGGCGATCGGCCGGGCGCGCGCCGGCCAGGGGTACCGCGACATCCTCGCCGCCTATTACCGCGACACGCGCGTCGAGCGCCTGTACTGACGTGCCGCGCCGCTCCGGCGGCGGACGCCGAACCAAGGAGTACGAAGCATTATGCGACGTCGCCTGCTCTTCCTCCTGGGGTGCGCGATCCTCGCGCCCGCGACCGCGCGGGCGCAGGACCTCGCCGACTACGACTACACGAACCTCGCGTTCCGCGGGGCCGGGCTCACCTACGGCGTCATCTGGCCGGCCAAGGTGCAGTCGACGCCGACGTACGGCATCCGCGTCGACCTCGGCTACATGGGACCCGGGGTGCGCATCGCGCCGTCGCTGACGTACTGGTCGTCCAGCTTCCGGGACAGCGAGCTGGAACGGTTCGCGGACCGGCTGAACCGGCTGCCGGCGCTCGAGCGGCAGGGCGCGCAGATCACGGCGGCCGACCTCAAGCCGATGAAGTGGAGCGACCTCGCGCTCGAGCTCGACGCACACTACGTCTGGACCACGCCCGTCGGGCTGCTCACCTACGTGGGCGGCGGCGTGGGCGTGCACGTGCTGAACGGCCAGGGGGAGGCGATCCAGGACACGTTCATCGAGGACCTCCTGGACTCGGTCTCCGCCGGCCTCTCCGCCATCGGCGGCGTGGAGTACCCGGTGAGCGACCGGTTCCGCCTCTACGGCGAGCTGCGGCTGGCCGGCCTCAGCGACGTGCAGTACGCCGGGCTGCGCATCGGCGGCGCGCTCATGGCGCCGGGCCGGACGGAGGTCAGCTCGCGCCGGGGGAAGCAATGAGCGCGCGGCCGGAGCTCAGCATCGGGCTGCTCGGCACCGGCGCGATCGCCCAGATCGTGCACCTGCCGATGCTCGCGCAGTTCCCGGGCGCCCGCGTCGGCGCCGTCTGCGACGTGGACTACGACAAGGCGAAGGCGCTCGCCAGCCGCTTCGAGATCCCGCGGGTGCACCGGCAGGACGACGCCGTCTTCGCCGATCCCGAGATCCAGGCCGTGCTGATCTGCACGCCGAGCTACCTGCACGAGGAGCAGGCCATCGCGGCGATGCGGGCGGGCAAGCACGTGCTCGTCGAGAAGCCGCTCGCGCTGACGCCGGAGGGGGTCGAGCGGGTGCTGCGCGTGGCGGAGGAGACCGGGCGCGCCATCGTCGTCGCCATGAACAACCGCTACCGGCCGGACGCCCTGGCGCTCAAGCCGTTCGCGCGCGGCGGCGAGCTCGGCGACGTGTTCTTCCTGAAGGCCGGCTGGCTGAACCGGAAGGTGCGGCTGAGCCGGCCGACCTGGCGGCACCGGCGCGCCACGGCCGGCGGCGGCGCGCTGATGGATCTCGGCATCCAGATCCTGGACCTGGCGCTCTGGATGCTCGACTACCCCTCTGTCCGCCGCGTCGTCGCGCACCTGCACCCGGCCGAGGGGGTCGAGGTCGAGGACTCCGCGGCCGTGCTGTGCACGCTGGAGGACGGCCCGATCCTCAGCCTCGAGGTCACCTGGAGCCTGCTCGGAAAGCGGGACCGCCACTACCTCGAGCTGCACGGCACGCACGGCTCGGGCTCGCTCTCGCCGCTCGCCGTCTACAAGGAGCTCGAGCACGGCCTCGTCGACGTGACGCCGCAGGTGCAGGCCACGGCCGGCAACGCCTATACGGCGTCGTACCGCCAGCTCCTGCGCCACTTCCTGGACGTCACGCACGGCGACCGCGCCATCGAGCTTCCCTACGACCAGGTCCGGCTCATGCGGCTCATCCGGCTCGCGTACCAATCGGCCGAGGAAGGGAGAGAGATCGAGGCGTGACGCTCGCCAGCGCCGTCCGCCGCGCCGGCCGGGCCTTCGTCCCGCCGCGCGGCCACAGGTTGCTGCCGCTCCTGTCGGCGCTCCTGCTCGTCATGTCGTTCCCGCCGGTGCGCCTGCTCGCGCCGCCGTTCATCGCGCTCGTGCCGTTCCTGCTCTACCTCGCCGAGCTCCCCGCGGAGCCGGCGTCGCGCTGGGCCGCCGTCCGCGCCGGCTACCTGCTCGGCCTCGTCTACTTCGGCCTGCTGCTCTACTGGCTCATCGTCGCCCTCATCTACTACACGCCGCTCGCGATCCTCGCGTTCACGCTAACCGTGCTCGTGCTGGCCGGCTTCACGGCCACGTTCGCGTGGGGCGTCGTGTACCTGCGCGAGCGCCTCGGCGCCGTCCCGCTCGCCGTCGCCGCCGCGGTGCTGTGGACCGCGCTCGAGTGGCTGCAGGGCCACCTCGGCGACCTCTCGTTCCCCTGGCTCGGGCTCGGCTCCGCGCTCAGCTCGTTCCCCCGCGTGGCCGGCGCGGCCGACCTGGTCGGCGCCCGCGGCCTCACGTTCTGGCTCGTGCTGGTCAACGGCCTCGTCGCCGAGACCATCCTGGCGGTGCGCCGCCGGCGCGCTCCCGTCCGCCTCGCCTCGCTCGCGGTTGTGGCGGTAGCGCTCCCGGTCGCGTACGGCTTCTGGCGCGCCGCCACGCTGGAGCCGCGCCCCGCCGCCCGCGTCGCCGTGATCCAGCCGAACATCCCGGAGGACCTCAAGATGGACCGGCTCCGCGCCGTCGATTCCTCGATGACGGCGCTGATCGACCTGACGTCCCGCGTGCCGCCGGGCTCGGTCGACCTCGTCGTCTGGCCGGAGGTCGCGCTGCCGCTCCTGATCACCGCCCCGGACGCGGCCGGCGTGAGCGCGCGGGTGCAGCAGCTCGCGCGCGCGGTGCGCGCACCGATCGTCGTCGGCGCCTACGGCTACGAGTGGGACCCGGCCCAGGCGCAGCCGACCATCTACAACTCGGCGTTTCTCATGACGCCCGACGGGATCAGCGGCGCCACCTACAGCAAGCAGTACCTCGTGCCGTTCGTCGAGCGCATCCCGTTCATCGACCCGGCCGCGCTGGAGCGCTTCACCGGCCCGCTCCAGTGGTTCGGCGGCCTCGGCCACGGCCGCAGCACCGACCTCTACGGCGCGGCCGACGGGAGCCGCTTCGGCATCGCGATCTGCTACGAGTCGATCTTCGCGCCGCTGGCGCGGGTCTACCGCCAGGAGGGCGCCGCGTTCCTGGTGAACATGACGAACGACTCGTGGTACGGCCGCGAGCCGTGGTACTCCCGCACCAGCGCGCTCTGGCAGCACCCGGCGCACCTGGTCATGCGCGCCCTGGAGACCCGTGTCGGCATCGCGCGCTCCGCGAACACGGGGATCTCGATGTTCATCGACCCGCTCGGCCGCACCTATCAGGAGACGCCGCTGTTCCGGCCGGAGCTGCGGATCGCGACGGTGTACACCACGGACGGGCTGACCCTCTTCGTGCGCTGGGGCGACTGGCTCGCCACGGGCGCCGCCGCGGCTGCGCTGCTGCTCCTCGTCGCCGCCCGGGTGCTGGGCCGTCCGCGGGTGCCCGCGCCGGCCCGCCGCCGCGCGGCCGCGGCGCCGCCGGCCGCTTGAAAGAAGCGCCGGGTTCCGCTATCTTTCCTAGGTTACGGGGCCTCCGCGGCCCCTTCCTTTTGAGATGAGGGCGAGCGCGATGAAGGCGGATATCCATCCCGAGTACCAGACCGCGACGGTCCATTGCGCGTGCGGCAACAGCTGGCAGACGCGCAGCACGAGCAAGGACATCCACACGGACATCTGCTCGAGCTGCCACCCCTTCTACACGGGTCGGCAGAAGCTGATCGACACGGCGGGGCGCGTCGAGCGCTTCCGGCAGAAGTGGGGCACGCAGACCCAACCCGCCGCGGCGACGACCGAGGAGTGACCGAGAGCCGGGCGTCGTCCCGGCTCTTTCGGTTTTGTGGCTATGAAGTGGGAAGAACGCATTCCGGAGATCCTGCGGAAATACGAGACGCTGACCGCGCGGCTCGCGGATCCGGCGACGCTGGGCGACCCGGCGACGCTGCGTGAGGTCGCGCGCGAGCACGCCGAGCTGACGCCGACCGTCGAGGTGGCGCAGCGGCTCGGGCGCGTGCGCTCTCAGCTCGGCGAGGCGCGAGAGCTCGCGGAGTCGGGCGAGGATGCGGACCTGCGCGAGCTGGCGCGGGCGGAGGTCGAGGACCTCGCGGCGCAGGAGGAGACGCTCGGCGCCGAGCTGCGGCGGCTGCTCTTGCCGAAGGACCCGCTGGCGGACCGCGCGGCGGTCGTGGAGATCCGGGCGGGGACGGGCGGCGACGAGGCCGGCCTGTTCGCCGGCGACCTGTTCCGCATGTACGCGCGCTACGCCGAGCGGAAGCGCTGGGCCGTCGAGCTGGTGGACGTCTCGGAGGGCGAGATCGGCGGGTACAAGGAGGTCGTCTTCGTCGTCCGGGGGAAGGACGCGTACGGCGAGCTGCGCAACGAGTCGGGCGTGCACCGCGTGCAGCGCGTGCCGGCGACGGAGAGCCAGGGGCGGATCCACACCTCGGCGGCGACCGTCGCGGTGCTGCCGGAGGCGGAGGACGTGGACGTCGAGATCAAGGAGGAGGAGCTCCGGATCGACGTGTACCGCTCCTCGGGCCCCGGCGGCCAGTCGGTCAACACGACCGACTCGGCGGTGCGGATCACGCACATCCCGACCGGCGTCGTCGTCACGTGCCAGGATGAGAAGTCGCAGCACAAGAACAAGGCGAAGGCGCTGAAGGTGCTGCGCAGCCGGCTGCTGGACGCGAAGCTCGCGGCGCAGGAGGCGGAGCGGGCGCGCGAGCGCAAGACGATGGTTGGCACCGGCGACCGCTCGGCGAAGATCCGGACGTACAACTTCCCGCAGGGACGCGTGACCGATCATCGCATCGGGCTCACGCTCTACCGGCTGCAGGACGTGCTGGACGGAGATCTCGACGAGCTGGTCCAGGCGCTGAAGCTCGCGCGGGAGACGGAGCACCTGGAGGCCTCGGCGTCGGCCGCGGTCTGAGGCGTGGCGGAGACCGCACTCCCGCTCGCGCGCAAGGCCGCGGATGTGCTGGCGGAGCGGGGCGTCGAGAACGCCCGGCTGGAGGCGGAGCTGCTGCTGGCCTGGGTGCTCGGCATCGGTAGGCTCCAGCTCTACCTGCAGCACGACCGACCCGTGAGCGACGCGGAGCTGGAGCGGTTCCGCGCGGCCGTGCGGCGGCGCCTCAAGCACGAGCCGGTCCAGTACATCGTGGGCACGGCGCATTTCCGACAGCTCGAGCTGCGCGTCGACCGCCGCGTGTTGATCCCGCGGCCGGAGACGGAGGAGCTGGTCGGGGCGGTGCTGGAGTGGGCGCGCCGGTCGGACGGGGCGGGGGAGCGGCGCCTGACGGCGCTCGACCTCGGCACCGGCTCCGGCGCGATCGCGCTGTCGCTGGCGAAGGAGGGCCCGTTCCGACGCGTGGTGGCCACGGACGTGTCGGCCGCGGCGCTGGAGCTGGCGCGGGAGAACGCCGACGCGCTGGGGCTGGGCGAGCGGATCGAGCTGCGGGCGGGGTCGTTGTGGGATGCGGTGCTGGCCGACGAGCGCTTCGACGTGATCGTGTCGAACCCGCCGTACGTGGCGGAGCGCGACCGGGCCACGCTGGCGCCGGAGGTGCTGGAATGGGAGCCGGCGGGCGCGCTGTTCGGGGGGGCGGCCGGGTATGACGTGATCGAGCCGCTGGTGCGCGGCGCGCCGTCGCACCTCGCGCCCGGTGGACTCCTGGCGGTGGAGGTCGGGCTGGGGCAGGCGGCGGCGGTGGCGGAGCGAATCGACGAGACGGGCGCCTACGAGGGTGCCCGCGTGCTGCGGGATCTGGCCGGTCGCGAGCGCATGGTGCTCGCGGCGGCCCCCGGGTCCGTGGAGGGGTGAGACATGTTCGAGACGACGATGGACCGGGCGCGCGAGCTGGGCCGGCATCTCGGTCAGACGCCGGAGTATCAGGCGCTCTCGCGGGCGCGCCAGCGGGTGAGCGAGGATCCGGGGCTGACGGCGCTGCTGAACCAGCTCGCGGAGCTGGAGGTCGAGGTCGCGCGTGCCCTGGAGCGCGGGCAGGAGCCGGCCGCGGCGACGGCCGAGGCCTACGAGAAGGCGTTCTCCGACCTTCAGGGGAGCTCGGTCTACCAGTCGCTGATCGCGGCGCAGAGCAACTTCGACAAGGTGCTCGCGCGCGTGAACGAGGAGATCGGCAAGGGGATGGAGGCGGCGACGCAGTCGAGGATCATCCTCCCCTCCTGAGGATTCGATGCGCTCGCTCGAGACGCTGCGCGGCGGAGCCTACCGGATCCTCAATCCGCTGACCGACTGGCTCGTGGAGAGGAGGGTCCACCCGAACGCGCTCACGACGATCGGCTTCCTGGTCACGTGCGGCGCCGCGGTGGCGTTCCACGGCCACCACGTCCGGACCGCCGGCTTCCTGGTGCTGCTCGGCGGGCTGTTCGACATCCTCGACGGCCGCGTGGCCCGCCTGAGCGGGCTGGGCAGCAAGTTCGGGGCATTCTACGATTCGACGCTCGACCGCATCAGCGAGATCGCGGTCTTCTTCGGCATCCTCTCGCTCTACAACGACTACCGCATCCAGCTCGGCGACGTGGCCATGATCTACTGGACGATGCTCGCAATGGCGGGCTCGCTCATGATCAGCTATACTCGGTCCCGCGCCGAGTCCATGGGGCTGGACTGCCGTGTCGGCCTGGTGCCACGCGCCGAGCGGGTCGTCCTCATCGGTCTCTCGGCCCTCCTCTTCGGGGAGGGCGGACGGGGCGTCGTGCTGAAGGTGGTGGTCATCCTCCTCGCCGTCCTCAGCGCCATCACGACCGTCCAACGCATCGTGTGGGTCTACCAGCACGCCCGCGGCGTGCCACTCGATGACGAGCTGGCCGCCGCCGGCGGGATCAGGAGTGAGGAATCGAATGAGCCGTAGGACCGACATCAAGCCGGCGGAAGGGAAGCTGGGCGTCCTGCTCGTGGGGCTCGGAGCCGTGGCGACCACGTTCGTGGCGGGCGTCGAGGCGGTGCGTCGCGGGCGGGCCCAGCCGATCGGCTCGCTCACGCAGCTCGGCCACATCCGCCTCGGCAAGCGGACCGAGAACCGCAACCCGATGATCAAGGAGTTCGTGCCGCTGGCGGCGCTGGACGACCTGGTGTTCGGCGCGTGGGACCCGATCCCGGACAGCGCGTACGAGGCGGCGGTCAAGGCCGGCGTGCTGGAGCTGCGGGACCTGGAGCCGAGCCGCGAGTTCCTGCAGGGCATCAAGCCGATGCCGGCGGTGTTCGACAAGAGCTACGTGCGCAACCTGGACGGGGAGAACGTCAAGCGCGGCAAGAACAAGCGCGACCTCGCCGAGCAGCTCCGGCAGGACATCCGCGACTTCAAGGAGCGGAACGGCTGCAGCCGGCTCGTCGTGGTCTGGTGCGGCTCGACGGAGATCTACCTCCAGCCGTCGGAGGTGCACCAGAGCCTCGCCGCGTTCGAGGCGGCCATGGAGCGCAACGACCCGCAGATCGCGCCGTCGATGCTGTACGCGTACGCGGCGCTCTCCGAGGGGGTGCCGTTCGCGAACGGCGCGCCGGGGCTGACCGTCGATTTCCCCGCGATCTGGGAGCTGGCGCGCGAGAAGCGCGTGGCGATCACGGGGAAGGACTTCAAGACGGGCCAGACGTTCATGAAGACCGTGCTGGCGCCGGCGCTCAAGGCGCGGATGCTCGGGCTGCACGGCTGGTTCAGCGCCAACATCCTGGGCAACCGGGACGGGCTCGTCCTGGACGACCCGGACTCCTTCAAGACGAAGGAGGAGTCGAAGCTCGGCGTGCTCGACTACATCCTCCAGCCGGAGCTCTACCCCGAGCTGTACGGCGACGTCTACCACAAGGTGCGGATCAACTACTACCCGCCGCGTGGGGACAACAAGGAAGGGTGGGACAACCTGGACATCTTCGGGTGGCTCGGCTACCCGATGCAGATCAAGGTCGACTTCCTGTGCCGTGACTCGATCCTGGCGGCGCCGATCGTCCTCGACCTGGCGCTGTTCCTCGACCTGGCCCAGCGGGCCGGGCTGCACGGCATCCAGGAGTGGCTGTCCTTCTACTGGAAGAGCCCGATGACCGCGCCCGAGCTGTACCCGGAGCACGATCTTTTCATCCAGCAGATGAAGCTGAAGAACACGCTGCGACACCTCCAGGGCGAGAAGGAGATCACGCACCTGGGGATGGATTACTACGAATAGGCGGGGAATCCCGCCCGCATCCGCATTCGATCCGATGGCCGTCTGCGACGCGTCAGACGCGAATGCGAATGCGGGTCCGAGGCCGACCGAGGCCGCCGCGACCGACCACCCCGACCGCCGGGGCCGCGCCGCGCGCGGCCTCTTCGTCGTCCTCGAGGGGCCGGAAGGCTCGGGGAAGACCACCCAGGTCGGCCTCCTCGTGGACTGGCTGGAGGCCGAGGGAATCCCGAGCCTGCGCGTGCGCGAGCCGGGCGGCACGCCCGAAGGCGAGCAGATCCGGCGGGTCATCCTCGAGAGCGGCCACGTCCCGGCGCGGGCCGAGCTGCTGCTCCTGCTGGCGGCCCGGGCCATCCTGGTCGAGGAGCGGATCCGCCCGGCCCTCGAGGCCGGCATGGTCGTCGTAGCGGATCGCTACACGCTCTCCTCGCTGGCGTACCAGGGGTACGGCCGCGGGCTGGGCGCGGCGGTGGTGGACGAGCTGAACGACTTCGCGACCGGGGGACTGCGACCGGATCTCACGGTGTTGCTTGACGTTCCGGCGGAGTTGGGCGAAGCCCGGCGGCGGCAGGCGGGCTTCGCGGACGACCGGATCGAGCAGGCCGGTCGGGAATTCCACCGCCGGGTCGTGGAGGCATACCGATTGCTGGCCCAGGACCGACCGGACATCGTGGTCCTGGACGGGACCGGCTCGGTGGACGAGGTCCAGCGGGAGGTCCGGCGGCTGCTCGCCCGGCTTTTTCCCGAAACTTTCCCCTCCGGGGAGGGTTAGACCAGCAGCAGGTACCGGCCGCGTGACGGCGGCCTCGTCGCGGCACTGGAGGACGGATGAAACTGAAGCGATCGATCGTCGCGCCGGTGGCGGTGGCGGTCACGGCCCTGGTTACGGGCGGATGGTTCCTGCAGAAGGGGATGGGCCAGGAGCGGAACGTCTACTTCCAGGCCCGGCTCTTCGACGAGGTGCTGCACCGTGTCTCCGACTCCTTCGTGGAGCAGGAGGACCCGTCCAAGCTCTACCGCTTCGCCATCGACGGGATGCTCCAGGAGCTGGGCGACCCGCACAGCGTCTTCATGGATCCGAAGGAGTACGAGGACCTTCGGATCAAGACGCAGGGCGAGTACGGCGGGCTGGGCATCCAGATCGCGAAGCGCGACGGCTGGATCACGGTGGTCGCGCCGCTGCCGGGGACGCCGGCCGACCGCGCCGGCATGCAGGCCGGCGATGCGATCATCGAGGTGAACGGCGAGTCGGCGAAGGGGTGGAGCGAAGACCAGGCGGTGGCGAAGCTGCGCGGGCCGAAGGGCTCCGCCGCGGACCTGAAGGTGCTGCGCCCCGGGATGGACGACCCGATCCCCTTCCACGTGGTGCGCGAGGAGATCCACGTGCGCTCGGTGCCGGCGGCGTACATGCTCGAGCCGGGCGTCGGGTACGTGAACCTGACGGTCTTCAGCGAGAGCTCGACGGACGAGCTCCGGCAGGCGATCAACCGGTTGCGCGGTCAGGGGATGAAGCAGCTCGTGCTCGACCTCCGCTACAACCCGGGCGGCCTGCTGGACCAGGGCGTCTCGATCGGCGACCTGTTCCTGACCAAGGGACAGGTGGTCTCGGAGACGCGGAGCCGCGTGGCCGGGCAGAGCCAGAAGTACCCGGCGGTCGACGGTGACGAGTTCCCGGGGATGCCGATGGTGGTGCTCGTCAACCCGTATACGGCGTCGGCCTCGGAGATCCTGGCCGGCGCGCTGCAGGACCACGACCGGGCGCTCGTCCTCGGCCAGACGTCGTACGGCAAGGGCTCGGTGCAGACGCTCTTCCCGATCTCCGGCGGCAACTGGCTGAAGCTGACCACGGCGCGGTGGTATACGCCGTCGGGGCGGTCCATCCAGAAGCCGTACGGCATCGGCACGCACGACGACGACGGCGAGCCGATCGACTCGGTCGCCGCCGACAGCGCGGCCAAGCCGATCTACCACACGGACTCCGGGCGCAAGGTGCTCGGCGGCGGCGGCATCACGCCCGACCTGATCGTCGAGCCGGACACGTTCACGACCGCGGAGAAGGCGTTCCTGCAGGCGCTGAAGCAGAACGGCTCGGCGTACACGGACACGCGCTTCGCCTACAGCGTCGCCTACGTGCACAAGCACCCGGAGCTGGAGCGCCGGTTCTCGGTCACGCCGCAGATGCTCGAGGAGTTCTACTCGGCACTCGCTCAGAAGGGCGTGAAGGTGGACCGCGCGGTCTACAACGGCGCGTCGACGGAGATCGCGCGTGAGATCGGGATCGAGATCGCGCGCGCGAAATGGGGCGAGGAGGCGGTCCGCCAGCGGCTGAACGCGGAGGATCCGCAGGTTCGGGCGGCGGTCGAGGTGCTGCGCCGCGCGCCGAGCCCGCAGGCCCTGTTCGCGGCGGCCCAGCGCTACGCCGCGGCGAACCCGACGGTGAAGGAGGCGACGGCGGAGCAGAAACCGCCGCGCTGACGCCGCGCCGGGAGGCCGGGAAGGGGGAGGGTCGCCGTCGGCGGCTCTCCCCCTCGGCGCATACGGACCGCGGCGGCGCGGTCGCGGGCTGGCGCCGGGCGACGCGGCGCCCCCACGTTACGTCGCGGCGGGGCACGGCGGGGCACGGCGGGGCACGGCGGGGCACGGCGGGGCACGGCGGGGCACGGCGGGGCACGGCGGGGCACGGCGGGGCACGGCGGC